>CAITMU010000056.1 GCA_903893565.1 uncultured beta proteobacterium | reverse complement strand
TCGTCGGCGATGAGGTGAACGGAAAATTGTTGGCAAAGACGTTGGGCTTCTTTTAAGTAAACGGGATCGTACATCGCCATACCAGTGGCCCCTTGAACTAAGGGCTCCAAAATAAGGGCTGCGGTATGTTGATGGTGTTGCCCTAAATACGTTGCCAAATCTTGGGCGGCGAGCAGGGCGTAGGCGGCAGGTGTTTCAGTGGGCTGACCTAACCTTGCATCAGGACTTTGTACCGTATGGTGCTGTCGTAGGAGTGGGGCGTAGACATCTTTAAATAAAGGCACATCGGTTACGGACAGAGCGCCCAGCGTTTCTCCATGGTAGCTGCCTTTGAGGCTCACAAATTGGGTTTTTTCGGGTTTTCCGCTATTGCGCCAATAATGAAAACTCATTTTGAGTGCGATTTCAACGGCCGAAGCCCCATCGCTAGCGTAAAAACAGTGACCTAATTGTTGCTGGGTATATTGCGAGAGTTTTTCGGATAAAGCGACAACCGGTTCATGGGTGAAGCCCGCTAGCATGGCGTGCTCTAGGGTTTCGAGCTGCCTTGTAAGGGCGGCATTGATTTTAGGGTTGGCGTGGCCGAAGAGGTTCACCCACCAAGAACTGATGGCATCCAAGTAGCGGTGGCCTTGCTGATCGTATAGCCAACACCCTAAGGCGCGACTTACCGCGACTAAGGGCAGGGACTCGTGGTGTTGCATTTGTGTGCAGGGGTGCCATACCGCCGCCAAGCTGCGGGCCAGTAAACGGTCAGAGGTGGGCGGGGAAGGGGTCAGCATGAGCTCGATTAAAAAAGGGGATATTTAAAAAGAGTAACTACGTCAGGGTGAGACTCTAAAATTTTAACGCCTGTGATGTTTGGCAATGCTGATTTTTTACGAAGAGGGTTTAGAAAAAAAGTGAACACCCGCATAAAGTAACGTTTGGCGTCGGGGCAAGCAATAGTCTTTTGGTTAAAAGGGACTCACGGGGTAAGGGATAAGCGGAAAGGGCTTGATATAAAAGTAAGTGCTTACACAAAATTATTTTTAATAAAAATACAAGAAAAAACAATAGGTTAAAAAATTTAGCAGAAATATAAAAAACAACATTGATGGAGGAAAAAGAAAATTCTGTCCATCATGGGGTTGAAAATGCCTGCGTTAGGCCTTATTATTAGCACTCATCGGAGTTGAGTGCTAACAGTATTTGGGTCTTGATCCAGAGCTGATTCGTTTCAGAGCACCTCGGCACCGAAGATTTCGTTAAAAAATTAAACAGGAGATAGGCATATGAAAATTCGTCCGTTGCACGACCGCATTATCGTGAAGCGGCTGGAAGAGGAACGTAAAACCGCTTCCGGAATTGTGATCCCCGACACTGCAGCTGAAAAACCTGATCAAGGTGAAGTAAAAGCGGTAGGTAAAGGCAAAAAAGGCGATGACGGTAAAGTGATTGCCCTTGAAGTCAAAGTGGGCGATCGTGTTCTGTTTGGCAAGTATTCTGGCCAGACAGTCAAAGTCGATGGCGATGAGCTATTGGTTATGCGGGAAGAAGACATTATGGGCGTGATTGAGTAACCCCCATTCCCAACTATTCGAATCAGGAGAAATTCTCATGTCAGCAAAAGAAGTCAGGTTTCATGAAAGTGCACGGCACAAAATCGTCGCCGGTGTCAATATTCTAGCCGATGCCGTCAAGGTCACCCTTGGCCCCAAAGGCCGTAACGTCGTGTTAGAGCGCAGTTTTGGTGCGCCCACCGTTACAAAAGATGGCGTATCAGTTGCTAAAGAAATTGAATTAAAAGACAAATTTGAAAATATGGGCGCTCAGATGGTGAAGGAAGTTGCATCAAAGACTTCTGACACGGCTGGCGATGGTACAACGACCGCGACCGTTCTTGCCCAAGCAATTGTGCAAGAGGGAATGAAATACGTGGCCGCTGGTATGAATCCCATGGACTTGAAGCGCGGAATCGATAAAGCGGTGACCGCGGTTGTAGCGGAGTTGAAAAAACTGTCTAAACCCTGCTCGACCAATAAAGAAATTGCTCAGGTGGGCTCCATTTCGGCTAATGCGGATGCTTCCATTGGTAAGATTATTGCCGATGCAATGGACAAAGTGGGTAAGGAAGGCGTGATTACGGTTGAAGATGGCAAGAGCTTAGATAACGAGTTGGAAGTGGTTGAAGGTATGCAGTTTGACCGCGGTTATCTCTCCCCTTATTTCATCAATAATCAGGATAAGCAAATTGCAGTATTGGAAGATCCGTACATTTTGTTGCACGACAAAAAAATCTCCAATATTCGTGACCTGCTGCCCTTGTTAGAGCAAGTCGCTAAAGCGGGTAAACCACTGCTTATTATTGCCGAAGAAGTGGACGGCGAAGCGTTGGCCACCTTGGTGGTTAATAATCTACGCGGGATTTTGAAAACCTGTGCGGTTAAAGCACCTGGATTCGGTGATCGTCGTAAAGCGATGTTGGAAGACATAGCTATTTTGTCGGGCGGTACTGTGATTGCAGAAGAAGTCGGATTGCAGTTGGAAAAGGCTACACTAAAAGATTTGGGCCGTGCCAAGCGTATCGAAATCGAGAAAGAAAACACCACGATCATCGATGGCGCCGGGGACAAAGATTCGATCGAAGCCCGTGTGAAAAATATTCGCACGCAGATCGAAGAAGCAACCTCTGACTACGATAAAGAAAAACTGCAAGAACGCGTTGCCAAACTGGCCGGTGGTGTTGCCCTGATCCGTGTGGGTGCTGCAACCGAGTTAGAAATGAAAGAGAAAAAAGCTCGTGTGGAAGACGCATTACATGCCACTCGTGCTGCGGTTGAAGAAGGGATTGTGCCTGGCGGTGGTGTTGCATTGATTCGTGCACGTGGCAATCTTGGCAAAATCACTGGGGATAACCCCGATCAAGAAGCGGGAATTAAAATCGTTTTACGTGCGATTGAAGAACCGCTGCGCCAAATTACCGCCAATGCTGGAGATGAGCCTTCAGTCGTGTTGAATAAAGTCGTTGAGGGCAAAGGTAACTTTGGCTACAACGCTGGCACCGGTGAATACGGCGATTTAGTGCAAATGGGCGTTTTAGATCCCACCAAAGTGTCACGTTGCGCATTGCAAAATGCCGCTTCTGTGGCAGGTTTGATCTTGACCACCGATGCAATGGTCGCAGAAGCACCAAAAGAAGAAGCTGCAGGCGCTCACGCCGGTCATGGCCACGGTGATATGGGTGGCATGGGCGGGATGGGGATGTAGTCTGGAAAGTGAAAAATTTCAAGTGCACAAGCGACGAATTCGCTCAAGCGAAGGCGCTTGAAATGAATTAAAAAACAAAAAGCCCCTCAAAAAGGGGCTTTTTGTATGGTCGGTATTGAAAAAAACACCGTATCACAGTATTTTAATCTCCGAGAACAAGCTTTTTGGTTTGCACTGAACTCTGCGAACGAATAAAATAGATGGTTCCTGTCCTATGGGGCCAAGTAGCTCAGTCGGTAGAGCAGCGGACTGAAAATCCGTGTGTCGGTGGTTCAATTCCGCCCTTGGCCACCAAAATTCTGTCTAGTCGATTGAATGGAACTAGGTGTAAAAAAGTAGTTTTGATTTTGGTCATAATATTGAGTACCCAATCCAACTACATTTCTGCAGAATACATATTCCCGAAAAAGGGTTTTTTATAGCCATCTAGAAGAGGTGGGTATGCGTAAAAATCCTTTAAGTCATGTAAACTCCACACACAAACATTAACGCCCTAAACGCTAGGATGAGCAATGTCATATCAATTTATGAAGCCTTTGTGGTTATCTTTATTTTCAACGTTGATTTTTACTTCTGCGCTAGCGCAGACCCCGCAGCCCACCAATCCCTGCAACCCAAACGACCCCCAGTGCGTTAATCCAGGAGGAGCAGGGGCTTACGGTAATCCAGGAGGAGCAGGGGCTTACGGTAATCCAGGAGGAGCAGGGGCTTAC
>CAITMU010000055.1 GCA_903893565.1 uncultured beta proteobacterium | reverse complement strand
GTTGCTGGCAAGTCCAATCCAGACACAGCTATCCAAAATCATGCCCATGGATCACGCACCGCATCGCTAAATTGCTCCTTGCTATCGGTTAACCAAGCATCTGACTGCTTTGGCGATAGCATAGAATGACCCAAGCCTTCGAGAGCTTGAGTAGCACTCATGGTTCGTGGTGATGGAACAATTTGAGCAATCGAGGTTTGATTACGCTGAATTGTTACTGTTTCTCCTTGACTACTTACACGGTCCAAAATTTCTCTAGTGTTTCTAGCAAGTTCAGTTGCATTAATTGTAGGCATTTAAGCGCCTCGTAATTTATGTATCAATACATATTATACGAAGAATTACAAAGATTTATAACTGATTTTATTGATAAGATTCAATTACAAAATGATGAAATATTTAATATCATTCTTTTTTAGAGAAAAAATATATAAATCATGAACTTAAGTCGATAAGTTACTCCCACTCAATGGTTGCCGGTGGTTTTGAGCTCACGTCAAACGTTACGCGGTTGATAACCCGATTAACAAGCCCTGCTGAACGCTATCGATGTACTAGAAACTGGATTGACCTTCTATGCTGATGCTCACAAACCGCTACCCACTGTCAGTTAGCGGGCAACTGAACAAAAAACCGTGCGGCCATAGGCCGCTGGAATGTGCTAAGTTGGACGTTTATCAGGAGATGACATAACAGGCAATCAAATAGTCAGAACTCGCCCGTAGCTAGGGGTGGCCACTCCAACGGATGACTTTCAGTGAATGAGTAAAATGTGAGGTTGAGCAGTCGAGCCCCTGCTTATTGTGCTTTAAAGCGTTCGAAAAATTGCACTGGAGAGAGAATCTCGATTCCTTTGTATGCTTCAACATCCCTCAAATCTGGGTCGCCAGAAATCAGAATTTGTGCCCCGGAATCGATTGCAAGCCCAATAAATTTGTCGTCGGTTTTGTCTCGACTGACCGACACAGCAGCCGACACTTCAAAGCGCTGAATTGATTGAGCAATCTTGACCAGGTGTCGCAATCGGCCAGAATCACCGAAATAGGGATCAAATTTCGGTCGCGCTATGCGTGTTTCAAGTTCGTGCCATGTGTCTTGATTCTGGGCAATCACAAAATGCTCGACTGCCAGCGCCAAGACTTGAGCGGTCTTTGATTGAGGGAGTAATCCCGCACTAATTAAAACATTGGTATCTATGACGATGAACGCAAGT
Organism: uncultured beta proteobacterium; assembly: GCA_903893565.1. GTDB lineage: Bacteria > Pseudomonadota > Gammaproteobacteria > Burkholderiales > SG8-41 > UBA5216. Next base: position 34,585 of record CAITMU010000055.1, on the reverse strand, counting down.
TTAGTCTTCATTCAACAGGGGCATTACCGTGTCCTCGGTCAAACCCTCTTCAGCGGCTTTATTGCTCATTTTTGAAAGGTGCAGACGCATGGAATCCCCAGCATCTTTGCCACGCTGCGGATAGTTCTCACTAATCAGTGCGGCAACATGAAGCGGGATGGTTTGGGTCGTCGCTTGGTAGTCTTCATACGACATCACGACAGCCACAGGGCGGCCGCGGCGAGTAACAGTGACAGGTTGCCGCTGGGAAGTGTCGATAAGCGTCCCAAATTGGTTTTGGGCGACGAGAGAAGTCATAGTGAGCATGTTCATAGCTCCATGGGTTAGCTTTATCAGCCATTATAGCTACTTCAGAATTTCCGTCAAATCGAAAAGATCGTGGCGTATGGAAGATTGCCGGCAAGGAGGTTACCCCCCTTGAAGGTAAGGTGGCTTTTCGTTCGGAACTTAAAAATAAAAAAATCAACATTACACTTGACCCAGACGTACTCGGCTGGTACCGCGCGAAGGCTGGTGGGAGAGGCTATCAGACTTTAATCAATGCCACCCTAAGAGAGGCTATGACGATTAATACAATAGAGGAAACTATGCGCAGAGTTATGCGTGAAGAATGACACTGTTAAATCTTCAGTGGAAATAAATTAGAGATTCTTTTACGACCGGAATAATTATTATTCCCACTCGATAGCCACATTGGGTTCGAACTTATTTTTTTCAATTGATTCGGGCATACCTTTGAATATTGTGTAACTTTTGTGAAACTATGTTGATGTTAATTTAGATGCTAAAATACATCAATTCTGATTCAAATGATAAGGGCAGAAATATGCGAACCACTGTAACAATAGACGATGAGTTGTATGCTCAAGCGCTAGAAGTCATAGAGCCCAATATTGAGAAATCAGAACTTTTTCGCGAAGCACTTAGGGTATTTATTCGCGTGGAATCCGCCAAAAGACTGGCAGCTTTAGGTGGGAAAACACCCAAAATGAAAGCGATCCCTAGAAGACAAGTAAAAGTATTCCAGGATTCTTAATATGGTAATTGTTGATACCTCTGTATGGGTGCATCACTTTAGACGGGGTAACGAAAGCTTAATCAATCTTCTTGGTAATGATCAAGTAATATGCCATCCCCTAATCTTATTAGAAATCGCTTGTGGATCTCCACCCACACCACGGTATAAAACATTGGCTTATCTTGGCAAGTTGCAAAATGCCAAAACCGCAACCACGTCAGAGATCATGAGTCTAATTGAATCTAACAAGTTATACGACTCAGGTTGTGGAGCAATAGACATCTCATTATTAGCGTCTACCCTGATCACCCCACATGCCAAAATTTGGACACTGGACAAAAAATTAGAAACCTTGGCCAAGACATTGGGGATTTCGTTTAATCCAAAACTGCGATGACATATTTTGTGAGAGTTTTAAAAAACCAGTTATTCCTACTCAATTATCAATAAGTCACAAACCACCAACAACTGTGCGCCGTACTTTACATGCTCACGAAATCGTCACCAGCCGCAACACACGCTCGATGGGCTTGTATTCGAGGGCGACGACCATACGCTCCGGGTGTCCGTTTTGCCTGGGGAATTAAAGCATGATATTGAACTTGCTGGGTTGGTGCGTGGGCTCGTCAACCCACTCTAAGTTGCATAAGTAGCTCGTCCGCAGCTTCTCGCGGATAACTGCCTCCAACTCCGCCTTGGCCAGGTCGGCAAGGCCCGCCTTCTTCAGCTTCCCGAGCTTTGCCGTCCTCAGATACTTATCAAACTTCTCGTCTGCGATGACGACTGTGAATTCAGAGAGGGGAGCAACCTCTTCGGACATCGCCCGAAGCGCAATGACAAGATCGTCCTACAACACCTCTAACATCATCTGCTCAGGCTTGAAGGACAGGAAGTTGCTGTATTACATCGACTGAATGTTTTTTAGCCGTAGGCTAAGAGCCGTGTAGTCGTAGAAATGCAGGTTGCGGTTCTCGGTCTTCGATCGGTCATCCTCATGCCCGAGGATGACGGTATCGCCTTACTTGACCACCAGGTTCACGAGGTGCATCGACACGAAGGTCTTGCCCAAGCTTGCAAGTTGCACGGGGCGTATCCAAGATAAGCGTTATGTACCCGGAGCTTGCTGTCGATTGCGCCGACCTCGCTCTGCGAAAAGTTGTTGACATAGGGGACATAGCAGAAGCATGGATGCTTGAAGTTGAGGTCTTTCGCGACAATAGCCGAACTGGAAAGCAACTCGCGTGCGATCTGATCTCGGCCATCGGTCAACTCACCGCCAAAAATGCTGTGCGTCGTTTTGCCGTTGAGCGGGATGAATAGGGCGTCGGCGCATTCCACGCTCGGAACGAAAGTATTCTCGCAACGTTGCTCGTCGAAGAAAAACGCCGCCTCATGCTTCGTTGGTTGCGGCGTCAGCGCGCTTCGCAGCAAAGCGTAGTTGATGCCTTTCTCACGAAGAATCCACAGTTTACAGTAAATAAATTAGACACTAGAAACTACACTTACCAGCGTATTTCCTCTCATTTTCTACTCTTATAATTTCTTTTAAGGAAAACTCAAACCCGCAATTTGAGTCCTTCACTTATATCAACGATGCCTGTGCCCGACCAATGCCCAAACGAAGACACATCCAACTTAGGTGAACTAATTGAGCGCCAAAAATCAATCATATTGACGAACTGGATATCATCAACGATCAGTAATTTAAAAGTCTTTTTGCTTAACATTGAAAATTTTTCTGCCATCCTATATTCGAACTGGTCATCCTTCGGGGCATCCATAAAGATAACGTCTGCGGAGTTAAGCACGGCAAGATTTTGCTCAAAAACCGTATCGTCAGATAAATCTCCAATAACTTGCGATATTCTGCCCCCCTTGAAATCCGATTCATCAAAATGACTTGGAAGAGGTAATTTATCCCAATCGATTACATCGTATGTAACAACCTTAATATCGTCAATCCCCTCTTGAAGTGCAAGCGTACCCATGCCAGTATAAGTTCCAATCTCCACAACATTCTTCGATCCACTAACTTTGATGAGGGCGTTCAATAACCTATAATGCTCGCCAGGAAAAACATTGAGGAATTGGCTGTCCGGCAACCCTCTTTTGCCACAAATCAACTCAATATTGGCCGCAAGTTTTATTGCATCAGCCATCATATTAATTAAAAAACGAGACGGGTTCGCATCTTCTTTGGAATATATCAGAGATGGTTCGTAATGTCTTATCTTGGATTTTCTGAGAACCTTTCTTGCCGTGTAGCGATAAAGATTTCTGGCTTGAGCAAGGTCTTCTAAAAAGGCATCGAGTATATTTTTATCCATCGTAAAATCTCAGTAAATTATGGCGAACATTTATCGTTTTAAAAATGTATTTTTCGACGAATTAAAATCAAGCTCAACTAGTTTGAGAGAGCCGCTTCATTCGGCGGTCCTACACGCGACGGTAAGTAAAAAAACTTATAAAACCAAACTGAAGCCGTTGAACTCTATTCCCACTCAGATGTTAACGAGAGAAGAAATTCAAATGAAATTAACGCATTGGCGCGCCTTGCACAATTTGATGCCATGAAAAATACCATATTCATTAGTTAGTAAAAATTCGCAACCAACATTCAGTCTGAGCAAATGCGATCAACCTCGCACTCTTAGACTTCTATTCACATCAATCAACCACGAACTAATGGCCACTGGCGCGCAGTGTGAACCAGGGCCAGCATCCATTCGGTTTCGCCGCTGATTTCGTACACCAGGCGATAGCTTTCATGTGGAATCAGCTCACGGGTCCCTTGAATTTTCCCTGGCCGCCCTAGCTTCGGGTGATCGGCAAGCCTTACGGCCGAATCACTGAAAAGCTCATCCATACAAGCAGCCGTTCGCGGGTTGTCGGCCGCTATGTAGTTCCAAACGTCAACGCGATCTTGCAGCGCTTCAGGCGTCCAAACAACCCTCACGCTTAGCCTGTCACAGCCGTACGCCGTGCAGCAAACATGGCTTCAACTTCATCATTGGAGTGACCAACACCCGTGCGCATCGAAGTGCGACCAGCATCAACCTTGCGACTCAGGAATTCATCATATTCGCGTGCTTCGCGTTGACGCTGGACAAATTCACGCATCAACTCTCGCAAGACCTGAGACGCCGGCCGGTGTGCTGCTTCCGCTTCGGCCATGAAATCGGCGCGCAACTCCGGCTCTAGCTTCATTGTGAAAACGGCTTCCTTGGACATAATGCAGCCCTCTTGAAAAGTACGAATGAAGTATATACGTATTCATCACCACCAGCAACTTCGCAGGATAGCTCCGGCGGGCGTGACGGCCACATAGAGGCCGTCGCGGTCGTTGACTTTGTAGAGCTTGTCCTGTGGCTTGATGTTGCGCAGCTGGGTATCGGTGAGCATGGTATTCGTCCTATCTAGGTTCAAAATACCTTGATAATAATCAGCAGAAAAAAACGTCTTTTCTAATTAAAAATCAAAATTTTACGAATTTTCAATACCATGCCAAGTCTAAAGATCATGGCATGGTATCGCGTGTCTCTCATGGTATCGGCTGAGATAGAACCATCCGCCGTAGCATAAGATAAGCGTACTTGCCGGTGCTTGAAGGTGCCAGCCAGTGCCAGACCAAAAAGCAAAAAAGCCCGCAACGACGCGGGCTTTCGGGGTGTTTCTGCTAATCAATACTTGGTGTTGCCAGACATCAAATCATTCCCACTCAATGGTCGCCGGAGGCTTACTAGAGATATCGTATACCACTCGATTTATTCCTCTGACTTCATTAATAATTCGATTGGAAACTTTAGCCAATAAGCGATGGGGCAACTCTGCCACCTCTGCAGTCATAAAATCAGTGGTTTGTACGGCTCTTAAAGAAACAACATATTCATAGGTTCTACCATCACCCATCACACCAACAGATTTTACCGGTATAAAAACTGCAAAAGCCTGTGCCGTTTTGTCATACCAGCCCGAAGCTCTCAGTTCATCTATAAAAATAGCATCTGCTCGTCGCAATAATTCAGCAAACTCTTCTTTTACTTCTCCCAAAATACGAACACCCAATCCAGGCCCAGGAAAAGGGTGACGAAATACCATGTCACGGGGCAACCCCAAAGCCAAGCCTAAATTTCGTACCTCATCTTTAAAAAGCTCTCGCAACGGCTCCAACAATTTTAGATGTAAGGTGTCAGGCAATCCCCCAACATTGTGATGCGACTTAATCGTATGGGCTTTTTTTGTTTTCGAATTCGCTGACTCTATGACATCAGGATAAATCGTTCCCTGCGCTAACCATTTTGCTTTAGGTAATGCTTTGGCTTCACGCTGAAAAACCTCTACGAACTCACGGCCGATAATTTTTCTTTTTTGTTCAGGATCTATCACCCCCTTCAGATGCCCAATAAACTGCTCACGAGCATTAATGGCAATGACTCGAACCCCTAGGTTTTTGGAAAAAGTCTCCATCACCTGTTCGGCTTCATTTAAACGCAATAATCCGTTATCCACAAAAACACAGGTTAATTGATTGCCTATCGCCTGATGAATTAAAGCGGCTGCCACCGATGAATCGACACCACCTGAAAGCCCTAAAATGACTTCATCATCTCCGACTTGATGGCGTATCGCCTCGACAGCCTCTACGACATAGTCGGGCATATTCCAATCACCCTTTAGAGCACAAACATCTAGTACAAAACGCTTAAGTATCGCTTTACCTTGTGTGGTGTGCGTGACTTCAGGGTGAAACTGCACCGCGTAATACTTCAAGTTCTCATTGGCCATCGCCGCAATAGGACAAGTCGGATTACTCGCAATCACCTTAAAACCATCGGGCAGGGTTTCTACTTTGTCACCATGACTCATCCAAACGTCAAGTAATCCATGGCCAGCTTCATTACTACGATCTTGAATGTCTTTAAACAATTGAGAGTGACCGTGCGCTCTGACCTGCGCATAGCCAAACTCACGCACTTGACCACTGACCACCCGCCCTCCTAACTGCGCCGCCATCGTTTGCATACCGTAACAAATCCCCAATACCGGCACAGCCAAATCCCACACAGCATCGGGTGCTCGAGGCGTATCGTTTTCCCAAACAGAATTAGGCCCACCCGATAAAATAATGCCATCAGGTGCCATTTTCTTTATGAACTCGTTCGACACATCATTCGGATGCAATTCACAATAAACATTCAACTCCCGAACCCGGCGAGCAATTAACTGCGAGTATTGAGAACCAAAATCAAGAATCAGTATTTTTTGATGCATAAGAAATATTAGCCTTGGGGAAAACCGGTCAAGCCGGCTCGGTTAATGAAGATCTATTCGAGTTTGGGTTCACTCGAACGATAGTCTAAGCCACACCCACCCTAGAGATGATGCGGATGAAGTCCCATTACTCAATTCGGTAATTAGGCGCTTCTTTTGTAATTTGCACATCGTGCACATGAGACTCACGAATACCGGCGCTCGTAATTTCCACGAATTCAGCTTTTTTTCTTAGGCTATCGATCGACGCACAACCCACATAACCCATACTGGCCCTCAAGCCCCCCATCAATTGATGGATCAAGGGGACAACCCCCCCCTTGTAAGGCACTCGACCTTCGACACCCTCTGGAACTAATTTCTCAGTATCCAGTTCATCAATTTCTTGAAAGTATCGATCCGCTGAACCTTGTTGCATAGCCCCAAGAGAACCCATACCTCGGTAAGCCTTGTAAGAACGGCCTTGATATAACTCTATTTCCCCAGGGGACTCTTCTGTACCACCAAAAAGTCCACCGATCATCACGGCGAATCCTCCGGCGGCAAGGGCTTTGGCGATATCTCCAGAGTAACGGATCCCTCCATCTGCAATCAAAGGAATATCGGTGCGCGCTAAGGCTTTAGCCACATTATCAATGGCAGTAATCTGCGGCACTCCCACGCCGGCCACAATACGCGTTGTACAAATAGACCCAGGTCCAATCCCCACCTTCACGCCATCCGCTCCATGATCTGCCAGAGCCTTAGCCGCGGTGGCTGTGGCAATATTGCCACCAATGACTTGAGTTTTAGGAAACGCGCGTTTGACCCATCTGACCCTTTTTAACACGCCGGTAGAGTGACCATGCGCGGTATCCACCACGATCACATCCACACCCGCCTCCACCAAAGCTTCTACCCGTTCTTCAGTCCCCTCACCCACACCAACAGCAGCACCCACCAGTAATCGACCCAGGGCATCCTTGCTGGCATTAGGGTGCTCAGAGGACTTTAAAATATCCTTGACCGTGACAAGCCCCAATAATTCGAAATTTCTACCAATGACCAGAACCCGCTCCAACCGATGTCGATGCATCAGTGATTTGGCCTCTTCACGACTCGCTCCTTGGCGCACAGTGATCAATTTTTCCTGAGGGGTCATAATGTTTTTGACCGGCTGATCGAGATTAACCTCAAACCGTAAATCCCGGTTGGTCACAATACCGACCACTCGCCCCTTGGAGTCCACTACAGGCAAACCCGATATTTTGTGTTGTCGCGTGATTTGCATCACATCACGAACGGTCATCACAGGGGTCACGGTAATGGGATCCTTCACAATCCCGCTCTCAAAACGTTTGACTTTGTTGACCTCTCCGGCTTGAGCCGTCACCGACATATTCTTATGAATGATGCCAATACCCCCTTCTTGCGCTAAAGCAATGGCCAAGCGTGACTCGGTCACGGTATCCATGGCGGCAGACACGATAGGGATATTTAGAGAAAGGCCTCGGGTGAGTTGAGTTTTTAGACTCACGTCTCGGGGCAGCACTGTTGAATGAGCAGGAATCAACAGAACATCATCAAATGTCAGGGCTTTCTGTAGCACTCGCATTTGTCGATCCTTTGCAAAGGACGAATTATACGAAAAGCTCAGCTTAGCGTAAACGCATTTATTGAGTTAATAATTGACTTCGCCATCAAACTGATTTAACTTAACAAAAATTAATATTTAGAAAAAATCCCATGTCTGCGACTTGTAGCCCCCTTTTTTCTTATCTAGGACGGTCAATCGCACGTTTCCTTTTAGTAACCCAAACACTACTATTATGGAGTAACGCCCCCGCTACAGCCCAAATTGTCAAGTGCATTAACCCTAGCGGGGGGATTGAATTCGGATCTTTTTGCTCGTCCGGCTACAAAGAAGTTGGAAAAATTCAGTATAAACCCCAAATCGAAATGCCGGCCCCAAAGATGGATAAACCCGCTTCACCCGATGCAAAGCCTGCCCCAACTCCCACGCCCCTGACTAAAGAGAGCAACAAAATCAATACGGATGTTATGAATAACGCCGACAAAATCTCGGAATTACAAAATCTTTGTAATTTTAATCAAAAAAAATTAAACGACCTGAATGACAGAAAACGACAATTTGGTGTTGACCGTTTAAACGGCGATAAATATATTTTTAATGAAGAGGATTTTCAGCACGAAATAAGCCAAGTCATGAATATCGCAGCACAATACTGCAATAACCTTGGTGCGCCTTCAAGCAAAAAAAACGCCCCTGATAGGGAGTAATCTGCCTTAAAAGTCTTTTGATTAAAACAAAGGCACCAACGCTCACTTTGGTGGATTCGCTTGCCGTTGGTTTCGAGTTTTTTTCACGCGCCGCCGTCTCGCCTCCTTCGGATCTGCCTGTAAAGGCCGATAAATCTCTATTCTTTCCCCAGGATTAACTAAGTGACTGTAGTCGACGGCTTGACCAAAGATACCGACACTCAAAAGATCTCGTTTCAAGTCCGGATAGATATTAAATATTCCTGAATTTTCAATCACTTGACCAACACTAGTACCAGAAGCCACTTCAATTCGCAGCACTCTTTGTTCGGTCCGGGTGGCATAAACTAGCTCCACACTAAAAGCACTTTCAGTGGGATTCATAAAGCTTTTCTGCCCGCTGAACAAACGCATCCACCAAGGTATCCGCAATGTGATCAAACACAGGACCCACCACCGCAGCGAGAAGGCGGTTAGAGAATTCATAGACGATCTTAAACTCGATTTTACAACCCCGCCCTTGGAGATCGATAAACCGCCATTGCCCATCCAAATGCCGAAAAGGCCCTTCCACCAAGCTCATTGTCATTTCGGTAGGAGGCGTTTTAAGATTTTTAGTAGAAAATCCCTGTCTTAACCCGCGATATCCAATCATCAAAGTGGCTTGAGTCGTCGCCTCATCCCTTAAAATGACTTGACTGGAACTACACCACGGCAAAAACTCAGGATAACGCTCCACTTCATCCACCAAAGCAAACATTTGCGCTGGACTAAAAGCAACAATCACTGTTTTTGTGACTTCTGTCATAGAATTACCCACACACTGGTACAATGGAAAGCATGAGTATCGTAGAAAACAAAAAAGCCTTCCACGACTATTTTATCGAACAACGCTTCGAAGCCGGCATGGTTCTCGAAGGTTGGGAGGTCAAATCGATTCGTGCCGGTCGAGCACAATTAAAAGAAGCCTATGTTATCGTTCAAGGTGAGGCAATACAATTAGTGGGCGCTCATATCAGCCCCCTACCCACCGCCTCCACCCATATCCATCCAGATCCCACCCGCACACGAAAGTTATTGCTACACGCTGAGGAAATTCGTCGCTTAATCGGTAGCGTGGAAAGAGCCGGTTACACATTAATCCCCATCAATCTTCACTACAAAAGCGGACGCATAAAACTAGAAATCGGATTGGCTAAGGGCAAAAAACAACATGACAAACGAGCCGACGAAAAAGAAAAAGACTGGAAACGCGAGCAACAACAATTAATTCGACAAAATCGCTAGCGATTAAATCGTAATACGTAAAGACCGTGATTTTTATCTGATACAAAAATATTGCCACGACAATCGACGATCACGTCCTCGGATTGCGTAGCCAATCCTGTTTTTGGTAAAGGCCCCAAACGCTCTATTGGGTCAGGAGGAAGGAAATAGCCCACCTCCTTAGGTAGACGCTCATCCGAAATATCATAGGCCCGAAGCCCTGCGTTAAAGTAAGTCAAAAACACCAAATCTTCATCTTGAAAAAGAATGTCCTGGAACTGCGACTGATGTTGGTTATGCGGGCCAAAACGGCCAGGGCGTTCACAAAAATTCTTAAAAGTCGCGCCTTTGGGAGGTTTCGGTAGCGGGAAAAGCGAAACCAAGCGGGGCTTCGTCTCAGAACGAATGTCTACAATCCCTGCAAACCCTAGGGCTTCATCGCATTGCTCCGCAATCGCCTCAGAATTAACGATGACCAAGGGTCGTTTTTGCAAGGGAATGGCCGTATGCACTGCAATGCGTGAAGCAAAAGGAGGGGAAAAAGGCAAATCACTAATCATCTTAGGATGTGTAAAGTCACTCACATCCAAAATAACAAACCCACCACCACCATAGGGTAGATAGGCCCGATCACCCACCACATAAGTCCCCCCGTGCAACAAGGTATGTTCTGGCGCACCACTTTCTCCCCCCGCCGTCCATTGTCCAGGACGCCACCAACGAGAAATTTCTTTCGGTTGGGCTGGATCCGCGATATCGACGATTTGATAAATATGACCGTCATAGCCCGGCGGTAGCGCGGTGGCATGCACATAACGACCACCGGCATAGTAATTTCGATGTGTTCCCATACCGCCCGTTTTATAGTGCCCCACACGCACAGGATTTTCCGGATCATTCAATTCCCAGATATAAAAACCTTCCCCATAGGCTGCATTGACATCCCCTCCCCAGCCCGGTGGAATGCGTTCCAAGGAAGTAATCATCCGACCCTCAGCAATTTGCACCTGTAGGGTCCAGGTATTTGGAGGGCCTGGAATGTAGCGCACAAAGCGCGGCTGAGTCGGATCGGTTATTTCAACAATAGACCAACCGCTACACCAAAAATGAGCCACATATAAATACCAACGATCATCAGCCTTATGAATCGCCATCTTAAAACCAGGGCGTTTTTCAAGACCGATATAACCGATAGCCTCAAATCCTTCAGAGGAAGACTGGCCTACTGGAAATGTCATGTCGTCTGCCTTTAAAAAAACGATACCGGGCTTACTTTAAGCAATCACTTTCATGGGTCCAAAAGTGAGACAAAAACCGTATCCCAACACGTTAAATCCCGTTTTTGTCAAAGAACCATGGGATGTTTTGGTCAGGACCACCACTGTAAAAGTAAACGCAAAGCTCTGAATGAAACTATTTTTTTTCTTTTAAAATTTCAAGCAAGCCCCGCATCGCGATCCAATAACCAAAGATACCAAATCCTGTCACCACGGCACGTGCCACCTTCGCCACCTCTGACTGCCCACCGCGGCGCGCAGGATTTGAAATATGAAGCTCAATGGAAGGAAATTTCACCTGCGCTAAAGCCGTCACTATAGCCGGATGCCCAGAACTATAGCCCGCCGGATTAATGATACAAGCATCCACGCCTTCTTCAAACGCTTGATAAATTTTGTTAATGACTTCTCCTTCGATATTCGAATGAAAAATCTCTGCTTCAAAACCATGCTCTGAAGCGTAACGCAAAATATGCTCATTATATTCAGGCAATTGCATAGGACCAAAAACCTCCAATTGCACTTTGCCGCGCATATTCATGCCAGCACCATGAATGACTAACAGTTTATGGCCCATGCGTTTTATCTCCTTAAAATTTAAATGGGATCCCAGCTCAGCACATCGCGTGAACGTTCCAAGGGGGTAAAAGAAGACTTAAATGCGGGTAAAACGCGGTCGCGTATTAACTGCGGGGTCCAACCATCACCATGGTGTGCAGATCGTACTGGACGGGGCTGACTGATGAGAAACACTTCATTGGCTCTGACCGAGAACACTTGACCGTTAACGTCTTTGGCGGCATCACTACAAAGAAATACGGCCATTGGCGCGATCTGTTTGGGAGACATTAACTTTTTACGTTGCTCAATATGCGCCTTTTGCTCTGGGGTATTGGCAGGAATGGCCTCGATCATACGACTAAAAGCACTGGGGGCTATGCAGTTTGAACGTACCATGTAACGGGACATATCGAGTGCAATTTGCTTAGACATACCAACGATGCCTAATTTAGCGGCACCGTAATTGACCTGACCAAAATTACCAAATAAACCCGATCCCGAAGTCATGTGAACAAAAGCACCTGAATTTTGCTGACGAAAATGCTGGGCGGCAGCTAAACTGACATAAAAAGCACCATATAAATGCACCTTGATCACCGAATCAAATTCTTCAGGTGTCATTTTGTGAAAGATACGATCTCGTAGAATCCCTGCATTATTAATGACCGCATCAATGCGACCAAAACTAGCCACAGCCAAATCAATAATATGCTTAGCACTATCGGGTTCCGCCACGCTATCCGTGCTCGCAACCGCCTTGCCTCCCAAGGCCTTGATTTCATTGACCACTGACTGCGCCACGCTCTCATCCACCCCCTCACCATTGACGGTAGAGCCCAGATCATTAACCACCACGCTAGCGCCTTCCTGAGCCAACATTAACGCCATCTCACGGCCAATACCCCGACCCGCACCCGTCACCACAGCCACTTTACCTTCCATCATGCGATCTTCAGCCACTGCTATTCTCCTGTAATATCCATAAAATAACATTCTCAATGCCTACCAAAGGACAATGATAAAGCCATTTTTGACAAAGAAACGACTACTGAGCTAAAAGTTTTTTATTCTTGGCAAAAAAATCTATTCCTCCCTTCTGTTGACTATCCACCCGAGCCCTCATAACTACAAAGGACCCCTACACATGTCTTCAAACCCCATTCGCTTAGGATTCATGGGTTTTGGCGAAGCTGCCCAGATTTTTGCAAGCGATTTCTCCCAGGCAGGCATCACCCACCTCTTCGCCTACAGCCCTTCTGGTGCAAAAGCCTTACCAGGAGACCCTGTTCAAAAAAAAGCACAAGCGTGTGGCATCACCTTGGTCAAAACCCCAGGTGCATTAGCTCGACATGCTGACATCATTATTGCGCTGACTGCCGGCAAACTGGCCCTAGGTGCTGCGCGAAAGATTACAAAATCCCTTCGTCCACATCATTTTTACATTGATGCGAGCACTAATTCAGCCACCGCAATGGAAAAAATAGCCGCCCTCATTGGCGACAAGGCACAATTTGTCGACGCCTCCATTATGGGGCCGGTGCCTGTCTCTCGAATTAAAATCCCCATTGTGCTCAGTGGTCGGGAGGCTGAAAAAGTGAGCGCATTACTCAACAGCCTTGGCATGAATACTAAAGTCATCAGTCCCGATCCCGGAGCCGCTAGCGCCATGAAGCTCATTCGTAGCGTCTGCATGAAAGGTCTGTCAGGCTTATTGTTTGAGTCGCTCGAGGCGGCTCATCGTCGAGGTATTTTAGACGCTTGCGTAGAGGATCTCTCCGCGACCTTCAATGACATCGCTTTTGAAAAAATCATTAAACGCTTTATCTGTGGCACTGCGACCCATGCCCCTAGGCGTATTCACGAAATGAGTGAATCCTTAGAGTTACTCGATAGTGCTCACGGATACAGTCGGCTTACACGAGCCACGCTCAGTTTCATGAAAGACATGGCACACTCTGGGTTAGCTGAAAAATTTCCTCAAGAAAACGATTCAATTGAGCCGGTCATCAAAGCTTGGATGCAAGCGCACCAATGAAAATAACGCCAACCCGATCCTTACTGATTACCGGGTTTACGAGCTGGCTCGCCCTCAGTGGCGCGCCTTGCTTGGCACAAAACCCTTATCCAACCAAACCCATTCGCTTATTAGTGGGGGCACCACCGGGGGGTAGCAACGACGTGTTGGCAAGAGCCATTGGACAAAAAATGGGCGACTCACTAGGCCAATCGGTGGTTGTTGAAAACCGCCCTGGGGCGAGCCAAATGATTGCTGCAGACCTGACTGCAAAATCGCCACCAGACGGTTATACCCTTTATGTCACATCCACCACCTATACGACCGGTGCCGCCTTAAGTGCTCATTTGCCCTTTGATCCGATCGCGGACTTAAGCGGCATTACGATGTTAGGTTTTGGCCCTATGGTGTTAGTGATTCACCCATCATTACCGGTTAAAAATACCTATCAATGGGTGCAACTGCTGCTAAAACATAAAGGGGAACTGAACTACACCTCTTCTGGGATGGGGGGCATTAACCATTTGGCTATGGAGGTTTTAAAAAGTAAAGCCCACCTCGATATCATGCACGTTCCACACAAAGGCATGGGACCGGCTTTAACCGATCTTATTGCCGGTCAAGTCCAAGCGGTCATTGTGGGACTGCCCTCGGTTGAATCACACTTAAAGAGTGGGAGACTGCGCGCACTCGGGGTCAGCTCTGCCAAACGATCCGTGTTCGCCCCCGACATCCCTTCTATTGCTGAGGCGATACCCGGCTATGATGTGTCCCTCTGGTGGGGTATTTTTTGCAACAGCAAAACCCCTCGGCCGATTGTTGATCGACTGAACCACGAGATCCATAAAACGTTATCTCATACTGAAATCAAAAAGCGTTTTTCAGAGTTTGGCGCTCAACCCAATCCTATGAGTCCCGAGGCCTTCTCGGCCTTTGTGTCAGAGGAAATCAAAACCTGGAGTCTGGTCATTAAGCAAAACAAAATAAAATCGGAATAATGCATTTCTTTGGTAGCCGCTCTAAGCCTAGTCAGGCTTGACTCCAATACTACGAATCAATTGACCATATTTCTCGTAATCCTTTGTAATCCGTCGATTGAATTCTTCCACGCTTCCGGGCAAAGGATCCAGACCTTGCTGTGAGAGGTTTTGCGCCACTTCGGGCAACTTGATGGCTTTATTGATTTCTCCATTCAATTTATCGACAATCGGCTTGGGTACTCCAACAGGGCCATAGACTGCTATCCACGGACTCATCTCATAGCCAGGAACACCGGAGGCGGCAATCGTGGGGATCTCAGGTAATAAACTACTGCGCTCTAATGACGTAACACCTAAGGCCCTTAAACGACCCGACTTCAAATGAATAATGACCGTGGCTAGGGTTGGTATAGCCGCTTGCGTCTCGCCCCCGAGCAATGAGGTCACTTCTGGGGGGCCGCCCTTGTAAGGAATATGCACGAGCTTCAGCGCTGTCATCGAAACAAATAAGGCCATCGACAAATGCGGAGAACTGCCGTTACCCGCAGAGCCATAATTAATTTGCCCGGGATGGCTCTTGGCAACCTGAATAAACTCTTTAATCGATTTAACCGGCAAAGAAGGGTGGATCGCGAAAACACCGGGTTGTGTGGCCACCGTTGAGATCGGTGAAAAATCATGCAATACATCGTAATTTAATTTTTTATAAACAAAATGATTACTGAGGTGAGTGGTCGAATGCACCATCAGCGTATAACCATCGGCCAGTGATTTCGCCACCGGTTCAGCACCAATGGCCCCAGAGGCCCCGGGGCGATTATCCACAACAAACTGTTGGCCTAAGGATTCAGAGACTTTTTGTAGCACGATACGTCCGGCCATATCGTTCGAACCTCCAGCAGGCCAGGGAATAACGACCCGCACGGGTTTAACGGGATAGTTTTGCGCATACCCAAAATTCATGCAAAAAACAGAAAAAGTCCATGACACGATGCCCCAAGACACCATTTTCCAAAAAACCTTCATATTTGACCTTTAATCATTTTTTTATCATTCATCTCATTAATGAGATTTTTTTTAACGAATCCATAGAACAAAAGATCACTTTTTTATGGATCATAAAGGGGCCTCATTGCGACTTACGCCTCAAAAAAACCTTTCAACCTTCATTGGATCAACCCAATCGTTAAGCGCTCATCAGTCTACCAAATTATCGGTCCTCAGGTGTGCCAGACAAAAAAGCGATGGCACTAGCAAACCTTTCGACTTAGCCCTACTTAATCTGGCCCTTGACTTGCAATCATTTTTTATCGGTCTAAAATGACCGTTCAATTCATTTTAATAAAACCCCCATCATGATGACTAAAGCCGGTTGCCATATTATTCGTTTTGCCGATCTTTCTTGGTCTTATCCTAACGCACAGCACCCCAATAGCGAAAAAGAGAAAATCTACTGGCATGACGATCAAAATCATCTGACCTTAAAATATGTCGAATGCTCGAAGCCTGTCACCGAAAACTCGACCCAAGGCAGCGGACTTTACGCTCACACATTGCTCGAAGGCAGTGCCACCAGCCACAACAACACGGTGCTATCGGCGATGGATGTCCTGCTCAGCGGACAAATACCCTCCTATAGCCTGCAACAGAGCACTCATGCCCATTTTTTTAGTTGTCATCAAAATGATGCAACACTTCATGCGATTCAAACTCAGGTATTAGCTTCTTCAACCGCGGCCTGGGATCCCAAAGCCGGCGGTTTACTACACATGAAGCCTCTTATCAATAAACAGGCCGGACGCTTGATGCTGACCGCCATGCGATTGTCGGCGGGATTTACAGTGCCTGTGGGTTCCCGCCCGCATATTCAAGCCGCTCTTGTTCTCGAAGGCTATGCCCAACTGGAATCGGAGAAATTAATGCCCAAAGACTTCATGGTCATGGACTCTGGTGTGGCTCACGGCCCCATCCAGTTTCCCGAGGGTGCAACGCTACTCATGCTAGCGATGAATCCCGCCTAATGAAAGTATAGGCCTCCATTAATTAAATACGCTTGCCCCGTCACATAGCCCGCATCTTCACTGGCCAAATACACCATCAGCGAAACCACTTCCTGTGGTTTACCTAAGCGGCGAATCGGTTGTTGTGGCTTTAAGCCTTTCGGTTTTTGAAAGCTATCGCGCTCAACATCAATAGTGCCCGGACCAATGCAGTTGGCTGTAATTTCATGCTCAGCAAACTCACGGGCCATGCCACGCGTAAAACCAATAATGCCCAGTTTTGCCATCCCTTTGGTCACACTTCCGCCTAAGAAAGGATCCACACCAGAAAGATTGATAATTCGCCCCCAACGTTGCTTAATCATAGCGGGTAAAACCGCCTTACAAATATTGCGAGGCCCCCCTAAATTCACCCTGAAACTATTCTCCCAAACCTCATCGGTGACGTTAAGAAATCCCCCCTCAGCACCGCGATCGACGGCATTGTTGATCACCACATGCACACTACCAAATTCGTTGAGCGCTTTTTGAACAAAACCATTGACTGAGGTGCCATCGGCCACATCGCAGCGCTCTGCAAGCACTCGGACGCCGAGCGCCCTGGCCTGCTGGGCGACCTCCTCTAGACGCTCAATTTTAGAACTCGTACACAAGGCAAGATTCGCTCCCTCACGTGCGAAACTTAACGCAGCCAAGGCCCCGATATTACGACTCGCCCCCGTAATTAAAACTGTTTTACCTTTTAAACCGGTCTCCATGCAATCCCCTTCAGTTACAATATTAAATTAAACCCTGCAATGATTTTTGATTCACCCCAGAAGATGGGGCACATAAGGAATTTAACATGCCTAAGGCGCTACTAAGCAACGATTTGACAATCCACTACGAAGATCACGATTTTACCGATCCTTGGACTCAATCCGAAGTCGTTGTCATGATGCATGGCAATCTCGAATCCAGCAAAGCTTGGTATGCTTGGGTTCCTATTCTTTCACGGCATTTTCGTGTCATTAGACCGGACATGCGCGGTTATGGTCAATCACGCCCCCCGGTGGGTGAATTTGATCCCTGGACTATCGATGTGCCCATTGATGACACGATCGCACTCATGGATCAACTGGGCATTAAGAAATTTCATTTGATCGCCGCAAAAATAGGGGGATTTATTGCACGGCGCTTTGCCGCACGCTTTCCAGACAGAGTCAAAACCCTTACCGTCATAGGCACACCTCCACCCATTTACGACACGGCCGCACGAGTCGAATCCCTCACCAAAGACATCAAAGCCAATGGCATTGGACCCTATGCGCAACAGACAATGGGAGGGCGACTGGGTAAAAACTTCCCTGCAAAAGGGGTGCAGTGGTGGATCGACATGATGGCCAATACACCGGTTTCCAGCCAACTTTGTTTTATTAAAAGAATCCCCTTAGAAGACATTACCCCCGATCTACCAAAAATCCAATGTCCCACACTGGTCATCACCACCGAAGGCAGTGCCTTGGGTTCGGTCGAAGTCACGCGCCAATGGCAGCGTTTGATCCCTCACTCACGTCTTTTTGTGCTGCCGGGCGACTCTTACCATGCAGCAGCCAGTGAAGCCGAGCAATGCGCTCAAGAGACGCTGGCTTTCATGCAAGAACAAGATCACAAAAAACCGAGTCAATGAGTCCAAAGGCTACATTATTTGAACCTAGCGGGCCGATTCAACCTTTTAATTCGCGCTAATACCGGTTTCGCGAATTAATTTCCCCCACTTCAAATGTTCAGATTTCATATAGGCGGCAAATTCAGCCGAGGTCCCGGTATGCACTTCCAAACCTTGAAGTAAAAGCTTTTGCTGCACATCGGGAGCATGCAGGGCACGGTCAATTTCCGTATGTAATTGTTGAACTATTTTTTGTGGGGTTTTAGCCGCTACGACAAATCCGTACCAATTATCTGCATCGTAGCCCGCCAATCCACTTTCAGCCAAAGTGGGCAGATCTGGCAAAACGGATGAACGTTGTAAGGTGGTAACGGCTAAGCCGCGAATCTTGCCAGTGCGCAACTGTGGGATAGCCGTCGGTGCAGAAGAAAACACGACCTGCACTTGCCCTGCAATCAAATCGACCATAGCGGGCGCACCCCCTTTATACGGGACATGCACCATTTTGCCTCCCGTCATCGCCAAAAATAATTCGGTCGCTAAATGTCCCCCATTACCCGCCCCTGAGGAACCATAGGTGAGTTTACCGGGTTGGGTTTTAACCGTAGTGATTAAGTCTTTAATCGTTTTAAATGTCGTTGATATATTGACCGCAACGACATTACTTTGCGACGTAGCAGAAATGACCGCAGAAAAATCTCTCATTGGGTGCCACGTCAACCCTTTATACAACTCGGTATTGACTGCAAGACCGCCCAACGATCCACATAAAAGTGTATAGCCATCGGGCGCCGATTTAGCGGTTATTTCAGAGGCAACACTACCGGCAGCCCCGGCTCGATTATCCACAATCACCGATTGCCCTAAGGCGGCACTTAATTTTCCCGATATCGCACGAGACACCGTATCGAGTCCCCCACCTGCAGAGTTAGCAGCAATTAAGCGAATGGGGCGAACCGGGTAGACATCCGCCCAACACGGTAGCCCGAAGAATAAAAGGCACACCATCGCGAAGCTACGGCCTATCAAAAAAGAAACGAATTGATCCATTTATTTATCCCTCAGTCTGCTCTATCGTATGAGAACTAGGTTATAGATTTCGATATCCGGATGCAATGGTCTTTTTTAAAAAAATCCCTCATGGGCTCACTATCCCTGAAGCTTAGCTTTGAGCAAAAATGAATCCCGAAGCATGCCATTGCAAAAGGCGAGCTCATGGTTTTTAGGAATGGCCATAACCCGTGTTAGCCAGCCCCACCTCGGTTGTGACGGGTATAAAAGCCCCAAAATCCTAAAGCAGATTTAAGATAAAACCCAAGGCACTCTTTTGATTTCCAAGAAAGTCCTTCACCAAATGGTATACACTTGAAAAAACTCAATATTTTAATTTTTCTATCCATGGACGCATTCCAATGAACACTAAAAAAACCTCAAAGAGTGAATCAAAAAAATCTCACAGTCGATCCCCTGCGCTCACAGTGAAAAAAAATAAAACCACCCTTTCTGTCGATCTTCACTGCCATTTACATACGGATCAAGCCGACACATTAGCCAAGCAATCCGCCAGCCAAAATGTCTCGCAAACGGCTCGCTATGGGAATCCTCGTACGGAAGCTCAGCAACAAAAATTACATCTAGACCTGCATAAAAAACTCACCGATATCGACCAACGTATCCGCGATATGGATAAGATGAATATTGACGTACAGGCCATCTCCACCTCGCCGTTGCAATATTATTATGGTATCGAACCTGAACTGGGTATCCAAGTCGCGCGTACTATTAACTTAAGACTGGCTGAAGTATGGGCTCAACACCCGAAGCGCTTTGCTCCGTTGGCCACACTGCCCATGCAATCGCCCAAACATGCCGCAAGCGAATTAGAATATTGCGTAAAAAAACTAGGATTTAAAGGCATTGAAATAGGCACCAACGTCAATGGGGCAGAAATCGCTGACCCACAATATGAGAAGATGTGGAGAAAAGCGGAGGAACTCGGCGCTGTTGTTTTTTTACACCCCATTGGATTCACCTCACCGGGTAGGCTCACCAAACATTTCCTGACCAATGTCATTGGTAACCCGCTAGATACGACCGTGGCCCTCGCGCATATTGTTTTTGGGGGAGTACTCGAGCGCTATCCCAAACTTAAAATTGTGGCGGCCCATGGAGGGGGATTTCTCGGTCATTATCCAGCTCGGATGGACCACGCTTACCATGTAAGACCTGAATGCCATGATCACATTTCTCGTCCTCCGTCTTATTACATGAAAAAAATCTACTACGACACAATGATCTTTGGTCAACCACAATTGGATCATTTGGTGAATTTATACGGAGCAGGTCAAATCGTGATTGGCACCGACTATCCCTACGATATGGGTTATTACAAACCAGTCGATTTTATTGAAAAAAATCCTCATCTAACCCGTTCACAAAAAGACAAAATCATTAGCAAAAACGCAGCCCAATTGTTGGGGCTTTCAAAATCTTCGAAAAAATCGTAATTACGGACCACGCGTTATAACCCTTAGCCATGGACTATGAAACACTTCGGACCTTACGATTACATTATTGTGGGCGCGGGGTCCGCCGGTTGTCTCTTAGCGAACCGGTTGTCGACCAACCCCTCTACCAAGGTTTTACTGATCGAAGCGGGGGGCAAAGATAATTGGCATTGGATTCATATTCCCGTTGGTTACTTATACTGTATCGGTAACCCTCGCACCGATTGGTGCTATAAAACTCAATCGGAAAAAGGACTCAATGGTCGCGCCATTAACTACCCTCGAGGGCGCGTATTGGGGGGAAGCTCCTCCATCAATGCCATGTTGTATTTACGCGGACAGTCTCGCGACTATGAAGAATGGGCGCAATTGACCGGAAACCCAGACTGGTCTTGGCAAAATGTATTACCCACGTTTATGCAAATGGAAGATCACTGGCGAGGGGGGGATGAAAAACATGGTCAAGGCGGAGAGCTGCGCGTCGATACCCCGCGCACCCAATGGGAAATTCTCGATGCTTTTCGCGATGCCGCCATGGAGTCCGGGATTCCCAAAACAGAGGACTTTAACCGCGGTGACAATGAAGGGGTTTCGCGCTTTGAAGTGACGCAAAAAAATGGCATGCGATGCAGTGCTGCAAAAGCATTTTTACATCCCGTCATGCACCGCCCTAATCTACAAGTCATCACCAACGCTGTCGTGAGCAAAGTCACGATTGAACATCAACGTACCCAAGGCGTTGAATTTAGCTTAGATCATGAAACGTGTTTTGCCCAAGTGCAAGGTGAGGTCATTTTAAGCGCTGGGGCGATCGGTAGCCCGCAAATTCTACAATTATCAGGTATCGGACCGCGCGCATTACTGAGTCATCACGGCATCGAAGTGATTCAAGATCTACCGGTAGGAGAAAACCTCCAGGATCACCTTCAACTCAGAATGGCCTTCAAGATTCAAGGGGCTGCGACTTTAAATACCCTGCTTGACTCGTGGCAAGAAAAAATAAAAATTGGCCTGCAATATGCGTTTTATCGTAGCGGTCCGATGACCATGCCCCCTTCTCAAACCGGGGCTTTCGTCAAATCTGATCCGACACAAAAAACCGCCAATCTTGAATACCATGTGCAGCCCATCTCATTAGACCGTTTTGGCGCTCCCCCGCACCGCTTTCCTGCTTTCACTGCAAGTGTCTGCAATCTTCGTCCCACCTCTCGTGGACATGTTCGCATTCAATCGGCAGATCCCCATCAACCCCCGGCTATCGCGCCTTGCTACTTATCGACGCCCGAGGATCGGCAGGTCGCCATCGATGCCATACGATTAACTCGGCATATCGTTAACGACTCAAAGGCCTTAAAGCCTTATCACCCGCAAGAATTTACGCCCGGTCCAGCCTTTGAAACGGATGCCCAATTAATTAAAGCCGCAGGCGACATCGGAACCACTATTTTTCATCCCGTGGGCACCTGTAAAATGAGTCGGGATTCTGACCCCGAAGCCGTTGTTGACCTTTACTTTAAAGTGCGCGGCATCGAAGGGCTTCGTGTCATTGACGCATCCATCATGCCGAGCATTACTTCTGGCAACACCAATGCACCCACGATGATGATTGCAGAAAAAGGGAGTCAATATATTTTAAAAGGCGATCCCAATCGATAACGTTCTTGATGTTGTTTGAAACCCCTTAACCCGCCAGATTGGGCAGTTGTACACCTTCTTGTAAACTCAGCGCCATTTCATAAGCACGAGCTGCCAAAGCCACATCCTCCATCGCGACTCCAAGGGACTTAAATAAGGTCACATCCGTTTGTTTTCGACGTGCGACCACCCGGCCTGAAACGATCTCGGATAAAGCATGCACTTGGGTCCAATCCAAAAGGCCAGCATTCACCGGATCAAATAAATCAGCCGATTCATATCGAACCTGTTCAATATCATCCGCGCCAATACATTGGGCTGCTAACACAGCCTCACGATCCAATTCCCGACGATGCTCAAAATTGGCACCAATGGCGTTGATATGCACGCCTGGGCTTAACCAATGTCCTAGCACCACCGGTTTTTCTGAAGCGGTGGCACTAACCACAATGTGTGCCCCCCTCACGGCCCGCTCAGCACTCTCAACAGCTTGTAGAGGAATACCGATTTGGCTTTCTAAGCGCTGACAAAAATCACGACAACGATCCGGGTGTGGACTAAATACTTGGATTTGGCGGATCGATCGCACAGCACAGATCGCTTTGACTTGCGTTTCCGCTTGACGCCCAGAGCCCACCACGCCCAGAACACTGGACTCAGGATTTGACATATATTTGCTCGCAATCCCGCTGGCGGCTCCCGTACGCATGGCCCCCATGGCAAACACCTGAACGATGGCCACTAACTGACCGGAAGCCTCTTTGTAAAGACAAAAGAGGCGGCCGGCAGTAGAACCAAAAATGGCCGTACTGGAGATTTTAACCCCGTAATAACCTCGGTAAGAGAGCACGCCGGTCGTCACCCGTAAAGTGCCTCCCTTAAGCGGCACTCTTAAACGAGGCACATTAACGACCCCACCTTCGGCCTGTGCTTTAAACACCTCTTCGACGGCCGACAATGCATCTCCCATCGTAATCAAACGTTTAATGCAAGCCTCATCAATAAGTAAAGTCACAGTACACTCTTTATCCTGTTTATGTTAAAACATCTCGGCATCATTTTTGTGAATCAGCCGCCGATTGATCCATCAACGATTGGGGCGCTCGTAGCGTAGAGTCTAAAAATTTTAGATATTGAGGGCCCAGTTGCTTTAACTGACTGACCCCAAGCAGAGCAATGTTGCGGTGAATCTCATCCCGAAAAATCTCCAAAGCTCGAGCCGCACCCGCCTGCCCACCTGCGGCAACACCGTAAAGGGTCGAACGCCCCACCATCACAGCCTTTGCCCCTAGGCATAAGGCTTTGACAACGTCACTGCCTCGACGAAATCCACTATCGCAAAATACCGTTGTTCTACTACCGACCTCGTCCACAATCTCAGGCAATGCCTCTATGGGCGAAATAATACCATCCAGATTACGCCCACCATGGTTAGACACATCAATGCCGTCCGCACCGTGATCGACCGCTGTGGCAGCATCTTTGGCATTCAAGATGCCTTTAACGATTAACTTATGCGGCCATATCTTACGCAGAGCATCCAAATCATCCCACTGAATCGCATCCGTACGAAGACTCGAACGCCCCATGGGCCCTGCGGTCATTTTAGCCTTGGCTCTTTCAGGGTAATTTTGATACATCGGCATACCCGTAGTGGCTAAATATTTAAATAGCACGCTAAATAACCAACGCGGATGCGACAACATATCAATCAGCGCAACCGGGGAATACGTAAAGGGTAAGGTAAAACCATTGCGAATATTGTATTCACGGTTGCCGGCAGAAACCCCGTCAACCGTCACGACCAACGCTTTGTATCCTGCCGCCTTAGCGCGTTGCACCAACTCATGAGACATGCTCCGATCAGGCCACAAATATAATTGAAACCACAACTCTCCCCCCGCCTCATCAGCCACCCGCTCCATGGCGGTCATAGACCCCGTCGCTAGGGTAAAAGGGATTCCGGCTTCCCGCGCCGCCTTGGCTAGCGCAATCTCCCCTTCATACCACATGAGTCCGGCGGTTCCGGTTGGCGCAATAATCAAAGGCATTTTGTGTTTCACACCAAAGATTTCAGTATCCTGAGTTCTTTTGGAAACATCCACAAACGTGCGAGTCTTAAAACGTATGTTATCAAACACCGCCCGATTATTTTTAAGAGAGACTTCCTCCTCAGTACCACGATCTACAAATTCAAAAGGGCCCCGAGGCACTCTTTTCTTAGCCAGTTCACGCAGATCAAAAATACTATAACAATTGAGAGATTTATCCATAAATTTAACTAACCCTTTAATAATTGATAGTGTGTGGAATACCGTTTGTTTTTTTATTCATTACAATTTTAGTGTTCCATTGCCTTGAGACAACCACTTTCGCATTCAAAACCGTACGACAAAAACGCTATTTTAATAAACTTAGCCCAGTAAATGTGTAAAAGGACTCTAAATCAATTATTTAGGGTTAAATTCATGATTGAAGAGAAGAAATTAAACCCAAAATCGCTAAACGGGTTAACAAAAGCCTCTATCCCAGATATGATCAATACTCTAATAAAATCTAAAAGCTCAAAACTATGACTTATTCCTTTTCGCTCACCTTAAGCCATGTCGGATACTTTGTCACAGACGTTGACAAAATGGTGGATTTTTACACTCGCGTTTTAAAATTTGTCGAATCTGACCGAGGCAGTAGAGAAGACAATGGCGCCATCGTGTTCTTAACTCGCGACCCAAAGGAGCATCATCAACTCGTCTTCGCTTCAGGGCGACCAGAAAAGATCGATTTTAGTATAGTCAATCAAATCTCCCTGCGGGTCGACAGCCTTAAAACCTTACGTGACTTATTTTTCACCCTACAAAAAGAACCTATCCAAAAAATGCTGGGGGCTATTACCCACGGCAATGCCATTTCTGTTTACTTTTTAGACCCAGAAGGTAACCGGGTAGAACTACTCATCGATACCCCTTGGTATGTCCCACAACCCCACCGTCATTCCATCGACATTACCTTGCCCGATGATCAAATATGGGCCTACGTCGAAGCGCACTGCCGTAGCACACCAGGGTTTACACTGGCAGAAACGTGGCGCGCTGAAATAACCCAAAAGATCAAGGCTGCCACACTCTAAATATTCGTTACAACCTTGAATCAATCGCCTCAATACGCGCTTCACGTTCCACGAATCACGATCTTTCCAAAATGTTTACGAGCGGCTAAATATTCATAGGCTTCTCGCGCCTTATCAAACTCAAAACATCGATCAATCACCGGATGTAACTGGGCGATAGTAATGGCTTGATTCATGGATTCAAACATCTCCCGACTTCCCACCTGAATCCCGTGCACATTGGCCCGCTTCGCCAAAATAAGGCGCGGATCAATTTTTGCCTCTCCGGCAAGATTGCCAATCATATAAAGACTGCCCCCCATGCGTAGGCAACGCAGCGATTTTTCCATAGTGCCGGGTCCGCCCAACTCCACCACATGGTCAACCCCCTGCCCCTGAGTCAAATCCAATATGGCGCGATGCCAATCAGGGTTGGTATTGTAATTAACCACCGAATCAATACCCATATCCTTAAGACGTGCGATCTTCGAATCGCTCCCGGAGATCATCATCACTCGGGCACCGGCCAATTGCGCAAATTGAGCGGCAAACAACGACACCCCTCCCGTGCCTAAGGTGAGGACACTTTGACCTGCTGTCAATTGTCCCCTGCTAAAAAGAGCATGCCATGCAGTCATGGCCGCACAGGGTAGCGTCGCAGCCTCTTCAAAGCTCAAGTGGGAGGGGATGACCACAACCCCTTCTTCCGACAACACAATGCGTTCGGCTAATACACCATCCGATTGTCCTCCGAGAGAAAAGGTCGAATACACGGGATTAATTTTACCGGCAAGCCAACGTTGACCGAAAATAGGCATGACCCGATCCCCTATTTTTACTCGGCTGACCCCCTCGCCTAATTCAACCACTTCGCCTGCCCCATCAGACAAGGGAATGAGACGCTCCTTAGTCTCATTGTGTCCATAGGTCCCAGTAATCACCTTATAGTCTCGATAGTTTAGCGAAGCGGCTCGCATGCGTATGACAATTTGTTTAGGCCCGGGCTTGGGATCGGGTTCATCAAACATTTTAATCGCATCCAAATTGCCAATAGGATCTAATCGATAGACTTTCATGTTCGCGGACTCTCCCAAAAAAAATTTAAATTGCGCTTATACGCTTATATCAAAAAATAGACTATTTTCTAAACCCTACACTTTTTCTCATGAACGACTTTGAAACGTAAAAGACGAATCACCGTTTTGGAACCGCTGCTCGAGCAATCTGACTGGCCTGCTTTAACGAAGCGGCGTTCCAACACAAATCAATCAATGATTGTATCTGCTGAGCGGGCAAAAAACCTTTGGTTTGCGCTTTAAATTTCAACTCCAAATCCTCATCACTCATGGGGCAGTGCACGCTACCTAAAGCGTGCTCCACAAAATGATTCAACGTTCGCCCATCTTTTAACTGCATACGAATGCGAACCTGATCTTCAGCAATACCTGGGGTTACTGTTGCACTGACCCGGTCGCGTAGTCGGGTGATCTTTGGAAGCACGACAAGACGATCCGCATAGGCCGCCTCTGTGCCAGCCTTTAACCACAGCGCAGCCGCACAAGAGTGAAACACACTAAATTTCCCCGCAAGCCCCGACTGAGGTCGCTTATTGCCCGTTAATTCCAATACGAGGGGGTGGACCTGCAAATGAATACCTACAATGTCTTCAAACCGTAATCGGTATTGTTTTTGTAATTGCAAACATCCGTCAATGGCTGGGTGTATCACCACCCCGCAGGCATAGGGCTTATAACTATTACTAGATATCTCCCACGTCTTACCCAACCCCTTAGTGATTTGATCGGGATCAAAATGGGTAGAATAAACCGCCGCAAAACCTCTCCGCCCTTCAATACCGGCTTCAGCACTGGTCAGATTTTTTTTCGCAAGCAACGCGGCCATCAAACCATTGCGAGCGGCCAAGCCAGGGTGCAGCGGTTTTGTCATTGAACCAAAACTTTCTCGAATACCACAAGCTTGGGTAGCCGCAATGCCTAAAGCCCATACCATCTGCTGCTCGTTTAATCGCAGCAATCGACCCACCGCTGCCGCCGCACCCAACACCCCTGCCGTGCCGGTGATATGCCACCCCTTATCATAGTGATCCGGATTGATAGACATCCCAATCCGACACTCGGTTTCTACCCCGAGAACAAAGGCATGGATAAAATCCTCGCCACTGACTTTCTGATGCTCTGCCAGGGCAAGAATAGCCGCGGCCACTGGGGCACTGGGATGAATGACCGACTTGATATGCGTATCATCAAAATCAAAGGTATGTGAATTGGTGCCATTTAACAAAGCGGCCTGGAAAATATCCACCCTCTCAGCGCGACCCAACACACTGGCCTCGCGTAGACCTGAAAAAGGCGAGAGAGCGGCTAGGGATCTTTTAGCCGTATCGTGTCGAGAACCACCAATGGCACAGCCCACCCAATTTAATACAGCGCGAGTCGCCTCATGGCGCACCCCTTGCGGCAAGGCTTTGACAGGGTGCTTCACCAAAAACTGCGCTAAAAGACGAGTGACTTGTTTCACTGATGAAGACTCCTTTTCATAAAAACTTTCGCTTAGGCCTGCCCCAACAAAGTTTCCGATTGCACCATGGAGTAGACATTCGCCGTATCAAAAAAATTGATCCCGCCCTCATACGCTACCCTAACCAGTTCGTTGACCGCCTCTTGTTTTAAGCCACCCATGGCCTCCCAAAATCCTTGCGCACCAAAAGTCATGGCCCCCAAACAAAGCTCCGACACATAAAGACCCGTCTGACCCAACAAACGATATTTCATTTAGAAAAAATCCGATTGAAAGACTTAAAAAACATTAGCCATTCATTCTTATGAATATATTTTCGGTTGCTCGCCGAGTGTAAAGTAACATCATTTTTTTAAACCATGGCAGCCGGAATCGTTCAGGCCTTTAAATACTTTCGCTCCCATTCCTCAACCTTATCCAAACCCAATATTGCATTGTATTCATGTGAGTTAAGCATACGGGGTTGTAACGACTGGGCGTGGCCCTCGCGCTTCAAAGTATTCAAAGCCTCTTTGATAGCAAAACCGGCCGCATTGCGACCCAAGCCCGGGAAAATCGCTATTCTAAAACCCAAAGCTTCAATTTGATCGTGACTTAAGGCCCCCAAGCGCCCTCCCCCATCGATATTAATCAGACAAGGGGCTTGGATGGCTGCCGTGACTTGGCGCATGTCATCTTCAATCGTGGGGCTATTTTTTAATTCAACAAACACAACATCTGCTCCGGCTCGTCGGTAAGCTTGTCCACGGTTGATCGCCTCCTCTAATCCCAAACCCGCTGCTGCATCTGTGCGAGCGATAATGATGAAATCCGGATCACGCCGAGCCGCTACAGCCGCCTCGATCTTTCCCACGTGTTCGGCCATGGAAATCACCGGTCTTGAGCCCGGTAAATGACCACAGCGCTTGGGTGCAACCTGATCCTCGATATGGATGGCTGCCACACCGGCTGCCTCAAATTCACGAACGGTATAGGCCACGTTGACTGCATTTCCATAGCCTGTATCGGCATCGCAAATAAGAGGAATCGACACACAGGCGGCAGCCCGATGGGCATGGGCTGCGAAGAGCGACAAATCCATGAGCCCCACATCGGGTTGTCCCAGAAGACTCGCGGCTACACCATTACCGGTCATATAAACCGCCTCAAAACCTGCTGCCTCTACAAAGCGAGCGCCGAAGGCATCGTAGATGCCAGGACAAACTAAAAGTCCGCCTTCGGTTAATCGTTTACGTAATTGTTGACGGGGGGTTAGTGTTACAGGAGAGTTCATTTAAATTCCTAATTTAGTTTTGATTTTGTCGTTCTCAATAATGTCTTTCAATAATTGCGCCTTAAATTCTACCGGCCCTTGAAAACCATCCAATTGCGTCACACTACGAAGATAATTGTTCCACAGGACTGTTTTTTGACTAACACTGATGGCAGCAACCAAGCGCTCTAATACGGCAGGTGGCAAACCGCGTTTACCCATAATACCGCGCCACTGATAGCGCACCATATTCCAGCCACGTTCTTTTAAGGTCGGTGTATCCGGAAAATCTTCCAGTCGTTGATCCGATGACACGGCCAGTAAATGTAGCTTACCGGAGCTGAGGTATTGTTTGGCGTTGCCTGGATTGGTTTGTATCGCATCGACCTGTCCACCGGCCCCGGCGATTAAAGCCGGTCCGCCGCCTTTATATGGGATCCACCGAGTAGAGATTTTTGCTAATTCAGAAAATACTTCCCATGCCACACGATGCGCACTCATTTCAAAGGGACCTGCCACACTCAAGGCCTGAGGATGGGCCCGTGCAAAGTTTACAAAATCATCAATCGTTTTAAATCGCTTTACATCTGAGGTTAAAAGTCCAAAGGGGTCCACTTGACTACGGGCTATGAGCTGCAGGTCATCGGGTTTGAAATTGACATTGGGTTGACTAAACAAAGTCGCCAAACTCAAAGTATTGGTTGCCAGCGTATATCCATCAGCAGGCGCTTTTAATAATAAATTGACCATAATCAATCCATCAGCCCCCGTACGATTTTCAACGATCACACTCACCCCGAGTTCCTGCGATAAGAGTTGGGCCATCAGACGGGCATACATATCCACAGGTGAACCCGCCTCAGACCAACAATAAAGGGTGATGGGTTTACTCGGATAATTTTGCGCCACCCCCAGACTCGACAAAACCCAAAGCCCTAATATCAATAGCGCCTGCCAGCCACTTTTACTGAAAATATTTTTCATTTTTTAAACCTTAACGATATCAAATTGATATTTTTTTATTTTCACTTCGTCAAGCTCAACACCTAAACCCTCAACCTTCGGCAAACAAAATTGTCCAGAACTAAAGTCTAAGCGCTGTGTGACTATATCATCGGAAGTTTTCAAAGGTCCCACACACTCAAGCCCCTCTAACACATTGGTCGAGGTCGCAGCTAACATGATCTCAGCCATCGTATTAATCCCCAAACCAAATCCATGCCCCACTACACAGCGAATCCCAGCCGCTTCTGCCGTAGCTATCATACGCCTTGTATTTAAAAATCCTCCCTGTTTCATCACCTTCACTTTAACAATATCAGCCGCCTCAGCCTTAATGATGCGAATCAAACTCGCGTGATCTAACACCGACTCGTCGGCCATAATGGCGAGCCCCATCGCATTGGCTTCTTTTCTCACGCGTGCTAAGCCTTCAATATTATCAAAGGCCACGGGTTGCTCGAAAAGTTGCAGCCCATAGGGGGCTACCAATCGGCACAATTGAATCGAGCTCGCCTCATCGTAACCGGCATTGGCATCAATACGAATATTAAAGTCTGCACCTACGGCTTGCCGGACCGCTTTCACCCTTTGTTCATCGGCATAGATATCTGCGCCCACCTTAATTTTGCAAGATTTAAATCCCTGATCCTGCCAAGCCTTGGTTTGAGCGGCAGCCTCTTCCGGGGGCAAAATACCGATCCAAGCATTCAATCTCACCACAGGCGTCATGAGTCCCCCTAAAAAGGTGTAGAGGGGCATTCGCGCCAAGCGCGCCGATAAATCCATGCAAGCCATTTCAATGGCAGCCTTAGCATCATGAAAGCCAACAATCAAAGGTTCAATATGACCTAAGATTTCGTGAATATTGGTCGGGTCCATCCCAACAATGGCTGGCGCTAACTGTTGCTGTAAGACCCATAGACTTTGCTCGATGCTTTCCATGGAGTATCCCGGGGAAGGATCAATATTGCCTAGGCCAACAGCCCCGTGCGTAGTGGTGATGCGCACCACGGCGCTACGCTGAATCGATTTACTCTTATAGGCGTTTTTGTATTCCCCAACCAAAGGCACCTGAACACCAAACACTTCAACGCTCTTTATTCGATTCATTAATGAATACTCCAATCAGGATGAGCCTCTAGGAAAGGAATCAAGCCACCCGCATTCAAAATAGCCTGAGCAAAAGTAGGTAAAGCACTAAAGGATCGGACTAAAGATTTTTTTTCAACCTTCAACTGCCCTTCTTGTAAATCAAGGCTCACTTCATCGCCTTGGCTTAAACCCTCGATTGGCGCTTCCACCAAAGAGAGGCCGTTGTTAATGGCGTTTCGAAAAAATTGTCGGCCAAACGATGGGGCGATAACTGCCGCCACCCCCATTAAACGCAGCACTTGTATGGCCTGTTCACGAGACGAATTAATACCAAAATCAGAACCTGCCACAATCACATCTCCGGTCGCAAAACTCGTGGCAAACCCTGGACTCACCCCATCAAAAGCGTGCTTTGCGGCGTAAGCACTGTCTTTACCGGGTAAATATTTGGTTGAACAATGTAAATCGGTATTAATTTTTTCACCCAGTAAGTGAATTTTACCCACGATGAGTGTTTTCATGCATAAATCCGATCTACAAAAAATTCTCTGGGATCCGTTACTTTGCCAGTCAATGCGGCCGCCGCGACTGTAGCGGCTGACCCAATCAATATTGGCGAGCTAGGATTACCCAGTCGTCCTTTGAAATTACGATTAGCACTAGAAATCACCACCTGTTGATCTCCTGGGATCACGTGACTCGTGATGTTGGCACAAGCCCCGCAGCCCGCGGGCTCCACCATCACACCGGCGCGCGTAAGCGCTTCGACGTATCCTAATCGTAAGGCCTCTAAATAAATATGCCTTGAGGCGGGCGTCACGATCATTCTCACCCCTGAGGCTAATCGTCGTCCCTTCAGAATATGCACCACTTGAGCAATATCATCCAAGCGCCCATTCGTACAGGTGCCCACAAAGGCCAGATCCACCTTCTGGCCGGCCATCTCGCCCACGTCACACACATCATCAATCTGATGTCCGCGTGCTAGCTGAGGCGCTAAATGAGCACTATCCACACTGAGGCGTTCAACATAACCCGCATCGGAGTCGGCTTTAACGACCCGAGGTTCGCGCGCCCCATGCGCTTTTAACCAGGCGAGCGTTTTTTCATCTGCTTCCAAAATTGCAGCTTTAGCCCCTAATTCGGCCGCGTGATTAGACAGCGTCATACGCTCATCTATGCCCATCGCTGACACACCCTCGCCCACATACTCAAGGCTACGATAATTAGCTCCCTCGGCCCCTAGGCGTTTTAATAAACTTAATGTCACATCCTTGGCCCACACCCCAGGCGGCAGCGGCGCGAGCAACTCTATGCGCATCGACTGGGGCACCTTGAACCACAGTTTGCCAGTCATCAATACAGCAGCCACGTCTGTTCCTTCGACTCCGGTGCCTAAGGCATTGAAAGCGCCATAGGTCGTCGAATGGGTATCCGTGCCGACCACCAGATCGCCACAGCTCAAATGTCCCCCCTCAGGCAACACTTGATGACAGATGCCATCGCCCGTGTCATACAAATGGCTGCCTTGTTGTTTCGCAAACGCTCGCATAGCGATATGAGCATTGGCTGCCTCTATATTCTGGGGTGGGGAATGATGATCGAGTACTAATGCGGTTTGTTTGGCATAGGGTAAGTGGCTAGCCTTTAATTTTTGAATCATCTTTAATGCGTTCGGGGCGCGCGCATCATGCATCATCGCAAAATCAACGTTTGCTACGACCATATCCCCTGCCTTTACGGGAATATCGCCTGCATGAGAGGAGAGTATTTTTTCTACTAGGGTTAGTCCCATCACCGCTCCAAAATAATAAAAATAACATTTAAGGATTCGATTCGAAATAGAGTTTTTATTTTCTATTTTTTTCCTCTAAAATGGTCCCTTATTGTAACCTAGACTTTTCCTTGTGCACGGGTGTTGTGGAGCATAACCCCGCCCATTACAGCGAGCTTTATGAGAATAAAAACACAAATTCAAAAGGATCAAACCACATGATTGTCGACGCACAAGTGCACATCTGGGCAGCTAATCGTAAAGATCGGCCTTGGCCTGATCGCCACAAAGCCCATCGCGACCCCCCGATTGAAGCGGAAGAATTACTGAACACCATGCAACACAGTGGGGTTGATCGTGCCATCCTCGTTCCCCCTTCCTGGGAAGGGGAGCGCAATGATGTGTGTCTAGCCGCTGCCCAAAAATATCCCGATCGTTTTGCTGTGATGGGTCGGTTCGATCCAACGCTACCGGCCTCACGCGAATTAATCAAAGACTGGAAAGAGCAACCCGGTATGCTCGGCCTACGCTTTACCTTTCATCGCCCGTTTTTACAACCCTTACTGACCGAGGGGATTGTCGACTGGTTGTGGCCACAAGCCGAAAAAGCCCAAGTGCCCATCATGATCTACCTTCCCCAAGCACTCATGCCCTTGATAGACCGCATTGCCGAGCGTCATCCCGGTCTTAATCTCATCATGGACCATCTGGGGATGACACAAGGCAAGGGGGCTGAAGCCTTTGCAGGACTGCAACACTTACTAGATTTAGCAAAACGACCCAATATTGCGATCAAATTAAGTTCCATTCCGATGGTCATGGATGAACCTTGGCCCTACCCTAGCGCTATCCCCTATTTAAAGCGAGTCTATGAAGCGTTTGGACCCAAACGCATGTTTTGGGCTACCGATTGGTCACGTCTGCCTTGTAGCTACCATCAAAGCTTGACCCAATATAGCGAACAATCGCCTTGGCTCTCTCCAAGCGATAAAGACTGGATTCTCGGGCGCGGTATTTGCCAATGGCTTGACTGGCCTATCCAATAGCGAAAACTAGCACACTAAGGCGCGTTTTAACTCAGCAGAAGAGCAGCGCCTTAGAGGCTTTAAAAACGAGGGCAAACAACAGCAGAAACAATGATTTAAGCCTGACTAGATCAGGTGTGGCACACGCACCAAGATCAGTGGGGTTGGTTGGAACTGACTATGTGGTGTGTGACATCCGCCGATGTAGCGTCGGCCCAACCGACACTACATGAAGTGACCTCAAGTTAAATAAAGGCAAACCATTTTTTTTGCTATACCTCTCTTCCCCATGAGCATCGAAATTTAATTAGCAAATAATTCATCAAAACCACCACGATTTGGCATGGTTTCTAACGAAGT
>CAITMU010000054.1 GCA_903893565.1 uncultured beta proteobacterium | reverse complement strand
CCATAAAGTTGATGGGTCGTGTTCTTGTTAACCCCTGCCAGTTCAGCCGCAGTAAGGGCACAAATATCTGAACAGAACATGCGTAAAATATCCCTGAATAGCCTCTCGGAAATGCGAGACCTGAATTGATATTTATTTTTCATTGCCCTTCATAGACTTAAACAGATTTTGCTCTGCTCAGCTAGGAAAGACCCAATGAAAATATTAATATATGCAAATACTGATTGGTTTATGTATAACTTCAATCTTGAATTGGCATCCGCGTTGGTCAATAGCGGTCATGAGGTTGTATTGTTGTCCCCGCCCGGGAAATACGGGAAAAAGTTGAAAGATTATGGATTCCATTGGGTAAGTGCGCCGATGGATCGAGGTAGTTTAAATCTATTCCGTGAACTAAAATTTTTATCGTGGTTAGTAGGTTTTCTTAGGAGAGAGAAGATTGATTTGATTCATTCTTTTACTCTTAAATGCGCCGTTTACGGAGCCATAGCTGCCAGCTTTGCTGGGGTTCGTTCCAAGGTTAATTCTATTACTGGTATGGGCTATGTCTTTACCAGTATGGATGCAAAAGCACGTATCTTGAGGCCTGTGATAACTTTGCTAATGCGGGTCACGTTAAATAATTCTTCCTCTAGATTGCTTGTATTAAATAGATGTGATTATAATTTTTTTTGTGATCATAAAATTGTGAATCTTGAACGCCTTCGCTTGATACCAGGGGCTGGAATTGATTGCGAAAAATATAAGCCGTCAGTCCGAGTAAATAATAAATTCACAGTGCTTTTGGCCGCCAGGTTGCTTTGGGATAAAGGGGTTTTGGAATATGTTGAAGCTTCAAAAATTATAAAAAACAAAGGAATTGATATAGATTTTTTGTTGGCAGGATCACCAGATCCAGGAAATCCGGCGGCCATTCCAGAATCAGTCCTGTCAAAGTGGTCAATAGAGGGGGTGATCAAAATATTGGGCCATGTGGATGATATGCCCACGTTGCTTGGCACGGTTGATGCTGTCGCTCTTCCTAGTTATCGAGAGGGGTTGCCTACCGGACTGACAGAGGCGGGAGCATGTGGATTACCACTAATAACCACAGATGTACCTGGCTGTAACGAGGTTGTCACTCATGAAGTTGATGGTTTATTAGTTCCTGTTAAAAATTCAATAGCACTAGCAGATGCGATTCTCCGGCTCTATTCTGACCAAGAACTGTGTGAAAAATTGGGAAAGGCGGCGCGCAACAAGGCAGTTGCAATGTTTGATAAATCTATTGTAAATAAAAAGACCATTGAAATTTACAAGGAGCTTGAAAATTAATATAAGCGAATTTCACAAGAATATTTTGGTTACTGGTGGCGCCGGATACATTGGTTCTCATGCTTCATTAATGCTGCTGCTGTTAGGGTATCGGGTTATAGTATTTGATAACCTTTGTAATGGCTCAGCAGAGTCGCTCCTTCGGGTTGGCCAGTTGGCTGGCAATAAGCCCGTTTTTGTCGAGGGAGATATTCGCGACAGCGTGGCACTCGAACGTGTTTTTGCTGAACATTCGATCGACGCCGTATTGCACTTTGCAGGCCTGAAGGCCGTGGGTGAAAGCGTTTCGCAGCCTTTATGCTACTACGATAACAACTTTCACGGTAGCCAGGTACTACTGCAAACAATGGCCTATGCAGGTGTGTATAAGTTTGTGTTCAGTTCGTCGGCCACAGTGTATGGCGAACCGGAACAAATCCCAGTAGCAGAATCTTGCCCAGTGGGCCGGCCCATCAATCCCTATGGACGAAGCAAGCTTATGGTGGAAGATATGTTGCGCGACTTGGCGGTGTCAGACCGGTGCTGGCGCATCGCCATTCTGCGCTACTTCAACCCTGTGGGCGCGCATGAGAGTGGACGGATTGGCGAAGACCCAAATGGCATCCCGAACAACCTACTGCCCTACATTGCCCAGGTGGCTGTGGGTAAGTTGCCGGAATTGGCCGTTTTTGGTAACGACTACCCCACGCCAGACGGTACGGGCGTTCGCGACTACATCCACGTCGTAGACCTGGCCGAAGGTCACTTGCGTGCCCTGGAAGCACACTGAACTGAGCATCAAGGCACTGGACCGCACATTCGAGTTTTTTGAGGTGGAGTCGTCCTACGAAGTGCCGACCATGGTGGAAGAAATCTTCTCCGTCGAATCTTTCGATCACCACCACGCCTGAGGTAAACAACCATGACCAAATACCTTGTTGTTTGCCGTCCATCCGATCAGGCCGTTGCGCATGCAGATGACACGGCCGAAGAGGCCGTTTGCAATATCGCCAGAACCTTGATGAACTTACCCATGCGCGCAGACCAGCTGATGGCTATCCCCGCCGATACCGATTTGGCGACGATGTCCTTGCTCAAAGATGATGTGATGTGTTCAGTTGATGTGACGAAAAAATCAATTGAGACCTGGCGCAACGATGTGACCAACATTCAAGACGCCATCAACGCATTTCAGTCCGCCAAAGATCATGCAGAAAATGTGCTGGACCGCGCATTGGCTGATTTGGATGACGCGTATGAAAACAGTACCGATTTCCAGGGCTACACACCCAGCAATGACATCAGCGTCTATGGCGCTCTGTCTGAGATGGGCGCAGACGATTTGGAACACGCTTTCCAGCGCGCCTTGGTGGAAATGTACAAATTCCATGTCATTCGGCGCGAGCGCTTTTGAGAGGGTTAAATATGGACAAAGCGCAACTTTTCAAACGCTTGTATGACATGTCGATGGACGAACTTGGCTTGCTGGTCAACCATGACGAAACGATTCAAAAATCTTTGTACAAACTCAACATGGCAGCCAGAACGCGCCACATCATTGAGGCTGTGCAGATTGAAGACATGTTTCAGTCACTGGGTGAGGACGGCGTCACCTTTGATTTGTTTCTGTCGATGCGACTGTCGCCGATG
>CAITMU010000053.1 GCA_903893565.1 uncultured beta proteobacterium | reverse complement strand
GAAAAATCTAAGGCACTCAAACCCGAGGTCATACTCACCACCACCCGAGGCATACACGCGCCTCAAATGTCAGAAATGGCATTTACCTTCATGTTACATTTAGCGCGAGATTTCACCCGTCTTCAGGAGAACCAAAAACGCCATCGCTGGGAGCGCTGGGACATGATGCGGTTATTTGGCAAGACCATTAGCATCGTTGGTATCGGGTTAACGGCGGAAGCCTTAGCCCCACGCTGTAAAGCCTTCGGAATGCGGGTGATTGGGGTCAGTCAAGCGGATCGCTCTTTACCCGGATTTGATGAAATCAAAAAATATCATGACATCAAGAGCGCTGTTGCAGAAGCGGATTTCACCGTCGTACTGGCCCCCTATCGAGAAAGCACGCATCATCTGATTAATGCTGAAGTCTTAAAGGCGATGAAACCCTCCGCCTTTCTCATCAACTTAGCGCGTGGGAGACTTTGTGATGAGCAGGCGCTCATTCAGGCCTTACGGGATCGACAAATCGCCGGTGCTGGACTTGATGTTTTCACGCAAGAACCCCTTCCCACAGACAGCCCTTTGTGGGACTTAGACAACGTGCTCATCAGTCCTCATTGTTCGGGTGGCAGTGATGATAATCTTCGTATCACTTGGCCCATCCTTGAACACAATATGCAGTGTTTTCTGGAAAAACGTCCTCAGGAGATGAAAAATATCGTACGGCATCAGACTTAATCATGACTTTCTTTGAAAAAAATAGCGCTCATTGCTTCCCCCAATGTGTCGCAACCGGAGTTGTTTGTTTTCTTTTTTCTTTGCCGGTTTTTTCTATAGAAACACCTAAATACCCTTTAAAATCCCTCCGCATAGTAGTGCCCTTCCCGCCTGGTGGCACCGCTGATGTAGTGATGAGAAGCATCAGTCGACCCTTGGCCCTCGCTTTAGGTCAAAGTGTCATGATCGACAATCGACCCGGCGCTAACACAATCATAGCGACTCAGATCGTGGCGCATTCGCCCAATGATGGTTATACGTTGCTCGCCACCGGATTTCCGTTCATTTCGAATGCTGTTTTTGAAAAAAATTTGGGCTTTGATACTGAACGAGACTTCAGTGCCGTTGCCCGTATCGAAAGTAGCCCCTGGATACTGGCCATACATCCCTCCCTACCCGCTTTATCCATACGAGCGTTGGTGCAATTAGCCAAGTCTCGCCCTGGTGTATTGACCTACGCCTCCAATCCCCGTGGTTCAGGGGCTCATCTTATTGGAGAAAGTCTAAAAAAATTAGCGCAAGTTAATTTACTCGATGTTCCTTTCCAAGGAGAGACCCCCGCTATGGTAGCGGTCATGAGTGGGCAATGCGACCTACTGATTGCTCATATTCAGCCTCTGATTCCCCAATTCAATGCCCATAAGCTACGCGCACTGGCGATTAGTTCGGGACAACGACTAGAGCAATTTCCTCAGCTGCCCACACTACAAGAATCCGTGATGCCGCGATTTGAATTGTCAGGGACCCAAGGACTCGTAGTGCCAGCAGGCACTCCGACCGCGGTCATTGAAAGGTTAAGCGAGGAGATTTTACGTATCTTAAATCTCCCAACCATTAAAAATCAAATGCTCCGGGAGGGCTTACATCTAGCCCCCTTAAATCACGAAGCCTATGCAAGCCGTATTCGTAAAGATATCGAAAACATGCGTCAAATGAACACCGGTTCACTGTTTTAGTTTACTT
Source organism: uncultured beta proteobacterium (assembly GCA_903893565.1). GTDB lineage: Bacteria > Pseudomonadota > Gammaproteobacteria > Burkholderiales > SG8-41 > UBA5216. The sequence goes on along the minus strand of CAITMU010000053.1, from coordinate 9,001 downwards.
TTTGTTATTTTCTGAGGATCATGGTCTAAAGCCAATGTAGGGATAGAAGAAATTGTCAGAAAATAAAGACTATTATCGTGTTCTCGAAGTCGTAGATGACGCAGAAGATATTGTTATTCGTGGGGCTTATCGCGCGCTTGCCCAGCGCTATCATCCTGACAAATGGAGTGGGGATGAGGAATTGGCACGCACCCGCATGGAGCACATCAACGAAGCTTATGCGATATTGTCCGACCCGATTAGTCGACAACAATACGATAGTTACCGCACGCAAGAACACTATGAGCCTGACCCTTATGAGAAGCTAGAAGACTCATTGCCAGACGATGAATTGGATGAATCTTGGAAAGTTTTTTGCGAATATTATCCCGATTTAGTGAATATTTATCGGCAACTACAAGCCCTTTCTTCCAATCTGGCTTTTACCTACAAACTGACACTGCTTAACTCCCAAGCATTGCCTCAACGCCTAGAGATTGCGCAAAAACTAGAAAAAAATTATTTAGAAAAATACTTTGGTAACCAAACGGCCTTACAGTTATATGCCAAAGACCTCTTATTGCATCAAAGAACCAAAGCCGTTCGAGAGTTAAATCGTGTGTTGACAATTCTCGGTAACGAAGTCGATCCGCTTGTGGTCGTTCGAAAAATTGAAGAATCATTTGCTGAGGATTTTTCGGAAGAAAGAACACCGAAGGAAAAAAAACGAGCTCTTAAAAATCAATTAATTAAAGATGCGATTCATTTCCAAGAGGAACATTATCGATTGCTAGCCTCGCAATATGTCGCCTTGGTAGGGGGTAAACTAGCGTTTGAATCGCGAGAAATCCTTTTTTTATGGTTTTTTCGTCGTATAGAGGTTACGTATCACCTAAGCCAACATGGCCAGACGCTTATTCTCGATGGGCTCGGCTTTGTCGAATGGTTAAATAGAAGTGATTGGTTGATTGAATTGTCACGGGTGGGGCAATCGCATTGGTTCGATTACTAGTAAAAAGTCATGAAATTGAAAAAGCCAATCACTGGCTGTAGCCCCTGCTACATAAGATCATGAATTTAAAACACATTTGACCTTCATCGATCACCGTGATACACCTCCTCTTTATTTGAGAAATTGATTTTACGACACTCGAATATAGGCCGTATGGCATCGAACGAAAAACGCAGTTTTCATCAAAACAATAAAGATAGAGGAGAATAAATCGATGATCAGCAGACGCCAATGGATTCTTAGCACTCCAGCCTTGGGTGGCATGGTAAGCAGTGGACTTCTTTTGCAGTCCAATACGGTAGCGGCCAAAGCCTCTCAACCCACGACAGCAATCAACTTTGAATTACCCCAAGGCAGTTGCGATTGTCACACTCACATCCATGGCGATCCTGCCCTCTTTCCGATGTTTAGTGGCAGAACCTATACCCCAGAGGCTGCCTCTCCGGCTGAGATGACCGCGCTTCATAAAGCGCTTGGAATTGACCGAGTCATTATTGTTACACCGAGTATTTATGGCCCTGACAATAGCGCCACGATTGCCGGATTGAAGGTGCGCGGTAAAAATGCCCGCGCGGTTGCCGTCATTAATGATAAAACCACCGATGGTGAAATTGATCAACTCGTCTCCTTGGGCTTTAAAGGGATACGACTGAATTTAGTGACCAACGGTGTTGTGGACCCTCAGATCATTCGCGCTCAATTTTTGAGCGCTGCAGAGCGAGTGAAAAAATGGGGCTGGCACATTCAGATTAATACGACATTAAATATTGTTAGCGCACTTAAAGAGGCTTTCTTAAACTCACCGGTGCCCCTCGTATTCGACCATTTTGCTGGCACCGATGAAGAACTTGATATCAAACAGCCTGGATTTTCTGATCTTGTCGATCTTGTCAAATCGGGGAAGGCTTTCGTCAAAATATCAGTGACAGCAGGCCCGCGTAAAAATTATTCTCTTTTCAAACCATTCGCTCAAGCGTTAATCGGGGCTAATGTTGATCGTATACTCTGGGGCACCAATTGGCCACACCCTAATTCGATCAAAATGCCAAACAACACCGACGTATCACCTTTATGGCCTGTCGATGATGGATTGGTATTGAATCAATTACCGAGCTGGGCACCTGAGGCCAGTGTTCGCAAAAAAATTCTCGTAGATAATCCAGAAAAACTCTACGGCTTCTAACGTGCTCTAACGTAATCGAACGTAATCTAAGGTGCTTAAGGTGCTTAAGGTGCTTAAGGCACTTTAAGGCACTTTAAGGCGCTTTAAGGCGTTTTAAGGCGCTAGCAGCGCTCCTTTATCGATGCAGGAGGTCGGCCCCAACTAGCACCCAGCCCTCCTCATCGTCTAGGTTATCTAAGTGGCAAAGCGCCTAATTTTATAAAAAGAGAAGGGGCGACATCAAACTTCCACCAATTCGATCGCTTCTCGACTGGGCCCCTCAATCATTAAGCTGCGTATTCCATTAATCACTTCTATATCCGACAAAAAATGAACACCCTCGTTTTTTAATTTTTTAGCCCAACCCGTTAGATCCTTTACTCCCAGACCGAAATGATCATACAACTGGCCCCGAGAACTGACGAGCGGTTGATCATCCTGCGGGGGATACCAAGTCAGGGCTACATCTCCAAAAAGAACAGCGGCTCGGGGACTACGGAACATGCCGTCTCGGTTTAATGCAGGCCAAGTACGTGAGGCGCCTCGCTCGACATGACAGTTTTTTTCTGTCACGGGGGTTGGGCTCACCCGCCCGGGCATCACCGGTGCATTCAGATGCCTTTGATACCAAAGCTGTGCACAGAAGGGATCTTCTTGATACAGATGAATGTGGTTGAATCGTTCTACAGAAAAATCCCCCATGTATTCCACAATAGCCCCATCCGGACCTTGCATATAAGCAAAGCCAGGCCCTCCCTTCGGTTGCACGCCCTTTTGACGCGCGTCCTGCAACTGTGCCTGAGTTAATCCCAACACGCCATCCACACCCGGATAGGTATCCGTGTTGATAAAGACGGCCTCTTCTGCCTCACCGGTATAAAGGGGGAGCAGTGTGACTTCACTCCGATTTTTAAACGCTTGCATTCTGGCGCGCACATCCGTCACATACCAACCAAAGTGCCAAATCGCACTTTGTGGAGCGGTAGGGGCTGGGGTCGATACTGTGTTAAAAATAATCAACACATCATTAAAAGACTTTAAGGCGGGCAACCCTCCCCATTGGGTTTTTTCCGTGTTTTTAAATTGGCGCAGATAAAACGCTATAGCGGCATCTGGATTCGTAGAATTTAAATGAATGTGATGAAAACTAGGGATTTCTTGCATCATGATCTTTCATATCTCTAGAAAGGTAAAAAAACGAAATGAAAAAATAAAAGAGTCTACCTACCCTCTTACATTTTTCAGCAACCAGGGCATGAGGACATTAATCTATCAGATTATTTTACTCGGTTTGAATATTTCCTTTTTTAACCATCTCAAGCCACAAGGCGACTTCATTTTTAATGCGACTATTCAATTCTTCCGGAGTACTCGACATCGCGAAGGCGCCCTGATCAGCAATCAATTTTTTAACTTCTGGTAACGTGACGATTTTTACGAGGGCTGCATTGAGCTGATTTATTACCGCTGAAGCGGTCTTAGCCGGTGCCACGAGCCCCTCCCAATCGTACATTTCAAAGTTAGGGTATCCACTTTGCCCAATGGTGGGCACCTCGGGTAAGAAAGGCATCCGCTCTGCGCTCGTTACAGCCAGTGCTCGTAGCCTATTGGATTTGATATGACTTAAGGCTGGAGGACCGGGAATGAAAAGGATAGCCAATTGCCCCCCCAAGACATCACTTAAGGCTGGTGCTGCGCCCTTGTAAGGCACGTGCGTCATTTTAAAGCCTGCTACCACCTTAAAACGCTCCATCGTCAGATGCAATAAGCTTCCGGTTCCCCCCGAGGCATAACTTAATTCCCCTTGCTTGGCTTTAGCTAGTTTTACCAGTTCCTCCACATTCATCACAGGCAAGGAGGGATGAACCACTAAAAAGCTCGGCAACATACAAAAAAGACTCACCCCGGTAAAATCTTTAATGGGATCAAAAGGCAATTTGGCATGTAGGGCTGGATTTGCACCAAAAGCGATATTGGCCATCAATAAATTGTAGCCGTCTGGGTCTGCACGAGCGACCAAATCCGTACCAATGACGGTGCCAGCGCCAGGGCGATTATCCACAATGACTTGCTGATTAAGCGATTGCGATAGTTTGTTAGCCACGATACGAGCCATAAAATCAACTGCGCCCCCTGGGGTAAAGGGAACCGTAATGCGTACCGTTCGATTGGGGTATTGCTGGGCTGGGCTCATTAAAGGCGTCCCTACTCCAACGCTCGCCACAAAGACGCCCATTAAGACATTCAAAAACCGCTTCGATTTCATATGTTTCCTCCCAAGGATTACACCATGCATTTATATGCTTTTTTAATATTGAAGTTCTACATTGCATGTTGCCCCACCCCCAACCTGGCGGCTGAACATCACAGCACTGTCAATTGCCAATTCAACGTCAGTGTATAGGGTTTTTTTCGAGGCAGTGGCCGTTTAAAAAGATAATGTAACGTTTTTTTTATCAAGTAATTGTTGGTTCTTTGATTGAGTTTCTTTTTTTTACGATTTCATTTTTAAATAGATTTTTGCACTCTTCGACTCCTCATCTCGTTGCGCGAGTAAAGCGCTGACCCATTGATGGCAACTCTCTGAGTTAGGAATCTATTGATCTTCTGCCTTCTGCCCCCCCGGATTTAGCCATGGGCTCATTTCAGCTAAGCCTCACGTTGCAGGGGCTTTTTGGTTATCCAGGTTTGAGGCGAGTGTGGATGTAAGCCTTAGTGTGGATGTAAACCTTTTTGAAGAACCTTTCAACATAAAAAAGATTAATGCAGAGATTCCTACTTTACACCTCTTCCTTGTAAGGCAAAATAATGCTCCCGAGCTCATCTGATGAATCAAAAAGGGACTCGCAAAAGTGTAAAATTGGAAGATTCAGGCGCGAATCGCCGGTTTTTAACAGGATTAACAGAAGTGTCCACAAAATATCAAACACTGATCATCGCAAGTATGAAGCTGATGGCATTAACCTGCCTTTTCGCGACAACCGCTTTCGCACAAAACTACCCCATCAAGCCCGTACGTTACCTTGTGCCCTTCCCGGCCGCAGCCTCGCCAGACATCATCGCGCGCCTGATCAGCGAACGGCTCACCCACCTGTGGGGTCAACAGGTGGTTGTTGATAACCGGGCTGGAGCTGGCGGGACACTCGGCGCCGCCTTCGCCGCCAAATCGCCTGCTGACGGCTACACGCTGTTTCAATGCAATATCGCCTCCAGTGCCATCGCCGAATCACTATACGCAAAAATTCCCTATGATCAGCAGCGCGACTTCGCACCGATCGCCCTCATCGGCAAGACCCCCAACGTGTTGGTCGTGCATCCGTCGATGCCAGCGCGTACCGTCAGGGAATTCGTCGCTTACGCCAAGGCTAATCCGGGCAAGCTAAGCTACGGCACGTCCGCCGCAGGCTCCTCGCAGCAGCTTGCGATGGAGTATTTCAAACTCACCACGAAGATTGACGTCATGAGCATCGCCTATAAAGGCGCACCACAAGCGCTAACAGACGTCATGGCCGGGCAGATACCGGTAAGCGTACAGTCAGCCCCGGGCGTGCTGTCGTCGATCCAGAGCAGACGGGTTAGGGCACTTGCGGTAATGAGTAAGACACGCATCGCACAAATGCCCGACGTGCCAACCGTGCATGAAACCGTAGCGCCCGGCTTTGAATCGAGCTCATGGTATGGCCTGTGCGCGCCAACCGGCACGCCCGTCACCATATTAGACAAAGTGCACGCTGATCTCACCACGGTACTGCGCATGCCAGATATGCAACAGCGATTCACCGAAATGGTCGTCGAATATACCCCAACCCATCGCGACGAATTCGCGCAGTTCATGCGCACAGAAACTGCGCGCTGGGCGCGCGTGATCAAGGAAGCGGGCATACCGAAGCAGTAGCAATGATCTTTTTTGATCGCGATATCACAAATACGACTGCAAAGGGTGGATTCCATGACATTCCAATCTCATATTAGATTGGGATGTCATCACGAAGAACGACGATGAAGAAGAAGCACAGAGCCGAATCGTTATCGATGATGTTCTCATCGTTTCGTTAAAGGATCTATGAGCGTGAAATGCCCAAATGGCGTTGAAGCTTTATGTATCTATTCCTACCGCCTTGTAATCTGTGACTAAAAAAACCGGACACCTCCCCCTCACCCATCAACGCTTATTGCGCTTCGAGCCCCGCATTTTTAAGCGCTACTTTCCAGACCTGCATTTGGTCCTTCATATAAGTTATCAAAGCCTCGGGGGTTGATGATTTAGGAATAAACCCTTGTTTTAACATGGCCTCCCTGACCGAGTCTTTAGCCAAAGTGAGGCTCATTTCTTTATTCATTCGCATCACGATATCACGGGGTAATCCCGCAGGTCCTAAAAAAGCAAACCATGGACCGATCGGAAAATCCGGTTGACCCACTTCTTTAAAACAAGGAATGTCAGGCACTAAGGGGCTACGTTCACGAAAGGTCGTGGCGAGCATGCGTAATCGTCCCTCCTTCACATGCGGGGCGACCGTGGTGTAGGTGCCATTGAGTAACTGCACACGCCCGGAGAGTAAATCCACAATTGACTCGGGTTCAGATTTATAGGGCACCATATTCATTTCCATACCATTATGGGTCGCAAACATCGCTGTGGCTACCAAGGCATAGGTACTCCCGGAAGCATAACTAATTTTGCCAGGATTTTTTTTAGCATACGCCACGAGCTCCGGTATCGACTTCACTGGCATTGACGGGTGCACCACGATATAAAACGTGTTATCGCCCATGAACGTAATAGGGGTAAAGTCATTCATTACATCATAGGGCACATCTTTTCTTAAGCTTGGCACGACCGCTAAGGGACTATTGGTGCCAACTAAAAAAGTATAACCATCGGGCAATGCTCGCTTAACTTCCAAGGCCGACAGTGCACCGTCGGCCCCAGGTTTATCGACCACAATAATCGTTTGCCCCACACTTTTGGACATATCCTGAGCCACAATACGCACCAATACATCGGTAGAAGATCCTGGGCCAAAAGGAATAACAAATTTAATGCTTCGGGAGGGATAGCCTTGAGCCATCGAAGTCCCACTCCCCCCTACAACCAATACCAATAAGCCTAAGACTCTCCAAACGTTGCTCATTTCACAGTTCCTTATTAAGAATGATGATGACTCGTCTTTGAATGGGGCTGACCACTGCCACTTTTTTTAATGATTTAGCATTTTAATTTTTTTTTTATCATTGGGAATTGTCCACTTTTATGCCCGCTTGATCAATCACCTTTTTCCATCGCCCGGTCTCCTCCCTTATCAAATCAGCCATTGCCTGCGGGCTAGAGAAAGTGGGTTCTACCCCTTGGGCTAACATACGCTGCACCACCCCAGGATCTAAGAGGGCATAACGTAAGGCGGCATTAAGGCGAACAATTTTTTCTCGTGGGGTGGCTACTGGCACTAATAAACCATACCAAGTATTACAATCAAAACCCGGGAAAGTCTCTGCCACAGTCGGTTGATCAGGTGCGACACGATTGGCTTTTTGTGTTGCCGTCGCAATGATTCGCAAGCGCCCCGTTTTCACAAAGGCTTCCACTTGTGGGGTGCCTGAGAACATCACTTGCACTTGCCCGGCGACAAGATCCGTCACCGCCTGAGCCCCACCTTTATAGGGCACATGCACTAACTTCACACGAGCCATCATATTGAGCATCTCCACCCCCAGATGATTGGGTGTGCCAATACCCGGGGAGGCCATATTGACTTCTCTTGGGCGCACTTTAACCCACTCAATCAGTTCTTTCACGGAGTGTATGGGCAAGGACGCATTGACCACGAGAAAATAAGGCACATAAACCATTAAACCCACAGGGGCAAAATCACGTTTGATATCAAAAGGCATTTTTTGTCCCAATGCAGGGTTCAGCGCCAAACCGGCAGAGGTACCAAAACTTAATGTATAGCCATCGGCCGGTGCCCTTACCCCTTGCGTGAGTCCAATCAAAGTGCCAGCTCCCGGTCTATTATCAATAATGACGGGTTGGGTCAGATTATCAGCCATTTTTTGTCCCACTTCACGTGCCACAAAATCCGTAGTGCCCGCTGGGGGATAAGGCACAATCATGCGAATCGGTTTTGCGGGGTAGCTTTGAGCCATACCGTTTGAGGCCATGATCAATGTACAGGATACAATACCCCCCCAGATCATCTGTTTATTCAAATGGCGCCTCCCTTGTTGGTTTCATTATTTTGATCGATCATCTTCGTTCCAGTGGCTTTATCTGCCCGGTCCATCGGTTTTAACTTCTCCGCCGCCTACGGTTTTAACGATAGCCCGATTCGAGCCACATTAGCCTTTTCTTCATCAAACCAGATTTTCACATGTCGCGCGTATTCTTCGGTGGAGAGATAAAAGTTCTCCTGATCTAATCTTTCCAAAGTTTTTTGATATAACGGATCTTCAATAGCCTTTTTAACGGCATCATGAATAATCTTCACCACGGCTGGATCCATGTTCTTAGGGCCGGCCAATCCGTAGGGTGAATTGGATATGATGTTATATCCTAACTCTTTTAAGGTCGGCACCTCAGGCCATCGGTGAGTACGCTCTGCCCCCCAAGTCACCAACAAGCGAAAACGACCGGACTGAATTTGTTCAGCCCATCCGGTAGAATCTGCTGAGGCCGTAATATGGCCTCCCATCAGTGCTGTGGCGGCATCTGCATTTCCCTTGAATGGCACATGAATCCACTTAACGCCTTCCTTGATTGCGATTTCCTCCATTGTCATATGTAAGGAAGTACCTAGTCCGGGCGTGCCATAAGTCACTTTATCTGGGTTAGCCTTGGCATAGGCAAT
>CAITMU010000052.1 GCA_903893565.1 uncultured beta proteobacterium | reverse complement strand
TAGTGTCATCGCCCCGGTGCCGCATGATCTTTACAATGTCCCGCCCCTGCCTCACCGCAATCACCGTTGCATCCGCACCAAACCGCGCCGGGTCAACCCCAATCACAATCGGCGCCGACGCATCCTTGTACTTAGCCCGCCTCATCGCCTCATCCACAATGTCACTAGATATGAACTGGTCATCCCCCGCATTGGGAAACATCCCATACACCTCCACATGCGCCTGGCTTGAATCCGCACCGTACTCCTGAATAATCCTCTCATACACCTGCTTGTCCGTCCCCTCCACCGTCCTAGCATCCACCACCTTGGTCTGCCAAAAATCCCTCTTACTATTGAAGCACTCATAAAAGTATCCCGTGTTGCGCCGTGGGTTCGAGAACGCCAGCCAAAAACGATTCGGCGTGTTCTCCGTAAAGAATCCACCAGTAACCGACCAAATGGGATCCGCAATACCCGACGCCTCATCAAAGATCACCAGCACACCGTCAAAGTTATGCACACCAGCATACGCATCAGGATTCTCTTCCGACCACAACCGACCCTCTACCCCCCAGTAGCGCGTACCCTTCTTCAAATCCGTTTCAACCAACTCAGTTAACCACTTGGCAGGCGCCAAGCGCGTCGCACTAACCTCAAACCAATGCGAGTTCAATGACATAGCCAACCACTTAGTAATCTCTGCCCAAGTAATACTTCGTAGCTGGTTTTCACTGTTAGCTGAGATGATGGTCGTTGAACCAATGCGAGTGGTCAGCATCCATATAGTCAACCATGACACTAATGCTGACTTACCAATTCCACGACCAGACGATATTGCTTCTTGCAATACGTTAAACATAACTTCTTGCGTGGACTTGTTATTAGCCAATTCATTGTTAGCTCTAATATGGTCAGTAATATCTTGCAATATCTCCCTTTGCCATTTTCTTGGGCCTGAGAAATGTTCTAAGGGCGTACCTTTAACACCCCATGGAAACACATACTTAACAAACGCCAGTGGGTTATCTTTTAATGTTGGACTCCAAAGTCTTGCCATTAACTCTTGTTCATCTTCTGGTTTGTAGATTGTGGTTTGCATTTGTATATTTTAAAAATTAAAGCACGATAGTGCTTGAGGGCGAGTTAGTAAATTTAGAAAAAATAAAAAATGTTCACGAGATGTCCGTAACCGCTGGCCCTTACCCTCCGGCCCTACCCCTCCCCCTCGCTGGGCTCTCCCTGCGCTGTTGACCCTAGGCGCGGCGTAACATCTACTACGTCGGCCAGGCGCATCTGCGCAGCGGCCAGGGCGCCGGTGATGCTGATGCGCGAGTCGCTGACGCTGACATCGAGTCGGTCACCGTACTTGTTCGGCGCGAGCTTTGACAGCACCCAGCGCCGCGCATCAATCTGAAGCTGGCGCTGGCGAACGAGCCCGGGGTCGGTCGCGCCATTGTCCAACAGTGGAACCGGCGCGTCGGCGAGCGTGAGGATTTGATCCACCATCGCGTCGAGCAACCCCTCACGGGCGCGTGCATATCGTTCGCCAAGCTCGCGGTCGGCGCTCACCCAGTCGATCCATGTACTGGCGCCAATGCCTGCCTTTATGCAACTCTGGCGCATCGAAGCACCGCCAAGCATGGAATCAAGCACCACTTGCGCGACTTCCGCCCTATTTTTTAATGCAGCCATCAATCATCCTCATAGTTCAACGTCTATCGAATTATCACTTAAAAACTGTCGGAAAACTGTACAAAAAACACTCTGCACCGTTGCATCGGTGTGCATCCCTACGGGAGATGCACTCTCTGATGCAAAAAACGGGCATTTTGCCCCATTTTGCACCAGTGCACCGATGCAGCACGGTGCAGCGATGCAGCGATGCAAGCTCAGGGTAAACCCTAGGTTCAATTTTCTGCATTGTCACAGTTGACAGTGCTATAAAATCTGTTACACTCTATCCCATGCCAAGCCCGGCATGACACACAAGGTAACACACAATGAAAGCACAAATTCTGGTTTACGGCTTAGAGCGCGGCGAAACCCGCGACTATATGGAATTTCTGTTAGCTACAAATTGCCGCGATTCTAATGACGTAGAAAAGGTCAAAGCGGCAGCCGGTGCAGCCGGTTTTCATTCTTTTCGCGTGACTACTTATGACGGTTCGGCACCCAACTTTGCAAAGGCGGTAAATGTATGACCTCAATCAAAACCTTAGAAAACTCAATTTTTTGGCAAAAACACGTGTTTGTCAATGCTTTGAACCCAGCACAAAAAGCACGTGCAGCAGCAGCCATTGAAAAACTTACCGCCCAACTTAACGCAACAATCACAGGATAAATTATGAAAACTTACAAATTTACAATTCACGCTTCACCCTCCGAGCGCGGTGCAATGGAAGGCTTTGTTACTACTTATCCAATGTCCACGGTTTACCGCGAAGAATTTGACGGCACATTAGAAAACGTAGGAAAGCGCGTTATGGAAATACGCGAAGAGCTTATTAAGTCACGCGAATTTGAGCCAAGTAAAGGTTTTAGCGTTGACGCTATGTTGTGGCGTGGTCAACGTAAGCCCGCCGGTTACGACGCAAAACGCCGCGACCGTTGCACTAACTATCTCGCCGCGTAATAAGATCGG
>CAITMU010000051.1 GCA_903893565.1 uncultured beta proteobacterium | reverse complement strand
GTACTCTCTCCCACCACTTAGAACTTAATTACTAGGCAGACCGTAGGACTTCGCTGGATATTTTCCTGCGTCCTAACCTTATCTTTTTAAGACTCCAGCACTTTTAACCGAGATTTTCCATTTGATTCGATTCCTAATGGAAACCATTAAAAAAAGTGTATGATTTCATTAGATTTTTAGGTGTTGCGTTCATTTTAATTCATTCACTTTTTTAGTGCGAGGTGTTTGATGGACTTCGAGCTTGCTTTTACTGACAAAGAGATCACGCCTTGGGGCGGAATGGCCCTGATGAAACGCATGCTGGATCACTTGAAGTTTGGTGAGGCGTTAAAGGCGATTCAATTGCCACCAAAGAAAAGCAACCGGGGCTATGAACCTGAGCAACTCGTGACCCAATTTATGCTCTCTGTTTGGTGCGGTGCCAACCGCTTTGAGCATGCGGAAGTGACCCGTCATGACCCCGTTCTCAAAGAGTTGTTTGGTATCAAAACCATGGCTAACTTCAAAGCCATCATGCGATTATTTAAGCGCTTTACCCAGCAAGACAATGACCGTATTTCAGGGCAAATGTATCGTTGGATGTTTGACCACCTGAAACTGGATGGATTGACCTTGGATTTGGACTCCACGGTGATGACTCGCTATGGTCGGCAAATGGGGGCCTCCCGAGGGTATAACCCTGCCAAGAAAGGCAGGGCCTCACACCATCCTTTGATGGCTTTTATCTCAGATACACGCATGATTGCCAATTGCTGGCTGCGCCCTGGAAACGCTTACACGTCTAACAATGTACAAGCCTTTTTAGGCAGCACACTTGAAAATTTGGGAAGCAAGCGCGTGGCACTACTCAGAGCGGACAGCGGATTTAGTGACAATGATTTCTTAGATCATATCGAGGAAAAAGGCCTGAACTTCATCATTGCCCTCAAGCAAAATGCCCCTTTGCAAAAGGCATTGATTGATGCCCAGGGGTGGTGGATGATTGATGATGGAATTGATTTGGTGAGCTTTGAATACCAAGCCCCCAGTTGGAGTCGACCGAGACGGGTTATCGGTATTCGACAAGATACGAAGCAGCGCGAAGAGCCCAAGGGCAAGACCTTGTCATTGTTTAACGAACATGAGTGCTGGAAGCATTATCGCTTTAGCACTTTGGTAACGGATTTAACGCTACCGACCCAAGTGGTTTGGAGAACCTACAGGGGGCGAGCTGACTGCGAGAACAGGATCAAGGAGCTGAAATATGACTTCGGGGCTGATAGTTTTTGTATGAAAGAGTTCTGGGCCACTGAGGCTTGCATGAACATGGTGATGACGGCCTACAACTTGATGAGTTTATTTAGGCAAGCGGCCCTACGTAGCACGGTGGGAAAAGTTCCACACAAACAGATTCAACACACACTTAACACGCTAAGGTATAAGCTCTTCGCCAAGGCAGCTTACATTAGCAAAGCCAGTCGAAAAAATCACCTTAATGTGGTCATGGACGTAAAGCAAAGAACCTGGTTTGAAGGGGTTTGGGATAGGTCAAAAGCCTTCGATAAACCGGTCACTTTTAGCCCCGTCTTTGACCCTTAGACGTTTCTAATGGAAAATCTCGGTTTAAGATATTTAATCGGGCGTAATATTCATTTTACGTGCCACATCAGACCATAACTGCATTTCCGACTTCACAAACCGGCTAAACCCCTCTGGGCTACTGCCCACAGGAATTGCGCCT
>CAITMU010000050.1 GCA_903893565.1 uncultured beta proteobacterium | reverse complement strand
TTGCGCATTGACCTTTTGGCAGACAGCCAAGCTGAGTTGGCAAAGCTGGAGGTCTCAAATGCGTAAAACGTTTGATCCAACCCAGCTAACTCAATTTATTGGCACCACGGGCTACTACCGTATCAGTCGCAGGCACCTACTTACGGATGGCACTAAGTACTTGGCAGAAGAAGCTGAGTGTTTTTGGATGATGGACGCTATCGCCAGTCACCTAAGTGAGATCGGCACTGAAGACTGGTTTATCCAAGTGCGCATGACAGTGAACGGTAACAGGGCAACAATGATTTACGAGGATGGCAGTGGGAGCGAGCACGCTCGCCAAGAGATCCCATACACAGATTTTCCAATGCATGCCATTTCGCTTTACGCCTGTTGGGACGGTGAGCAGTGGGTCATCATGCTGCCCAGCGAGTACTGATGTGTCTTATCACTACGCTTGAAGTGTTGCAAACGGCAGTAGACGCTGGCGAACTTGATGGGCGCATTGAAGCCATTAGCGGACTGGTCAAAGCAGGCTTTGACAAAGAAGCTGCTTCAAGCAAACGAGGAACTTTGAAGTTGCCAGCCAAAGCCAATTAAACACATAGATGTTTAACAAGCCGACCTTAGCGTCGGCTTTCTTTTGGCTATCTGGGTTTGATAGGTTGAATGGGTTTGATCGTGTTCGATTTGGGTTTGAGTAGTTGACTCAAAGCCTTTTGTGCGCGTTGTGCCTTTTGTCTTTCGCGTTCAATTTTTAACGCATCGCTGGCACGGTTGCTTGAGGCTCGAAGTTGATCAAGTCTTAGTTGCTCTGGTGATTTTGGTTTTGCAAGCTCAAATATTCGCATGCATTTATTTATGGCAACGGATAAATAAATGTAGGAAAAGGAGACCAAATATGAGATTTACGGAAATTGCAAACCCAGAGGACCAACTAGCACTTTGGAAGTTGATATGAACTGTTCGTTTCATGTTGGATCAGAGGATTGGCAGAGCAATCCAGCAAACGTCACTATTTTTGCTCGTGCCCTCGGTTTGCCTGTTACTGTTGTTCCGAACGCAGGACATCAATTGCCAAAAGACTATGTTTCTTCGTTGCTGGACAACTTTTAATAAAGATCGTTCTCAAGCTCTTGAGCGTACTCTTCTTCAAAGTCTGGATCGTGATCTTCTGGAAGTAGATCAGCATACCAAAGCTCTTTGATCTTCTTTTTAGGTTTCTTGGCTGCACGTTTAATTTTCTTGATTCTTGTCTCAACAGGCTGGATAGTTCGTAGCTGTTCTTTGACTATGGCAATCCACGCCATGCCTGCAGCTTGCTCATCATCAGGAAGTTTTGAAAAAATTGCTTTCATTGTTTTGAGATAGATCTTCAAACGAACAAGCGATGCGAGTTCCTTGCTCTCTTTCAATGCAATTTCAAGTTGTCTTTCACGATCGGAAGCGATGCTCTCATTAAATTCACGCACGTATTTTTTACGTTCGTATTCGCGATTTCTGATGTCTCGCTGTTTAGCCTCTTCTATTTGATCGTCTAATTTTTTGACAACATACGCAATGATGTTTTCTATCTGATGATCAAGTCTCAGTCCAGCGTCTTTAAATGACTTTTGAGTGTATGAACTCCATCCAAAATTCACACAAAGAATGTTCTGGGGAACTTCAATTTTTTCTGAATCCCATGCATAGTTGTGTAGTTGTTTTTCTATCTTGCTAAGGGTGGGTGTACGGCTTACTTTTGTATATGGTTCTCTGAACTGAAATTGAAGCCTTTCACCATCCTTGACGGCATGCATCGTTGAGCCTGTTCGGTCATGAAATTCGAAATGAATCTCTATACCTTTTTGTTCAAGACGTTCAAAAATTTCATCGGCAATACAAACAGCACGAATTGCATTTCTGGCTGTCGCGTATAGAGGAAAGCCTTGCCGAGACGCTCGGAAATCTGAAAATGAAAAGATGTGGGTCGGTGGAAAACTCGGCGGTTTATCTTTGATCGAGTCAAACTTCACTACGTTTTGTTTTTTCTCCATCTCGACGACGAACTCTTTTATTTCTTTATAAGCGATGATGCAGCGTTCGTGCTTAAGTTGATCAGGCTTGCGAACCTCAGTTTCAGGAGGACTCAGTGCCAACTTCTTGTTCGCTTTTTTAGCATCTGATCGCTCTCGATTTAGCTGGATTTTGTAATCGTCATTGATCGCAATGATGGGGTTGAAATCACCGTTAGGTAATTCAGGTCTAGGATCTTCCTTGCCAAATTGTTTTCGGGTCCAGTGACCTTGAAGGGGAAGGGGGATCTGATGCTTGACGCAAATCTTTCTCAGTCCAACATCACTAAGTTCAAATTGCTTGGAGAGTTTGGTCATGGGCATTGACCAGACCAATTCGAAAAGTTCCTGTCTTGATTTTTCCATCGCTGGCCTCCATAGAAGTTACAGCGAAAACTCTATACACTTTGGTCCGTGTTGTGACTTGTGAGCGGGTACGGTGAGAGTTCAAATCACACAAGCGTAAAGACTCTTTACGCTTGACGTCCTATAAGTTCTAAAATCGTATAAAAAAGTAGAACCTTATAATTCATCACTATACTACAACTATACTACTTTGGCCCCGGCGTAATGAGTTAACTTGTTGATTTTAAACATGAAAATGGCAAGTTGCCGGAGTCTTCACCCAGCGCTACCCATAAATTTTATTCTTCGGTTATGAAAAATAAGGGGGCATCACAATAAAAACAATATCAATGAAATAATACACTAAGATTCGCTAGTCAGCCTTGACTCAAGCACCTTGAAAAAAGCATCAAAGAGTTTTTGCATCACGGGTTTTTTGTACGAAAAATTCTCAATAGGATCCACTGCATGAACCCAACCACCATTATCGGCTTCAAAATACAGTAAACGTCCGTCACTTAATTCAGCGCAATCCAAAATAAGATACTCTAATTGAAAACGATTACAGATCTCATCGAGGACTAATTGGTGACGAGGGACAAATTCAGAATCAAAGTGTTGCATGACATGTGCTTCTTCGGCTCTTTTTTCTTCGCTCAATTGCATGCCAGCGCTGGCATAATGCACGATCCAATCATTAGAAATAGCCAAGTGACTGATGTAAGGCTTTCCATCCAAGAGCGCGATACGGTATTTACGAAACAATCCATCTGCGCTTTGATAATCAATATACTCTGCCAGATAGAAAAAAAGCTCGGGCTGTTGTGCAAGGTATTGTGCCAACTGATCGGCATCATCTATTTTTTTTAGACCTTGTCCCCCATGTTTATCCATGGGTCGGATAATCAAGGGGTATGTTAACTGCCTCATATCGTCTCGCCCAACTCGAAACGTTTTGGGAACACAAAGCCCCTCAATGCCTTGTAATACATCGCAGGCTTTATCGCGAGCGCACCCTAATACCCGACTAGGGTGGTTAATAACCGGACGCGGCCAATGCGCTAACATCTGACCCATCAGATTTAAAATAAGGTTGTTTTGGCTCGATTCTCCCAAAGCAACGATCACTACATCATGATCCGGAATGTGTTCCGGCAACAGTCCATCGGCTAAAATGTAGAGTAAATCCAAGCGAATAGCGCTATTTTCAACCAAAAATTCCAAAGGGGCATTTTCTTCCCAATCGCCTGGACCCAAAAGGGCTAGCAATCTCATTTTCGGTTGTGCAGGACCCTCTAAACGATACATTCGACGATAACTTAACGCTTTGGCCTGCATTTCTAAGGCAAACTCTTTCATCCGAAGCGCATTCATGAGATAAAAAATTCGCATGAAAAGATTACCAAGATCTTGCTCATCAGTCGTCTGATTCAGAAGTATGGGGATCGCCTCGGGATGCAAACGTGCCAACTTAACGGGGGACTCTAATATCGGCAGGCTCACACGGTCGGTCAATCGAAGCGCTACGGATTTCGCTGTGAGGGGAGACAATTGAGTCATGGGATCAGTCCCTTTTTTTACTCTTTAATCGCATTAACCATCGGCCAACAACCCATGACCCCCTTATGATGAAATATCGCTTTTATGATGTTTAACAAATAGGGTCTATTTTTTCGTCGGCAATACCGCGCCAACGGCTCCACTGACGACACTCGCCCCCGTAGACACCACCGCGGCTCCTGTGGAGACGACCGCATCAGCCACACTTAATACCGAACAAGCACTTTGCATCCATACCATAGGTAATAAAAAGCAAACCACAAAAATCAATTTCATGAATAAATCCTTAACCGTTAATGACACAATGAATTGAATAAAACACTTTCGATAGTACCCGCCGTAATGTATTGCCAACCGGCAGAAGGCAAACTGCGTAATTGCTGACCTGCACCCATTTGACTGGCATACAGGCTGGTAGAGGCTGTGCGAATTTTTTCTTCTACACAATCAACATTGATTAACTTTAATGCTGAGCGATAGGGTCTTCCCTCAATAAACTGTAAATGAGGAAAATCAAGCATCATATTGCCCGAGGCAATATTACCCATTTTTTTGGGACTAGAAAAATCAACATAAACCGTTAAATTCTCTGATTCGGCCAATAAAGTCCACCCAGCCCACAAAGGACCACTGAGCATTAAGCCAATTAGCAATTGCCCTAACTTGAACATATTGAAGGCGACCTATCGTTAAATATACGTTCTGGCAGCCCATCGCACTGAATCGGTTTTTTCAACCCACATTCCGTCAGATGAAGCGGCACCCGTGCCGTTTTTAAAAGGGCCGATTGAGATCCTTGGGTATTCAGTCACGAAAAAAAGCAAAAACAATGAAAATAGCCTGCTTATTATAGGACTTAATCAATGCCACCGGACCATTACCCACTGTCATGAGCCCTACCCCATACGGATAGTCATCAAGCTTTCTATATCTCGATTGCACGGCCTAGCTGTGGTATTTTAAAGCCCGTAGCCTCTGATATGTGTTTTTTAAATAGGGTTTTCTCATAATATGACCCTTGGAAACTGACCTTGTTCACCTACCCTATAGTAGCGCTTTTGATTTTTTTTGGTTTTCTGTGCCTCACCCTCATTATTCCGACCCGGGTGATCGCAGGGCCTTGGCTTTTTTTATTGAGAAGTTTTTTCCCTAACTGGCGTTTTTATCATCGGGTGGGCTATCAACCGGGTCTTTGGGTACGGGTCTTGAACGAACAAGGCTGGCAACCCTGGCAAGCCTGGCAACCTCGGGCAAAACGACGCCTACGATACTGGATTCATAATCCCGACATTAATTTGATGCTGGCTAATCAAAATTTGATCGAACACTTAAATGCCGATTTACAAAAAGTGGATAGCGGAGTGCAAGCGCAAGGCTTAGTGTCCTATCAATTGGTCAAAGATTTTGCACGTCATGTTGCATTAAGCTTACATGCCTCAACCACTGCTGCCCCCTCGAGCGTCTCAGGCACTTTAACTTCTCCTCCCAGTCGCCCAATCTCCCAGTTTCAATTTCAAATACGGCTTGCACCGCCTTATCAAGCCGGAGATGAAAATTCAGCCGTTTTGACCTCTCCAGCGTTGGATCTGTCTTCATGATTCTTACACTGAACCAGGCCCTTCACGGCGTTGAGTATTTGCTCGCCTTTAGTTTATTGATACAGTGCTTTGAATACTGGCGCATTCAGTCTTTCATCGGTACACAGCAACTGTGGCAAGTTTCCGTGCAAATGAAGGACTTTTCTCATGCCCCAATCTGGGTAAAAAAAATACTACCAGTCATTTTTGAAGCCAGGGGCTTTCGTTGCCTCATCTTATTGCAATGCATTCTTAGCGTATCGATAGCTCTTTTCGGTGCGAACCTTTTTACCAGCTTCCTATTGCTCTTTAATACCATGACACTGCTACTTCGTTGGCGCGGGGCATTTAACGGTGGTAGTGATTTTATGAGTGTAGTGAGTCTCACCGGTTTATTTTTAGGGCAATTTCTCTGTCTATTCCTGCCGCAGAATATAGCTCTCAAAGCCGGCCTTTGGTATATTTGCATTCACAGTTTAACCTCTTATTTTCTATCCGGATCTGTAAAGTTATCCTATCCTGGTTGGCGCAATGGACGCGCATTACCCTACTTACTGGATAACGCAGCCTTTGGTCCTTTAAAAACGAATAGCTGGTTTAAAATACCGGCCATCGCTTGCCTGGCTTCATGGGGTTTTATTGTGTGGGAGTGTCTATTCCCCGTGTCTTTATTATGGCCACAATACACCCTCGTGTGGTGCCTTATCGGAGCCGTCTTTCACTTTTTAGTCTTCTGGCATTTCGCACTCAACCGGTTTTTTTGGGCTTGGTGTGCGAGTTATCCTGCGATTATTTATTGTGCCTCTCAATTATAGTTTTGAGTGGTGGATATCAATAAGTTTTCGACGCAATAAAAAAAGTAAAATCCTGCGTCCTCCCGTTAATAATGGGTAGACGACTTTACCTAAAAAAGGCGACGAGAAAATTCGTGCGTTACATTCATTCAAAAAACCCATACGAGTCGAACACCCAGCCAACACTCGCATAGCCTCTGAACCTGAATAAACCGATGATCCCAAGATCACCAATAGGCCTTTATTGATATCATAGCCTTGACGGGTGTAGTCGATAACCCGAGCATCCTGTAATCGAGCATCTAAAAATTCAACATGGGAAAAAACCTTTTTTAGACGAAGTGTGCGCATGTAAAAAGCGCATAAAGGACACTGGCCATCATAAATAATTAATAGCGTGATTGAATCTTTCATTTTTCAATCTAAGCCTAAAAAATTCAAAAGTTGCCCTCATTGTTTCGCTGACAATGCCAAGAGGGGTTCATCCTTTCCCGAAAAAATCAACAGCCTGTCCGGCAAAACATTTCAACTCTCCTGCACAATAAAGCCCCAGTCAATCAGGGTAGGCATCCGTAACAGGTCGGGAAATACCACCAGTAGCAGGAATTATCGCGACTTCAGGCCGGTGAGGATATCAATACATTTGGGCATTGGATGATTGGGAAACCATCAGCACTCATCCCGCATCAGCCATCATGGCCCGATACCGCTTTTAATCTAATAAGGGGCAGCCAATAGTCGTATTATATTATTGGCTTTATCCGCCACATATAATTGACCTGCAGAGGTAATCGCTAAACCCATGGGCGTATTGAAGGTGGCTAAAGTTCCTGTGGCGGAATCTACCGGCGGAATGCTAATGGCTCCTGTTCCGGCAAAGGTCAAGACGGTGCCATCCGGTTTAATCATACGGATGGACATACCAGCACTTTCACTCACAAAGACATTGCTGTAGGCATCAACGGCCAAACGGGTCGGCGTATTAAAAGCGGCTGCGGTAGACAATCCATCGGTAGTGGCTGCGATACCGGATCCCGCCAAGTTACTGACCGTTGCATCCGATGAAATTCTCTTAATTAGATGGGTACTGGTAGCAACATAAACATAGCCCAGACGGTCAACTGCCACTCCTGTGGCAAGAACACCCACACCCAAATTAACCCATGTCGACACCGTCCCAGTGGCCGTAATTTTACGAATCAAATTATTATCACAAACATAGATATTGCCACTGACATCGATCGCTAGATCGGTAGGGTTGGTAAATCGCGCAGCCGTACCCGCCCCATCCGATGTTCCCGCCACTTGAGGAGAGCCTGCAAAACCAATCGTTTCCAAGCCACTGGAATCAAAAAGGCGGATCAAAAAGTTACCCGCGTCGGCTACATAAATATTGCCTGAGGCATCGACTGCAACGGCCGTTGGGTTACTGAATCTGACTGAGTTTTTAGTGCCTGTCGCATACCCGGCGGCGGTTGCACCACTGGTCGGACCGATCAAAGTGGTCACTGCAGAATTAATGACGTCTATTTTACGAATAGCGTTATTACCGGTATCAGCCACATACAGCAAAGTAGCCGCGGTATTAAGTGCCAAGCCAGTCGGATTTTTATACAAACTGGTTAAAAGGGTGCTATCAAATTGTCCCAAATTAGGATAATTACCCGAAAAAGTACTGACAGCCACCGTAGAAGTTAACGTGGTGGGCTCGCAATAGACCAAAAGATTCGTCACGTTATTAGAAACCACTGTGCCCGATCCGCCCGCACAAGTGACACTTTTAGTAGGCTGCTGAGCTACAGCAATGGTATAAGTCGACTGAGCTACTAGGGTGGAACTGGCTGAAAAACTCCCCCCACTGGTGGTCAGTGACTGCGCTCCATTTGTCAGTGTCACCGTACCGGGGCTCGCTAAACCATACACAACCCCTCCCACGGTATAAGTGGTCGTAGTCGTCGTGCTTCCTCCGCCCCCGCCACAGGAGACTAATAACAGTAAAAATACAAGGTGCCCAAAGAGTCTATAAGGTGTATTTGTAATTCCCATGAGCTAGTGTAACCCTATGATGACCACTCAAAATACCCAATTAACTCAAATAATAAACCCACGCAAAAAAACAACAGATTCAAAAAATCGGTGAGTTTTTTTATTTTATAACATCAGCAACCTGCAAAACTTTAATCGGAGGATACCGCTTTAATTCTTTAGCGACGCGCATATTAATCAAATAGGAGAATTGGGGAGGCGCCACGATCGGAATATCTTTGGGGTTAACCTTGCTGACTAGAATTTTCTCAGCCTGTGAGGCAGTTAACTGCCCTACCGTAAAATATCGATTCACCACCCCCAACAGTGCATTCGACTCAATCACCGCAGCCTCTGCAGAGGCCAACACGGGCAGATTATGACTCATGGCGGTTTGGGTAATGACATCCCGATTAACCAATAAAAAGCTGTCGGCAGCCATGTATAACAAATCCACTTTCTTTTCGGCTAATTGTTCAATCAAACCAGGCAAACTTTCTTTCATCGGCTTACCCTCCGCGTTCAAGGGAACATCGACCTTAATAAATTCATAACCAAATTTATTTTTTAATAGATTAATTTCGGCTTCCAGTACCTTTGAATTATTCTCCGTAGAATTCAGAATATAACCGAGCCGCTTAAAAGGCATATAAAGTCTGGCGGCATTGAGGAGCGTATCGGGCGGGACGATATAAAGAGTGCCTGAAATGTTGCGTTCAGAAGAATTTAAATTAGGCACTAGTTTAGAACCCACCGGCGTAGAAGCAATCATAAACAAAGCGGGGATATCTGTAATGTGCTTGTTAGGATCAACTTTACCAATCTGCCCTAAAACAGCGATGGAGACTGTCGTACCCCAAGTCACAACGAGATCGGGGCGTTTTGCCTTAACCTGCGAAACTAAGGCCGGTATTTTTTTTGCATCGGACTCCGCATCCAGTAATTCGATATTGACGGGTATCTTATTAGTGACAAAGTATTCTTTGAACCCCTTACAAGCATCCTCACAGCCTCGAAACAAAATCATGGAAATGTTAAAAGGTCGTGCCATTGCCTCATTCATGCTTTGCGCACACAATAAAACAAAGATCACTAACGCCCAACGGGTCTGTCGTAACATAGAGGACATCATAGATAACTATTTTCTATTTGAAGATGCAAAAAACAATGGCAAGGTTCCCAAACTAATCACAACGGCAATAACACCTAAAACACCCACCGCCGTATGATAGCTTAAAGACACGGATAAAGTCCCTGCAATTGCTGCGCCAATGACACCACCGACTCTTTCAAAACCTCGGGACAAGGAAATCGCGACTGTTGAGGGCCATTCAGGGCAATCACGTTTCGCAATCGTTAAGATTAAATCACCGGAGGGGGCTAACACCAGACATTGCCCCAGACCAAAAGACACGACAGCTAATGCCAATGCGAAGGGAGAATCTAACCAGAGCAAAGCGACCGCACCAGCCCCACTAATGATAGAGCCACAAATGACCATAACTGATTGTAATTTCTCATTATTTTCAAATCGACTCCCAATGGCTCCGCCAATCATCAATTGCAAATAATAGAGCAAGAAAAATTGACCAATACTGGCTTGCGATAATTCGTATTTTTGTAAAAGCAGAGGGGTGAAATAAAATAAAAGTCCCGCTAGGAGCATCTTACCTGGAAGGATCCCGCAAAATATCAATAAACTGATACGCCAATTTTTTAATAACTGAACAAAGCCTTTCGTGCGATTTAATTTTACTGGCGAATGGTCTGTTTTAACCGATTCCTCCGGGAAAACCATTTTTTGAAAAATCAAAGCTGACAATAAGGCCAACGCAGCTGCACACAACAACGTCGCTGGCTTGCCCAGAACATCAGCCAAAACCGCGCCAATCGGTGCGCCACACACAAACGCTGAGCCCAGTGCGGCCACAAAAACCGTCATCCCAGCGCCTTTGGAACGAGGATGCACCATCGTGCGTGAAATATAGGCCTGACAGGCAAGTGTAGCCACTGAATAACCAATGGCAGAAATCGAACGAAATATAATGACCTCTACAATGCCTTTGGAAAAAGCGAGTCCGACCAAACTAATCACTGAGAGCGCAACACTACCCCAAAAAGCACGCTTTAGACCAAATTTATCAATTAAATTACCCATCGATAAAGTCGCAACACCGGCAAAAAACATATAGGCCATGATCGGGCCACTCACGAGTAAATCAACATTCACATTTACGCTTGTACCGATTAACTCCTTAACGTATAGCGGAAAAAAAGATCGCAATAATTCTTCAGACAATACAAACAAAAATAAGGCAAATCGTACATCCCGTCCCATCGGGTAATACCAACTTTTTAAGCTTGGTAGATTCTGGGTCGCCTGCCCTGCCATTTGCCGTAGTGATTGGATTTTGGTCTCGGTTGAGAGCAACAAATTAGAAAAAGGCCCATCATTCATGGCCTCCAAACGATGTTGATCGCCCCCTTTTTTGACCCCTTGAATCATCTCTTGCCACGTATCAAAAGGCTGCAACACCCACCTTAAGAGGAAAAATAAAGCAATTTCCATACAAGCGGCTAAGCACACAAACAACATCAGCGTTGCATCGCCGAACATGCTTAATAGTTTTTCATTTACGTAAGAGGCACGCACCCCGATTGACACGTTAATCGGGGTAATGATGTCCAGCGCCTCTTCTGCCTTCACTTCCTGCGAGATAAGATCATCGGCCTTTAGGCTTGGACGAGTCTTAACGTAATCAGAAAATTTATCACTGTGAATTTTAAGGTAGTCAATTTCTGGATTATCTGACAAGGTATCGGCTAAAAACTCATCCATCCCAACCAAAGCGTCATAAGGAATACCCAGTCTCAGCGCATTTTCAACGGTATTTTTTACCGAAACAGCCACCACATTACTTTTTGCTAGCACCTCCGGCAACAAAGCCTTCTCGAACTGTTTTACAGCAATCCATGTCAGCAAAAAAGTCGACACTAAGCTCAAAATCAATAAAAAAGCATAAGAACGAGAAATTAAAAGTTTCTCGATACTTTTTTTAGGCAACCCCTTTTCAGCGCTCGTCATCATCAAATCTGCCCCTTAATCCTCAATTGTGTATCGCTGACCATTTGAGTGGCTAATTGACAAATATCGCTTTGCGCACTCAGTTGAGGATCTACAGCCCGTTCACCTTCAATGATTCTTTGAGCCAAGGCCACCTGTCGATTCAATTTCTTTAACACATACGTTAAAAAGGGCAATAGAAGCAACAACATACAGAGGCATATCACGCCACATACCGTATAAAGATATTGACGTGTTTTTAGGATCAATTGCTGCGGGTGAGTTTTGTCAAAACGAATGACCAAATTAGCCAAGATATTGCCAATCGGGTCAACGATAGGCCAACTTTGCAAATAACCGATAGGATCTTGATCACCAAACCACATAGACTTCTTGTTGAGTCGTTGAGCTAAAACAATAAATAAGGGTTCCTCGGCAGGTAAAGGTTTACCTACCTCCCAAATGATTTTACCCGGAGAAAAATAAGCATCAACAACATGGATCGAAATCACGGAATCACTTGTATCATCAATGCGTTGCAGCATCGACTTAATTTGCAAGTTATCACTTAAAGGCAAACCGAAAGCCAAAGTTCGCTCAATATCGGCCTTCAACGCTTTCGCAGGAACACTCACCAAGTTTGAATTCACCTCGATCAATAGCTTTTCAAAGCGATGCATTTGCAACAGTAGCAAAAAGCAAAGTAATGCTAATAAAATAGTCACTGCTGTGAGGACAATTTTAAGGCTATATCGCATCTAATTCCATTCGGATTTAATTAGGATAATTGTAAAAAAACACAAAAAATTACTTAAGGGGTAAGAATAATATCTACCATTAACAATGACTTACTCAATAATTAGCATAAATTTCATTTGCGACTTTCTGTGGCTTTTATTGCTCTTGAACAAGCTAAGCTCTCATCGGTTTACATTTATAGAAAAGTAGAGGCAACGCATTGATCGAATCCGCCCCCCCTACACAGATGAATACCACAAAGTCGTATTTTGAAATTTTTAACACAAAGTTAACTTCAATTATATATAAAAAAATGGCTTTAGGACATAATTGAAATTACTTAGGCCCTGCTAGCAATCTTAGCCAATGCAGTCCTCAGGATCTCAACCCTTGGTTTGGCTAGTTTCCATTAAAATTACAACAATGAAATGACTTTTTTTAGCAGCACTAAAAATTTTCAGAGCCCATCATTCAATCGGATTTTTTAAACGGAAACTATGGCACTTCGAACTCAATTATTACTTTCGGGACTCATCGTGCTGGCTCTGCTTGGGCAGGGCCCCGCCACAGCCCAAAACGCATCATCACCATCACAAGTCTGGATCAATGCAGGCACCTACTCCTACCATTTCGATCACAGCAAGAGCTTTCGCAACAATAATATTGGGATAGGCGCAGAGTGGCGCCTCACCCCAGAGCAAGGCATTATCGCAGGCCACTTTATCAACAGTAACGATCTGAGAAGCCGCTACCTCGCCTACCAGTGGAGGCCGCTGAATACCTCTATCGGACCAACACATTGGGGGGTGGGAGTGGATGTGGGCGCTATGAATGGCTACCCTTATCATAACGGCGCATGGTTTGCTTTAGTGATGCCCGAAGTTTTTTTTGAATATAAACGAGTAGGCTTTAATCTATTTTTTGTCCCCAAAGTGGGTGATCGCGTGGATAGCGCTATTTCATTGCAAGCCAAGGTGAGGGTTTGGTAATCAATATTTCAATAAGTAATTGAAAGTTAAGTATTTTATTTAAATTTCGTAAAAATTCTTTTTTACCTCAAGCCTCATAAGGTGTAGGGATATTTTCGTTATTTTTCATCGAACAAGGCTAGTAAATCAATACCCGCCAGTCCGCCTGCATAGCGCGGGCAAGATAAGTGGCTGATCCGGCCAATCCTTCACAAAAAGCACTAGGCAGGTGATCAGGCAGCGCAAATTTCTTCCACGCACTGGTGCAAGCAAATATCCTCACCCCTTCGCGTTTAGCTTCCTGAATCGATTCTAGCCAAACATGGGCGCTTTGTGGAAGCTCTGCATCCAAAAGGCGCACAGCCGACCCCATAAAGTAAATCTCCACCTCACACTCCATCGCACTGAAAACTAATGCGTGACGCAAACACAATAAACAAGCCTCCATATCATCGGCTTGCACATGCATGACCCAGAGACATATTTTTCTCATTTTTTACGCTTTAACTCCCTTAGCCCTCCTTAATTATAATCGGTGACGCTCCCGCAACCGCAACGCCGCCTGTGCGATTGCGGCTAATTTATGCTCGGCCACTGGCGCTGAAGCCAGAGGATTATCCGCAAAAGTAGCAAATCCACAATCTGGCGTTAACAATACACGCTCTTTACCGAACCATTGAATGGCTTGTTCACCCTTTTGCACAATACCTTCCACCGTTTCGACATCGGTTAGTTTTTGATTACACACACCGACCCCCAAACGCATATGCAAGGGCAAGCCCTTGAGAATTTGCATCTCCCCCGCTCTGGGAGTACACAGCTCCAACAACAAAGTTCCTACCTTTAGTTGGCTTAAAGTGGGAACCAACGCAGAGTAATCCCCCGTCAAAGCCGCTGATTCATCGGGCGTCCAGTTACCGCGACACATATGAAGCGCTAACCTATCTTCTGGAAAACCCGCCACCACTGCATTGATCAAATCACGTGCGAAGGCAAGTTCGGTGACAGTATCTTTTTTTTCACCAAGCGCGCCACACATAAAACTGCGCTTATTGGCACTATTGTCACCACCAAAAACCACCTCAGATAGAACCGGCTCATCAAATTGCACCAAAGTGGCCCCACGCGCTAACAAGTCGGCCAATTCCTCTCTTAAAACACGCACCACATCCACCGCTAAGCTTTCACGACTGTCGTAGGCGCGATCCGAAATACATTCCATCCACATCGTACGAGTCAAAAGATAAGGGCCGGGTAGAGCCACTTTTACCGCTCGAGGTGTGAGGGTTTTTACGTATTCCAGCTCAGCCACGGCCAGGGGACGGCTACGTCCTAAAGGACCGAATACGGCTGGATGACGCACGTCACCAGCAGGCACATCAAGGGCGCGTAACTCGAGCTCAAAAGCTTCAGGATCATCCACTAAGGGCAATAGATCCGTCAGAGGAATTAATTGGCAATTATCCAAAATGCCTCCCACAAAACTAGCGTAACTATCTCGCCCCTGCTCACCATCGGTGACCAGATCCACACCGGCACGAAGCTGCGCTTGAACCGATAACTGAACCGCATCATGGGTGGTTGCGATAAAAGCACTGTCATCTAATCGCCCCTGCATGTGCTCATGAATAGCCTGCACCATCCATCGAGGACGCGGCCAACTACCAATACCCATGACCGACAGGGGCTTTATTTTTTCTACCACCATCGGTTCAGGCCAATCGGTACGTATATTGACCTGAACGGGATGTTGCATAGCAGCAGAGGTCGCAGCGCTCACACGACCCGTATCTACAGCCGTCTTAGCCTGTATATTCCCTCTTTCAGTCAAAGCCCCTTTACAAACTAAAAAACTTCGCTGCTTACCCGAGCGAGTCGTGGACAACAGGGCATTACCAGTCATCCGGCACCAGGCCGGCAAATCTTCATCCACTGAAATTTCAGTCGATAAAATTTCCAGCAACTGCCCACGATCCATTGGGTCAATATGCTTTCTTATCAGTAACAGTAGACCATTACCACAATCCAGATCCCCACCATCAAAACTAACGTCTGCTGGAAAAGGATGAGCAGAAACCCCTGACATCAATCTTTACTCCTTATTCAATGACCCTTGATCACTACCTAGGGCTAAAACGAGGTGATTCTCATGAAAATATCTTGATCTTACAATCAACCCATGAAAAAGAGTGAACTTAATTCAGTGAGCGCTTTTTTAATGAAGATCCAGGCCGTAAAATAAGAGGAATACACTCGACTGGTCGCATTAGGTGGAAAAGCGCCTAAAATGCAATCGATCCCTAGAAAACCAGCAACAGTACTTTAAGCTTCTTAAGAAGGTAATGGTGGATGCTTCTGTTTGGGTGCATTACCTTAAATAAGGTCGCGAAAGTCTACTCAATCTTCTTCACAATGACCCCGTGCTTTGCCATCGTCTGATCTGATTGGAATTCGCTTGTGGACCTTCACCCGTACCACGGCATAAAACATGAGCTTATTATTGGTTAGTTGCAAATAGCCAAAGCTGCAAACCTTCTAGAAAGATCATGCGCTTCATTAATAAGCCATGTTGTACTGCGTGCCTACTAAACGCAGAATGCAGGACAAAAATATTAGTATTGCAGTGCAACAATAAAATCACATAAATCGTATTGCCTTAGCCTGCTAACGGTATCTAGGCAATAGATGCGCTAAATCAAAGTCTTGCCACTGTCTGTCGTGCACAATGTAGGCTGAAGTTCGATTAGAATGAGGTATGGATTGCCATTGCTGATTTTCTGGCGTAGGCTTAAGCGACTGTCCGTCAGGATGTATATAAGAATTAAGTGATATAAAATTTAACGAAGTAAAAAAATAATAATCTTCAATATCGTTCCACTTTAAAATTTTACTGCAGTATTGGGTGTTATGTGTATTCGTTGAGTATTCGTTGAGTGCGCGTTTTGCATTCATCATTTTTTTTGTTTTCATTTGGTGTTCATATCAATGTGATTGGAGAGAGAGATAATGATTAAAAAACCAGAAGGCAAAACCCAAGCAACTATTTCAGCACGGCGTAAGTTTTTAACCGGCGCTACTGCGGCTACCACAGGGGCTGCGATGGTCGGCTTCCCGATGATTGCAAAAGGGCAAACAGGTCCAATCAATATGCGTTGGCAAAGCACATGGCCAGCTAAAGATATTTTCCATGAGTATGCGCTCGACTTCGCTAAGAAGGTCAATGACATGACCGGTGGCGATCTAAAAATTGAAGTATTGCCTGCAGGCGCAGTCGTGCCAGCTTTTGGGCTGCTCGATGCAGTCTCAAAAGGCACGCTCGATGGTGGGCACGGAGTCATGGTTTATCATTACGGAAAGCAAAATGCCCTCGCCCTGTGGGGATCAGGGCCTGCCTTCGGTATGGATGCAAACATGCTCTTGTCTTGGCATAAATATGGTGGCGGTAAAGAACTGCTCAGTAAACTGTATTCTTCCATTGGCGCTAATGTGGTGTCCTATCCCTATGGCCCAATGCCCACACAGCCACTAGGCTGGTTTAAGAAGCCCATCACCAAAGCGGCTGACTTCAAAGGCTTGAAGTTCCGCACCGTTGGTATATCGATTGACGTATTCACGGCCATGGGTGCTGCAGTCAACGCACTACCTGGGGGCGAAATTGTACCGGCGATGGATCGTGGTTTGTTAGATGCTGCTGAATTTAACAATGCTAGCTCAGATCGCACCTTGGGTTTCCCAGATGTGTCCAAGGTTTGCATGCTGCAAAGTTATCATCAAAATGCCGAGCAGTTTGAAATCTTGTTTAACAAAACCAAATATGATTCACTGCCAGCAAAAATGCGTGCGATTATTGACCACGCAGTTGAGGCCGGGTCTGCCGATATGTCATGGAAAGCCGTCGATCGCTATTCCAAAGACTACATCGAATTGCAAACCAAGCAAAACGTTAAGTTCTACAAAACACCCACTTCGGTCTTGCAAAGTCAACTCGATGGCTACGACACTGCAGTTGCTAAGAAGGAAGCTGAGAACCCCATGTTTAAAGAAATCATCACCTCACAAAGAGCATTTGCTGAGCGCGCGGTGAAGTGGGATCTTGAGACCAATGTGGATCGTCGTATGGCGTTTAACCACTACTTCGCTAAAAAACCAGCCGCCGCGAAAAAAGGCTAATTGGCCATCGGTAGTTGTCACACAAAAACACCCGAGATCACACCTCGGGTGTTTTTCAATGAGCAGGATGCGCCTTGTATTGTAATGTCACCTTAAATCGACTTTGATCACCATTGTTACAAGGGCTATTAGCAGCGTAGAACCCAGTGCAATATCACTTCGATATTTAATACAGAAGGATTGTCATGGATCAACAACAAGCACAAACTCTGGTGCGTTGGGCTGAAAAAATCAGCAACTACACCGGAAAAATATTTTCTTGGTTTATTGCGATACTCATGTTGGTGGTGTGCATTGAGGTATTCAAGCGTTACATCTTGAATGCGCCAACCGCCTGGATTTTTGATTTAAATAGCATGCTCTATGGCACGCTATTTATGATGTGTGGCGCCTATACGCTGGCGCAAGATGGCCACGTTCGCGGCGACTTTCTCTACGGCTCGATGAAGCCGACAACGCAGGCTAAATTGGATTTGGCGCTGTATGTGATTTTCTTTCTGCCGGGTGTACTGGCCTTGGTGTATGCCGGCTATCAATATGCCGGTGACTCATGGCGTATTGGCGAGCATTCGAATGTGACCGCAGATGGTCCACCGGTGTATTACTTTAAGTCAGTGATTCCGCTAGCCGGATTTTTGGTGTTGCTGCAAGGGGTTGCTGAAATGATTCGCTGTGTGGTTTGCATTCGCACTGGTCAATGGTCGGCGCGACTCACTGACGTACAAGAAATTGATGTAGTGAGTGATCAATTAGCACACAGCAAATATGTTGACGAAGAATCAAAGCGCGAGGCAATCGCCAACGCGCACGATATTGATGATGCCGCCCGACATCGTGGCGAAGTCACTGACTCCAAAGAAGGAGGTGTCCGATGAGCGATCCAACCCTTGGCCTAGCCATGCTGGGCCTCATCGTGGTAGCGATTATGATGGGTTTTCCCACAGCGTTTACCATGATGGGCTTAGGAATGATATTTGGCTTTGTAGCGTTCCTAGATCCCACGCAATCGGTGTTTAGTAACAAAATTTTTGATCTCATTGTGCAGCGTACTTACGGCGTAATGAACAACGACACCTTGCTCTCGATCCCGCTGTTTGTATTTATGGGCTATATCATAGAACGAGCGGCACTCGTGGATAAGATGTTCTTTAGCGTGCAGTTAGCGTTTCGGCGGGTGCCGGGTTCTTTAGCCGTGACCACTTTATTGGTCTGTGCGTTCTGGGGTATTGCTTCAGGTATTGTGGGCGCAGTGGTCGTATTAATGGGCGTGATTGCACTGCGTCCCATGCTCTCCGCAGGCTACGATGTGCGCTTAGCCAGTGGCGTGATTACAGCCGGTGGTACTTTAGGGATCTTGATTCCGCCTTCAGTCATGTTGATTGTGTATGCGGCAGTTGCAGGCCAATCGATCGTGAAGCTCTACGCTGCGGCCATGTTGCCGGGTTTCTTTTTAACACTGCTGTATTTGATTTATGTTATTAGTTGGGCCTTGATTGACCCCAAAGTCGCGCCTAAGTTGCCTGCTGATCAATATCGCATTGATGCCCCCGACTGGATTAAGTCATTTGAAAGTCATTCGCGTAAATCCATGGTGTTGGGACTATTTTCCGCAGTGTTTAGACCACAGCGCGTGCGTGGTATGAAGGCACCCGATGGTCAAGCAGTCACTTACGGCATGATTTGGTCGAACGTGGTTGTGTTGTTAGTGCCCATTATCCTCACGGCGATTGTGTTCTTGTCGGCGTGGTGGTATGTCACGATTCATAATGCGCCCGCAGCAGATGTGCCGAGTGCCATGTCAGCGCAAGTAACTCCAATGAGTGTAGCGCCTACTCCGATTGGCGTAGACGGCGCACAAGAATCGCCTGCAGCTGCGGACGAAAAACCGCAAGCGATGGGTGTGGAAGCCACAACGATTACTGAGGTTGCTCCTGTGACAGAAGGCGTGCCTCAAGAGATGCAGGTGCAATCAGGCGCCGTAGAAATCAATAAAACCTTGGGCGCCGTGCCTGAGAACTTTTATGCTTGGTTCTGGAGTTTCGCAGGCTTGTCAGCATTGTTATTGCTCTTCTACTACGCACGGATGGATGGCGAGCAGTTTGAAATTTTAAAAATGCTCGAAATCTCGGTTGTGCCCCTAGCCGTGCTAACTTTTACCGTGTTGGCTGTGATTTTGTTTGGGATTACCACCGCGACCGAATCAGCCGCAGTGGGTGCTCTAGGTGCACTCTATCTGGCTGGCTTGTCTAAATACATACACCGCACCCTATGGGCGAGCGTGGCCGGTGGTGTGATGGGTATTGCACTCGGGATGATACGTGGTGATATGGTGACCTTGATTGTCTCCTCCTCCTTGGGTGCGATGTTTGCAGGCACTGCAGTGCCTTGGATTTGGGACATGCTCTCACAGCGCAAACTGCTCACCAACATTCAACAGTCTACCTTCTTAACTGCAAAAACGACTGCCATGGTGTGTTGGTTGTTTGTCGGCTCGGCACTATTCTCGGCAGTGTTTGCATTACACGGCGGACAGGGCTTGATTGAGCGCTGGGTATTGAGTATGGATTTGACGCCCCTGCAATTTTTATTGCTCTCACAGGCGATTATTTTTGTGCTGGGTTGGCCGCTAGAGTGGACTGAGATTATTGTTATTTTTGTGCCGATCTTTATTCCACTATTGGCGCACTTTAATGTGGATCCGCTCCTATTTGGCA
Source organism: uncultured beta proteobacterium (assembly GCA_903893565.1). GTDB lineage: Bacteria > Pseudomonadota > Gammaproteobacteria > Burkholderiales > SG8-41 > UBA5216. Next base: position 6,282 of record CAITMU010000050.1, on the reverse strand, counting down.
CCATGGTTGCTGTTAACCTGCAAGCAGCGTTCTTGTCGCCACCCGTTGCGATGTCAGCCTTTTACTTAAAAGGGGTTGCGCCTAAGCATGTGACCTTGAATCAGATTTTTGCTGGCATGATGCCCTATATGTTAATAGTCATTTTGTGCTTGGCTTTTATGTATATTTGGCCAGGTATGACCTTGTGGTTGCCTAATTTCCTCTACGGGAATTAACGTTTGCATTCGCAAAGTTGCGTGATGCAAAAGCGCTTACCGTGAAAGCCAAACTCACCAATGCCGCGACAGCCCGCAGCAATCGTTAAATCGATTGCTCGCGCGGCGCGCGAGTGCGAAATCGGGAACCGATGATGCTCCCTTAGCGTTAAGGGTACCGCTTGTGCCACGATTCAAAGCAAAGGCGCATTTTCAATTCAGAGTATGCCTAAACGCAAGCCCAACTATTGGATCAGCAACGCTAAGGGGCTTTAGGTGATCTAGTTTATCCATCAACGAGCGGCTGATAAAACCACACAGCACGGTGCGCCCGTTAATGTTAAAGATATTATCGGTAGCGCACCATTTCCCACTTAATAGGCGACTGTATTACATAGCGGTAGGCACCTGCCCTGGTAGGGTGCAGTGTGGCTTCACGCCTTTTAATCAATTTGTATTAAAAATTATGTAATCTGTAGGGGGCAGGAGACTCACAGCGCCTTACTTATTTTATTGCAAGGCAGCATACCTGGATTCAACCTCACTGCCCCTATATTTTAAAACCTAGACTCCCTGTCAAACATTTGCCTAAAGTACACGAATAAAATAAAATCGCGCACATGAATAAAAGATCACATTTTGTAGGCATCCTAGGCAGCATGGGACCATTAGCAACGGCGGATTTTTTATCCAAACTCGTTTTAAATACCCCCGCTAATAAGGATCAAGACCATATCCCCGTCATTTTGCACGGTGATTGCACCATTCCCGATCGTATAGAGTTCATCAACGGCAAGGGCCCATCGCCGTTGCCCCAATTGAGCGAAGGGATTCGTTTTCTTAACGATTGCGGGGTCGGCGTGATTTGCATGCCTTGCAATACAGCCCACATCTGGCATGCTCAACTAGCGGCTATGAGCCAAGCGCCTTTACTGCATATTGTGCAAAGCAGCGCAGACCAAATTTCCAAAAAAAATCCTTTGGCCAAAAAAATAGGCTTATTGTCGACCCACAGCACCCACTTATCAGGCCTTTACCATGGGCCTTTACAGGATCGGGGATTTGAAGTCGTGTCACCGACTGAAAAGGATTTCAAAGTATTCATCAACCCGGCCATTGATCAGGTCAAGGCTAACCAAATCATCCCCGCTGAGAAAACTTTTACCCTCGTAGCTCAATCTTTAATAGAGCGCGGCGCCGAGGTCATCATATTAGGTTGCACAGAAATCCCCGTTGTCATGAAAAAACAGCTTGCAGAAAAGCCATCGATGTACATCGATAGCAATCAAGCATTAGCGCAAGCCGTTATCGATTTTTTTCAAAATACTAAGGCGAGCGCTCCCCAAATCGTTTAGCCGCAAACCCCTTCCCCTTTCTTGCGGCTTCTTGGCTTAGCTTTTACTAATCCATTGAGTTTGCCAAGCTTCATTGCTCACCGTTTGCAGTTCGCTACATAAAAATACCCATTGAATCAATTACCTATCAAGGGTATATGTTTTTTTCAAAGATTTGATTTTGCTCTGCACCCCGACATACAATGTGAGCCCAATACCATAATAGACTTCTGTCACGATCACTGAAGTCCAAAACTGAGGGCTATGAACACTCCGCTGCCCACTCCTCCTGCGCCTCAGACGCGCAGTGATCCAACGCCACATCAACACTTTCCCTACTGGCGCATGAATCTGCGCATACTCCCATTGGCTAATTTACTCACCTCCATGGGTTTTGCTATGTCGTTTCCATTTCTACCGATCATGATTCGCGATTTAGGCATTCATGATCATTTGGAGACTTGGGTCGGTAATATGATGATGGTGTTTTATATTATCAGTTTTTTATGCGGCCCCATCTGGGGTGGGATCGCCGATCACTTCGGTCGTAAAATCATGGTCCTTCGTGCGATGCTCGGAATGGGTATCTTCATGTCACTCATACCGCTAGCCACAACTCCCCTATATTTTGCATTTTTATTTTGTTTGGTCGGTTTTTTTAATGGCAGTTCCATGTCAGCGCAATCGTTGATGGTGGCAAATACCCCTCCAAAAAAATTAGGCATTGCCCTCTCGAGCCTACAAACCGCCGTGTTAGTCGGACAAACCTTGGGGCCAGTGGTCGCCACTATAGCGGTGAGTGTAGTGTTTCAACCCCAATGGTTATTTTGGCTCAGTGGCGCAGTGATGCTGCTGGCAAGCGTGTTGGTTATCCGATTGGTTAAAGAAGTCAAACAATTAGCGCCAGGTCCTTGGAAACCCGACTGGATCGGTAGTCTAAGCACCTTACTCAAAGTACCCAGAATAGGGGCTTTGTTTTTCTTGGGCTTCATGAACGCAGCCCTCGGTTCAGGCAATATCACCATTTTGAGCGTCTATGTCTTACAACTACTCGCAATCGACCCTTTAGCCAAGGGTAGCCCCGCTTTTTGGATTGGTGCCGTCGCCATGGGATTAGCCGTCTCGAGTGTCATTTCACTCACATTGTGTGGGCGACTCATCGATCGCATAAAGCCCGAGCGTGTATTGCTTTATTCCATCGCAGGTGCAGGGCTTAGTCAAATACCACTACTTTTTCTGCACACTCCCCTACAGCTCGTCATTTGTCGAGTCGCTTTTGGCTTATCAGCCTCTTTGATGTTGCCTTGTATTATCAGACTTTTAAAAAGCTATGCTCCCCATGGCATGGATGCAAGAGCCATTTCCTACGCCACAGCCTTCCAATTTATTGCCATTGGCTTGGCCCCATTTAGCGCCGGAATAATCGGCCCTGCCTTGGGATTACGCTGGTATTTTGCCTTGACGGTGGCGATGAGCTTATTGGCATTCTTATTTTGGCTTTACTGTCTAGCCAATAAAAAGACCCCTTAAACCATCAGCATTCTCAGCGGTGGTTCGGGAATTCGAGCCCCTCAGGGCAGACCCCTAGCGCTTAAACCCAGTTAAATTGGTTAGACCCGCTAACGCTTCTTTCAAAGAGTAGGGCCTTACACTGGAGCACTGTATTTTTTCGACTCGCTAATGCGCACCAATATCTTGGTGGGATTTATGAACTGGAAGTGGCTACCCTACCCCTAACCCTAACCCTAACCCGGCTGAAAACTCGCTTTTCTTCTTTTCAACAGTAACCATAAAACACCCAATAACACCATGACTAGAAAGGGAAGCGCAGAAAGGTTAAGTATCTGCCAACCTTGACTGGTCATTAAAGCACCGGAACTAAAAGACGATGTTGCCATGACGACAAAGACAAAAAAATCATTCAAACCCTGTACCCGGTTTCTCTCCTCGGGTCGATAAGACTCGGTCAACAATGTCGTACCTCCCACGAACATAAAATTCCAACCTAAGCCCAGTAGCGTCAAAGACAGAAAGAAATGGATCCACTCAATCCCCATCACTGCAAACATCACACTGAACATCATTAAACCGACTCCCGCCCATATCACTTGTAAAACACCAAAGCGCTTAATCAAAGAACCTGTAAAAAACGAAGGGGCAAACATACCAATGACGTGCCATTGCAAACAAAACACCGCATCTGAAAAGGGAAAACCACAGTTTTGCATGGCGAGTGTCGAAGAAGTCATCAATAAATTCATGATCCCATAACCGATCGTCGCCGATAGTACGGCAATCAAAAACACCGGTTGTTGCATAATTTTCGATAAAGGACGCCCACCACCTGATTTTTCAGCTTGGGTGGGTTCCGGAAAATCAATCCAATGAATCACTATTAACGACAGTAGCGCAAAACCTATCAACACGGCATAAGAGCCTGCGAAGGTCACCGGGAGTAAATCTTTTGAATACTTACTCAAATTAGGACCCACGATACCCCCCACCAGCCCCCCCGCCATGACATATGAAATGGCCTTTTCCTTGAAACTTAATTCCACCACTTCAGTCGCTGCAAATCGATACAGTTGACCACAAGCGTTATAAACCCCCACCACCATAGTACCCAGACACAATAGCCAAAAACTCTTCTGCATTACAGCCCAAGCCGCCAAACAAACCCCCAGCATGCCAAATAAGGTGCCCACGCTAAATCCAATTTTTCGACCGTAACGGCGCATCATCCGCGCAATGGGCGCGGAGGCCAGCGCCGAACCAATCACGTAGGCTGTGACCGGAAATGTGGTCAAAGCTAAATTGGGAGCCATCGCGTATCCCACTAAACCATTGATCGTCACCAATGTGGTGTTATTGACGAAAAGTAGAGCCTGACAAATGATCAAAAGAAAAACGTTACGACGAGCCTTATCTTTTACTATCATCAAAAATCCTAAAATATAGGGATATAAAACACCTATTTGTCATGCGACTTAAATAAACCATTTGATCCACATCAAAACCTTGATAAAACTATACTTTTTATTGCCTTATCAATGGAGCGCACCCAGTTTAAAACAATTTTCTACTTTAACTAGAAATAATATTGTCCTAAACCGCCAAAAGGTTCCGTTCCCCCAAAACTACAATATGGACTTATTAATATCTTAGTCAGCGTGGCAGTTTATCTGTTCTTATCGCAGACTGTGCAATACAAAAAAAATGAATAGTCAGACGACCCAGTTTAGCAAACACCTCAAAAAGGCTGCTACCCCTAGGAAATCTGTGACTTCGAAATACCAGACCCAATGAATCGATGCACTGCTCGTGGTAAATCATATATTTCATTCACAAAATGAACCTGCGAGGCACCCATAATTCCCCTGGCTTCCTCCAGTCGCCCAGGAGGAAAAATAAAGCATCCTACCTTTATTCCCTTTTGCTCCGCCTCCTGTAGAGCTTGCTGCGTGTCTTCCATAAGATAGCGAAAATCAAACACGTCGATATCATGGGGTTGCCCGTCGGAAAATAAAAAAATCCATTTGTAAGCAGGCGCTGATGACCCTAATTGGGCAATGGCATGACGAAGAGCGGCTCCCAAACGGGTCGAACCGCCCGCCGTCAATCCTTGTAAACGCCGCAACCCCTCAGTCACTAACGATTGATCCATGGATTTGATCCGTTGCAAAATTACTCGCTGTCGACCGTAGGATTGAATGGCACTCATCGCGTAGCTTATGTGGCTGCGCTCAAAAGCTAAACCACAGGCCACTGCCGCCTGGCTCGCTTTTTGCAAAAGCGTTTCGCTGCTTCCCACCCCACTCAGGGCTGTTGAAGCAGATTGATCGATTAACAGATACACCGCTACATCAATCTTAGTTTTTTTCCAGTGCCGATACACCCGGGGTTGAAGATACGGGGCTATTTCTTGGGTTACCCTCCAATCAATAAGAGCCGATAAATCCCATTGCTCACCCGCTTCTTGTAGTCGGGGCTTAAGACGCCGATCTTTTACCTTTAACACCTTCACCAAGGCACTCACCAAAGGACTGAGAGCCTCCACACTCAAAATCATCTGCTGGGGTTCATCCATAGTGGCATCTTTTTCAATCACACGACACCAATCTTGACGGTGAGTGGCAATCAAACGATCCCATTCGCGATAATAATACACCGTCCCTTCATCCAGGTTACTAGAGTCAGAATGAAAATCAGAATCCTTTAATATCATTTCTGGCGGAGGCGTTGCCTGCGCGCTTAAGACATCGTTATCCCACATCCACTGGTTATCATCCCGGTAATCAGGGCCGGGACAATAGGTCTTTATATTAAAAGCCAAGCGCATCTGTCCCACATCATGCCCAAGTGTCATCGCCAACGCACCCATCTCATTTGCTGATTGGCTTAAAAAATGAGGGCTTTCATTCTGAGACATCAAAAAGTCTGGGCAGCCCGCGGGATAACAAAGAAACCGACCTTTTCGTACCCATCGATCTGGGTCCTCGTAATGGGGATCAATTAACGATCGGGCTAAACGTAACATTAATATTTCAAAACTCGAACCGGAGTCTGGGTTGACGGTGTGAAGCGGTCGCCAAAGTCTCACTAAACCCGGAAATTGCCGTATCGCCAGCGCTTCAGCCCGCGCATCTTCTAGCACCCCCACCAACGCTCTGACCACAGGCCCTAAACCCTTACCCTCAAAACGAGACGGAGAATAGACCCGGTGGGCTGCTGCATGCGCTACCCGTGCCGCTTGC
>CAITMU010000049.1 GCA_903893565.1 uncultured beta proteobacterium | reverse complement strand
TCCTTATTAATACCGGCAGGACCCATCACCGCATACCACCCAGAAACATCAAAACCACTCATTGACTGTTCGGCAATGGTAGGCACTTGGGGTAAAGCGGCCGAGCGCTTTATGGTCGTTACCCCCAAGGGTCTTAATTTGCCAGATGCCACTAAGGGCATGGACACGAGCATGCTATTAAACATCAGGGGGACATGTCCCGACAATAAGTCCATCGTGGCTGGACCTCCGCCTTTGTAGGGAATGGCTAACATTTTAACGTGATTCATTAGATTAAAAAGCTCACCCGCCAGATGAGGTAGCCCTCCCAAGCTCGCAGCAGCATAATTCAGAGGATTCTGCCTGGCCAATTTCACCAAATCAGCCACATTTTTTACAGGTAAACTCGGATGCACAACCAAAATAAAGGGCGTTTCGGCCATGATATCAATGTAGGTAAAATCCTTCATCGTATCAAATGTCATCTTGGAATACAAAGAAGGGTTCACCGCATGGGTAGCGGGAACGACCAGCAAGGTAAAACCATCAGGGCTTGATTTAGCAACCATCTCCGCCCCAATCATGCCGGCTGCACCGGGTCGGTTATCCACAATAAAACTCTGCCCTAAATTTTCAGTAAGCTTTTGAGCTAACAAACGACCTAAAATATCAGTAGGGCCACCGGGCGGGTAGGCAACAACCACCCTACCCACTTTACTGGGGTAACGGCTATCCAATAGATGAGTTTGAGAAAAAGCACTGGCTGAGAAAAATAACCCCATCAAAACCCAGCCTTGATATTTAAATTTATTCAATGTGTATACCTGCTGATCGAATCGCTTTTGTCCATCTTGCCGTCTCTTCGGCCATGTATTGGCGTAATTGTAAGGGAGAACTCGGCGCAGGGTCTCCTCCATTATTTAAAAAGCGTTGCTGAATAGCCGTTGAATGCAGGGCTTGGTTAATCACCTGATTTAGCCGATCGATGAGCACATCCGGGGTCTTAGCCGGCGCAAAAATTCCATACCACGTCGTGTATTCGTAACCCGGAACCCCCGCCTCTGCAATCGTTGGAACGCTTGGCAATACCAAGGAACGTTTTGCGCTACCGATCCCTAGGCCTATTAACCGGCCTGCCTTCACATGAGGCAATACGGCGGGAACACTGCTAAAAACCATTTGTATCTGCCCTCCCATGAGATCGGTAAGCGCAGGCCCTCCCCCCTTGTAGGGTATATGGACGATGTCAATACCAGCCAGTGACTTTAGCAATTCGGTGCCTAAATGATTGGGGGTCCCCACACCACTGGAACCGGCATTAATCGTGCCAGGCTTTTCACGTGCCAGAGCAATCAACTCTTTCACCGTTCTGACCGGCAATTGAGGATTGGTCACCAATAACTGCGGCACAATGATAACGTTGCTTATGGGCGCTAAATCACGTCGAGGATCATAGGGTAGCTTAGAAGAGAGCAAAGGGTTAACCACCATCCCCGCAGAAGTGCCCAGCATAATGGTGTAACCGTCGGCTGCCGCTTGTGCAGCAATCAGTGTACCCATCACCCCACCAGCGCCTCCCCGATTATCGACAATCACCGTCTGCCCCAACGTGGCTGACATCGATTGCGCCATAGCACGTCCCACTAAATCAGTATTGCCCCCTGGTGGATACGTCACCACCATTCTGATCGGTTTAATAGGATAATTGAGTGCATAAAGGGGATGCATCAGAAAAATAAAACCGCAACCCAGTAAAGCCCGATTAAGCCCTATTCTAGCGACTTTAAAAAAGCGACGCCACATCCCGTCAGCACCCCGGTATTTATTCGCCATCATACAGTTTTAAATAAGAGGAACGCCCCCCATCGGCCGCAATGGTTGTTCCTGTCAACATACGAGAATCATCAGAAGCTAAAAATACAGCGATTGTTGCTATATTTTCAGGCTCTCCAACCGAGAAGGGATAATTTTTATGTGTCAATTGCCGTTCTCGAATGGCGGGCGTCATTTTTTCCGCATTCATCTCAGGGGTTGCCCCATAGCGTTTTAGCTGACGTTCCGTACGAATTGAGCCCGGAGCTATGGCATTAGCCCTGATGCCGTGAAGGGCATATTGAGCCGCTAAAGTCTTAGTAAAGGAAATAATACCACCCTTGCTCGCAGCGTAAGCCGGCTTTAATGATCCCATTAAACCCATATGAGAAGTCACGTTAATGATAGAGCCTCCGCCGGCTTTCAATAGATGGGGAATAGCGTACTTACAGCTTAAAAAAGGATGTAACAGATTCAAGCTCACCGTACGATGCCAAATGGCCAGGTCCATTTCATGCACTGGCACATCCTCCTGCAAAGAGCCCCCAGCACAGTTAAAAATCAAATTCAGTTGTCCAAAATGAGCGATGGTTTTTTCAACAGCCAAACGCATACCATTGTCGTCCGTCACATCGGTTTTAATAAAAATCGCTTGCCCACCCAGTTCAGTGATTTGCTTTTCAGCTGCCAGTCCGACCTCTTCATTCAACTCAATAATGGCAACCTTGGCTCCCTCTGCAACAAAAGCCAACGCAGTCGCCTTGGCGATACCCGCCCCTGCACCGGTTAAAAATGCCACCTTCCCTTCTAGTTTTCGCACTATATCCACTCCTTTTGATTATCCAAAGATCCTTAAATGCCATTGCTGTCAAATCTCTTTTGCGTTGTCAACCCTGCAGTGCTACACCTGAAAAGGTTGATGAACTATGCGCCCAATCGACGCCGCGCCCACAACACGCCTTTGACTTCTTCGATCAATAATAACACCCGGCTCAATTGATCTAAATGGGAGACTTCCACCGTAAATCGCATCCGCGCAACCATATCCTTGGTCAAGGTATGGGTCGCCGTCACGTTAACCCGTTCTCGAGAAAAAATCTCACTAATATCACGCAACAAACCACGTCGATCCAGAGCCTCCAGTTCCAGTTCCAATGAAAAGCTCGCATCGCTGGCACTGCCCCACTGTGCGCTGACCAAGCGCTGTGGATCCAATCGCTTAAGATTGGCGCAATGAGCCCTGTGCACGGTGACCCCATGCCCCCTTGAAATAAATCCGACTATTAACTCAGGGGGTACCGGTTTACAACATTTCGCCGGTATCGTCAGTAGCTTGTCAACCCCAACCACCAAAACCCCCGTCTGATCATTTCGCGATTTTCGTTTCAGTGGGATGCTCGGCTCTTCAAGCACGACTGGCTTCGGATGGAGTGCCTGCTGCAAGCGTTTAATACCAATTTCGCCTCGACCCAAATCAGCCAAAAAATCGGATAACTTCTGATACCCCTCAGACTCCGCGAGTTGCTCCCAATTAAATGCACTCTGCGTTTTTCGATTTAACGCTTTTTCTAAAATCAAACGTCCCTGTGCAACATCGGCTTCCAAATTAAGCCGATTAAACCACTGGCGCACTTTACTGCGGGCCCCCGTACTCTTTAAAAACCCCAACGTTGGATTTAACCAATCACGACTCGGCCCACCTTGCGTGGCAGCCGTGATCTCTACATGTTGTCCGTTATGTAACACGGTGTTTAATGGAACAATAGCGCCATCAACCTTAGCACCACGACAGCGATGGCCTAACTCAGTATGCACTTGGTAGGCAAAATCAATAGGGGTTGACCCTAGAGGCAAATCCACCACTTTTCCCTGTGGGGTGAGCACATAAATAGTCTCATCAAATAGACCAGTTTTAAATTGTTCTGCCAAATCTCCCGTATTCTTGACCTCGTCCTTCCATTCGAGCACTTGTCTTAGCCAGGTAATTTTTTCATCATAGCCCTTATTCTGACGAACCCCTTCCTTGTAGCGCCAGTGCGCCGCAACGCCCAGTTCAGAGTGATGATGCATCTCGTGCGTGCGGATTTGCACCTCGACCGACTTACCCTCTGGCCCTATGACAGCTGTATGTAAAGAGCGATAGTGATTAGACTTAGGCTTTGCAATGTAGTCATCAAACTCTTTGGGAATAGGGGACCACAATTGATGCACTAACCCCAATACAGCATAACAATCTTTAACGTCATCAACCAACACGCGCACGGCACGAACATCGTAGAGCGCCTCAAAGTTCATGTGTTTACGCGTCATCTTGTTATAGATGCTGTAAATATGCTTAGGTCTACCCATAATATCCGCGCGAATGTCATGGTGTAGGAGTTCTTGCCTTAATTCATTTAAGACCTTTTCAATGAACTGTTCACGATTCACTCGCTTGTCATCTAGCAGTTGAGCAATCTCTTTGTAGATTTTAGGCTCTAGTAAATGAAAGGATAAATCCTCAATCTCCCATTTCAATTGCCAGACTCCCAACCGATTGGCTAAGGGGGCAAAAATATCTCGCGCTAAATGGGCGAGTTCATTTTGTATGTGTTTTTCACCCGACTTCACCACAAAGCGCAAATCTTGCGTGTGATCGGCCAATTTAATCAACACCACACGCACATCCTGCACCATGGCCAGTAGCATCTTTCTCAGTGACTCTAGCTGCGCGCTCTGCGCCTCTGCATCCATGCCCACAGTGGACTGTGTTGACAATGCCCCCATAGCCCCCATACGAGCGACCCCTTCAGCTAACGACAAGATAGGGGCACCAAATTTGGCTCTGGCCTTTTTGTGTGCGGCAGCCTCCTGCCCCTCTAAGGGCCATAAAAGGCAGGCGGCAATGGACTCATATCCCAACCGTAACGGCACCAATAGGTTCACGGCCCCCAGCACATGCGCCCACACACTTTCCCCACTCATCATCGACTTTGAATCATAATAAGGTCGCAAAAAATCAACGATCCCCTTTAACGATGTAATGTCAATGGATGGGTCTATTGCATAGAGGTTCTCTAGCCACTCATCGGAAGCCAAATGCGTTGTTTGCGATAGCCTAGTTTTAGATAGTGAGACCATAAAAGAAAATTAAATAATAAACACCCACTCAGCCCAAACCAGATTAATTGAACGAACCGACATAGAAAAAAAAGCTAACCCAAGAGTCATACCATTATCTCAAAATTTAGCTCAGTCCACTGTATCGGTCTTAACGGCAAAAATGTCATCATTTGAACGCCTGCCGCCTACCCTTTTATTCACCCGTAAGAGCGCTTACGCAAATAAAAAAAAGACCAGGCACACGCTCGTACACCGAGGCTCAATCTTTGATACGATGATTAAGGCCTCATCATGCCACATAAGACACCCATGGTTTCTCCCCTGCCTTCATTTTTACTCACTTTAATCAGATTGCGATGAAACCCAAATACTGGAACCAAGCGTGTCAAATGCTAATCGAGGTAGAACCATTTTTTTCACCGCTGATCGAACAATATCCTCCCTTATCACTGGGCAGTCGAGGCGATGCTTTCCACACCCTGGCCCGATCCATTGTCGGCCAACAAATCTCTGTCAAAGCGGCACAAAGTGTTTGGTTACGGCTATTAGCCGGGTTTGAAACATTCACTCCAGAGCGCGTACTGGAACGCTCTATCCCCCAACTGCGACAATACGGACTATCAGAGCAAAAATCAAAATATATCAGTGATCTGGCTAAGCACTTTGTTAATGGACAACTCAACCCAGAGGAATGGAAACAGTGGGAGGACGAAGCGCTCATCCACTGTCTTACCCAAGTCAAAGGCATCGGACGCTGGACCGCCCAAATGCATATGATTTTTCATATGGGAAGGCCGGATATCTTTCCCGTGGACGACTTAGGTCTAAAAAAAGCGATGGTTCTGCATTTTGCTCGGGGCCGTGAACTGCGCCCTCATCAAATGGAACAAAAAGGGGAAAAATGGAAACCTTGGCGCACTGTCGCGACCTGGTATTTATGGCGAAGCTTGGAGCTCACCCCTTGAACCAAACAAGGCCTGCGGTTTTTAGCGAGTCCCTGCCCCACCTGGTGCCCTCCTCCAGAAGAAGGAGAGTGAAAATGTTATTGAGCCAACAACTGCCCATCCATCAAACGTAAAGTGCGATCAGCACTGGCCGCAATCTGCGTATCATGGGTCACAATGATAAAGCTCGTGCCTAAAGTTTGATTAAGCTCAAGCATCAATGCAAACACCGCATTGGCATTTTGTCGATCTAGATTGCCAGTGGGTTCATCTGCCATCACGCAAGCCGGTTCAGTGACCAATGCCCGGGCTAATGCCGCGCGCTGGCGCTCGCCACCGGACAATTCCCCCGGTGAGTGAGTCAAGCGGTGCGACAAACCCACTTGATCGAGCAATCGCGATGCCTTTTCATAAGCCAAGGCCTTCGGCATACGGCGGATTAACAAAGGCATAGCGACATTTTCAAGTGCGGTGAACTCAGGCAACAAATGATGGAATTGATAGACAAAACCCAAATGCTGATTGCGGGTCACTCCTTTTTGCGTCTCATTTTGTTCACTCATATTGTGACCCATAATGAAAATATCTCCCGCACTCGGCTCATCCAGCCCGCCGAGCAAATGTAACAAAGTGCTTTTGCCTGAGCCCGACGCACCCACAATAGCGACTCGCTCCGATTTTTTCAAATGAAAATTAATGTCATGTAATACGGGCACGCTCACCTTACCTTGATGAAACACTTTACTTAAGCCCTCACAAGCGATGACAAAATCATTCATATCGTAATGCCTCTGCGGGATGCACTCTGGAAGCACGCCAAGCGGGGTAAATAGTAGCGATGGCAGACATAAAAAAAGAAAATATAGCAGTCAAAACCACATCCATCCAATGAAGCTCAGACGGAAGGCTAGAAATTTGATAGATCGAAGGATCCAAAAATTTAAAACCGAACAACCGCTCCACAAATCCCACAATCACATCCACATACGTGGCACCGAGGACCCCAAAAATAATCCCCATCACTACACCCGTAAAACCAATGAGTATTCCTTGGAACATAAAAATTTTCATAATACTTCGGGGTGCAGCCCCTAAAGTGCGCAAAATAGCTATATCGGCTTGCTTTTCCTTCACCACCATAAATAGACTAGATACTAAGTTAAACGCCGCAATTGCAATGATAAAAAAAAGTAACAGTGACATCATTCTTTTTTCTATATCAACGGCACGAAAATAGGTCGCATTCAGTCGGGTCCAGTCACTGACTAAGGTGTCCGGTGGCAACCGCTTGATGAGATTTCGTGCCACTTCTGGGGCTATTAACGGGTCATCGAGTTTCAGCCGTAAACCACTAATTTTGTCCCCCATGCGATAGACCTTTTGCACGTCATCCAAGTGGGCCAGCGCCAAACCGGAATCAATTTCATAGTGTCCAACATGGAAAATGCCCACAACGGTAAACTGGCGCAAACGCGGCAAAATCCCAGCAGGGGTCACCTGCCCTTGAGGCACTAAAAGAATCACTTTTTCGCCCACATTCACATTCAAAGTCCCGGCCAAGGCATCACCCAAGATAATTTTAAATTCTCCAGGCTTTAAGAGATTTAATTGTCCTAGTAACATACTGGAACCGAGTTGATCGACATTTGATTCTTGGTCAGGGAAGATACCGCGTAAATAAATACCGCGCACTTGGCTGCCCGAATTTAATAGGCCTTGTCCATTAATATAGGGGGCCGTGGCCAGCACATGCGGTTGATGGGTGATCAAAGCATCCACTTTCCCCCAATCCGTTAACTGTTCTGCAGAACCACTGACTTGAATATGGGCCACCGCAGAGAGCATTCGCGTGCGCACTTCACGTTGAAAACCGTTCATCACCGACAAAACCGTAATGAGCACTGTCATTCCTAAAGCAATACCGATCACGCTGATCAAGGAGATGACAGAGATAAATCGGGTTCTTTGTGGGGAACGGGTATATCGTAAACCGATAAAGTATTCGAATGATTTCACTACAGAAGCCACCCTTTTAAAAAAACCATTTTACTTCAATTCGATTGGCTCTGGGTGCTACACTTGCAAATCCAATACCATGACATTAACACTACTCATCGATCAACTCTTGCCACCGCCCCCACAGGGCGAAGCCTTGTGGCAGAGCGTTAAGGCGCCTGCGCTAAAAACAATATTGGCTCATGCTCGCCCTGTTCATTGTTTGCCAGGTGTTGCCAATGACCGTGAGTCTTGGTTGGGTCAAGCGTTAGGATTAAAAAGACAAGAAGACTGGCCATGGGCCAGTTTGATGGCCCATGAAGAGTCGTTGAGCGATGCCGCAAAGGGCTATTGGCTCTTTGCCAGCCCCGTTTACCTTGATACCCAACGCCAAGGCCTTATTTTAAATGAGCCCACCAAGATTAGCCCTCTTGAATACCAAGCACTGAGCACAACGCTTTGCGAGCACTTTAACGAAGCGCATATCGATTGCCATCCCACAAGCCAGTTCGGTCAAGGGTGGTTATTGCGCATACCCCAACCTCAGCAGGTTCATCACTTCAATGTCAGCCAAGTGGTAGGAAACAATATCCGCCATTTTTTACCCAAGGGCCCTCACAGCGCGTATTGGCATCGGTTATTGACTGAGACTCAGATGATCTTGCATGATCACACTATTAATCTCATACGTGAAAAAGACGGTCATCCACCGATCAATAGCGTATGGTTTTGGGGAGGGGGCACACGCCCCACACCTGAACAATCCCCGTTTAAAACCGTGCATAGTGTAGACCCGATGATAAAGGCCATCGCCCGATTTCAGTCAAGCCTCACTCCCGTGATGAAACACTCTTATGAAGACACCCCGTTAAATGAAGGCTCGCATCTACTGATTTTTGATCATCTCTCCAAACACTGGCGGCAACATAACCTTAATGCATGGATCGCCGACTTAGAAAACTGGGACAGACAGTGGATGAGGCCCGTGTTGAATGATTTAAAAAACCGTCGCATTCATGAACTACACCTCATCAGCACCGATGTAAGAGGTATCCAGCAATGGTCTATTAAGCCCAGGGATTTTTTAAAATTCTGGAGAACGTCTGTTTCTCTATCCTCATTATTCGACGCCCATAAGAGCCCATGAAGGCCATTACCAACCCTCATTGAAATAGATGGGCATTGGTCGGTCACTCTTTAGCTACCGATCGATTTGACTCTTTCAAAAAAGTGGGCCCCCTAATAAAAAAAGGGAGCCTGGTTATACACCGACTCCCCAAGAATGTAGACACGACCTATTCGTTAATATAGGCACTACAGCCCAATGAGCCTCATCCAAGAGGCTCAACCATTCATCTTATACCAATGTCTTATCGACCTTTAAATACCGGCTTTCTTTTTTCCATGAAAGCCGTTTGCCCTTCTTTGTAATCTTCGCTAGCAAAACAATCACTCACCATCTTGTCACAAATGGATAAATCACGTTGACTGTCATCTTTACTGTATTCAATCAATGCACGCTTGATGGCGGCTAAGGTCAACGGGGCATTGTTGCCTATGGTTTGGGCATAATCGCGAACATATTTCTCTAATTCCTCGGCGGGCACCACACGATTGACTAAACCCATGGCCAATGCTTCTTGGGCATTGAACTGACGTGCAGTGAAAAATATCTCTGCCGTAAACTGAGGACCTACGAGGTCGGTCAGTCGCTTGATGCCCGGATAACGATAGCCCAAACCTAGCTTACCGGCAGGCACTCCGAATTTAGCATCATCGGAGACAATTCTCATATCACAGTTGGTTGCCGTAGCCGTGCCCCCGCCAATACAAAAACCGCGGACCATCGCAATGGTGGGTTTAGGACAATTACGGATGGCCTCGGCGGCTTTGTCTGCGGTTTGGTTATATTCTTGGACGGCCTCTGGAGTCGAGCGGCGCTCCTTGAACTGAGAAATATCCGCCCCAGAAACAAACGCCTTCACACCGGCACCTTTTAAAATCACCACTCGGATTTCAGGATCTTTGTTAAAGGCCTCAAAGGCCATGGGCACAGACTGCCACATTTCCATCGAAACGGCGTTGTGCTTATCCGGGTTATTAAAGGTAATCCAGCCAATAGCGCCTTCTTTGGTGGCCAAAAGCTTTTCAGTCAAAGTAGTAATCGATTGAGTCATATTTTTCCTAACGTTTGTCAATTAAAAAGAAAATAAGCAAAACTGTAAAAGTATTCAATCTTGTAAAAGGGCGAGCACTCAAGAACGAGGTCTCCACTCAAGTCACAATCAGCCAGTCAACAGCCGTCACACCATGGGGACCGGCAATGACAGGATTTAAATCCACTTCTTTAATAAGACCAGACTCCAGCATACCCAAGCAAGATAAACGACTAATCATCTGGGTCAGGGCTTGACGGTCGACAGCTGATTTACCTCTTACCCCATTTAACATGGCCGTACTTTTTAATTCATCTAGCATACGACCCGATTGCTCTTCGGTCACAGGCGCTTTACGAAATACGACGTCCTTGAGTATTTCGATATGAATCCCCCCCAAGCCCACCATCACCACAGGACCAAAGACGGGATCATTTTGTAAACCGATCACTAACTCCACATCTCCTTCAATCATCGGTTGAACAATCATGCCATCGACTGGGGCATCGGGTTTAAATCGCCTAACACTTTCAGTAATGGCCTGATAGGCCCAACGTACGGCCTCCGCATCTTTTAATCCGAGCTTAACCCCTTGAACCTCGGTCTTATGAGCAATCATGGAGGATTCAATTTTCAGTGCGACGGGGTAACCCATTTCACGAGCGATTTCAATAGCTGACTCGACAGAGGTTGCGAGCTTCGCACTCACGACTTTCACACCGGCTAACTGCAACTGCTCACCAGCCACTAGGGTCGGCACAATTCCCACACCTGACTTCAGATAAGAGGGGGGG
This sequence comes from uncultured beta proteobacterium, assembly GCA_903893565.1. Taxonomy (GTDB): domain Bacteria; phylum Pseudomonadota; class Gammaproteobacteria; order Burkholderiales; family SG8-41; genus UBA5216. Next base: position 2,385 of record CAITMU010000049.1, on the reverse strand, counting down.
CATCGCAATGCCTTTACCGCTGCGGCATCCGCTAAGGCATGACGATGCGCTTTAGCATATTGAACGAGCGCTGCCGCAGCCTCCACCGCTGGGTCAGCGCCACGTAATACGGGAATACCGGCTTCGCGTAATTTCAATAACGCCGGTTCAGGAATACCCACCCAGCTCACGATAAAGGGTTTTGTCGTGGCATTTTTAGCTTCAATAAAACATTGAACCGTCACATCGGCTTCTTTTTCAGTAAAGGCGAGCCATGCAATAGCCACATCAATCTTAGGATCCGATAACAAAATCTTCAAGCTCTCACGCATCAAAGAAGGATCCACTAATCCTTGCGCTGTGATATCGACCGGATTACCCGTTGAGCCAAACACCGGGACCACTTTTCTTAAGCGTGCGACTGTATCGGCTTGCAATGTCACCACATTCAGGCCTAATTCTTCAGCCCGATCAGCCATCAGTGCCCCCGCGCCACCTGAGCGGGTAATAAAACCAATACCGTCACCTTCGGGCAAAGTCGCCTTACTAAACACTTCAACCATATCCAGCAAATGCTCATCGCTTCGAGCACGGATAATGCCAGCGCCTCGGATCACGCCATCGAATACCGCATCCTCGCCTGCTAAGGATCCCGTATGAGAGGCAATGGCTTTGGCTCCAGCACGCGTTCTTCCCACTTTAGTAATAATCAAGGGTTTAGAGGCATCCAAAGCCGTTTTGGCCACATCCAATAAACCCTGGCCATCTTTTAAACCCTCGATATAGCCAGCGCCGACTCGAATTTTCGGGTCAACAATAATTTGCTTCATAATATCGACAAAGTGGATATCACTCTCATTGCCGGTATTAACAAAGTAACCAAAACTCAACCCCCTTCGGCGAGCTAGCCCCGCTGTGGCCGTGCCGAGCGCACCCGATTGGGTCACAAAGGCGGCAGGCCCAGGCAATGTAGGTCCCAATGAAAACTGACTAAACGTGGCCATCACATTTTCAAAAGCATTAATCAAACCCAGACAATTAGGCCCTAAAACGCGAACCCCACTGTCTTTAATACTTTGCTTTAACTGGATTTCCAAATCGACCCCCTCACCCCCAACTTCAGAAAATCCAGAACTAAAAACAACAGCCGCTTTGATACCTTTTTTTCCTAGGGCAATTAATTGACTCGGTACTTTTTTAGCAGGAACCGCCACAATGGCAAGATCAATACCAAAAGGTAAATCAGCTACATCGGAATAGCACTTTAGTTCAGCAATCTGAGTGTATTTGGGATTAACGGGATAAATTTGACCCGCATATTTTTTTTCAATTAATGCTTTGAGCGTGCGGCCATTAAGCTTCTCAAAATCAGCCGATGCACCCAAAATAGCAATCGATTGCGGATGAAGCAGTGCATGAATAGCGTTTTTCATGGGCAAATTGTCTTCTGTCATTTCAATATAAAGTAAATGTATTCAATAGGTTTATCTACACCACAGCCAAACTTTGGCATGATGAGAATGAATAAAACTCAAACACAATAAACTGGGGGCCTAAAAAAGATTGTCCAATTTATTGGCTCAGGCCCAGTAAAAGCATTCGCCATGAGCCTGCTTTGAAACGATTTCACTAATGCGATTTATTGTTTAATTGGGCAGCCAAAGGCAAAGCCACCACCTCAATACCTTCATCACGCAACGATTCCACGTCTTTTGAGGTCGCCGTGCCACGAATATGGCGCTCGGGAGCCTCTTGATAATGAATTTTTCGGGCCTCCTCCGAAAACCGATTCCCCACGTCTTCCGTATTTTTGATGATATGTTCTATCAATCGGTTCATTACTTCCGGGTGAACATTGGCCACAGAGTCATTTTTTTGTACAACGGGCTTATCAACCGGTTCACGATTTCTTTCAGAAGACTCTGAATGAATACCGGAACTGATATAAGCCGCACTGGGTCGGCGCACTACATTGCCTGTATTGCAAACAGGGCAGGACAAGAGCTTTGATACGAGTTGTTTATCATAATCCTCGGCCGAACCAAACCAGCCTTCGAATCGATGATTAAACTCGCACTCCAAGTCGTAAACAATCATGGATATACCATAATAAATGTGGTGCCCGGAACCGGAATCGAACCGGTATGGGCTGTTTAGGCCCGAGGGATTTTAAGTCCCTTGTGTCTACCAATTTCACCACCCGGGCAGGTCAGTCACGTTTTGGATTTTTGCTCAATTACCACTTTTAAAAACTGATTTAAAACGCTGATCAACCATCAGGACACGATTTTGGAGGCGGGGGTCGGAATCGAACCGGCGTAGACGGATTTGCAATCCGCTGCATAACCATTTTGCTACCCCGCCGTTCCCTGAACGGCTTGAAACAAAAAGGGAAAGCGGAGGGCT
>CAITMU010000048.1 GCA_903893565.1 uncultured beta proteobacterium | reverse complement strand
CTCGTTCCACCCCAAAATCTCAAGGAGACAAAACGAGCAAAACAGAAAATCTATCCACAGGCACGTAGCTATACTACGAACATAAACCGTGGGTCAAATTTGGATGAAAACCCCGGGTCAATATTGCATGGATGCCAACACCTTGAGGATCTTGACTGCATCGGATGCATTGGATGCACCTCGGGAGTAGGCATTGCCGGTGGCTGACGGCTTGATTCCATACTCTTGGATAGTTCGCAGCACGCGGATTGCCATCTCCATCGCTACCTCGTGGTGCTTTTGTATCGGTCTTTTCGCCATCGCCAAATCATCTATGCGTTGACCAGTAAGGCCTATCTGCTTGATAAACTCATTCAAGGCGTCGGCTAACCCCAGAGGGCGGCGTCCACAGGCAGGAGACGCTCGTAGCCCCTGGAAAGGTTGCGTAATTTATTGTGGCAATCTAGAACGATTGACATCACATCCAAATGCTCGGCTCGGATCTCCGGCTTTGTGATGTCAAGACGTTGCCAATGCAACTCGGAAACGGCCCATTTGGCCTCCTCCAATATGTGCGAGACAAATTCATCCGCGGGATGACCAAAAGAGGGGTCAGACTCGGCGTGTTGATCTGGGTAGTATTCCCGCAGCTTTTCCCTGAGCACGTCCGAGTAATCTTTGTGCACCGTCCAAAAGCCGTCTCCGTTATAACGTGCCTTCGGCCTTGGCATGAATGATCTCCTTCAAGTGGGTAAGCAAATCGGGATATCCTCTGGTCCTCTATCGATCAATGTAGCAATGCCGCAAAGCTGGATTAACTCGCCCCCACCCCTTAACATATCCAAATAGTCAGCCCAAGCCTGCATCATCCTCCTCCGGCCCGAAAGATACTCAGCGAAGTTGTACGCGCCCACCACCTTGCTACGTTCTCCGTGGGCCAGTTGCCTTTCAATCATCTTGCAGAACCAGCCCATCTCATTCAAGAGGGTTGATGCCGTGCTGCGAAAGCCATGACCGGTCATCTCGTCTTTGGCGTATCCCAATCGGCGCAGAGCCGCATTGACGGTGTTTTCGCTCATCGGTCTGCCATCCCCTCGCTCGCTCGGGAACACATAGCGCCCGCTGCCGGTCAACGGCTGAATCTCTCGCAAAATGTCAATCGCCTGAGTGGACAAGGGGACAATGTGCTGTTCCTTCATTTTCATCTTTACAGCCGGGATGCGCCATTCCGATTTGTCGAAATTGAATTCTTTCCACTCCGCACGCCGCAATTCACCAGGACGCACGAATACAAGTGCACCCAAGCGTAGCGCGCACCGGGTAGTGATGGCCCCGGTAAAGCCTTCGATGGCGCGCAAGAGTGCACCAACCTCTTTCGGGTCGGTCACCGAAGCATGGTGCTGCATATCCGGCTTTGGCAGGATATCTTTTAATTCGATGTCCCGCGAAGGATCTCGGTCCGCTAACCCCCGGCCAACGGCGTACCGGAAAATGCGCCCCATGTAGTTGTGTACTCGCCGGGCAATGTCCATAGCGCCTCGCCGCTCAATGCGCTCGATCACGCCTATTAAATCGATGGCCGCGAGGCTGCTAATAGGCCGCGCACCTATCCATGGAAACACGTCGGCTTCAAGGAATTTCAACAGTTTGGCCTTAGTGCTATCAGCCAGTGTCACCGCAGTTTTGGCATACCACTCGCGACCTATCACCTCAAAGGTGTTTGCCGCTAGCCCTACCCTTTTAGCTTTAGCGGCCTTCCTGTGTTCGCTAGGATCGATACCATCAGCGAGCAACGTCCGAGCTTGGTCCCGCTTCTGCCTGGCAGCGGAGAGCGGCACATCAGGATACGTGCCCAAAGCAAGCAGCTTTTCCTTGCCATCAAAACTGTAGCGAAAGCGCCACCACTTACCCCCGTTAGGGGTAACCAGCAGGAACAAGCCACGTTCATCAAAAATTTTCCTGGGCTTTGTACTGGCCGACAGATTTGTGGGATCTGCTCGGGGCTTGGCATTTCTTACGGCGGTATCAGTTAGTGGCAACGTGTTACCCCATTGGAGAGGAAGATACCCCCACAATCTACCCCTCAAATACCCCGGATGTCAACGGACCACGCTGGACGAGTCCGTCTAAGAAAAAGGTAAAACTCCTTTATTTACCTGTAGTTATGGCCTTTAAAGGACTGCTTCGGATTGATTTTTGGTGCCCGGGGCCGGAATCGAACCGGCATGGCCGGATAAGGGCCGAGGGATTTTAAGTCCCTTGTGTCTACCAGTTTCACCACCCGGGCGACGCTGGAGCCAATCATCGCATTACATGGGATGCAAGGTAACAAAAATCT
>CAITMU010000047.1 GCA_903893565.1 uncultured beta proteobacterium | reverse complement strand
TTCTGGAGCTTATGCATGCCTCGTTTTTGTGCCAACCTGACGCTACTTTACAACGAAGCGCCTTTCCCAGAACGCTTTCAAAAAGCTGCCAGCGCGGGCTTCAAAGGCGTGGAATATCTTTTCCCCTACGACTATCCTGCCGAAGTGCTAAGGGAAAAACTTGAAAAAAATAAACTCCAACAAGTGCTCCACAACATGCCCGCGGGTGACTGGGGCAAGGGAGACCGAGGCATCGCCTGCGACCCCAAACGAGTCGGGGAGTTTCAAGACAGTGTAGAAAAGGCCATTACCTATGCCAAGGCCCTCGATTGCCAGCAAATTAATTGCTTGGCCGGACTCACTCCCGCCAATGTTCCTGCACAAACGGTGCGCGAAACATTCATCCGCAATTTGCAATTTACTGCCCCCCTTTTTAAAGCAGCTGGTATTCGTCTTTTGATCGAGCCCATTAATGACCGCATTGATATGCCCGGGTTCTATCTAAACCACACGCAACAAGCACTCGATATCATTGCTGCCACTGGTAGCGACAATCTATTTTTGCAATATGACATTTACCATATGCAAATTATGGAAGGTAATCTAGCCCTCACTATAGAAAAAAACCTCTCCCACATTGCCCATTTACAACTGGCCGACCATCCGGGTCGACATGAACCGGGCACCGGTGAAATCCATTACCCCTTTTTATTCGATTTCATCGATAAAATAGGCTACCCCGGCTGGATCGGCTGTGAATACAAACCGAGCACCGACACCGATGCGGGGCTCGGATGGTTAAAACCCTATATCGATCATCGTGCACCTTAGGCGATATTAAGGCAGCAAAGCATGGCAAAATAAGCACATTACCAACAATACTCATTCCTACGGAGACACTGGACTATGGCTAACATTGGATTTATTGGACTGGGCATCATGGGCAAACCCATGGCAGAAAACCTCATCAAGGGTGGACACCAATTATTTCTCCACTCTCGTAGTGGCGTGCCTGAAGACTTAGTTAAGACCGGGGCCAAGGCCTGCCAGAGCGCTAAAGCCGTCACCAGCCAAAGTGACATCATCATTCTTATGCTCCCCGATACCCCCGATGTGGAAAAAGTATTATTTGGTCATGATGGGGTAGCAGAAGCATTAAGTTTAGGCAAAGTGGTGATCGATATGAGTTCGATTTGCCCGATAGAAACTAAAAAGTTTGCCAAAAAAATAAATGACTTGGGTTGCTCCTACGTTGATGCTCCCGTATCGGGTGGGGAGGTAGGTGCCAAGAGTGCCAGCCTAACCATCATGTGCGGGGCCGATCCCGACGCCTTTGAAAAGGTCAAACCCCTTTTTGAATTAATGGGTAAAAATATCACCTTAGTCGGTGGTAATGGCGATGGTCAGACCTGCAAGGTATGCAACCAAATCATCGTTGCCTTAAATATTGAAGCTGTAGCCGAAGCGCTAGTATTTGCCTCCAAAGCAGGGGCCGATCCAGCAAAAGTGCGGCAAGCCTTAATGGGTGGCTTTGCCGCTTCACGCATTTTGGAGGTCCATGGCGAACGCATGATCAAACGCACCTTTACACCAGGATTTAGAATTGAACTCCATCAAAAAGATTTGTCACTTGCCTTGTCGGGTGCACGCGCTATGGGGGTGAGCCTACCCAACACCGCCACAGCACAAGAATTATTCAATAGCTGTGCCGCTCATGGGGGTGCTCAATCAGATCACTCGGCGATGATCACCGCACTTGAGCACATGGCGCACCATACGATTAAATAAACGTTCAAAACGCCTTTAGCCGACTCAAGATCAATCGAAATATTGCGCGGGAAGCCCATTCCACGCAGGACTTAGCGTCGGTTAAAAGCATTTTTATAAGTTGTTATTCTAAAAAAAAGGATTCGGATGTGTGGCGCTTTTCGCTACCCCTAAGACTTAGCCTTCCCTATAGCGAGCACTTTAGAGTTTGAGAACGCAATTGAGAAATTCATTCCGCCGCTGGATTGACGTGCAAAAGCAGCTTTTTTATACGTTGTTCGGTTTGCCATTTATCATATGCCGTTTGTTGCGCCAACCATAAACGCGCCTCCCCACCTCGCTCCACGCCCAACCATGCTTGAATGCGTAAAGCCATTTCTGGCGATATAGCGGCATGGCCATTTAATACGCGGAAAAGGGTAACGCGTGCAACGCTCAATTGTGTAGCAGTTTCAGTCACCGAGAACCCTAATGCTGGCAACCCATCCCCTCTAAGGGTAAGTCGGGGGTAGGAAGGATTGTGCATTTTCATTTTTATGCCTTACCAAGGGTCATCCTGATAATCAACCCGTAGGGCATGTAGTCCTTCAAATCTGAAAGTCATTGGCCAATTGCCGTTAACCCAAAATGAGTAATGCCCCCTTCAATTCTTTACCTTTTAAGGGGTGTAGATTCCAACCCGGCAAGCGCATACCCTCAACATTTGAAGTCTCATTTAAGCGCCTCAACATCGCAGCGAACTGACCTAGGGATCAAAAAAATTCTGGTCAATACTTGGGTTATAAATAGACGTCATTATTTTAATACCCGCCTAGATTAATCAACCCGAGTTAAACCCCAATGGTTTGGGAGCGAAGTGTAGTCTGTCTATTGGCAAAACGACTTTTATCCCTTGTTGGCTCTATTGTCTTTTTCTGTTAAAACGATCTTTCATCGAAGATTTGCTAGAATGGGAACCATGGATAAGCCTTTGAGCACCCCAATGGATAAAAATAAGCAACGCGAAGTTGTTCAAGCGTTAATAGAATTTTTACCCAAGTCCAGCGTGCTATTCGAACTCGAGGCGGTTAAACCCTACGAATGCGATGCTTTGCCGGCTTACCGCCAATTGCCGATGGTCGTGGCGATCCCTGAAAACGAACATGAGGTGCAAGCCATATTACGCACCTGCCACCGCTTAGGGGTGATCGTCGTAGCTCGCGGTGCTGGCACGGGATTGTCCGGAGGCGCTATGCCTTGTGATCAGGGCGTATTACTGTCCTTAGCCAAAATGATGCGAATCAAATCCATTGATCCCCACGCCAGGACTGCTACGGTGGAACCTGGTGTGAGAAATCTTGCTATCTCAGAGGCAGCAGCGGTCCATAATCTTTATTATGCACCGGACCCCTCCAGTCAAATTGCCTGCTCGATCGGTGGCAATGTAGCAGAAAACTCAGGCGGCATGCATTGCCTTAAATACGGCCTCACAGTCCATAATATCCTCAAACTAAGAGCCTATACCCAAGAGGGTGAACTACTAGAAATAGGCGGTGAGGGGCTCGATAGTGCGGGTTACGATCTTCTAGCCTTAATGACGGGATCCGAAGGACTTTTAGCGGTTATTACCGAGGTCTGTGTAAAACTATTACCCAAACCACAGCGGGCCCAATGCGTACTCGCCGCCTTCGATGATGTAACGAAAGCCGCCACCGCTGTTGGTAATATCATCGCTGCTGGGATTATTCCGGCTGGTCTTGAAATGATGGATCAACTAACTACGCGTGCTGTGGAACCTTTTGCTCAAGCCGGTTATCCCCTCGACGCCAAAGCAATCTTATTATGTGAGTCTGATGGCGCACACGAAGAAGTCGAAGACGAGATAAAGCGAATCAGCGCAATCATGCACGATAGTGGCGCAACCGAAGTGCGTGTTTCACAGGATGAAGCGCAAAGACTACGTTTTTGGATTGGACGAAAGTCCGCTTTCCCAGCAGCCGGTCGCATCTCGGCCGACTACTACTGTATGGACGGTACGATCCCTAAGCGAGCACTGGCCTTGGTTCTCAAAAAAATAGAAGACCTATCGATTGAATATAATCTGCGTTGCATGAATGTGTTTCATGCGGGGGATGGCAATCTACATCCCCTCATATTGTATGATGCCAATGAGCCTGGCGAACTCGAACGTACAGAGGCCTTCGGTGAAAAAATTCTCAAACTTTGTATCGATGTCGGTGGCACCATTACCGGCGAACATGGGGTAGGGGTTGAAAAACTTGATTCGATGTGCGATCAATTCGCTTCGGCCGAGCTACATGTATTTCACCAAATTAAAAAAGCCTTTGATCCCTTAGGCCGATTAAATCCGGGTAAAGCGGTGCCCAGCCTACACCGTTGCGCTGAAATGGGACGCATGAGAGTACATTCGGGACAAGAGCGCTTTCCCGATATTCCTCGCTTTTAAGGCCCTGGCTCATGCTTACGACTGTCAGCGACTTCTCACAATTCATCCAACAAGCCAAGGCAGTTGGCCACAGTCTTTGTATTCGGGGTTTAGGCAGTAAAGACTTCTACGGTAACCCCTCTCAAGGTCAAGATCTCTCAACGCTTTCGTATCGCGGTATTATCGACTACGAACCCACTGAGCTTGTGATCACCGCACGTGCGGGCACACCGATGAGGGAGATCGAAAGCGCTTTAAAAGAAAAAAACCAGATGCTCGGTTTCGAGGCCCCCTACTTTTCTGACCAAGCAACACTGGGTGGTGTCATTGCCGCCGGACTGTCAGGACCTCGCCGCCCGTATGCTGGCGCAGTGCGTGATCTCTTACTCGGAATTCGCATGATCGATGGCCACGGCAGCGATCTTAACTTTGGGGGGCGCGTCATAAAAAATGTTGCAGGTTTTGATCTATCGCGTCTCATGGCCGGATCCATGGGCACCCTCGGATTAGTGCTGGAAGCCTCGCTTAAAACCGTACCCTTACCCGCTTTTGAATTAAGCTTACGTCAGATCTGCTCCCTAAAAGAGGCCATTGAGCGTACTAATCACTGGGCGGGCCAAGCACTCCCCCTATCGGCGAGCGCTTGGGTAGCGAATCAACTCCATATCCGCCTATCGGGGGCCGAGAGCGCCGTACACAGTGCCGCCTTAAAATTGGGCGGCGAAACGATCCCTTTCATTCAAGCGCAACAACTGTGGACGAGTCTACGCGACCACACTCACTCATTTTTTAATGATTCGCGGCCCTTATGGCGTTTGTCTTTGCGCTCAACAGCCGGTGAACTCAATATCGAGGGTGAACAACTCATTGAATGGGGCGGAGCGCAAAGATGGGTTAAAACCCATCAATCCGCCTCTCATCTACGCCAACTGGCGAGCGCACACGGTGGTCACGCCACTTTATTTAAAGGCAAGGCTCCACCGGATGGCGTTTTTCATCCGCTTTCACCGGCTCTCGAAAAAATTCACCGACAACTGAAAAAAACCTTCGATCCGGCTTTCCTCTTTAATCCGGGACGACTCTACCCCGACTCAAACCTATAAATCACCGCTCATGCAAACCCGACTGGCTGCATTTATTAAAGATACTCCCGAAGGGCTAGCCGCCAATGACATCTTGCGCCAATGCGTGCACTGCGGCTTTTGTTTGGCGACTTGCCCGACCTATCAGCTAATCGGTGACGAGTTGGATAGTCCCCGCGGTCGTATTTATCTCATGAAACAAGTGTTTGAAGGTGCGACTGCAACGACTAAAACTCAACTTCATTTAGACCGGTGTCTAACCTGTCGTTCCTGTGAAACGACCTGCCCTTCAGGCGTTAACTACAGCCGACTCTTAGATATCGGTCGAGAGGTGGTTGAGCGCCAAGTCGGTCGAGACCCTCTTTCGAGGCTAACCCGATTTTTTTTACAAAAAACACTGTCTAACCCCAGCGTATTCAAGCAATGCTTGCAATGGGGACAATGGTTAAAACCACTCTTACCAAAATCGATCCAACAAAAAATTCCTGCCAAGGCCATTCCTGCCAAAGCGTGGCCAAAAACTCTTCACCGCAGAAAAGTCATCACGCTTGCCGGGTGCGTACAACCGGCCCTATCTCCTGCCACAAATGCTGCAGCGGCTCGGGTCTTAGATCGATTAGGGATTACTCTGCTGGTTGCTGAGGGTGCCGGCTGCTGTGGTGCGCTATCCTTTCATCTAAACGCCCGACAAGAAGCCTTGAACGCGATGCGTCGCAATATCGATGCTTGGTGGCCCTTGATTGAAGACGGAGTCGAAGCCATCGCAGTCACCGCCAGTGGATGTGCTGTCATGGTGAAAGACTATGGGCAGGCGCTGTCTGAGGACAAATACTATGCTAAAAAGGCTCAGCACATTTCCGATTTATCCAGTGATATTAGCCACATCATTTTGAATGAAGAGAAAACACTGCTCCCGCTTTTAGAAAAAAAACACACAACATTACCCAGTATTGCCTTTCATGCGCCCTGTACACTTCAACACGGACTCAAACAAAAAGGCCTTCTTGACGCGTTTTTAATTCGCTGTGGATTTACATTAACGCCGGTCAAAGACCCTCATCTTTGTTGTGGCTCAGCAGGCACTTATGCCTTACTCCAACCCAAACTGTCTGAACAATTAAGAGATAATAAAATCACCGCCCTCACCCAAGGCGCACCCAGTTGTATCGTAACGGCTAATATCGGCTGCCAAACACATCTTCAAGCGGTGAGCCCCGTACCCATTCGTCATTGGATAGAAGTCCTCGACGAAGTCCTTAACGCCTAAAACCCATCAGATAACTGCGTACTACATTAGCCCTGACTTAAAAAGTTAGGCTGGGGGGCTTGTACTTTTCTGTACGCAAGCGTACTATCGAGCGCAATTCTTAAGCGGAGATAGGCAATGCTTGGATTTGAAACATCGGTAATCACAGGAAATTTACAAGTACGCTCGGCTTCTATCCTCTCACGGCGGGCCCGATCTCGTGAAGTGGTTGAACAATCGGTACCGATTTATCAAAGTGAGATGTGGACCGCACTTCAACGCCAGGCCAGCTCCATTCACGAAATCTCTTACCGTGGATGCTACAAGCCGCAATTACCCGCCTATTTTATCGAGCGTTTCACTCAACCTGGAGACGTCATATACGACCCTTTTAGCGGTCGAGGCACCACGGCTGTGGAAGGCGCGCTGCGCGGACGAAATGTCATTGCCAACGACGTCAACCCCTTGTCTTCCATTCTGACGCAACCTCGATTGGAACTGCCCGATATATCAGAAATCTCCGACAGGCTCGATAGCCTGAAGTTGCAAAAAAAATTATCCAACGATATAGATCTTTCGATGTTTTTTCATCGTGATACCGAAAAAGAAATTTTAAATCTTCGCCACTACCTAACCAGCCGTCGGCAAAATTACACTGAGGATGCCACTGACCGTTGGATACGCATGGTGGCCACCAATCGATTAACGGGGCACTCACCGGGATTTTTTTCTGTCTATACCCTACCTCCCAATCAAGCGACGTCCCCAGAAAATCAAATTCGTATCAATGAACGACTAAAGCAAAGCCCCGAATATCGCAATGTGCGTGAATTAATACTAAAAAAATCACAACAATTACAAAAAAAATTAAGCGAGACTGACAAAAAAAATCTCCGCACGGCGAGTGAATCAGCCACGTTTATGGAAGATCTCGCCTCTCGCACCCTAGGGATCCCCACCGAGATTGTGAAGTTAACCGTCACATCCCCACCGTTTTTGGATGTTGTGCAATACGCTAAAGATAATTGGCTTCGTTGCTGGTTTAACGCGATCGATGCGGATGAAATTGGCTCACGTCTAACCATGTCAAGCACACTATCGCATTGGTCTACTGTAATGCTCGATGTTTTTAGAGAGCTTTACCGAATCACTGTCCCTAACGGTTGGGTGGCCTTTGAAGTAGGAGAGGTCCGGCAAGGTAAGATAAAACTGGAAGAAGTGGTTGCCCCGATTGGCATTTGTGCAGGCTTTGCTTGTATGGCGGTGGCCATCAACGCTCAACGTTTTACTAAAACAGCAAACATCTGGGGGGTGTCAAACAACAGCATGGGCACCAATACCAACCGTATTGTATTGTTTCGTAAACCCATGTAAACCAAAGCGCCAAAGGTTAAACCATGAGCCTGCTCTGAAGGTCGCATCAGAATTGTGCGACCGACTCATGAACTTCTACTTCCAGATGGCATTACCGATAATCTTCACAGAAGTGTATCCAACACCACACTTCTTACATGAATCGAAAAAAAGTATTAATCAGTATTGATAATACTTGGCGCCTAAAGAATTCTCTCCCAAAAAGTCACCTCTGCAACGGTATGCTGGTGTTTGCGACGCGTCTCGCGAATCACAAAAGGCACATCCTGAGGCGCTCCGAGCATAT
>CAITMU010000046.1 GCA_903893565.1 uncultured beta proteobacterium | reverse complement strand
TGCTTCTCGCAAAAAAATGCAACCAAGAAAAAAAACATCAGTGCCAAAAAACTCTAACAAGCACCAACTTAGCTTTGATTTCTAAAGGGCCCAAAGACTTACAAAAAGTCTAAAGTATTTTTCTCCCAAAGAATTCTGATCATAGGCCCAATCGTCTGATAAAGTGATTATTTTTTCCAAACTGATGCAAAATGCTCCAAAAGTCTCATAAACAACCATCGCTTATCTCCATTTTTGCCATCTGATTCTAATCATGAAAAGATGGAAAATAACCAACAATGTTAGGCCGTTTTGGTTTTACTGTTTATTGATTTCACCTGAGTTTTAGCCCATGTCTCGTAATGTGTCACTAGCCTCGTAATATCATCCTCAGGAGACCCTAACTGCGTAGCAAGGCGATATAGCAGCTTTACCTTCTCAAATGCCCACATTACTACGTTCAGTCGCGCAGCCTCGCTACTCACAGCTTCAAGTTCACAGCAGGCTAATGCAATGCTTTTGCCATATTTGAATCGTCGAGTAGCTATTTGTTCGGGCATGATGCGCGCACTTGCTGCATTCCTACCAGTCTCGATCCCCATAATACGAGTCATAGTTTTGGGAGAGAGACCGGCTTTCGCTCCTGCGACAAAGGCTTCACATGTCACTGCAAACAGCGTAGAAAAAAGAGCGCCGTTAATCTGATGCATAATTTGTGCCATACCATGTCGCTTGCCAATGCGGAAAACACGTTCACCCAAACACTTAAAGAGCGGCAGCAGTATGTCATCATAGGCGGGCGCACCTGAAAACATTACCATCAAAGCACCACACCGAGCCTCGGTCAGAGTCCCCGTCACTGGTGCATCCAAATAAGAGTGGCCGTATTTTACTGCCAGCGCATGCAGTGAGCCAGCCTGAATCGAGGTGACAGGACAGAAGTTAACGACGAGCGTACCCGACTTCGAAATTCGAGTTGGCAGATGCTTTTCCATAACAGAGAAAAGGCATTGATGAGGCGCAACCCCAATCAGTGTAAAGGGGATGCCCTTGAAATCGCGTAACCGTAAAGCCAGCGCAGAATGCAGTCGCTGCTCACAAAAAATAACGGCCTGATTAGTCTCTGGCACGCGCGGGCGAGATCCCTTCGGTTGCTGGGTTGATACCGACTTTGCGCGCACTTTGATGCCAGCCCATTGCTCGAGATACGTTATCAGCGTGGTGCCATCGCGTTCTGACGCGCCTTGCGATATGGCGTAAGCCCACAGTCCCTGGATTTCTCTCGAGATCCACATCGGAACGCCGAGTTTCTCTGATTCATAAACCGAGGTGGTTATATCCTTGATTGTGATTGCCATGCGTGCGCCAAAATCGAATTGGTCAACCAATATCGAGCGGGCGAATTTGTTACGAGTAGCACTGCTGCTGGCCTCACCAGAATTGATCACATTTAGCATAACAAGCGGATCTAGACCGGCCTTGACACCGAGAATAAAGGCCTCGCACGAAGCCGCCATTCCGGAAGCGGAGAGCAGGTTATTTAGCAGCTTCATGGTCTGAGCTTTACCAGATTGCGCCCCGATATAAAGCACTAGGGCACTAGCCAATTTCTGTAGGACCGGCTTCGCATCGCGAAAGGCCTCCGCTGGTCCGGAACACATAACACCCAACTTGCCGTTACCGGCTGTAATCACATTACCGGTGATAGGTGCATCCAGCATTAATATACCGGCCGGCATCAATTGCGCAGCCATTTCGCGTGCAAATTCAGCGCTGGTAGTAGAGCAATCGACATACGTCTTGATAGCCCTTCCCCCAAGTAAACCATTCTTCCCCAGCACCACTTCCTGCAATGCGTAAAGCGAAGGCAGACAGGTAAATACTAAGTTTGCACGATGAGCGATGGCACAGGGGCTGGTTGCAGCTTTTGCACCACACGAAACCACGGAATGCACGGCAGTCGGATTCACGTCATAAACGAGAACGGGCACACCGCTGCGTGCCAGATGACTAGCCATAGGCCCACCCATCGAACCAAGACCGATAAAACCAACGGGCTTGATAGTTTTCATTTTCGCTGACTTTGGGGTGCTACAACGGGCTCGCGGGTCTGTTCGTTCATATATTCGAATATACGCATTCCATCCTCATGGCGATAACCTGCGGCAGCTGCTTCTTCAAATGTCTCCAGTATTCGGGGTGCAATCCAAAGAGGAATACCTCTTTGGCGAGCTTCTTCTAAAAGTAAAGCCTGATCCTTAAGAGCAATAGTCAGTGGCCCGTTATATTTGTAGGCGCCGGTCAATATAGCTGCGGGGACCTTGTGGGTAGTCGTAAAATTACGGCCGGAACTTGCATTGAAAACGTCGTTCATGGTCTTCACGTCAATGCCTGCCTTGACCGCCATTGAAAGCCCTTCCAACACGGCCAGCCGGCCAGCTGCCGAAACGTGGTTGTTAATCAGTTTGGCTACCTGAGAGGCGCCAGCCTGCTCACCTAGGTAAAAGACGTTAGCAGCAAACAAATCTAGCGTGTCACGCACAATTGCCAACGCAGTCTTACTGCCAGAGGCCAGAACGGCCAGAGTGCCCGCACGCGCGCCAGGCGGGCCCCCGCTAACTGGAGCATCAAGAAATTCCTTGCCTGCTGCGCGAAACGCCCTATCAATTTCAGTAATCACCGCACTCCCCACCGTCGAGGTTTCAATATAGACTTTGATCGCAGACCCGTGTATTGCACCTTCAGTGCCTAGTGCAACCTCCAAGCTGGCTTCACGGGTGGGCAGCGACGCGATCACGATGTCGACAACGTCAGCGAGTTCGCGTGACGATTGAACCACTGATGCGCCCAAAGCGCGTAAAGGGTTGGTAGCTTCTGGGTTCCGGTCGTAAACCGTGATTCGTGCGCCTCGCTCCAGCATCCGCATTGCCATGGGAGCACCGATGTTGCCCACACCAATAATTCCAATACGATCATGACCCATAGCTAAAACCTTTGTGATGAATGATGTTGAAATGTGTAAGGGGTGCAAAAGGCTAATCAGTGCATATATCGCAACTGCGGAAGCCCTGTCCCCAAAAAAATATACCATCATCATATATGATACACTAACTCAATGCGCATTCTCGTTCTGCATCCGGTCGTGTAGAAAGACTATCTTTGAATTTGCTCCTGACGCATCCGAGTGCATCTAAAAGGTGGGATACTAAGGAGATAATATGGGCTTTCGCAAGGCTTTGTCATCGTATCCGATATGGTTACTACTTCTCCTTTTGGCGGGTAGCACTATCGCTCAGACTTTTCCTACCAGGCCCATACGCTTTATTGTGGCTGCCTCACCAGGCGGCGGAAGTGACTTCGTCTCACGCTTGCTCGGGCAAAAGCTTACCGCGGCATTTGGCCAATCGGTAATCATCGACAATCGGCCGGGTGCAGCTGGTAACGTAGGGGCTGAAATTGCCGCGCACTCCACTCCAGACGGTTACACACTACTAATCGCCACCTCGAGCCACGCTAGCAACATCTCACTCTATCCCAAGATCGGCTACCACCCAATCAAGGATTTTGCGCCTATTTCGCAATTGGTATCGAACGCTTTTTTACTCACAGTGCAATCAACGCTACCGGTAAAATCGGTTAAGGAATTTATCATTTTGGCCAAAGCCCGCAAGGGTGAGCTCACATATGGCTCAGCTGGCGCTGGTCAGGGTGCGCACCTAGGCATGGAATTATT
The DNA here is from genome assembly GCA_903893565.1 of uncultured beta proteobacterium. GTDB lineage: Bacteria > Pseudomonadota > Gammaproteobacteria > Burkholderiales > SG8-41 > UBA5216. Next base: position 1,863 of record CAITMU010000046.1, on the reverse strand, counting down.
TAAATCGATTGCCGGATTCGATGCAGTGCATGTCCCCTACGGCGGCATTGGTCCAGCCACGTTGGCGCTGCTTGCAGGCCAGATCAACACGGCGCTGCTGACCCCACCACCGACGCTGCCGCATCTGCAGACAGGTAAACTGCGAGTGCTGGGTGTGACCACACCAAGTCGGATACCACAATTACCAGACGTACCAACGATTGCGGAATCTGGTTTCCCCGGATTCGAAGTCAATAACTGGCAGGCCTTACTCGCGCCGGCAGGCACACCAGCGCCTGTCATTGCTAGGTTATACGAAGAAACAGCCAAGGGTCTGCGAAGCCCTGAGGTGGTAGAGCGCATGAATGCGGCTAGTACCGAACCCGTGGCTACTTCCCCTAAGGAATTTGCCGCATTCTTGAAATTGGAAATCACAAAATGGGAAAAGGTAATCCGGCAATCGGGCGCTCGGGTAGATTGAGTGAAAAGAGAGTCGATTCGTGTTAGGAAATCAACTACTTATTAATCGTTTACAAAAAAACAATTTACGCCGATTTTGTTAGAAGAACGGCTTTACCCTACCTATGTATTTCAAATACCTGACTCTAATAGCCTTATTAGATTCCATGAACAGCAGCAATGTATTGCATTGATAAATGTGAAGGGGAGCATTTAGTCATGGCGATATATTCCTTCTGATAGATTATCTTCATAAAAAATTGAAAGACATGCTCACAAAAAAATTTCGCATTCCTACATTTTACGCTTCGAAAAAATTGATTAGTTAAAGCAGAATTTTTCTTGTCGTAGGGCCAAAAAATAAATCTGCGCTGAATTTTTACGAATAAGTAATTTTTAGGCAAATTAATTTTGCCCGACAATCACACCAAAGTGAATGAATTCAGCAGTGCTCCCACGTCACCCACTCTCCCCTCCCCAAAAAACCTGTGAATAGTCTTTGTAGACTAGCCTTTCAGGTTCTTTGGTGGCACGCAACACCTAATCGATACGCATGCCTGTCGCTTTGACGACCTTACCCCACTTTTTAATTTCGCTGCGAAGGTAGGCGGCAAATTGCTCAGAAGTGCTGCCGGTGGGATCTACGCCTGCAGCAACAAATTTTTCTTTCAATTCGGGATGGCGCACGATTTTGATGGACTCGGTGTACAGACGTGCGCGGATGTCTTGAGAGGTGCCTGCCGCTGTCATCAATCCATACCAGGACGCGGCTTCGTAGCCGGGGACGCCGGATTCGGCGACGGTGGGAATATCAGGCGCAGCCAGCGCGCGCTTTGCGCCGCTCACCGCCAGCACGCGCAGTTTGCCGCTGCGCTCATGCGTGAGTGTGGCGGCCACTGAAGTCAGGGCAACTTCAATCTCACCCGATAGCAGTGCCACCAATGCAGGCGCGCCGCCCTTGTAGGCGACGTTGGTCATTTTGATGTCGGTCATTTGACACAACAGTGCACCACCGAGAAAGGTGCCATTTGCGCTGGAGCCGTAGTTGAGCGTGCCGGGCTTTGCGCGTGCCAGCGCGATCAGTTCGGTGATGGATTTTGCCGCAACCACCGTATTGACGGTGACGCCGTACGAGCTGGTCACCAGCAGCGCAACTGGCATCAAGTCCTTTAGCAGATCATAGCCTAACTTGCGGTAGAGACTGACGCTGATAGTGTGGGAAACGTTTGCCAGCACCAGCGTATAGCCATCAGGCGCGGATTTGGCAGCTATTTCTGTAGCGATATTGCCGCCAGCACCCGCGCGATTGTCGATAATAATCTGCGTACCCAAAGACTGTGCCAGTGCACCGCCGAATATTCGTCCGGTCGCGTCGGCTGCGCCACCGGGTGCGTTGGCCACAAGCAGGCGGATCGACTTCGTCGG
>CAITMU010000045.1 GCA_903893565.1 uncultured beta proteobacterium | reverse complement strand
TTATTCGGGGTGGATGTGGGCGTCGCGCGTTACCTTCATCCACTTAGCGATCTCTGACTTGGTGAATGCGGTGTGCTCCTCCGGCGTACTGCCAACCCGTTCTGCGCCCAGGCTAGCGAGTCTATTGTTCACTGTCGGATCGGTGACCGCTCCCGCTACTGCACTGGACACGCGCTGGATAATGGGGCGCGGCGTGCCTGCCGGTGCGAGTATTCCGAAATTGCTAGACAGTATGAAACCGGGCAATCCTGATTCCTCGAACGTGGGAACGTCCGGCGCTGATTGCGAGCGGATCTTGCCACCCTGCGCGATCATACGCACCTTGCCGTCACGCGCACTTTGAATGAGTCCTGGCATGGCCGCGAACAGCAGTTGCACGTGGCCCGCAATAAGGTCCACCAGCGCGGGCCCAGCTCCCTTATACGGCACGTGCACCATCTTGACTCCGGCCATTGAACTGAACCACTCGGCAGCAAGGTGGCCGAGTGCGCCATGGCCGGGGCTGGAATAGTTGAGTTCCCCTGGCCGCGTTTTTGCGAGGGCGATGAATTCCTTCAAATTCCTTACTGGCAGTGGCGGATAGACCGCCAAAGCTGACGGGACGTCAGCGATGATCGAGATGGAAGCGAAGTCCTTGATGGAATCGTATGGGAGTTTCCTGATCATGGCCGGATTCATGACATAACTACCGGACACCAGCAACAAGGTGTAACCGTCAGGAGGCGCATTTGCCGCCATTTCCGTGCCAATAGTACTGCCCGCGCCGCCGCGATTATCGACGATAATTTGTTGACCTAGGATTTGGCTCATCTTGGGGGCAACACCGCGCGCGACGATATCAACAGGTCCACCCGGCGCAAAAGGAACCACCAGACGAATTGGTTTGCGCGGGTAGTCGAATGATGAAATGGCCTGCGCATTGGCAGAAGAAGTCATGACGATGCAATGACTACAAACCAGGACACCGAAAAGCCCCAATAAGGAATGCTTCGCTGTGTTTTTTTGCATGATTATTGACGCAACATCTCTTTAACCAATGCAAGGTTGGAGCGCTGAGGTTTCAGCAGGCCAAGCCGAATCTGATGGTTAATCGCAGTGACGGCCTCGTTTGCGGGAGTCGGTATATTGACCTCTATTCCTTTTTTCACGACGACGCCGCTCAGGAAGTCCGCTTCACTGTATCTGCCCTTAAGATAGTCTTGAAGAACAACGCCGCGGGTTTTGCGCGCATTCGCTCCGAGGTGGCCGAGGACGGCTCTAAGCAGTTTCTCTACAATTTCGTCGGTCGAGCCCATCAATTCCTCGGCAGAGAAACCAAATATTGGCTCCATGGGGTAACCCAGCGCTGCCCCTACTGCCATGGTTTCCCGGCCCACCTGAATGCACAGTTTGAAAACATCGGGAATGTCTGTTGCCTCCCATGATTGCAGACCCAGCATGCCGAACACTGAAAGAATCATGGAGCTGTTGACAAGCTTGGCCCACTTGGCACCCCAGATGTTGGTGGTGACCGAGACCCGTGCGACGCAACTCATGATCTCTTGGATCTCCTGCAACCGAGGAGTCAACTCGCCGTGGAGTTCGCCGAATCCGAACCACGTCGACTTATGCGTTGTGTTGCGCTGGACCAACCCAGGGGTAAAAACTTCTGCGGAAAGCTCTACGACACAACCGATGGTGCGAGAAGGCCCGACGATGGCTACGATCGCCTCATCGTTCATGCCATTTTGCAACCCGACTAGCACGCCGTCCGGTTTCAGATAGGGCTTTATGAATTCCGTCAACCAGCACGTGTCGTAGGACTTCGATGCAAGAAAGACAATGTCGAACTGCGGGTTCAGCGTCGAGACTTCGCAAAGGTGATAAGCCCGCACTGGCGTGTGCAGTTCTTCGTCCGACATGACGATGTGCAGTCCATTGGCTTTCATCGCCTCTACGTGAGCAGGCCACTGATCAATAATTACGACATCATGTCCAGCCTTGGTAAGATCAGCGCCAACGCTACTACCGATCGCACCTGCACCCAGAATGGCAATCTTTTTTTTCATTTAACTTCCTGCGTGATTGAGGATAATAGGATTCTAGTCGTGTGGCCGGCAATCACGTCGATTTCGCATTTGCAAAAAAAAGCTAATCCCGGCGCATGACGGTCGAATGCCCTACGATTGTCTTGGATCTGACCCGCGTAGAAAACATGTCGCGATAGATGAATACACAGGAATGAACGCACAGGAGATATAGGATTTTACAATGTACCGTTTTTGAACCCGGACACTAAATAACCGATCAAACTGATCCGTTCTAGTGTTGTGTAGCAGTTTTTAAATTTCTATTGAAAAGAGTAGTTATATTGTCATTTTAATAAACTGATCATGCAGAAATCATAGTCTGGATACATTCGCTATGTCAATGCCAATTTGAAAATTGAAAATTGAAAATTGAAAATCGAAAAAGAAAATGTATTGAATTTCATAGAATGGTTGGATCACCGAAAACTCTCGTATCGCCAATTTTTTTCTAATTTTCTGTCGCCGTTTTTTCGCCGCCTTTGAATATTTGCCGCAGATGATACGCTGACCACTGGGCTTGCCGTGATTTTTCTAGGCCGCAGTTGGAAACAAATTACTACACTCCCTATTTAAGACGTTTTCTGAACTGAATTCGCACTTCACTTAGACTCAGGTACTAACGTCATGATACATCGTCAATTGGTTGAGACTAAACGTTTAGCCTTCCCTTGGCTGATTCCCGATTGCCTTGAACTTTTTCAAGAATACCGGCTTTGCCTAATCCAAAAGCAGGCATATTCGCGTAGATATTTTCATATGCGCCATGACTAACCTGATAGGTTTCGTGCCAAATCCCAACCGATCCGTCTTTTCCTACTTTTTGATTAAATGACTTCCAAGCCGGAAGATGTTCAGATTCTTTGCTCTTTGCGTAAGCTAATAATTGATCCATTGAACGCCAATATTGAACCATTATAATAGTTCGAGACATCCACATTTCATGATGGATCAATCCTAAATGAGGGTTAGCGTAAAGCTCTTTGATCATTTTAGGCATCGCGATCATCACGGGTAACCATTTGTGGATTTTCCACAATTGATTAAATCTCATACCAATGAGAAAAACAACAAAATCGCCTTCAATATGTGCTGTCATTCTTTCTTTGTAGATCATAGCTATCCTAGGAGGATTAAGTGGTTTATTGAGTCATTAACTTTCCGCTGATTTTTTAGATCGATTCTTTTGAGCCAAGCTCGCTTTGGCCTTGGTATCGAAAATTTTTGTCATTAAATGAATGATGGAAGCGGTCAGTTTGTCTTCAGGAATGAAGAATTTCTTGAGGCTATCATTGGTCAAAAGAGTGGCCAGTCCATGTATCGTAGACCAAAAAAGGAGGGCAAGCGGTAAAGTTTCCCCCTGAGGAGCCGTACCTTGTTTCTGAGATTCTTCAATGGCATTACATAAGCATTCGAACATCAGTTTCGTCGGATGTGTTAACACCTCATGAGCGTTGCTCACGGCATCGGCACGAAACATTACCTTAAAGTAGCCGGGATGAGAAACTGCAAAGTGTAGATAAGTGTTAGCCAATGCTTCCAATTTTTCGATCGGATTATTTTTGATCGTTTGTGAGGTCTTGACCATAGCGGCTTCTAGCAATTCAAAACCTTCCTGGGCAAGAGCTAACACTAATGCCGGTCGATCCTCAAAGTGGTGATAAGGTGCGCCGGGAGATACCCCAGTCATAACAGACAGTGCTCTAAAATTGATGCCTTCGACCCCTTGCTGTTCAATAGTGTTAATGCTGATATCCATGATGAGGCGGCGAAGATGGCCGTGATGGTAAGTGAGTTTCTTTTTGATTCGCATGATTATTGTTTCCTAAGAGGAGGGTTGATTTATCGACTGATGATAGTGGGTCGAAGCTTATTGGCGGCGCTACGAGCCACTAGGCTTCGGGGTGCTAATCGTACGGAATGGGCCATCAACCAATTTTTTAAACCTACGATATGCGTGGGTTGAGAGCTAGATAAAGCTTTGAGCGCCGCCACTGCAACGGCCTCGGGGGTGATGGTATTGGCGAAAGTGGAAGTTTTGGTGATAGCAGGATCGCCTAGTTTGTCAATAAAACCAGTATTGACCGCTGGGGGGCATAAAGCGGCCACATGAATCCCCCGCCCCTGATACTCGGCCCAGAGGGCTTCACTAAAGCTAAGCACAAATGCTTTGGTGGCAGCATAAACCGATAAAAACCCCACTGGTTGAAAAGCAGCGGTTGAGGCGATATTTAAAACCTTACCTGAGTGACGGCTTAACATGCCGGGAATAAAGGCATGAGTTAGACTAACGAGGGCCGATATATTGACGGCAATCTCATCTTGTTCTTTTTGTGCGGGAATCGATTCAAAGGGACCATAAGTGCCAAAGCCGGCATTATTGATCAAAATATCAACACGCCGATTTTTTGAGACGATTTGTTGATATATATTTGGGGCGCATTGTGGGTGAGTTAGATCTGCAGCGATAACTAGAACAATATTGCCATATTGATTCTGGAGTGTAGTCGCTAACTTTTGTAGTGCCGCCTCATTTCGAGCCACCAAGATTAAGTCGCATCCGGCAGCAGCTAATTTTTCGGCAATGGCTTTGCCGATCCCTGATGAGGCGCCAGTGACGAGGGCTGTTTTATTTTTGAAAGTCATCATTTTAGTAGCCCATTTGTATTTTTAGTTTGGTTGCATTGCCTTTAGGCACCATGAACGATGCATCGGCAAATGCTGGTGCAGACATTAGTGGTCTAATATTGTTGGATGCGCCATAGCCTTCTTTAGGGATTCCCATAAAATTTTTATCCATGTGAGCATTTAAATTCTCGTCATGAAAGACGATAACTGCATATAAGCCTGAGGCTATTTCTTTGAATTCACAAACGGCACTACCGGAGGAAATGGGGGAGTGAATGATTTTGTAGGCTTTCTCATGATTGGAAGGATAGCCTTCTGGGGCATTGAATAATAAGCATCCAACATCACCGATTAAATTACGAATATTTGAAATATCAATACGAATCGAGGTATCGACAGTTTGAGCAATACCCCAAGCGGGCAAAAATAAAAAAAACGAAATAAAAAAAACGAGACTTCGTTGTAAAAATTTCTGTAACATTTTTTTTATCATCCAAGAAGAAAAAAAGTGCGTGGAATTTACTTTTGATTTCGAAGGCATGACCCCTCCTTATGAAAAAACGTTGATTTTGAAAAATTACATGGATTACCAGGCTATTTGTGTCTAAGTAATGTTTACCTCGCCTCAATGATAATTAAACAGTATTTAGAATCCTGAACATTTCTGAACATTGCTGGATATTTTTCAACGTATGAGGATTGTTGACGAGAACGATGGCGTCCAAGATTCAAAGGCTTAACTGATCGTTTTGTATTAACGGCGCCCTAGTGGTGTCTAAAAAGACCTCATTTGCCTTTAACTCGCAGGGCGATAAAATCCGCTATCATGGAGGGCAATTCTTTTGATTCAGGAAGGCGATTGGGATATGGGCATTGCAAAAATATTGGCACAAAGGCTTTGTGCGACGCAGTATCAAAACTTACCCGATGCGGCGTTGTATTGGGGGAAGGTGGCACTCATGGACACGGTTGGGGTGATGTTGGCCGGGTCACAGGAGTCAGCCCCTCAAATATTACGATCGGTGTTGTCGGCAGCCCCTGGCCCTTGTCTTTTATTGGGTAGCACAGATCGAGTGCCTTGCTTAGAGGCGGCGCTGATTAATGGCACGGCAGCCCATGCGTTGGATTTTGACAACACGGCAGCGCATTTTGCTGGTCATATTTCAGCGGTTATGGTGCCTGCTTTGTTAGCGGCGGGAGAGAGCTTTGATGTGTCTATACAATCCTTGCTGCTAGCGCATAGCGTGGGTTTTGAAGTCGGATGCCGTATCGGGCGTGGGGTTAATCAGGGTTTGTATCATTCTGAAAAGGGCTGGCATCCGACTTCTACTTTGGGGGTGTTTGCAGTGGCGGCGGCCTGTGCGCGTTTATTGAATTTGACGGAAGCGCAAAGTGAGCAAGCGTTGTTAATCGCCACCTCGTTGTCATCGGGGATCAAAGCTAATTTTGGCACGATGACTAAGCCCTTACATGTGGGAGAGTGCGCGCGAGCTGGGTTGATGGCCGCTTTACTCGCCCGTCAAGGCTTTGATGCCCATGCGCAGGCCTTTGAGCATCCGCAAGGGTTTTTTAATCTTTACAATGGACCGGGTCATTATGATGTCGAGGCAGTTAATGAAGATTGGGGTAATCCCTTCGACGTGGTGACCCCTGGGGCGAGTTATAAGCAGTATCCGTGTTGTTATAGCACGCATGCCGCGATTGAAGCCGCCTTGATGTTGGTGCGTGAGCACGGTGTGTTTGATGCCGAAAGTATAGACACCATTGAAACCTTTACCCCCGCCTTTGGTTTGGCCTATACGAATCGCCCACAGCCACACAGTGACTTGGACGCTAAGTTCAGTGTGCAGTATTGTGTGGTGAAGGCTTTGCTATCGGGGCAGGTGGTATTAGAGGATTTTGAGGAAAATGCTTTTCTTGATCCCACGGTGCAAAAATTGTTGCCTCGTGTGAACTCTCAAAAATACACGGGCGTTATGTTCGATCCGCAGGACCCTTTTGATGCAGAGCTACAAGTGACATTAAAGTCTGGGGCTAGGCTTCACAGTAAAGTGGATCGTCCGTTGGGTAGAACCTCCGCAGTGCCCATCCCCTTTGAACGCTTGCGAGCTAAATTTGAAAATTGTGCGGCACGGGTGTTAACGCCCGAGGCAGTGGCGCAGGCTGCAGAGCTCTTGTCATTAGCTGATAAAAATGCCGGATCCGTGCGTGCATTCACTGCCATACTGGCTGGAGTTCGTGGGTGATCGCGGGGAAAAAAGAAACGATAGTATAGATCCTTACTAGCCCTTATTTTTTAGTGCTGGGGTTAAGTGAGGTGCGAGTTGTCGGATCATTTGTTCAAACAGGACAAGATTGCCACCCACGATATTACCGGATTGAAGATAATCACCTTTACCCTCTAAATCTCCGATGACGCCGCCCGCTTCCGTGACGAGTAGCGAGCCTGCAGCAATGTCCCAGGGCGCTAAGCCGATTTCCCAAAAGCAATCCAAACGCCCTGCTGCCACATAGGCTAAATCGAGTGCGGCAGAGCCTGCTCGGCGAATGCCGCTGGCGCTTTGCATGAAATCTCGTAGCATATTGAGATAGGCCTCAATGTGTTGATGTTCTTTGAATGGGAAGCCCGTGCCGATCAAGGCTTGTTTCAATTGGCTACGTTTGCTCACTCGTAGGCGTGTGTCGTTTAAATAAGCGCCTGCGCCACGGGAGGCAGTGAAAAGGTCGTTATTGCATGGGTCATAGACGACGGCTTGGGTAATGATGCCTTTTTGCGAGAGAGCTATTGAAACGGCATACTGTGGAAAGCCATGCAGAAAATTGGTAGTGCCATCTAGGGGGTCGATAATCCATTGGAAGTCTTTATTGTCTCCAGAGGCGGTCTCTCCAGACTCCTCTGCTAAAATAGAATGCTTAGGGTAGGCTTCCAATAAAGTGCGAATGATGATCTGTTCGGCTTCGCGGTCGACTTCGCTGACATAATCATTAGCCGCTTTTTCTCTGACGGCGATGATGTCTAAATTGCGCGCAGCCCGATTGATGAGGTTACCGGCGCTACGGGCGGCCTTGACCGCGGTGTTGAGCATAGGATGCATAGGGGGGGGGTATTCGTGAAAGGTGAGAGTTCGATGTTACGATTGTCTAGGCTCGTGCGGACTGCATTGTACGTGATATGAGTGAACTGCTCAAAAATACACGCATCGTGCTGTGTGAAACACGGCATGCCGGTAACATTGGTGCTAGTGCACGGGCAATGAAAACCATGGGTTTGGAAGTGCTTTGCTTGGTGAATCCGCAAGATTTTCCTAGCCCAGAGGCAACGCGGCGTGCTTCTCGCGCGGTTGAGTTGCTCAATAGTGCCAAGGTTTGTGGCTCGCTTGAAGAGGCGCTCCAAGGGGTGGGTTTAGCGGTGGCTTGTACTGCTCGCCCGCGGCAGTGGGCGGCCCCTGTTTTGTCCGCTCGTGAGGCGTGTTTACGGATCGCACCGGTAGCCCTGAACCAACCGGTGGCTTTGGTGTTTGGTAATGAAACCTCCGGTTTGACCACGGCCCAGGTCAGCCAGTGCCAGTTGATCGTTAATATTCCCTCGGACCCTGACTATTCATCATTAAATTTGGCTGCAGCGGTTCAGGTTCTGGCCTACGAAATGAGGCTTCAGGCGCTGGAAAGGGCGCTTGAATCGAGTCAACGGCCACCATTATCGTCAAGTTTTGCGGATCATGCCACGGTAGAAGGATTTTACGTTCATTTGGAGCAAGCTTTAGTGCAATGTGGTTACTTGAATCCACAGCATCCAAAAAAATTAATGCAGCGTATTAGGCGACTTTTTTCCCGTAGTGGGCTGGAGCCAGAAGAGGTTAATTTGTTGCGTGGAGTGGTTCGTACCCTTCAGCAACCGAAACGTCGGTGGGCGAACCACGATGATTCCTAAGTCATTGTTTAATCGTTTATAAATGCGAGTCTGACCCAATGAGCCGCGCTCGCCCCTAGAGGGATGTTGTAGTCAGGGTCGAAAGGTCAAAACGAAAAGTCCGCGAACCTCCCGCAATCTGCCTCCAGAACCCCCTGAATTTCGCCATAGGGTCAATTCAGGTATTGGGATTAACCATTGGGTTACAATATCGCCCCCAAAGCGTATTATTTGCGGCCTTTCACTAGAGGTTGAGTCAGATGTTTGCTCGCTTTAAAGAAGAAGTCTCTGTGGTTTTTGAACGTGATCCTGCCGCCCGTAATACCTGGGAGGTGCTGACTTGCTACCCGGGCGTGCATGCTTTGTTGATGCACCGAATCGCTCACGGTCTATGGACATCGGGATGGAAGTGGTTGGCGCGATTTGTATCCCATTGGGCGCGTTGGTTCACCGGTATAGAAATTCACCCGGGCGCTCAAATCGGACGTCGTTTCTTTATTGATCATGGTATGGGAGTGGTCATTGGTGAGACGGCGTTGATTGGCAATGATTGCACCCTGTATCATGGTGTGACCTTAGGGGGAACCTCCTGGAATAAGGGTAAACGTCATCCCACTTTAGGTAACGGTGTGGTCATTGGTGCGGGGGCTAAGGTTTTGGGCCCCATCGAGCTTGGGGATAATGCCAAGGTCGGATCGAATGCCGTGGTAGTGAAATCGGTGCCGGCGGGGGCCACTGTGATTGGTATTCCAGCCCGTGAGGTGGAATCGGTTCAAACCACAGATAGATTTTCTGCCTATGCGTTAGGGCGTGATGAAAATGACCCTATGCTTCGACTGATGAGTGAGTGGGCTTTGAAATCGACTCAACATGAAGAGCAAATTGCCCAACTTCGGCGCGAAATCGAGCAATTAAGTCAAAAAGTCTCCAAGGGCTAGATATTGAAAGTAGGGTACCCCGAGATCTAGCTGATGGACCTAAAAAAATAGTTGACTAAATTGATCGGAATAGGTAAGGTTGAGTGGTTTAGTAGGTTATTATGGTGAAGCTTTCCTATAAAGCTTTTTGACGGCCTAGGATCATTCCGTTTTATTCTATTTCGACTGAGCCTTTTGGTTCATGTCATAACGTTTTTGAAGGGGCCCCTATGAGGCTAACAACAAAAGGTCGTTTCGCAGTGACTGCGATGGTTGATTTAGGATTGCGTCATGGTACGGGTCCTGTCACGTTGGCTGAGATCAGTGGCCGACAACGCATATCGTTGTCCTACCTGGAGCAACTTTTTGGCAAGTTGCGTCGAAACAAAATTGTCGAAAGTGTACGGGGTCCAGGGGGTGGGTATTTTTTGGAGCGCGAAATGCGCTCGCTGACCGTGGCGGAAATTATCTTAGCGGTTGATGAGCCGATTGATGCAACACAGTGTAACGGCAAGCAAAACTGTCACGATGATGGTAAATGTATCACTCACGATCTTTGGGCGGCATTGAATCAAAGAATTTTTGATTATTTGGGCTCGGTGAGCTTACAGCAGCTCGTGGACAATCAGCGGGCTAAGGAATCGGGCGTGATTCTGGTGAAAGACATGCGCCCACAAGCTCATAGCGCCACGCCGCCACTGTCATTGTCTCTTGGGGATGTGGTTTAAGAAAGGGTGAAACGCGCTCGCGTGAACGAAGACTAGACGTTTTTTTTGACGATTTTGACTCATTAATCCATGGATTTCATTTATTTTGATCACAATGCGACTACCCCTATAGAGCCCTTTGTTTTAGAGGCGATGATGCCTTTTCTACAGGGGCAATATGGCAATGCTTCGAGCCGTCATGATCTGGGTATTCATGCCCGTCAAGCAATCGAGCAGGCGCGTGAACAAGTGGCCTCATTAGTGCATGTGCGTCCTGCCCAGGTTATTTTTACTTCAGGCGGTACGGAGGCCAACAATCTCCTGATCAAAGGGGCGGCCGAGTGGTTAAAGCCGTCACAAGTGGTTATTAGTGCGATAGAACACCCTTGTGTTGTAAAACCCGCACAATTTTTAGCCCGTCGGGGCTGGCAAGTGCGTCAGTTGGCGGTTAGTGAGCTGGGTGTGGTGGATACGGAAGATCTAGAGCAAGCCCTGTCAACGCCAACCGGCATCGTGTCCGTTATGATGGCTAACAATGAAACCGGTTGCTTGCAACCGGTGGGTGTGATTGCGCAAAAAGCGCGAGCGGCCAAGGCTTTAATGCACTCAGATGCAGTGCAAGCGCTGGGTAAAATAGAAATTGATTTTGAGGCCCTCCAGTTGCATGCGATGACGATCTCCGCGCACAAGATTTATGGGCCGAAGGGGGCTGGAGCGCTTATTGTGGATCGACGCATTGAGTTGTTTCCGCTCTTAAGCGGTGGTGGGCACGAGAATGGATTGCGTTCGGGCACTGAAAATGTACCCGCGATCGTGGGCTTTGGCGTTGCCGCAGAATTGGCTGCCTCTCGGTTAGCGAATCTTAAGCCACGCCTTTCCGAGCTTCGAGATAAATTTGAGTCAGCCCTGGTAGCCATGGGGGCCATTCGTTTTGGTAGTGCGGTGGATCGATTGTGTAATACGAGCTATTTTGCTTTTGACGGGGTGGATGGAGAAACGCTTGTGATTGAATTGGATAAACTTGGTTTTGGCTTAGCCTCAGGGGCGGCCTGTTCTAGCGCTTATACCGAGCCCTCGGCTACTCTCCTAGCGATGGGGGTCGCGCCAGAAATAGCCCGCGGTGCTGTGCGATTTTCTTTAGGGGTTCATAGCACAAAAGAACACATTAACGTATTTTTAACGGCTTTAAAATCGGTGGTGAATCGATTAAAGAGCCTTGCTGCGATGACTGCTTAAGAACAAGGGTAATTAAATATGAATATACAACTGACGCAAAATGCTGCTCGCCAAATACAGGTGCAATTAAGCCAACGCGGTAAAGGGTTGGGATTGCGCGTAGGCATCAAAAAGGTGGGATGCTCGGGTTGGGCTTATCAATACGATTATGCGGATGAGATTAAACCAGAAGACCAAGTGTTTGAGGCTTTTGATTCGAAGCTCGTGGTCGATAGCCAAAGTTTAGTTTTGATGGATGGAGCAAAATTAGATTTTGTGAAGGAAGGGTTAAAGCAAACCTTTAAATTTGAAAATCCCAATGTTGAGGCCACCTGTGGATGCGGTGAGAGCTTTAGTGTTAAAGAAAAATAGTCTCCCAACGCTGACCCCCAATAATTTTCAAGGTCTATCATGAGCACGAGTACTATTGAGCAACTGGTCAATCAACCCTACAAGCACGGCTTTGTCACTGACATCGAGTCGGATACTGCAGCCAAAGGCTTGAGTGAGCAGACCATTCGATTTATCTCTGCCAAAAAAGCGGAACCTGACTGGTTACTTCAGTTTCGTTTGAAGGCTTATCAGCATTGGTTAACGTTAACTGCGCCTGAATGGCCTAATGTGAATTATCCAGCCATTGATTTTCAAAACATCAGTTACTATTCCGCCCCTAAGCAGAAAAAAACCTTGAAAAGTATGGACGAGGTGGACCCTGAGTTGCTCAAAACGTTTGAAAAGCTGGGTGTGCCTATGAATGAGCGTGCGGCGCTCGCTGGGGTCGCAGTGGATGTGATTTTTGATTCTGTATCCGTGGCTACCACCTATAAACAGAAATTAGCAGATGTGGGGATTATTTTTTGTTCGATTTCCGAGGCCGTACGAGAGCATCCCGAGTTGGTGAAAAAGTACATGGGCTCGGTTGTGCCCGTAAAAGATAATTTCTATGCGGCATTAAATTCAGCGGTATTTACCGATGGCTCGTTTTGTTTCATCCCTAAAGGGGTGAAATGTCCGATGGAGCTATCCACTTACTTTCGTATTAATACCCAGGATTCTGGACAGTTTGAGCGAACCCTCATCATTGCTGAGGAGCGCGCGAGCGTGTCTTATCTAGAAGGTTGTACGGCCCCTAAGTTCGATACCAATCAGTTGCATGCCGCTGTGGTGGAATTGGTGGCGTTGGATTATGCCGACATTAAGTATTCGACCGTGCAAAACTGGTATGCCGGCGATGAAAAAGGGGTAGGGGGAATCTATAACTTTGTGACTAAGCGCGGACTTTGTAAGGGGGTTCATTCGCGCATTTCTTGGACCCAAGTGGAAACCGGTTCCGCAATTACTTGGAAATATCCCTCTTGTGTGTTGCGAGGAGATCATTCGGTTGGTGAGTTTTATTCGGTGGCACTGACCAATCACAAGCAGCAGGCAGATACCGGAACCAAGATGATTCATATTGGTAAAAATACCCGAAGCACTATTGTGAGCAAGGGAATTTCTGCTGGCGGCTCGAACAATAGCTACCGTGGCTTGGTGCGTATTGCCCCTACGGCTAGCGGGGCACGTAATTATTCCCAATGTGATTCGATGTTAATTGGCCAACAATGTTCAGCCAATACGTTTCCTTATATCGAAGTGCGTAACCCCACCAGTCAAGTCGAGCATGAGGCGACGACCTCTAAGATTGGCGAGGACCAGCTCTTTTATTTTCAGCAAAGGGGCATTGGTGCAGAGGAAGCGGTATCGATGATTATTAATGGCTTTTGCAAGGACGTTTTTCAGCAACTACCCATGGAGTTCGCGGTGGAGGCCACCAAACTTTTAGGGCTTAAATTAGAAGGCAGTGTCGGATGATCAACAGTGGCGCAAAAGTAATTTTAGAGATACGAGGACTGACAGCGAGTGTGGCTGGGGTGAGTATTCTCAAAGGGATTGATTTAACCGTGCGCGCAGGAGAAGTGCATGCCATTATGGGACCCAATGGTTCGGGCAAAAGTACTTTAGCCAAAGTGTTAGCCGGGCATCCTGCCTATGAAGTTACGGGGGGAACGGTGCTCTTTGAGGGTAAGGATTTATTGGCTCTGGCATCGGAAGTGCGCGCGCAAGCCGGCCTATTTTTAGGGTTTCAGTATCCAGTGGAAATCCCTGGCGTGACCAATAGTGCCTTCTTACGATTGGCCTATAACACCGTTCAGTCTGGACGGGGTAAGGAAGAGTTGGATCCGTTAGAATTTGACGATCACGTACGCGAGACGATGAAATTACTCGAGATGAGTCCAGAGTTTTTGGATCGTAGTGTGAACGACGGATTTTCCGGAGGAGAAAAAAAGCGCAACGAAATCTTGCAGATGGCTTTATTAGAGCCGCATTTAGCCATTCTGGATGAGACCGATTCAGGACTCGACATTGATGCACTAAGGGTGGTGGCTAGCGGGGTGAATCATCTCATAACCCCAGATAATGCCTGTGTGTTGGTGACCCATTATCAGCGATTATTAAACTACATCACGCCTGATTATGTGCATGTGATGGAGTCCGGGCGCATTATTAAGACAGCTGACAAGTCGCTCGCTCTGGAGTTGGAAGCGCGCGGTTATGATTGGCTATTAAATGAAAAGTTGGACTCGTGAGCTCGATGCAAAGTCAGTTAGAGGCGGTATCTATTATCCAAGCCTTGGTGGCGGGCGGTAAGGGTCTAGCACCCAGTGCGGCCCCATGGCTTAATGAGCGTCGTGCCTTAGCGCTCGAGCGTGCTAATGCGTTGCGATTACCGAGTATTCGTGACGAAGAATGGCGCTTTACTGATATTTCGATGATGGGGCGTGTACCCTTTCAGTTGCCTGTGCCGCACAGCGTGATACCGGATATCTCGGCCTATGTGCTGCCTGAGGCGCAATGGCGTTTGGTGTTTGTGGATGGGATATTTAACGTAGGCCTTTCTTCATTAGGCGCTCCTGTTAAGGGGTTGAGCATTAGCAATCTAGGCGATGCGATTCAAAATACGCCACAACTCGTGGTGGGGCACTTGGCCCAGCATGCGCATTATGAAAATCGGCTATTTTGCGCTATTAATACGGCGTGGTTAAGGCAAGGGGCGTTTATCCATCTTGCAAAAGAGGTCATCATCAAAGACCCGATTCATATTTTATATATCAACACGCAGGCCCATGCTACGGTCAACGTGCGCTCGCTCGTGGTGTTGGAGCGCGCGGCGCAGTGCACGGTAGTAGAAGATTTTGTGGGCTTGGGCGAAGAGGCGACCTTCACCAATGCGGTCAGTGAGTTTGCGGTCGCTTCTTCGGCGCGGCTTCATCACGTGCGCGTGCAGCGGGAAACCCCTGCAGCGCTACATATTGCCGCCTGTGCCGTGTCGATCGAGCAGGACGGTGTTTATCAGTCGCAATCGATTGCGTTAGGGGCGAGTGTCTCGCGCTATGAGTTGGAGGTGTTACAAAAGGGGCCTGGGGTAGAGGTCGTGATAGATGGATTGGCACTCATTAAAGAGCGCCAGTTAGCCGACACCCACACGCTGATGGATCATGCCTATGGTTCAGGACAGTGTCGTCAATTACATAAAACGATTGTCGATGGACGCGCTCATGCTGTCTTTAACGGCAAAGTGCTGGTGCGTGAAGGTGCGCAGTTAACCCAATCAGCACAGCAAAGTCGTAACCTGCTCTTATCCTCAGACGCCCGAGTCGATACAAAACCACAATTAGAAATTTTTGCGGATGATGTGAAATGTGCCCACGGCGCTACGGTAGGGCAATTGGATCAAGATCATTTGTTTTACCTAAAAAGTCGAGGCTTATCGGAGGCTCGGGCCCGCAATTTATTGACCTATGCCTTTGGTGCAGAGATTGTGGCACGTATACCCGTTCGGTCACTTGCGGCGCAATTAGAGCGCGCCGTGATGACTCAGGCACAGACGACGCTTTAAGATGAATACTTCATTATCTTCTTCTAGCCAAAAGCCGATCAACGAGTTTGACGTTCATCGCATTCGTGATGAATTTCCAATTCTGTCTTTAAACATTAAAGGTAAGCCCTTAGTGTTTCTTGATAATGCCGCTTCCAGTCAGATGCCCCAAATCGTTATGGATCGATGGCTGTGCTATCAACGCTCAGAGCATGCCAATATTCACCGAGCGGTACATTATCTTTCAGAAACAGCGACAGCGCATTACGAGGCGGCGCGCACTACGGTGCAAAGGTTTATTAATGCTCGTCAGTCTTGTGAGATCATTTTTACCAGCGGCACCACGGAGAGTATTAATTTAGTGGCGCAAAGCTGGGGCCGGCAATTTTTAAAACCGGATGATGAAATCATTCTGACAACGCTCGAACACCATTCTAATATTGTGCCTTGGCAGATGGTGGCACAAGCGTGTGGTGCCAAGATACGGGTTGTTCCCATGTTTGATAATGGGGAGCTGGATCTCGAAGCCTATGCCAAACTTTTTAATTCGCACACCAAGATAGCTTGTTTTACGCACGTCTCGAATGCGTTAGGGACCCTGAATCCTGTCGCACAGATGGTGGCCACTGCTCGTGAGCACGGGGTGGTGAGTTTGGTTGATGGAGCGCAGGCTGTGCCGCACTTAAGTGTTGATGTACAAGCCCTCGATTGCGACTTTTATGTGTTTTCAGGTCATAAGCTGTGTGGTCCCACCGGTATTGGGGTTTTGTATGCGAAGGCTTCCTTATTAGAATCGATGCCGCCTTATAAAGGTGGCGGGGATATGATTTTATCGGTGAGTTTTGAAAAAACCACTTATGCCCCGATTCCCGCTAAGTTTGAAGCGGGGACGCCGCCTATCGCGGCGGCTATCACCATGGCGGCAGCGATTGATTATCTTAGTGGAATTGGATTGGATCGTATTCAAGCGTATGAAACCCGTTTGCTGCAATATGCCACGGAGCAAATGAAAGCCTTACCAGGGGTTTCAATCATTGGTACGGCAGCACAAAAAGCGGCTGTATTATCTTTCAAGCTCGATGGGGTGCATCCTCACGACGTGGGTAGTCTTTTAAACGATGACGGAGTGGCTATTCGTACGGGGCATCATTGTGCTCAACCGGTCATGCAGCGATTAAAAATCGCAGCCACTTCAAGGGCCTCATTCGCTTTTTACAACACCTTTGCTGAGGTGGATGTGTTGATCAAGTCGATTGAACGGGTCAAGTTGATTTTTGGATAATAGGAATATGGCCGATAGTAGACAGCTTTATCAAGAAGTAATCTTAGACCACAATAAGAAGCCGCGTAATTGGGGGACTTTGGTGCAACCCACTCACCGCTCTGAGGGATTAAATCCTTTGTGCGGAGACCATATATTTTTAACTTTGCAATTAAATGATCAAAAGATCGAGGCCATTCAGTTTGAGGGTGAGTCGTGTGCTATATGCAAGGCCTCGGCCTCGATGATGACCACCCGGGTCAAAGGGCAAAATGTTGAGCAGGCGCAGCAAATGGTCGCTGAATTTAGAGACATGGCTACCGGCAAGCTGGATGTCGATCACACGGAACACCATCTGGGTCGATTGACGGTGTTTTCCGGTGTTCGTGATTTACCTACGAGGGTTAAGTGTGCGATTTTACCCTGGCACACTTTGCAAGCAGCCTTGCATTCGAAGTCGAGTGTCTCCACCGAATCAGGCGCTGAAAACGTGTAGATAAGAACGAGTGATAGTTTAAAAAAATAATCTGATAAAGTTTTTTGAAAAATGCCCAAAATAGCCGATATAGAAGCAACACCGAATCCTAATGCGATGAAGTTTATCCTCAAGGAACCTTTGACCTGGGGGATTACGCGCTCCTATGACAGTGCAGAGAAGGCTATGGGGGATAAATTGGCCCTAGCTTTATTTGATATCGAGCATGTGATCAATGTGTTTTATGTCGATCATTGGATTACCGTGACCCAAAATGGACAGGCCGATTGGAATAGCCTTAAGCGGCAATTAGCCGACCCTATCCGTGAGGCGCCGGGGGCTGACGCACAGACTGAGGCGCGGTTGCAGGAGGCGCAGGAGAACTTCGATCCTATGAATCTTAGTGAAGAGGATCAAGTAAGATTAGATAAAATCAATGAATTACTGGATGATCAGATTCGACCCTTTTTGCAAAATGATGGTGGGGATGTGTATGTGGTGTCTCTTGAAGGCAATAAGCTTTCCGTGCATTATCAGGGGGCTTGCGGTAGTTGTCCTTCTTCTCTTTCCGGTACTTTAACGGGAATTGAAAATTTAGTGCGGCAGATAGAACCTGACATAGAGGTAGTGGCGGTGTAGTCGTGGGTGATTGAATTGTGCTTTTTTTAGATTGGAGTAGCCAATTCAATTGAAAAAAAGTGGTTTCGCCCCTTTTTTAATATCTGAGTATTACGGCGAATGTAAGCCTACAACAAAAATAATAAATCATCGTTCAAATTAGAGTTACTCCTATGTTAAAAAACCGAACGATTTTTTTAAGCTCAGTATGGAGTGTATGTCTGGGCTTTGCATTGATGGTGTGTGGAGCAGAGTTCGTCGGGGCGCAGTCACTCAGCTTTACGCAGTCAAAGGTCGCTAAACAAGAGTATGTCAAACCCTTTGATCCGTTGCGGGTGATAGGCAATCTTTACTATGTTGGCACTTATGGTTTGGGTGTTTATTTGATTATGACCCCGAGGGACATATGTTAATCAATACGGGGGTGAGGGGTTCGGTGGCCCCTTTCAAGGCCCATGTCGAAGCATTCAAATCGGGCGACGCTTATGACCCTAATCGGTTTGTTGACCCCCAAGGTTATCAGGATAAAATACTCTCTTATGAGAAGATTTTTTAAATCAATTAAAGCAAGAACGCGAGGGTCACTAAACGAATGAAATCGATAGCTTTGCATCTCCAAGGCCGCTGGGTCCCGGTTAGGTTGGTTGGGTATTTTGTGCTCACGGTATGTGTGGTGTACGGGGCTTTAGGGACTAGGTCCATTCGCGCTGAAATGCCCTATCCTAATAAGCCAGTCCGATTATTGGTGCCATTCCCGGCAGGTGGTGGCAACGATATTCTCGCTCGAACGTTAAGTCAGCGTCTGGCTGACCTCATGCATCAGCAGGTGATTGTGGATAATCGTGGCGGTGCCGGAGGGGCTCTGGGGGCGCAGATTGCGGCCAATGCCCCAGCCGATGGCTATACACTTTTTTTAGGTAGTGTGGGTAACCTTGCACAGAACCCTGCCATTAAGGTTAACGCAGGCTACGACCCTTTGAAGGACTTTGCAGCAGTGACCTTGTTGGCTACTTCGGTGTTTGCCATGTCGGTGAATAATGCAGTGCCGGTCCAATCTGTGTCTGAGCTCATTGCTTTGGCTAAAGCTAAACCCGGAGCCTTAAATTACGCTTCAGCCGGTAATGGTTCATCGTTACATCTGGCATCGGAGATATTTAAGCACGCCACCGGGACCCAGATTGTGCATGTGCCTTATAAGGGGGCGAATGCGGCTTTTACAGATCTGATTGCAGGACAAGTACAAGTGATCATTACCACTATGCCTGCCACTTTGCAGCATGTACGAGCGGGAAAAGTCAGAGCCTTAGGCACTTCAGGGCGAAAACGCGCGAGTGCGTTACCCGAGGTGCCGACTATTGCAGAGACCGTCCCCGGCTTTGAAGTGCTCAATTGGCAGGGCATGACTGTGCCAGCTAAAACCCCTCGCCCTATTGTGATGCGCGTGAATGAGTATTTGCAGGTGCTATTGAAAATGCATGGAATGAGCGAAGCGCTCGCGGCACAGGGGTTGGATGTGGCCGGTGCAGGGCCCCAGGAATTTTCTACGTGGATTAGCGCCGAATTTGCAAAGTATAAGCGTGTGGTGCAGCAAGCGGGATTGCGAGAAGAATAAGCTTTTTGCTATGTTGCTGGGGGTTCATTAAATAGAGCCAGTACTGCATCCAATCCATTAAAATTAAGGGCGTGAGTGGTTTGCCCTCTAACGATGGGTTTGGCATGGTAGGCGATGCTCACGCCACAATCGGCCATAAACAAAAGGTCATTCGCCCCATCACCCATGCCGAAGATGGCTTCCCGTTTAATCCCGAGTTGATCGCTGACAAGTTTTAGGTGATCGCGTTTACCTTGTGCATTGACGATTGGACCTAAGATTTCTCCGGTAAGTTTACCCTCGGCAACACCGAGCGTGTTGGCGTGTGTGTGGTTTAGTCCCAGTCGTGTTTTTAGTAATTCGGTAATGTAGGTAAAGCCACCGGAAACGAGTAGAGTTTGAATGGCATATTTTTTAGCCGCTTGTAATAACACTTCAGCGCCGGGAGAAAGTTTTAAGCGTTCGCGATAGACTTCATCTAAGGCACTCGCTTTGAGCCCTTTGAGTAAAGCGACCCTGCGACGTAAGCTTTCGTTGTATTCAATCTCTCCGCGCATCGCCTGTTCGGTAATGGCGGCTACTTCGCTTTTAAGACCCACCCAATCGGCCAGTTCATCAATGGTCTCGATTGTGATGAGCGTTGAGTCCATGTCCATCACCAGTAATTTAAAATCTTTTAACCGACGTGCTTCTGGAACAAAAGCCCAATCGAGTTTTTGTTCTTCGCACAAAGGGGCAATAGCCGGGTGAGGCTGGGCTTGGGTGAGCCGAAAGGCAACGCTGGAGATTTGTTCTATAGCGCTGGCTGTAGAGAGCTTAGCGATTGATTTTAGATCGCCAGTCTCGATGTTGCTAGATTGAAGGATAAGGTTCATAAAAAACTTTTCTACGGGCGATTATCGAGTTGTAGGTCTTTTTTATACCACTTAAAGCGTTCAGCATAATGAACGGCTATTTTGCCGTAATAAATAATCTCTTCGGGACGTAGGGGTCGAATCACTTTGCCGGGGGAACCCATGACCATGGAGCCATCGGGAATAGTTTTATTTTCTGGTATGAGAGTATTGGCGCCAATGACGCAATTTTTACCAATTTTTGCACCATTTAAAACCACACTTTTAATGCCCACTAGCGTGCCATCCCCAATGGTGCAACCGTGCAACATGGCCATATGACCCACACTTACGCCTTTGCCTAGGGTTAACGGAAAACCTGGGTCAGCATGCAAGACACAGCCATCCTGCACTTGTGAGCCTTCGCCAAGGGTAATGATTTCGCGATCAGCACGCACGACACAGTTAAACCAGATGCTGCTATCGGCCTGCATCACCACCGAGCCAATGACCTGACAGCCCGGTGCAATCCAGTAATCGCCATGGGTCGTGATCTGTCGTTCACCAAGAGAGTATTTCATTAAAAGGACCTAAATAAAAATAAATGGGGATCGCGAGGAAAGTGTCTTTGAGGGTTATTTTTAACCCTCGTGTGAGTCAATTTTACAATAAAAAAATTAATGGCAATGATAAAGATAAGCGCAACTGATTAAAAGAGATTTAATCCTACCCCTAAATAAGGGCTGGCGTATGCATCCACTTTTCATTATCAGGAATGACGGTTGCTGTGCGAATCACCCAAACACCGGGTTCTGGGGGTTCAACTAAAACCGGACGGCCACCATGCTCTTTACTATGCGAGATTTGTCCGCTGGGTCCCATGGATTAAGCTTGATCTGTTATACCATTTGAGTCGATTAGTTTAAAATCTTAGACAATGAAAAAATTCTCACCCAAAACACTGTCTGAATCAGACCGATCTCGCCTAATTGAAATGGCTTGGGAAGATCGCACGCCCTTTGATGCCATCGAGAAATCGTTTGGCTTATCAGAGTCTACGGTTATTCGATTAATGCGTCATGAGCTTAAACGAAGTTCCTTTGAGTTGTGGCGAAAGCGTGTCACTGGGAGGGCTACAAAGCATGTTGCGCTTCGAAGTCAGTTAGTAGATCGCGCCTATTGTCCAACGCAATACAAACACAAATGAAAAGACTGATCCTCATCTTGGGTGATCAGTTAGACTTGCAGGGGGCTGCGCTTAGAAATTTTGATTTCAAGACTGATCAAGTGATCATGATTGAATCAATTCCGGAGGCTCAGTATGTTTGGTCCCACAAGGCGAAGATTGCGTTATTTTTATCAGCCATGAGGCACTTTGCCAAAAGCCTCAAAGAGCTCAATTATCCCCTTGCCTACATCGAAAGCTCATCCTTATCCATTGTTGAAGCCTTAAAGGAAAAAATAGTCCAAGAGCAAATTACTCATTTGACCTGTATCGAGCCGGGGGAATGGCGCTTAAAGCAGCAGATAGAAGCGCTATCAAGAGACTTGTCGATCCGACTTGAAATGTGTGAAGACGAACACTTTTACTGCTCGCATCAAGAGTTTACTCAATGGGTCGCTAGCAAAAAAGAGTTAAGGTTAGAGTACTTTTATCGACTCATGCGAAAGACCCATCATATTTTGATCGATTCTGATGGAAACCCTGAGGGTGGTCAGTGGAATTTTGATCAAGATAATCGTAAACCCTTCTCCAAAAAGGGGCCGGGGATTATTGAAGATCCGGTTTTATTTGAGCCAGATACGATGACGCAAGAGGTCATTACATTCGTCGCTAAAACCTATCCCAAACATCCTGGGTCGCTAGAAAATTTTCGTTGGCCGGTGAATCGCCTTCAAGCCTTAGAAGCTTTGAATTATTTTGTGGAATACCGTTTAAGGAATTTTGGTGTCTATCAGGATGCGATGTGGACTGATACCCCGTATGGTTGGCATTCTATTCTTTCGAGCTCGCTGAACTTAAAGTTACTCAACCCGCGTGAGGTTATTGATGCTGTTTTGCATGCTTGGAGAAAATATTCTTTAGATCTTTCTACCGTTGAGGGGTTTATTCGTCAAATTTTGGGTTGGCGAGAATTTGTAAGGGGGATGTATTACTTGGATATGCCTCAGATGGCTACAGATAATTACTACGATCATCAACGGCGGTTGCCGCAATGGTATTGGACAGGGGATACCCAAATGGCTTGTATGAAAGATGCTATTGGTCAAACCTTGCAATATGGCTATGCGCATCATATCCAGCGCCTGATGGTTACTGGCAATTTTGCCCTTCTAGCAGAAATCCTACCATCAGCCGTTTGTGATTGGTATTTGGCTATCTATGTGGATGCGATTGAGTGGGTGGAGCTTCCTAACACTGCGGGCATGGCGTTATTTGCTAATGGGGGTCGTTTTACTAGTAAGCCTTATATCGCTAGTGGCGCCTATATAAAGCGTATGAGTAATTACTGTAATTTTTGTCGCTTTAAGCCAGAAGTTCGTTTTGGTGAATCTGCCTGTCCTGTGACGACTTTATATTGGAATTTCTTAATTAAACATCGCAACCAGTTTGAATCTAATCCCCGCACAAGGTTGATGACGGCAAACCTCAAAAAAATTAGTGATGAAGACCAGAAGTCGATTGTGAAACATGCCGCGTATCTATTAAATCACTTGGATGATCTTTAGAAGTTGATATGAGTGCTTCCTTCAAAGGCAATAAAAGTTTTCTACCTAGAAAAATCTGTGTCGTTTGTCAAAAAGAAATGACCTGGAGAAAATCTTGGGCCAAAAATTGGGAATCGATTAAATACTGCTCAGAGGCTTGCAGAAAAAAAATACCTAAGTTGAAGTGCTAAGTTAACCACTAAGACCCTGTCAATATTCCGCAATGAGTGTCTCAGTGCTAGCGAAATAGGTGATAACGATAAAGCCGAGGTTTTAGGAGAGATGTTGTCCTACCCATGAATGATTGGCGAAGGGTCATAGCGAGAAATAACCCGCGTTTGTCCCCAAAAAGGGGAGGGAGAGCGAATTCGTAAAAAAAAGCCCTGAAAAGGAGTCAATACCAGTCAATAGGCTTTACGCCATAAAAAGAATTTGTTCTTGTCTGTCGCTGCGTAGTAAGGGTTCAGAGGAAAAATCATCGATGTATTGCCTGTAAATCATTTCCTTACTATAACTAAAATTGTAACGATAAAAGGAGGGTGAAATGTCAAACGATGCCACGCTGACAAGCCAGGGTCGACCCTGTAAATATTTCTGTGTAAGTTAACCTCGGGTTATTGGCCAACGTTTAAACGTTCACCAAATTCTATTACCAATCAATCCGTGTTTGCCGTCCATTATCTGCAGCCTTATGATTTTTAAAAATTGTAGGACAAAGTCGAATGGTTGCGGAAACTTGAGCTGCCTTTAATGCAGGGCTGGTAATTGATTTTTTTTATTTTTAACTTCCATAAAATTCTTAGGCTGCACGAATCGTTTCTACGGGTAGCATGCCATGAGCTTTTGCTTCTAAGATGACCTAGGATGTGAGCCATCAGCCGACAAGTTCAGCAATTAATTGTCTATGTTCATGACCTCTACGTTGTCTTTAATTTTGTAGTATTGGTCAACTGGGGCGACTAAGATTTTTCGATTGGCATTAACGTCAACAGCTGCTTGATGAAAGCCCCGAGAGACGGTTGGAGCAGACGAGCGTTTTATCTCGATGACCCAGATTTGGTTTCGGCGAAAATCAATGACTAAGTCAGCTTCGGCGCCCTGAGCGGTTCTATAAAAAGTATAGTCCAAACTAGGGGCTGCTGACATAATTTGTTCGATGATAAAACCCTCCCAACTGAGTCCAGCCACGGGATGTGATAAAACGCTTTCATAGTTTGTTAACCCTAACAATGCGTGTACTAAACCACTGTCACGCACATACACTTTAGGCGATTTAACGAGGCGTTTTCCGACATTGCCATGCCAAGCCGTTAGGCGACCCACTAACATGAGGTCACATAAGATATCTACATAACGGTGTACGAGTTGCCCGCTGATGGCCAAGGCGGTGGCCAGTTGTGAGTAATTTAACAAGCTGCCTTGTAAGTGAGCCAGTATGGTCCATAGGCGACATAAACGGGTTGCGGGAATGCGAGGGCCTAGCGCGGGGATATCTCGTTCAAGATAAGTGGCGATAAAAGCCTCACGCCATCTAAAGCTTTCAATATCGTTTTTTGCCAGCCAAGATAACGGAACCCCCCCTCGAATCCACAACGTTTGAAGTGTTTGAGCTACTGGGTGCGATGCGGCAATAAGTTCTCGCGATTGAAAAGGCGAGAGCTCTACCTGAACCATACGACCGGCAAGACTTTCACTAGACTGCTGTAGCAATATGCCTGATGCTGAGCCGAGCAACAAAAATTGCCCCGAGGGTTCGCCGGATCTGATGCGAATATCAATGATCCCCCGAAGGATGGCAAAAATCTCTGGCACACGTTGCACCTCATCCAAAATTACGAGCCTATCGCGATGGGAAAGCAAAAACGCTTCGGGGTCATCGAGTTGTCGTTGTGCCGAGGGAAGCTCAAGATCTAGGTATAGTGAACCTAAATGCGCTTGGGCCTCGGCAATGGCGAGTGTGGTTTTGCCAACCTGGCGAGGGCCCAGTAGCACAACGGCAGGAAACTGCAGCAAAAGTTCCTGCAGCAAGAGTTCTGTTGATCGTTTATATATCCATGTATTCTATAATTTTTTACGAAATTTACATGGTTAATTTTCATCTAGACTTAACCTCGATATTCTCTAAAAAGTAGCCCTTTGATGAAAATCGTGTGGTTGGGGTTTTTGAGCGTTACTTCACCACCACTAGCGCAATCCGAGTTTGAATTTACTGGGTCAAGATTGGATTCAAAACACCCTATCAGATGTTGCAAGAATCTTTTGTTAGCAGCGGTGTGTCAATCCGCTTAAATCTGCCGCCATATTTACGCGGATTTTAAAGGGCATCTACATCTTGAAAGCGTGTTTTAATCTCAGTCAATTCCCGTAAGCCTTGGTGGCGAAAAATAGGACCATAGTTTTTGACCATAGGAGTATTTCGATGGAAATTTCTATTGATGTAGGCGATTTCAAGGCAAAGTGCCTGCCCTTCTTGACGAAGTCGCAGCGCAGCGTGAGTCGCTGATCATCACCAAGCGCGGAAAGCCCGTGGCCCGGTTGGTGCCGATGCCAATGACGAAACCCTGGTTCGGTGCCCTAGCTGGCAGCGTTTTGCAGGACACGGATATCGTTACTCCGATTGATGTTGAATGGGGAGGGCGTGTATCGTAAATTCTGTCATTCTGCCTTCCCTTCCAAAATAATTGAAGCAGCACATTTGTCTGCTCTCAAAAGAAAGATACGACACCTCTTGTTAAGATTAGGATCCTTACGTTATCGAAGCCAATGTAATATCCCTTGGGCGGCTTTATAACCACTGGCAAAACAGGCTGTGAGTAGGTAGCCTCCCGTAGGGGCTTCCCAATCGAGCATTTCACCCGCGCAAAAGGTACCAGGCCATTGTTTTAACATCAAGTGTTCATCGAGGGACTCTAGATAGACTCCTCCAGCACTACTGATAGCCTCCTCGAGGGGGCGGGTGGCCGTTAGCGTTATGGGTAAATCTTTGATGAGCTCGGCTAGAAGTAGGGGGTCATTTAATTGCTCGGTCGTTGCAAATTCGCGGAGCAATCCCGCTTTGATGCCATGGATGCCTGCCTGTTCAGTTAAATGATTGGCTAAGGATCGCTTGCCGCGAGCGCGGGATAGATTGGTTTTTAATGTGTGAAGAGAATGGCCTGGTGCGAGATCCAGATGAAGGATTGCGGTTTTATGCGTTTCAATTAAATCTCTTAATGGGGCGGATAGGGAGTAGATGAGCCCTCCTTCAACCCCGGTTTGGGTGATAATAAAATCGCCGTTGACCCGATGGTTTTTACCTTCAGTGCTGGTGGTCCAAGCCGTAACGGTTTTAATGGGTTGACCCGAAAAACGTTGCTTTATGTGTTCACTCCAAACACACTCAAAGCCGCAATTGGAGGGGCGAAGCTTTGACAGTAGGATGCCGCGCTCTGCGAGCACTTCGAACCACTTTCCGGTAGAGCCTAGCTGAGGCCAACTGCCTCCGCCTAAAGCCAATAAAGTGGCTTCTGCTTTGAGGCTAACAACACCTGCCGCAGTTTCAAAAAGAGATTGATTGTTTTCGTCACTACCGATCCAATGGTGTCGCATATGAAAGCGAACCCCTTGTTCGCGCAGTCGTCTGACCCAGGCTCGTAGTAATGGGGCCGCTTTCATTTCTTGAGGAAACACACGACCTGAACTGCCGATAAATGTTTCTATACCGAGCCTCTTGGCCCAAAGCTTGAGGTCTTCAGGACCAAACACTTCAAGCCAATCTTTGACCATGTCTGCGCGATTGGCATAGCGATCAATAAATTGAGGCAATGGCTCCGAGTGGGTGAGATTCAACCCTCCTTTACCGGCCATGAGAAATTTTCTGCCGACCGAGGGTTTGCTGTCGTAGAGTGCCACCGCATGGCCTTTAGCAGACAGTATCTCTGCGGCCAAAAGTCCAGCGGGACCTGCACCAATGACGGCTATGGTTGACATAACGAGGTGCCTTAAAATAAAAAGGGGACGCGTGAGGCGTCCCCGTGATAAGAGTCTGAGGGTGCTTACATTAGAGCAAAGGCACGATCAGCAAAGCAACAATATTAATAATTTTGATTAACGGGTTAATAGCAGGGCCGGCGGTGTCCTTATAAGGGTCACCTACGGTGTCGCCCGTGACGGCTGCTTTATGGGCTTCAGAGCCCTTGCCGCCGTGATGGCCGTCTTCAATGTATTTCTTGGCATTATCCCAAGCACCACCACCGGTGGTCATTGAGATGGCAACAAATAATCCCGTAATAATCGAACCCATCAAAACGCCGCCTAAGGCTTTCGGACCTAGGACTACGCCGACCACGACGGGCACAAGAACCGGCAACAGTGAGGGAATAATCATCTCTTTGATGGCAGCTAAAGTCAGCATGTCAACGGCCCGTGAGTAATCAGGTTTGGCAGTGCCTTCCATGATACCGGGGATTTCTTTAAACTGACGACGCACTTCGATGACCACTGAACCAGCGGCACGACCGACAGCCTCCATTGCCATGGCGCCAAACAGGTAAGGCACCATCCCGCCAATAAAGAGTCCGATAATGACCATGTGGTCTGATAGATCAAACGCAGTGAGTTTTCCTGCGGCCTCTAGAGCATGGGTATAGTCAGCAAAAAGCACCAATGCGGCGAGCCCTGCAGAGCCAATGGCATAGCCCTTGGTGACGGCTTTGGTGGTGTTACCGACGGCATCTAAAGGATCGGTGATCGCGCGCACTTCTTTCGGTAGCCCTGACATTTCAGCAATACCGCCGGCGTTATCGGTAATGGGGCCATAAGCGTCTAAGGCCACGATAATACCGGTCATTGAAAGCATGGAAGTGGCAGCAATGGCAATGCCGTAAAGGCCAGCGAGTGCAAAGGCGCCGTAGATGGCGGCACACACGGAGAGCACAGGCCAAGCGGTGGAGCGCATGGAAACTCCGAGGCCAGCAATAATGTTAGTGCCGTGTCCGGTGGTTGAAGCGGCAGCCACATGTTGCACGGGTGCATATTCAGTGGCCGTATAGTATTCGGTGATGACGACCATCAGGGCCGTTAATACTAAGCCGATGACAGCTGCGCCAAAAAGTTTCTCGGGTGAGTATTGGGGGTAATCAATGCCTATATCGCCCATCAAGGAGTAGGTGACATAATAAAAAGCACCCAGTGCAATAATGCCTGAAACTGCCAAGCCGCGATAAAGGGCATTCATGATTTTGCCACCGTCACGGGCTTTAACGAAGTAGCAACCGATGATGGAGGCAATGATCGACACGCCACCTAATGCCAGGGGATAGACAATAGTTTTTAAGGCCATCTCGGGTTTGGTAATGAGTAAGGAGCCCAAGATGATGGTCGCGACTATCGTCACGGCATAAGTTTCAAAAAGATCGGCTGCCATACCAGCACAGTCACCGACGTTGTCACCGACGTTGTCAGCAATCACGGCGGGGTTGCGGGGGTCGTCTTCCGGAATATCTTTTTCCACCTTACCGACAAGATCAGCACCTACGTCGGCACCTTTGGTAAAAATGCCGCCGCCAAGGCGTGCAAAAATGGAGATGAGTGAGCCACCAAACGCTAAGCCCACGAGGGGGTGTACGGCCTCTTTTAAGGAAAATCCCATGCCCAGATAAAGCACGCTAAAAAAGCCGGCTACACCCAGTAAGCCTAGACCTACGACCAGTAAGCCCGTGATCGCACCGCCTCGGAAGGCAACATGGAGGGCTTCATTTAAACCTGTGCGGGCAGCCTCGGCGGTTCGCACATTGGCTCTTACCGACACATTCATGCCGATAACCCCTGCGGCCCCTGAAAGAATTGCACCGATAGCAAATCCAATAGCGGTGGAGCGATCAAGGAAAATGCCCATCACAATGAATAGTAAAACACCAACGATGGCGATGGTTTTGTATTGACGCCACAGATAGGCGGTTGCCCCAGTGCTAATGGCTTCGGCAATTTCACGCATACGGTCATTGCCATCGGGCTTGTTAATAACTTGCACCGCCCATACACCACCAAAAGCGATGCCTATCGCAGCGCAAGCGATAGCCAAGCTGAGTCCATTATAAGCATTCATATCCTACATCTCCCTTTGTTTCATAAAGTAATGAATTTCAATTGTAAAACGTCTTAGTGATTTTTTACGCCTAGTGCTGAAAACAGCCGATCGCGAA
Organism: uncultured beta proteobacterium; assembly: GCA_903893565.1. Classification (GTDB taxonomy): domain Bacteria; phylum Pseudomonadota; class Gammaproteobacteria; order Burkholderiales; family SG8-41; genus UBA5216. Next base: position 356 of record CAITMU010000045.1, on the reverse strand, counting down.
TAGCCTCCAGGCTGCCGCTGCCATTGATTTTTGCGTAGCCAGGTGCGTGAGTATTTTTTTCAACGGACCAGTTCTTGTAGTATTGAACCAAGGGTTCCGTTTGTTGATGATAGGTGGCAATGCGAGCTTTGACGGTTTGCTCATTATCATCCGGGCGCTGGATCAGTTCTTCGCCAGTCACATCATCCCGGCCCTCGACTTTGGGGGGATTGAACACAATATGATAACTTCGCCCCGAAGCCGGGTGAACACGACGGCCACTCAGGCGGCGTAGTATCTCATCATCTTCGGTATGAATTTCGATTACAAAATCGAGGTTAACGCCGGCTTGACGCAAGGCGTCGGCCTGTGGAATG
>CAITMU010000044.1 GCA_903893565.1 uncultured beta proteobacterium | reverse complement strand
TTCCCTTACCTGTTCCTAGGTTAAAAGTAGACCAGCCTGGATTTTTACTTAAATGACTTAATGCGGCCAAATGGCCTTCGGCTAAATCCATCACATGGATATAGTCACGCACCCCTGTTCCATCGATAGTGTCGTAATCGTTACCGAATATTTTTAATTTGGGCAATTTGCCGACTGCTACTTGTTGGATAAAGGGCATGAGGTTATTCGGTATGCCGCTAGGATCTTCTCCAATCAGGCCTGATTGGTGAGCACCCACAGGATTAAAGTAGCGCAAACACATCATTTTCCAAGCGGGATCGGATGCGGCAAGGTCTTTAAGCATCTCTTCGATATGTAGCTTACTTCTACCATAGGCATTCGTTGCGCTCAGAGGATGATGCTCATCGATTGGTAAATACTGCGGATCTCCATAAACAGTTGCACTAGAGCTAAAGACTAAATTCTTAACATTGGCTGAGCGCATTGCATCTAATAAACTAATCGTGCCCTGCACATTATTGGCATAGTACTCAATGGGCTTTTGCACAGACTCGCCTACTGCTTTGAGTCCTGCAAAGTGAATGACTGCATTGATCTCATGCTCGCGTAATACTTTTTCTACTAAGGATGTATTGCGCACATCACCTTCTACGCATGCAACAGGCTTTTGAATGATCTTTTCTAAGCGCTTAAGGACACTTTTGTCACTATTGCAAAAATTATCTAGAATGATTGGGGTATATCCGGCGCTGGCGAGCGCAACCGCAGTGTGACTACCAATATATCCTGCTCCACCTGTTAAAAGAATATTCATAATGGGCCTTGATGATCTATAGATACATTTTCTTAGAGAGATTTCGTATTTTTCTTTCAAGACGATATCTCTGTATCGATAATTTATCCAATGGGCTCAATCGTAAATCTTGAGCATCACTAGATAAAAATACTTTTTTAAACTTATTCATCACTGCAGTAGGTAAAAAATTTGTACTATAGGCATCCCAATTACGTTCATGCTGAACTTGGGGATTAAAGTTCAGCAGTATTTGCGCTAAGTCTTTTTTACCCTGATAAAGAAGTGCTTTATCTCCCAATATTTCAATATGACTGCGCTGTGGCGAAAATGCATAGGTCATGACCGGCTTATTCTTGATTGAAAACTCACCACAAGCCAAGCCAAAGCTTTCTCCTATTCCTCTAGCGTGAATCATGCCATCGGCAGTATTAATAAAACGCATCTTGTAATGCATGTCCGAGTTGCCTGGCAAGAAGATCAAGCGCTCATGCTGGGCAAAAGGGGCAAAGTTCATAAAGATAAAATAAAGATCCTTACGCTGAGCCAATACCTGCACAATAGTTTCATGTACAAAAGGTAAGTTAAAACTATCTGACCCGCCATAGCTGGCGATTACTGTGGCATGTTTTGGAATATTGAGCTCTACGCGCAGATCTTCTTGTACATTGGGCAAATCAATCATATGGGGTACAAAAGGAATTTTATGATTGGAATACTCTTTGGCCAGCCACTGCGAAACAAAGGCTAACTTATCGCCATGAAATTCTGCTGGCTTAGTGGGGAAAACAGCATGAACCGCGCAAGGAACATTACTAATGATGTCACCATCGCGCTCACCTGATTTAATGAAATACAGCAAATCGATTTTTTCTTGATCTGCTAAGCGCGCCAGATCTGCATGAGTTTGATAAGGCAAGAGCTTGAAGTGCTGAGAAAATTTTTCAACAACGCTAGGCTCACTAGGCAGGTGGCTTTTGTAAAATACCAGTGATTCATTTTGAAGCAGGGATTGGTTATGTAGCGCGTAATCAAAAACAGCAATTTCAGCGCCTCGAAACGACAAGCTATTGGTATGAAAGCCAATTCTCAAGTGATTTTCTCAGCTGTGTGTTGCAAAAAGTCGGAATACGCTCTGGCTAAACCCGCATTCAGCCCAATTTTGGCTTTCCAGCCCAGGGTATTTAAGCGCGAAGAGTCCATCCATTTGCGAGGAGCGCCATCGGGCTTGCTAGCATCAAAATCAATCTTGCCCGCGTAACCTGTAGTTGCGGCCACCGCATGTGCCAGCTGCGCAATCGTCACATCTTCACCAAAGCCCACATTAATGTGGCTTTGCATCGGGCTGGTGTGTTGATCGTAGATCGCCTTGTCTAAATCCATGACAAAGACTGAAGCTTCTGCCATATCCTCAACATATAAAAATTCACGCTTGGGGGT
>CAITMU010000043.1 GCA_903893565.1 uncultured beta proteobacterium | reverse complement strand
AGCCCCATTGGGGGAGCACTATGGCGGAGAGGAATTTTTTGAGAAAGAACATGGCTTGAATCCAAGAAATCCGTTTCCCAATACTAGCCGACCACCCTGCAATAACGCAGAAAGTCCCGCACCAAGTGTTCTTCAGCGATGGCCTTTGGGGAGCGGTTTTTCTGGCCGGCTTGAAGCAGTTTGGCTTCCTCCCCCGTCATCAGGCGCCGGTCACGAGCAACCAGCAGGGCGGCATTGGAACGAGTGTAGCCATGCTTGAAAAGCACTACGGCCACTTGCAGCGTGAACATGCGCGGGCCGCGCTGGAAGGCTTGGCGCTTTAGGCAGCCCGCGAGGCGTTCCCCGAATGACGGCCCAACCCCGCCCCCCGCGATTGTGATGAACTCGGTGATGGTGCCGATAATGCAGCGGGGTTTATGCAGAGTGAAAAATAACTGATTTTTCACAAACGTTTCGCAATACAACGGCATCTGCGAGATACCCCAAACCCTCGTCTATAAAACTCCTTAGTCGTCAAACCCGTTGCGAAACGACTGCACAAGCGACCGCATTCTTTCGAAATTTTCTTCTTCGTAAAGCAAATCTGATCCCATCCGCAGCAAATCCCCGATGAGACCTCCCGCACCCTCCTTTCCAAGCTCCCGGTCCACCAGGAATGCGACTCGTTGCCGAGCAAGCCCGGTCAGTATTGATGCCACATCCCGCCCTAAAAGTCGGGCCGACGCTCGATCTGCGTCGAAATCCTCCATGAACATCGCCCCTTCATCATGGAGTCTTTCTCCTGCCACCACTTCATACTTGTCCAGTAACAGTCGGATATCCCTGGCATCCTTGTTCTGCGGATGATGTTTGCGGTCCTCCCACGCAAGAATTTTCATTGCTATCAAACCTGCCGGCGAAGACACCCTCACCGGCAAATCGGCTTCTACGAGGACGGTAATCGCTGCTCTGTAGGCATCCTCAAAACCAATGACATTCATGACCGTATCGTGTGTCGGCGGCCATGCAATTTTTGCCTCTTCGCCGGCCAACGGGCCGTAGGGAATAAGGTCGAGATGGAAGCCGCTCACACTGCTGTGATCCAGACGATGATTCCGGCCGTGCTTGTCTGGCAGAAACTCTCCGCTATCGAGAATAAGCTGACGCACTCGATAAAAGGCATCCCAATCTGGCAGTGCCAGTGCAATATCCGCGTCGAACGTCGCACGTAGCGTATCGATGTTGTATATCTCGGTCAGTATCCAATCTCTGGCCAAGGCACCCGCCAAGAACCAATCGACCCTCTCCTTGCTTGCCGATGTTGAGATGATCCTGAAGGCCCTCCTGTGAACTGGATCAATCTTTTCTGTCAGATCATGCAAGGTGGTTTTCCAAAATCTTCTGGGCGGTCTCAATTGCTCTTGGGTCCCCTGTCGCCATCAGGTCCGCATAGACAAGCAATGGCGGCACGTTATCTCCCTCGCCCTCATTGGCCGGGAAATCCCAAAAGGGTTCAACGATTCTGACCTCTCCCTTGGGATCGGCACGCATCCGATGCGCTTGCAGAAGCGTAACAAGGTTTTCTCGGGTGTAAATCGTAATTTCCACCGGCTTCAGATACCCCGTGAGTCGAAAAGCGGCAACGTCCCCTCCCCAGAAGGCACCAAGCGGTTTCAGCTCGACGTTTTTCCACCAATCCCGATTCTCTGCATGGAAGCGGCGCACTTTGTAACGCGGCACAACCCGCAGTGCATATGCACCTACCCAGTCCTCAATCAATTTAGGGCGGCCACGCAGATCATTTTTGCCCGCCACCAGATTAACGAGATACCCCATTTCCTTGAGCCGCTCCATGAGCTCCCCGACCGTACCGAGAGCCACACCCGCTGCCTTGGCAATTTCCCGGTAAGGCCGGTTTAGGTACTCTGGCCGGGCGAGCAATACAAACAACACCTTCAGCCCGGCAGGATTAAACACCGTCGCGCCTTTGGGCCGGACGTGTAGCGCCCAGTCCGCAGGAGGCTCGGCACCGGCCACCCGTAAAAAAATACCCGGGTCAGCGATGTAAGCATTTCCCACCGTGTCCAGAAACCGGATACCCGCCCCCTGAAGCTGATCAGCAAATTTCTTATTTAAATACCTTGTAATCAATAACTTACCATCCAACTCAACGCGCCTTCCGAGAAGCTTGACCAGCACGACCTGCGTGACAACCGGAATCGGATGAAAGGCATAAACGTAGTCTTTACGCCCCCCTTTGAGTCTTAACCGTAGTTGCGGTAGTTCGGCAATGGGGTCTCCGCCTTCAACCCGTAGCGTAATTTGCCCCTGGGCATGCCGACCGAGGGCCTCGCACGCCTGCTCAATGAGTGCCTTCGCATCTCCAAGATCGACTGCTACTTCGTTCACAGAAACCTCTCGTCCAATAAATTTGAACAACAGCATAATTTGAACACAAGATCAACATCACCGCATATCAATGTTCATTGATATCTATCGTTCATCAATACTGAACAATAAATAAAATTGAACGAAACCCTGACAAAAACTGCTGATTTCTTTAGGCAAAGAGGGGGATGAACATCGGATGAGCGAACATTTCCAAACCTGTTTCCAATCTATAAAAATCATAATAATCAATAACTTTTAACCTTTCCATGGGGCAGTTGCGCCTCTTAACGAGCAAGAGATTTGAGAAATAGCCAACGGATATGTCCGTTGGGGCACATCTGATGTCGCTGATCCGGGAGCTTTTTGAACGAATATTCCGAGGACAAAGTGACATTAGTGTCACTTTATCCGGGCGCGTCCATCCCTGATTTGGGGGATATTGAGAGGGTCAATGTGACATCGATGTCACATTGACCGGTGGAGTCACCCGATTTTTGAGGGGATATTCCGAGGCCGTGTCAGTTCTGACACAGCGTCTCGTTGGCGGAGTCACCCTATTTCTGGGGGGATATTCGGAGAGGGGGCGCTGTGTGAGAACTCACACAGGGGGCAAAGTCACCCTATTTTTGAGGGGGACACTCCAAGACGGATTTTAGATGGACATTTTGCCCACTCGGTGGAGTCACCTTGTTTTGGGGGGGATATTTGGAGAGCGTTGGACATTGGTCCAACTCCAGACCTGGCCGGAACCGATCTCTTTTTGAGTGGATATTCCGAGCAAAACAAACGGGGTTAACCGTTACCCCCCCTTTTTTGACGTGGATTTCTGACGGGACAAATAGACATCGATGTCTATTTGTCTACCTCGAAGCCAGTACCCCGAGCAGCGGTGAGCCCAGCTGACCGCCTTTACCTTTAAGGAACAAGTGTTGCGGGTTCCCGGGAACCCGCGCCACCGTCTTTAGGGGGCCGATAGACGCCTATTGGGGCATACCAAGGCGATGGAATATCACAAGTTTGATATGAGT
>CAITMU010000042.1 GCA_903893565.1 uncultured beta proteobacterium | reverse complement strand
TTTTAAGCCCTTAATAATCAATCGCCCCTTTCATGACTTCCTCCAATCTTATTAACTGACACACTTTTTTCAATACGGAAGGCTTTAGATGATCATTTTTTATTTTTTTTATCGACCTTTGAACACCTGGATCAAAAACTTTTTTCTGCTGACCGCTTACTTTCTTTCATTGCTCACGCTCTGCCCTGCCCTTGCCATCACAACCGCGCCTCTACCCTACCCCCAACGCCCTGTTCGCTTAATTGTCGGATTAGGTGCCGGCGGAGGACAAGACACCATTGCCAGATTGCTCGCTGCCGAGTTAAGTGAGACATTAAAAGTTTCTTTTGTTGTGGACAATCGCCCCAGCGCTGGCGGTGTCATCGCCTGTGATATGGTGGCCAATGCAGCCCCCGATGGCTATACCCTTCTGGCCATCGCCACGACTCATATCGTGACGCCCATCCTTCACCCTAAAACCAGTTTCAACCCTCTCAAAGACTTTAGCCCCATAATTTTATCGGTGTATTCCCCCTATGTATTGTCTGTGAGTGGATCTAGCCCTATCAAAAGTGTCAAAGCGCTTATTTCCCTCGCAAAAACTCGTAGCCTTACCTACGCCTCCGGGGGCAATGGTGGTTCTAATCATTTAACTGCAGAGCTTTTTAATCACATGGCCAATATCCACATGCTGCATGTGCCGTATAAAAGCGGGGCCTTGGCCAATAGCGCTTTAATGTCGGGGGAGGTAGACCTCACCTTCACAGGCATGGGAGGACTCTCTAGCTACCTTCAATCTGGAAAACTAAGAGCTCTGGCTGTGACCTCCACTAAACGAAGTGTCGCTTCACCCCATATACCGACCCTGTCCGAATCAGGCGTTGCAGGCTTTGAAGTGATCGGTTGGTATGGATTAGCGGCCCCAGCAAACACGGCTCATTCGATTGTGGAAAAACTTAATTCGTCTGCCAATCAAGCCCTACCAAAGCTGAAAGACCGTTATGAGGCGATAGGCACCGAAGTGGCTGGCGGGAGCGCTGAAAGCTTTTCTCTATACCTACGGAAGGAATTTGAAAAGTGGTCCCGTGTAGTTAAATTATCAGGCATCAAGGAGTTTTAATGCCCACCTACCACGGCACAACACCTTGATAACAGCAAAAGCACCCTATCGAGGCACAGGAGAAGCGGCAATTCATTGAAGCCCCCCGTAGCCTTAGGGCTATTGCAAAACACCGTAGCGGGCCCTAGAGATGCCTTCAAGGAAGCCATCAAACCCTACCGGCCTCAATAAGCTAGGGTGGACTGGGGTGTTTTTTAAAAAAATACTCACCCCGCAATCAAACCCACCCCCCATCTGCGAACAAAACCTTTAAGCCACCTGATGGGCTACGCCACCATCGACTTTCTTTTTCAAGCGCGTTTTTATAAAGGTGGACAACGATTCCATGCTAACAAAGAACACCGGAGTCACATAAAGGGTCAATACTTGGGAGAATACGAGCCCTCCCACCACTGCAATACCCAAAGGCTGACGGGTCTCAGCGCCTGCTCCCAGCCCCATCGCGATGGGCAATGTGGCAAAAATCGCAGCCCCAGTGGTCATCATAATCGGACGGAAACGCACGGAACAAGATTCAACGATTGCATCCACGGGGGACATCGATTTTTCTCGCTGCATCTGCAAGGCAAAGTCCACCATCATGATCCCGTTTTTCTTGACCAAGCCGATCAATAAAATAATACCCACGAAACTAAAGATATTCAGTTCCTGTTTAAATATAATCAAAGTCAATACCGCACCGAATCCTGCAAAAGGCAGTGCCGTCAAAATAGTCAGGGGATGGCCATAATGCTCATATAAAATGGCCAAAATCATGTAAATCAAAATAATGGTGATTAATAAGAGTATCGGCAATGCGCCAAATGCCTCTTGGAAAGCCTTAGCACTGCCCGTAAAAGAACCGGTAATGCCTGGAGGCACAACCTCCTTACCCAAACTAGCAATGACTTCAACCGCATCTCCGACAGAAATACCAGGGGCCAAGTTAAATGACAAAACCACCCCCGGCAACTGTCCTACGTGAGCCACAGAGACCGGACCCACACCACTTTTGATTTCAGCCACTGAACTCAACGGCACCACCGTGCCGAGCACCGGAGAACTAATAAAAATAGATCCCATTGAGTTAATATCGGTTTGATTTTTCCGCTCATTTTCAATGGTGACGGGGTATTGATCGGTCTCCCCAAAAATCGTACTGATAAGGCGCCCACCAAATGAGTTAAAAAGGGCTTGTTCGATTTGTTGCTGCGTAATGCCATAATTGGCCGCTCTGTCTCGGAAGACTCCGACTTGAATTTCTGGATTACGTAATTCGAGATTACTCGAGACGTCCTGCAATATGGACAACCCAGCAAGACGCGATTTCATCACCTCACCGGGCCCGTAGAGCATCTTCAAATTTGTGCCTGTCATTAAGTACAAATAATCACTATTGGATAATGTGCCACCAATACGAATTGCCGGGGGATTAGAAAGAAATAACTGTACGGCACGGATATCCCGCGTTGCCACACGAATTTGCTTAATAATGTCATCGGCCGTGTCTGTACGAAACTCACGCGGCTTGAGTCGGATAATAAAGCGTCCCACATTACCGCCGATCTCACCACCATTGCCCTGACCTGCGGAGGACATAACAGCATCGACACTAGGATTTTTTTGAATGATCGATGACAGTTGCTGTTGATATTGCACTAATTCATTAAAGGGAATCCCCTCACGTGCCTTAATGTTGCCATTAATAACCCCCGTATCCATCCGTGGAATAAAACCTTTTTGCACCACAGTAAATAACCACCCCGTAAACAACAATACGACGACTGAACCGATCAAAATAGAAGCTCTGATATTAAGGGTCCATTTAAGCGAGGTGATATAAGCATTTCGACAGCTATCAAAAACCCACTCTGACATATTAAAGAGTCGGCCATGCTGGTGCTCATTACGTAAAAAAATCGAACACATCACCGGAGTAATCGTCAAGGAGACGATCCCGGAAATCAAAACCGAAATACCCACCGTCATCGCAAACTCTCGGAACAAGCGACCCACCATACCCGGCATAAAAAGAATGGGCAAGAATACGGCTGAAAGGGAAATCGTCATCGTCATCACTGTGGCGCCAATTTCCTTAGCCCCTTCTAGCGAAGCACTGACTCTGTCTTTCCCCATTTCCATATGACGGGTAATGTTTTCCAACACCACAATGGCATCATCAACCACGAAGCCAACGGCCAAAGTAATGGCCATCAAGGAAAGATTATTTAAGCTGTAACCAATCATCTTCATTACCGCAAAGGTGCCCAGCACTGAGGCGGGGAGCACCAAAGCGGTAACCAAGGTAGCCCTCAGATTACGCAGGAAGATTAAAATGACGCCGATCACTAAAACGATAGACAGTACTAATGTCAAATTCACATCATTAATCGAATCATTAATAAACTCTGAACGATCGATCAACACACTTAAAGTGGCTCCCGGAGGCAAGCTTTCCTTAATTTCCGGTAACAAATCTTTTAATTTATTCACCATCTCTACCGTGTTCGTGCCTGGCTGACGGTAGACCGCTAAAATCAGTGCTCGTTTATCGTTATACCAACTGCGAATAAATTCATTTTGTACCGCGTCTTCCGCATGCCCAATATCGTTTAATCGAACCGGTACGCCATCCCGAGAGGCGACAATCACTGGATTAAATTCTCGAGCCTCCTGCATTTTCCCATTAGACTTAATTGTAAAATTTCGTGCTTGCCCTAACAAGGAACCCGAGGGAATATTAGAATTCGATCCTTGAACCGCGCTGACCACTTTATCGATACCCAGACCCCGTGCGGCTAACTTATTAGGATCGATATATAACTTCACGGCATACTTTTGCGTACCAAAAATTTGCACTTGTGCCACACCGGTAACCGTTGAAAATCGAGCGGCAATGGAACGGTCGGCAAAGGCATCCAACTTGGACATGCGGACCTGATCACTCGAAGTCAAAGATAAAATGAGTACCGGCGCATCAGCAGGATTTAATTTCCTCAACGTCGGTGGGGTAGGCATCTCTGAGGGCAAAAAGCGCTGTGCCGTAGAGATCGCTGACTGTACATCAAGGGCAGCCGAATCAATACTTTTATCAAGATTGAAGGTAAGGGTAATGCGTAAGTTCCCCATCGTCGATGAGGAAGTCATCTCATCTACACCGGCAATACGACTAAATTCACGCTCTAAGGGTAAAGCCACCGAATTGGCCATCGTTTCCGGACCCGCCCCAGGTAGCTGGGCGGTCACGGCGATGGTGGGAAAATCAACGTTCGGTAAGTCGTTAACTGGCAATCCACGAAAACCCAGTGCGCCAAAGAACAAAATAGAAAAAAACAACACACTGGTGGCAATCGGTCGTTCGATAAAAACTCGCGAGATATTCATAAACCCAACCTTTTAATCAACTATTACTTGGATTTAACCGAAGAGTCACTACCCTTTTTGGCTTCGGGCGCTTTGGGTGAATCCTCTTTTGAATCTTTCGGTTTTTTACCCTCCTCTGGGACTTGCATTTTCACAGCCATACCCGCAGATAAAGTGGGGGGCACTTTGATAATCACTTGCTCATCACCGGTCAAACCACTCGACACCACCACCTGATTGCCCACTTGGCGACTGACGGTGATAGGAACCATTTGGGCCTTACCCTCTTTGAAAGCAAATACGAAAGGCCCCTGTTGCCCCGGTTGTATCGCCTCCTCTGGTAAGGTCATAACCCCGGGCTCTTCTTTGATGACAATTCGTCCTGCCACAAACTGCCCCGGCCACAGCTCTTCTTTATTGTTGTTAAAGCGCGCCTTAATCACGATGGTGCCCGTAGACAAACTAACCGTGTTGTCAATAAAAGCAAGGGTGCCGGACGCAATGACATCACCTCCCCCACTGGGGGTAACGTCAACCTTCAAGGCTCGTTTTGACAAGGCCTCACGAATATCATTTAATTTAGCTTGAGGAACATTTAATGAAACCATAATGGGCTTAGTGCTATTGACGACGACCATCGGCACGGTGGTTGCCGTCGCCACCGTTAACAGTGTGCCTGCCTTAACACTTAATGAACCGGTGCGGCCCGAAATAGGAGATGAAATCACTGAGTATGACAGCTGAACTTTAGCAGCTTGAATGAGCGCGTTATCGGCAGCCACGGTTGCCTCTAAAGATTTACTTTGCGTTAAAGCAACATCGTATTCTTGCTTGGTAATGTAATCTTTCTCCACTAAAGGGGTCAGTCGTTTTAGCTGCGTCAAAGCCTGCTCCAGTAACGCCTTATCGCGCGCTAATACCGCAGTGGCTTGATCAACAACCGCTCGCATAGGCCGGTCATCGACCTTAAAAAGCACCTGCCCTTGCGCAACGTACTCCCCTTCCCTAAAGTTAATCGAATTTAATACGCCCGGGATTTGCGAACGAATAGGGACACTATGCTCAGACTCCACGGTGCCCAACGCCTCCACAATCACCGGCATCGTTTGCTTGGTCACAGAAACGACCTGTACGGGCAAAGGCCCCGATTGACCTTTTTTACTAGCCCCTGCCTTCTCCCCCGAGGCTTGAGGAGATTTTTCCTCGGATTTTTTTTCATTGTGTGAATTTTGCCAATACCAATATCCACCCCCAGCAATGGCAACCAGTACGATGAACTTTACCAACATGGACAGTCGATTCATTACTTTATCTCTGATTATTAGTTGTTATTAATGCACTGGACCCCACCGCCAAATGTAACCGAGTCAACGCGCTATACCAGTCCAAGTAGGACTGGATACGCTGCGTTCGAGCAGTGACCTCATCTTGCTGAGCGGTAATCAATTCTAATATGGTGCCGTATCCTTCTTTATATCGCGCTAATGTCGCCTCTGCAGTTCGGGAGGAGGAACGCACTACACTTTCAGCACTTCCCATACTCTCCTTCGAAGTTTGCAGGTCATGGTAGGACTGCCAGACGTCCAGTTGGGATTGATTGTAGAGTTGATCTCTCACCATCTCTGCCTGACTAACAGCTTCTCGGGCTTGGCGCACGTTATACGTATCTTTAAACCCTGAAAAAATTGGGATCAACACGTTAATGGCAATCGATGGGCTAACGGTATGGGGACACGAATAATTGGCTGCAGACGTTGAAGGCGGGGTGGAATTACAAGTGCCAGGATTGGAAAAAAACTCCTTTGAAGACCATGACGTATAGGCATAGCCCCCCGTCAATTGTATGGAGGGTAAGGTGCTTTTGAAGGCCGCATCCGCGGTGGCTTTGGCAGCTCGGACCTGGGCCTCTGAAGCAGCCAAATCAGGACGGGAAATTTTAACCGTCTCCAAAAACTGGCCGATGGCCTGTACGGCTTCCTTCGATTCGGGCGGCGGGTTTAAAGCAGCCAATTTGATTGCGCTATTAACAGGAATACCTACAATCGAGGAGAGCTGACCCCGGGATTTTTCCATATCCCCACGACTTCGTTGGAGATTTAACTGGGATTGAGCCACCAACGTCTGCGCCCGCAAAACATCAGCCACCGTAGCGAGCCCCGACTCGTGGCGTCGGCTAACGGCATCCAGAGCTGTCTGATTATTTTTAACCGCCTGCTGATTCACGCCGACGATAGCCGATAATCCGGTTAACTGGTAATAGGACAATTCAACTTGAGAGATCACTTGTTGCAGCACACGGTTTTGACTTAAGTTGGCTGCTAGCAAACGATACTCAGCGCTTTGAATCTGGGATTTCACGAGCCCAAAATCATATAAAACGTAACTCAAACTCACCGAGGGTCCCCAACGGTCCAGCCAGTTACCAATGACACCCGACGTTGAGGATGCGTTTCTCGCTCGCCCCGCAGTGTAGATGCCCGATATCGTTGGCATTCTGCCTGCCTGTGCGACACCCACAACTGCCGCAGCCGCACGGGCGGCATACCAAGCCTGACTCGTGGCAGGATTATGCTCCAACGCATACTCTGTTAACTCAGGCAAACTCAGTTCATGATCCTGAGGCAAACCCTCACTGGCTGACAAGTTTGGCAAGTCTAAACTGGGCAAGGATCCATCCGGTCTCCATTGTTTGGATGCGGACGGTGAAATTTTACCAAAATCACCAAAAGGGTCCTTGTAAAACTGGGCTTGGCTTGAAGCCGGAAATACGACCACCCAGCCCATCAAGACGGATACAACCAACCACCTACTTTGATGCCTCATATTTGGATACGCTTTTTTGGACGTTTGTTGTTAATTTATTCTAAATTGTAGCATTGATTTCGATCAATATGTGGCTTCGCAGAAGATTGCGGGGTCGTGTTGTTTTTTATAGGAAAATGAATAAAAAAGAATTGATAAGAGACCCCAATATAGCCTTCTTATCTTAGCGAGTGAATTACCCTACTCTTACCTAAAATACCCATAGATTTTAAATAGAATTCATCTGCAATTAACCTTAAGATGATAACGCTACCTAATTTCCAGTGAGGGTTTCTTATTAGGTGGCCCCCAAAAGGCTCATCTCTGGGAAGAGTACTGCAATGTAAAGGCGGCTCGCCCATCTAACCATAGGCTAGTCAATACCGTTAACCACCGGTGGCAAAATGGACGCGTCAGGCACGCCACCCGAGCAAGGAAGGCCACTTATTCCGCGCTCTGCCTCCCCAATCTGAACAATGGGGTTTCTCGCGCAATACTTTGATGACTATTGAATTCCCGATCGCAGCGACTCAAACAGAGCGTCTACTCAATCTCAATCGACCTTACTATGAACCAACCGGGCAAGAGATCGATCTGTATCAAGCAGCCTACGAGCACCAAATTCCCGTCCTACTCAAAGGTCCGACCGGTTGCGGTAAAACTCGATTTATACACTTCATGGCTTGGAAACTTAAGCGCCCCCTCGTCACGGTCAACTGTCACGATCATTTGACCGCCAGTGATCTCGTCGGTCGGCATATCACCCAACATGATCAAACCGTCTGGATTGATGGCCCCTTAGCCCATGCGGTTCGTATCGGTGCTATTTGCTACTTGGATGAAGTCGTCGAGCCGCGCAAAGACACCACTCTCCTCATTCACTCCCTCACCGATGACAGAAGAACGCTGTCGATTGAAAAACGAGGTGAAGTGCTTCATGCCCCCATAGACTTTCATCTCACCGTTTCCTATACCCTCGATGATCAAGGAAGCCATAAAGTATTAAGGCAAAGTACAAGGCAACGCTTTATTGCCATCGAATTGGATTACCCCAACGAACACCTAGAAAGCAAAATCATCAAAAAAGAATCCGGGGCTAGTGACAAAACCATCGCACAACTCATTACCTTAGCTCAACTCACGCGCCAATTACCCCCCCAAACACTGGAGGCAAGCGCTTCCACCCGATTACTCGTGCATGCGGCCAAATTAATTCATCGGGGAATGGCGCCACGACAAGCTTGTCACAGCGCCATTGCTCAAGTCTTAACGGATGAGGCTAGTCTCAGAAACCGTCTGGATGAATTAATCGCAAGCGTTTTTAAGAACCCCTAAAAAAACGGCCTAATGAATCCCCTAGCCGGCAAGCGTAACTCACTCGTTAGCGCTGCCAGCATTGTTCATGAGAGAACGAGGGGCGCGAAGCCCTGACGAGCAAAAATCGCAAAAATTAAGTTTTTACGCCAACTGAATGTAACCAAAAATCTACGCTAGCGCTCGTTGCGCTAATGTAGTTGATTAGGCAAAAGCTCTGGCTCTGGCATTTCAGCCGACAACGATGGCACTTGGTTGTCTTCACCCAATTCATTCTCATAAGAGTCTGAAACACCATCATGGGCACTGGATTGAAGATTTAAATCCAACTCGACCTGCGAATTTCCACTAGCCTCCACCAAAGAACCCAGATCATCTAAGGCTGGCAATTCTTCCAAAGAACGCAACCCAAGATCATTCAAAAACTGCTGCGTTGTAGCATAAATAGAGGGACGACCAGGAACCTCTCGCTGCCCGATGACATCAATCCAACCGCGCGACTCCAATGCCTTCATGATATTGGTCGAAACCACCACGCCGCGAATGTCCTCGATATCACCCCGTGTCACCGGTTGCCGATAGGCAATAATGGCCAGTGTCTCCATCACCGCGCGGGAGTAACGTGGCACTTTATTGGGATTGAGTTTTTCCAAATAACGCTGTAATTGGGGATTCGATTGAAAACGCCACCCCGAGGCCACTTGCACCAACTCTACCGAACGACCCTGCCATTCTTGACGTATTTCATCCAGTAATTTTCGAATCATTTCAGTGTTGGTTTCGCCACGCGGGAACATCCGTCGAAGCTCACTCACCGCCAAAGGTTCTGGGTTCGTCAACAGGGCCGCCTCAAGAATACGCTTGACTTGAACTAAGTCGAGCGGCTCTCTTTGACCTAGGGCAAGAGCGTCATCGGACTTTGATTCGACAGCTTCATTGAGTTCTGAGAGCTCTGCCGTGGATTCGCTCTGGGCTGGTTCACCATGATTGCCCAATGCCTGCTCGTGCGGCGGACTCACTTCAAGCTCGGATTGAGCCGGCTCAACCAATACCTCAATCGACTCTTCTACACTCGTTGTCTCCAACGCCGTGGCTACCGCAATACCCGCTGTTTCAGTCAGTTCTGAGTGCTCTGCCGTGGATTCGCTCTGGGCCGGTTCACCATGATTGCCCAATGCCTCCTCGTGCGGCGGACTCACTTCAAGCTCGGATTGAGCCGGCTCAACCAATACCTCAATCGACTCCTCTGCACTCGTTGTCTCCAACGCCGTGGCTACCGCAATGCCCGCTCTTTCAGATTCAGAAAAATGCCTTTCTGCCAATGTCTCCGCTACGACGACTTCAGCGCTTTCTTTAACCTGAGCACCGGACTTCATTTGAGCACCTAACTCATCAACAGGGGTGGGGGTTAGGACTTCTTTTAGCGCGTTGTTACCGGACTTGCGACTCATCAATTCACCATCTCATTTTTCAGTTTGACATAAATGGGCGCATAGGCCTGCTCCTGGGTCACTTGGACCAAAGATTCCCGGACTAGCTCCAAAATCGCAATGAAACTAACCACCACCACCGGCACGCCCTCGCCCACGGTAAATAGTTGAGAAAATTCAACAAATTCGGCCGTTTGCAAATGCCTTAAGATACGAGTCATATGAGCGCGTACGGACAATTGCTCACGGGTCACCTTGTGGTGCTTATTAACCGAAGCACGCCCTAATATGGCAAGCCAAGCCAGTTTCAAATCCATCGGATTGACTTCTGGAGGGATCGCAACATCACGATCGAATAATGCATGAGTCAAGGCGTAATCTCGTCCGGCTACCGGCATTTCTGCCAGACGTTGCGCCGCCTTTTTCATTTGCTCGTATTCCAGCAAACGTCGAACTAACTCGGCTCGCGGATCCTCTTCGACACTTAAGCCAGAGGGTCTGGGCAGCAACATACGTGACTTAATCTCAATCAACATAGCAGCCATTAGCAAATACTCCGCTGCCAAATCCAGCTCTTTCGTACGCATCAACTCCACATATTCCAGATATTGCCCCGTAAGCTTCGCCATCGGAATATCCAGAACATCAATGTTTTCCTTTCGGATCAGATAGAGCAATAAATCCAAAGGGCCTTCGAATTGATCTAAAAACACCTCCAGCGCATCGGGGGGAATGTATAGATCGTGGGGCAAATTGAGCAAACGTTCGCCATACACCTTAGGTCTATGGTCATCATCGTCTGTCGTTTGCAGTCCCACCACGCTGACCGAGGATTCAGGGATCACTTCCACTTGCAGAGTCATCAGGGACACCCTACGGCAGGAAAAACGAGGAAATTAAATAACATTATGATTTTAAATGACTTTTTTTAATTTGGGGGGTTAACTGCTTTTTCAGTTATTTTACCCCAAGACACCACAAAAACCCACAACCTATAGTATAAAAGTCACAACAAAACTCTATAGGTGGGATAAGAAATTGATTTGCAATGTTTTTTAAAGCTCTCTGCGAAAAACAGGGACAAAAAAAGGCACAAAAAACGCTAGTTGTATCCTAGTCCCATAACATCGCGCACATCGCGCAACGTGGCCTGCGCCATTTTTCGGGCTTTTTCGCAACCATCGGCCACAATGTTTCGCACCAGTGTGGGGTCATCTAGGTAGCGCTGTGCACGCTCACGCATCGGATTTTGCTCTGCGATAACAGCATCAATCACGGGTTGCTTGCACTCCAAGCAACCTATGCTCGCCTGACGGCATCCTTTTTCTACCCATTGTCTTTGGCTCTCATCGGAATACACCAGATGCAATTGCCATACTGGACATTTTTGCGGATTACCAGGGTCCGTGCGCTTTACTCGTGCCGGATCGGTGGGCATTTTACGAATTTTTTTGGTCAAACTGTCCGCATCTTCCCGCAAGGTGATGGTGTTGTTATAGGACTTAGACATCTTATGACCGTCTAATCCTGGCATTTTGGACGCTTCAGTCAACAGCGCCTGAGGCTCAGTCAAAATCACCTTTCCCCCGCCTTCCAAATAACCAAAAAGCCTTTCTCGGTCGCCCAAGGTGAGGTTCTGGGTTTGATTTAACAATTCACGCGCCGTCTGCAACGCTTGGGGATCGCCTTTTTCTAAATACAACGTACGCTGCTCCCGATATAACCGTGACAGACGAGACCCTAATTTTTTAATAGCCTGCTCGGCTTTTTCTTCAAAGCCCGGCTCTTT
>CAITMU010000041.1 GCA_903893565.1 uncultured beta proteobacterium | reverse complement strand
ATCGCAGAATTGGTGCCGGGATATTCTGTGGAATTTTGGTATGGATTGGGCGTTGCCGCGGGTACGCCCAAAGAGATCATTGGTACGCTGAATCAGGAACTGTTACGCATACTCAAACAACCGGATTTTCTCAAACGCTTACGCACGTTCGATCTTGAGCCTGCCCCTTCCACCTCAGCAGAATTTTCACAAAGAATTACGCGCGAAATTGCCATGTGGACGAAGGTGACCAAGGCGGCTAACATCAGGCTTGAATAAAAATATCGCTCGGACGGGTGGTCAGCAGCCGGCTAAAATAATTCATCAGTTGACCCCAGGTTTTGGAAAAAGTTATTTGCAAGCAATCCGTTGAAATCGGATTGTCTGCAGTGAGCCTATTGCTAGCTGATGCTGGCAATCCAACGCCGCAAAAAGCACTGTATCGAAGTCTTGAACGGCATAAGAATCATATTGCCATGCAAATTATTTACAAGTGGGGTTGGCAGGCGCATCACAACCTGAAGCCCTCTAACACAGTCGAATAAAATTCAACAAAGCCCCTCAGTTACCGCTTTCGTCTACCCCGGTTGAGAAATTATCCACCGCTCCCGCGCTAAAAAAGCGGGTAATCACGGTTCAGTGACCAAGCCTTTAATAGACTAAGTCAAACAGGCGCTAACGGTGTATGGGGGTGCCTAAAAAAAACTGTGGTAAGGACAACACAATATCGGGAAAAAAGCAGAGCAAAACGACGGCTAGCATCATTAAAAAAACAAAAGGCAGTGTTCCCCAAATAATATCGGCCAAAGCAATATCCGGTGCAATTTTATTAATGACGAAAATATTAAGTCCCACTGGGGGGTGAATCAGTCCCATCTCCATTACCACCGACATCATGATACCAAACCAGATAAGATCAAAGCCCTGTGCTTTTAAAGGGGGCAATATGATCGGAGCCGTCATTAAAATGATACTTACGGGAGGCAGGAAAAATCCCAGTACGATGATTAAAAAAACGATAGCAGAAAAAAGCATCCATTTGGATAAATGTAATGACACCACCCATTCGGCCGCACTTTGACTGATATGAAGATAGCTCATGACGTAGGAGTAGAGCAGCGACATGCCGATGATCATCATGAGCATCGAGGATTCAGATAAGGTTGATAGAAAAATGGGTTTTAAGTCGCTTAATCGCCAGGCCCCATAGACCACTGCGATTAAGACCAGCGCAAGTATAGCGCCAAGCCCGGCCGTCTCAGACGGGGTGGCAAAGCCGCCGTAAAGGGCAAGCATTACGCCCAGTAGTAGGATTAAAAAAGGCATGACACGAGGCATTGCCTCGAGGCGATCACGAAGGGTGTAGTGATCCACTTTTAAGATGGCGCTGCGCTCGCCGCCAGCATCGGCTATTTTTTGGGCGAAGCGATGTTCATACCGGTGTCTCCAGACGCCGTAACAAGAAAATAAAATCACGAGCAAGATTCCAGGTCCGATACCGGCCAGAAATAAACGTCCCAGAGATTGTTCCGCAGCAACGGCATATAAAATCAGGGTAATGGATGGGGGGAGCAAGATCCCTAGTGTGCCGCCGGCGGCCACAAGGCCAGCTGACAAGCGGTCTGAGTATCCTCGGGCGCGCATTTCAGGAATGGCCGAACTGCCGATGGCAGAGCAGGTGGCCGCACTGGATCCGGCCATCGCAGCAAATAGACCGCAGGCCACTGTGACTGCGATACCCAACCCGCCGGGGATTTTATGAAGCCAAACATGTAGCGCTGAATAAAGATCCCGGCCAGCGCGAGATTTCCCAATAGCGGCCCCTTTGAGAATAAACAAAGGAATGGTCAGCAACGTAATGCTGGCCATTTCTTCGTAGACATTTTGCGTAATGGTGTCCAAAGAGGCATGCGGCATGAAAATCAGCATAAATAAAGTGGCGACCGACCCCAAGGCAAAAGCGATGGGGGCACCGGAGAACAAAAACACTAAGGTGGTGCCACCGTAGAGTAGGCCGATTTGTAAAGTGTTCATGGGTGAGGCGAATGATTGCTAGGAGGGATGCGTAGAGCATCTAAGGTAATGACTTGTATCAGTATGACGAGGCTTAATAAACTAATACCCAAGGCCATACATCCATAGGGAATCCACAAGGGAGCCCCCCAAGCCGAGCCTGAGATTTGACCATCCGTAATTGCCTCAGCCAGAAGGGTCCATGATTTCCATGAAAAGAATAAGCAAAAGCAAAGTGCCATCAGGTCGCTTAAGAATCGGCGTTTTCTGTCGATGGCAGGGGGCAAAATAGCGGAGAGGGCTTGAATGCCAATATGGCCGCGCTGTGTTTGCACCCAAGCCGCAGACATGAAGGTGGCACCGATGAGCAAAAAGATTGATAGCTCATCTTGCCAATCGCTGGGAATCTTAAAAAGGTAACGAGCACTCGCCTCCCAAGTCAGTACGCAGCCGGCAGCCCCAACAGCTATCGCACTGAAATAGGCGGCTAGGCGTATGCAGCTATCCAGCCATTTTTTTATGGTAATCAATTATTGAATATCGCTTTAGGTTACGGCTTTGGCAAGTTTTAGGAAACGTTCACACTCACTGCTTCGTTTGCTAAAGTCTGTCCAAGCCGCCTCTTCGGCAATTTTTCGCCAATGATTTACGGTGTTTTGGTCCATATCGATGATTTTGGCATTTGCTTTTTTGAAAACAGACACAATTTGCTCATCATCGATCTTAGCTTGTGCTGTGGCAAAACTTTCCATCTCCAGACCGACATCGAGTAACGCTTTTTGTTCGTTCGCAGATAGGCTATCGAAAATTTGTTTTGACATTAACAACGGCTCGAGCATGTACCAAAAGCTCTTGCCGCGCCCCGTCGTTAAGGCTTTGGAGATCTCTTCGAGCCGAAAGGAGATAAGGCTGGTAGAGGAGGTGACAGCAGCGTCGAGCGAGCCGGTTTGCATCGCGGGATAAATCTCGTTGGAAGGCACACTAGAAATAATACCCCCAGCGGCCTTTAACATGAGATCCATTTCGCGACTGCCGCCTCGTATTTTAAGCCCTTTGACATCTTCGGGCACCGACACAGGGGTGCTACGGGAAGCTATCCCTCCGGATTGCCAGATCCAAGTAATGATTTTTACCCCTTTAGCTTCGAGTAGCTTGGTGAGTTCATGACCAATCGCGGCTTTTTTCCAAGCAAAGCCTTGTTCATAAGAGGTGACCATACAGGGCATGAGGCCGATGTTTAATTCCTGCACTTCACCACCGGCATAGGCCAGTGGATACAGGGTCATGTCTAACGCACCTTTGCGAATCCCTGAAAATTGAGCCACAGTCTTCATTAAGGAAGAGCCTGGGTAGATTTCAAATTTAAGCGAGCCTTTGGTGCGTTTTTCGACTTCAGCCGCAAACCGACGGGTTAGGCGATCACGAAAGTCCCCGCTATCAATAGTCCCCCCAGGAAATTGGTGGGAGATTTTGATCACTCGCCCCTCAGCGGCACGGGCCCATTGGGGCGTAGCCAAGGCGATGGGTGAAGCGGCAAGTGTTTTTAAAAGGCTGCGACGGGACAAGGACATATCGACCTCCGGTGAAAATTTTTTAAAGAATTTTCTCAATTGAGAATAAAGAATTAAAAAACACCTTCAGGGGTACTCTATGTAGTTATTTTTGAGTACACTGAGCAAGCGAATATTTAGTTTATCATTGGTATTCACGGTTGGCCATGGTAATTGAGCTAAATTCGTTGATTTAAGGTATATTGCACCGCAATATTCCTACCCTTCACGGTTGTCTTTTAGATAAAACGTTCTGAGATTTTTTCCTATGACCCACGCCCACATTAATGGTATTGATATTCATTATGAATTAACCGATTTTACTGACCCATGGCGGGAGAGTTTGACCATTTTTTTGCATCATGGTTTTGGTCGCAATTTGAATTTTTGGCGCGAATGGGTGCCTTTGTTGGCTCGTCATTATCGGGTCGTTCGCATGGATGCACGCGGTTGTGGTCGATCGAGCGTTCCTCCAGTGGGTAGCCCCTACAGCTTAGATCTTTTGGTGAGTGATGCCTTGGGCTTAATCAATCACTTGGGACTTAAACGGGTGCACTGGGCCGCAGAGGCTTCGGGGGGGCATGTCGGCTTAGCCTTAGCGCTTGAGCATCCCGACAAGCTTGCCTCGATCACACTTTGTAATACGCCCTTTCAGTTGCCACAATCGGCCAATGATTTATTTTCTGAAGAGGAAGTGAATACACACGGTCTTGGTTTTTGGGCCCGTAAAACTTTAGCGAATCGCATTGATCTTGATAAAGTTTCTCTACAGTGGCAAGAGTGGTCTATTCAAGAGCATCAAAAAACCCCCGCACATATCGCCATTGCGCAACACCGGATGATCGCCGCAGGTAATTTATTATCTTGTTTGCATCGGATTCAAACGCCCACCTTGGTGATGGCGGGAGTCAATAGTCAGATTGCGCCGAAATCGCAAATGCAAAAAATGCAGCAGGCGCTGCCGAATTCAAAACTCGTACTTTTTGACGGCTACACACAAGGTATTGCTTTTTCTGCGCCTGAACGTTGTGTGCAGCACATGCGTGATTTTTTACTTTCTCTTGAAGTAGCTCTCTAGAGATTATTTTTTGTATCAATAGGATTGAATGATGAATAAAAGGCCGTGTGTTATAGCACTGAAGGCTATCGCGTTTTGTATTGTGGCCAGTTTTATGCCGTTATGGGCGACGGCGTCTGACTACCCGCAACGCCCCCTTCGTTGGGTCGTGGGTTTTCCTCCCGGAGGGGGTAGCGATGTTGCCGCGCGGGTGGTGGGGCAAGCCTTAAGCGAGCTCATTCACCATGCCGTGGTGGTGGATAATCGGCCGGGTGGAGGGGGGAATATTGCGACCGACGTGGTAGCCCATGCGAATGCTGATGGTTATACCTTGTTGGTGGCTGGAGTGAGTTTCGCGATAGCTCCTGGATTATTTAAAAATCTATCTTTTGATACCCGGCGCGATTTCAAGGCAGTGGTGAACATTGCCTCCACCCCCTTTGTATTGGTGGTGCATCCGTTGCTGGGAGTGCGCACGGTTGACGCACTGATTCAATTAGCACGCACCCAGCCAGGACGGTTCAATTATGCTTCAGCCGGTAACGGTAGTACGGTGCATTTGGCTGTTGAATTATTTAAAATGGCGGCTCATGTGGACGTCGTGCATGTGCCCTATAAGGGAGTGGCGGGGATTCCGGATTTGTTAGCCGGTACAGTGCAAATGACCATTACAGCCCCCTTGGTGGTGATGGGGCATGTCAAAAATGCAAAATTACGGGCGTTGGCAACCACTAGCGTAAAAAGAAGCGCCCTGGTGCCAGAATTGCCCACATTAAGTGAGTCGGGATTGAAAGGATGTGATGTGGATTCTTGGTATGGTTTGTTGGTGCCTGCCAAGACGGCCCCAGAACGGATCAATTTTATAAATCAAAGTATCAGTACATTATTAAAACGCAAATCGATCCAAGAACAATTGTTTTCCCAGGGGTTAGAAGCGGTCGCTGTGGCCGACGCCACCCCATTTAGCACCTACTTGGAAGCGGAATTGGAAAAGTGGGCTCGTGTGGTCAAAATGAGTGGAATTCAGCCCGAATGAGTCATCTATCGACGGAATGTGTAATCTCAAAGCCGCAATGGGTTGAGCTTCATGGCGCCTCCATACGCTATGAGGTGGCGGGTAAGGGGCCACAAACCCTGGTATTGATACACGAGGCGGGTGGTACCTTAGAGAGCTGGGATGCGGTGTGGGGCACGTTGACACAACACTTTCGGGTGTTGCGTTATGACCAGCGCGGGTTTGGTTTATCAGAAAAAATCGGTGGCGCCCTGAGTCTTGAAACGGTCTTAAAGGACCTAGAAGCCTTGTTGGATGCGCTCGGATGGACCGCACCCAATCACTTGTTAGGAGGGGCTTTGGGAGCGGGCTTTGCTTTAGCCTTTGCTGCACGCTATGCCTCACGGGTAGCGCGGGTGGTTGCTTGCAATCCCGCAACGGGGGTGAGTGCAAAGGGTAAGATTTATCTTGAGGAGCGCGCTAAAAAAGTGTTGCAAGAGGGCATGCGCTCGATGGTGGAGATTAGTTTAGATAATGCCTATCCGCCGCTCTTGCGCACCGATCTTAATCGCTATGAGCAATACAAGGGCCGGTGGCTTAGTAATGACCCGCAAAGTTTTGCAGCGATGAACCGAATGGTGGCGGCAATGGACTTAAGTGCAGATTTCAGCCGTATCCAAGCCCCCACGCTGGTGATTGCTGGGTTGCATGACCGGTTGCGTGCCCCGGAAGAGATTGAAAGTGTGGCGAGGCTCATCCCCAACGTGTGTTTCGAGGTGTTAAATACCGGCCATTTTATGGCGGTACAAACGCCTCAGTTGGTGCTAGATTGGGCTTTGCCCTTTTTGTCGAAAAAATGATTTTTATGGCTTGTAAGGAAACTGACATGTAGTCGCGTTATAATGTTTGCGCTTAAAAATTCAAAGTAAGGCACTATAATTTTCAGTCCTATTCCCCATTGTCATGTTTTTTTCGAATATTTCAGTTTTTGATGGGTATTCGTATGAACTGCATCGATCGTCGTTCCACAGCCATTTCATCATGAACCCTATTGAAGGTTGTTGTATTGCAAAACTTTAGAAAAAAACAAGGCACTATTTTTTTAGTATTCATTCTTTTGATGTATGGGTGGGTGGATCCCCGCGCTGCAGATGAGATGAACAATGAAAACATAGATGCTAAGTTTCAGGCCACCTACGTGTGGCAATCCCATGCGCCTTTTCACGCCGCCTATAGTGGCGCCAATAGTTTATCGGCAGGTTATGAGAAAAGTTACTCGTTTACCAGCACGGCTTTTATCGGTTATCGCCCTTGGGTAGGAGGGGAGTTATATCTTAACCCCGAAATTACGCAGGGCGTGCCCCTGTCTAATTTGGCCGGGTTAGGCGGCTTTAATAATGGCGAAATTGCTCGATCCGCAGGCCCCCACCCCTCCCTTTATTTATCCCGGTTTTTTTTGCGTCAAACCTGGGGGGTGGGTGGTGAGCAACAAACAATGGAATCAGCGCCCAATCAGTTAAAGGGCACCGTAGAGGCTCAACGGTGGGTGGCAACCGTCGGTAAATTGTCGGTTACGGATATTTTTGACAATAATGCCTACAATCATGATCCTAGAACCCAATTCTTGAATTGGTCGTTAATGAATTATGGCGCCTATGATTTTGCTGCCGATGCGAGGGGTTATTCCTGGGGTGCGGCGCTGGAACGATATCACAATGATTGGGTGGTTCGAGCCGGTACTTTTATAGTGCCGATGATGCCCAATGTGGAGGCGTTAGATTTTCAAATTCATCGCCATTTTGGCGATCAAATAGAATTAGAGCACACGTATCGTTTTTTTGATCAATCGGGAAAGTGGCGTATTTTGGCTTTCACCAATGAAGCGAAGATGTCGCGTTTTCAAGATGCGATCAATCTGGCGAATCAAAACGGTGGCGTGCCTAACGTCAATAACGTGCGCTACGGCAATCAGCATAAATCGGGTTTTGGTTTGAGTCTCGAGCAGGCGCTGAGTCAAGATGTGGGTGTTTTTTTTAGAGGAAGTTGGGCGGATGGGAAAACCGAGGCCTATGCCTATACGGAGATCGATCGTTCACTTTCTTTCGGTGCTTTGGTGACCGGAGATCGTTGGGGACGGCCAGCAGACTCGATGGGCTTGGGCTTGGCTATGAATGGATTATCTGCCGTGCATCAAAAATATTTAGCCAACGGCGGCTTGGGTTTTTTTCTGGGCGATGGGCGACTGCGCTATGGACAGGAAAAAATCATTGAATTTTTCTATAACGTCAATCTAGCCAAAAATAGTACAGTGACACTGGATTGGCAAAACATGAAAAATCCTGGCTACAACCTGGATCGGGGCCCTGTTAACGTTATTGGTTTTCGCTTACACCAAACCTTTTAGCTTTTTTTATTTGAGCACTTATGGTCGGTTGTGGTGTTTTTTTTAATCGATTATCCGAGTCCCTTCACACTACAGCGAAAAAAAGAGAGCGCTACAGCGGCTTCGCGTTCGAGTCGGTTTGCTGGTGGCGTCTTGCCCATTAGGCAGGCTTAACCCCTTGACTCTTGTCTCATGTGCAAAATGTCAGGCTAAAAAGGTTTAAGTGTGGGAGAATTCCGCCCTTGAAAAAAACCTTTTTATTCTTGGGTAGCTTCCTTTATGACCACCGTATTAAGTTCAGATGTTCAAACAAAAATTAATCTTTCGATTGCGCAATTATTACAAGTGGGGGCCTCACAGGTCGCCGCCGCAGTTGGACTTCTGGATGAGGGTTCTACCGTTCCTTTTATTTCCCGCTATCGTAAAGAATTGACGGGAAATTTAGACGATACGCAATTGCGATCATTGGAAGAGCGTTTGGACTATTTGCGAACGTTAGAAGAGCGACGTGCAGCGATTATTCATTCTATTAGTGAGCAGGGGCAATTAACCGATCTATTAAAAGCCCAGATCGAGGCAGCATCGACCAAGCAAACGCTGGAAGACCTTTATTTGCCTTTCAAGCCCAAGCGTCGCACCCGGGCGCAGATCGCGCGGGAGGCTGGACTGGAGCCATTGGCAATGGCTTTACTCAACGACCCCAAACTCGATCCTCAGCAGGAGGCGCTTCGATTTATTGTTTCTAAGCCAGCCACCGCTACCGAAGAGGCTATTCAAGTGCCTGATGTCAAAACGGCACTCGAGGGGGCGCGAGATATATTAGCAGAACGCTTTGCCGAGACGGCGAGTCTATTGGCTCTTATTCGTCATCGTTTTGAGGAACAAGGATGGATTCATTCGGCGGTGGTGCCGGGCAAAGAAATGATGGAAGAAGAAAAATTTCGTGATTATTACGACTATACGGAGAAGTTAAAAACAGTCCCCTCGCACCGTGCATTGGCTTTATTTCGTGGCCGCAGTCTCGGGGTGCTGTCAGTGACATTGGGTTTGGGTGCAGAGCTTGAGGCCCTGACCCCACACCCGTGCGAATCCATGATCGCCAGTCACGTTGGAATTGAAAATCAAGGCCGACCCGCAGATCCTTGGTTGTTGGATGTGTGTCGATGGAGTTGGCGGGTGAAGATTCAAAGTCATATTAGTAGTGAGCTCTTGATTCAACTCAGAGAGACGGCAGAGGCGGAGGCAATTCGTATTTTTGCGCGTAATTTGCATGAGCTATTGCTCGCAGCTCCAGCCGGACCTAAGGTGGTCATGGGTATTGATCCTGGCATACGAACCGGTTGCAAAGTGGCAGTGGTCGATGCCACGGGTCAATTATTGGATACAGCGACTATTTATCCGCATCAACCTCGCAATGACTGGCAAGGGTCATTGGCGAGTTTGGGTGCCTTGGCGATCAAGCATAAAGTCGAGTTAATCTCGATTGGCAATGGTACGGCGAGTCGAGAAACGGACCGACTGGCGAGTGAAATGATGGCCTTGTTGATGCCACAAAGACCGCAACTACCGATACGTAAACTTGTGGTGAGTGAGGCGGGGGCTTCGGTGTACTCGGCTTCCGCTTTTGCGGCGGCTGAGTTTCCCCAATTAGATGTGAGCTTACGCGGTGCGGTTTCCATTGCACGACGCTTGCAGGACCCTTTAGCCGAGTTGGTGAAAATCGATCCTAAGGCCATTGGGGTGGGCCAGTATCAGCATGATGTGAATCAAAGAGCACTGGCCCGAAGTCTTGAGGCTACCGTAGAAGATTGTGTGAATTCAGTGGGTGTTGATTTAAATACGGCCTCGATTCCCTTGCTGTCTAGAGTGTCTGGTTTGAATGCGAGTATTGCTACCAATATTGTGCAATTTCGAAACGCCAATGGGGCATTTACTTCAAGGGCGCAAATGAAAAAAGTGCCACGTCTGGGGGATAAAAGTTTTGAACAGGCGGCAGGATTTTTACGCATTATCCAAGGGGCGAAGAATCCTTTGGATTCGTCTTCTGTTCATCCTGAGGCCTATCCGGTGGTTGAACGTATTTTATCTCGATTGGGTAAGTCGATTACAGAGGTTATGGGGCAGTCCGCTTTACTAAAGGGGTTGGATGCGAAGGATTTTACGGATGAAAAGTTTGGCGTTCCTACGGTACGCGACATTCTCAGTGAATTGGAAAAACCGGGTCGAGATCCGCGTGGCGAGTTTAAAACGGCTAGTTTTGTCGAAGGGGTTGAGTCTCCGGCCGATTTACAACCGGACATGATTCTTGAGGGAGTCGTGACCAATGTGGCGGCTTTCGGTGCGTTTGTTGATATTGGTGTGCATCAGGATGGACTGGTTCATGTGTCCGCACTGTCGCATCAATTTGTGAAGGATCCGCATCAGGTGGTAAAGCCTGGTCAGGTTGTGAAGGTGAAGGTATTAGAGGTGGATTTAAAGCGTCATAGAATTGCCTTAAGCATGCGACTAGATGACCCTGCCGAGGTACAGATTCGAAGTAAAGGACCCCGAGTCGATGCGGCGCAACCCGCTTCAAGGGCCCCGAACGGCAACCCGCGATCACGACCCCAACCCGGATCGACGGGCGCCTCAGGCCGAGGGGAGAGTGCCCCGGTGAGTGCGATGGCGCTGGCATTTGCTAAATTAAAAAACCCCTAAGTTTTTTTTAGTTATGGGGCATTGAGGCTAAGTCAAAGACCATGACTTCGGCCTGCCGACCTTGGTTGATTGTAATGAAAGGCTCATGTTCCATCATTAGTGCGTCGCCTGAACTTAAGCGGTGTCCATTGACGTTTAATTCGCCCTTTATTAATTGAACATAGGCCTTTCGAAGAGGGTCCAGAGTAAGACTGGCTTTTTGCTCGCCCTCAAATAACCCGACATAGATTTTGGCATCTGCATTTAAGTGAACGGACCCGTTGCTCCCATCAGAGGAGGCCACTAGACTTAACCCACCAGATTGGGTGGCGGTTGGAAAGGTTTTTTGTTCATACTGGGGCTTAATCCCCACTACATTAGGCAGAATCCAGATTTGTAAGAAATGGGTTTCATCGGTTGCCGAAAAATTGTATTCGCTGTGCATGACGCCACTGCCAGCACTCATTTTTTGAACATCTTTAGGGACAATGGTTTTGACATTCCCCATATTGTCTTTGTGCGCTAGAGCGCCCGACATGACGTAGCTCACAATTTCCATATTCTGATGACCGTGGGTGCCAAAGCCTCGACCCGGTTCAATCCGGTCTTCATTGATCACTCTTAAATTACCCCAACCCATGAATTGAGGGTCTTGGTAACTCGCAAAAGAAAAGCTGTGATAGCTTTTGAGCCAGCCATGATCGACATAGCCTCGTTCAAGAGATTTTCTAATTTGAATCATCTGGGATAAAGGTTCGGTTTTGCTTTTCAGCGGTTTAATGGAGATGGGGCGCGATTGTGCGTTAGGATGTTAACCGGTTTACGAAAATGATGGAGGATTGAATGGGTTGGGTAAAAAAAATTTTAATCATAGGGCTAGTCTATTCGAACGTGGTTTTTGGACAGAGCTACCCCACTAAACCCGTGCGTTGGGTCAGTCCTGCGCCTGGGGCCAGTGGAGATTTTACCGCACGCCTCATCTCCCAAAACTTAGCCTCTGGTCTGGGCCAACCGGTGATTGTGGATAATCGCGTGGGCTACGGTGCGATTGACGCGGTGGTGAAGGCGCCACCCGATGGTTATACTTTCTTAGTCTACGGTAGCACTTTGTGGACTGCGCCGTTATTGGAGTCTGTGTTTTGGGATGTGGAACGAGACTTGATGCCGGTGGCTTTGTTAAATTCTACCCCCAGCACCGTGGTGGTCCATCCTTCATTGCCGGTGCGAAGTGTTAAAGCGTTGATTGATCTGGCACGCGCTCGGCCAGGCGTATTAAATTGCGGTTCTGCCCCCACGGGATCTTCGCAGAATTTGGCCGCAGAATTTTTTAAGTCTTTGGCCGCAGTGAATTTTTTAAGTGTTCCTTATAAAAGTAGTGGTGCAGCGCAAATCGGTTTGATCGGGGGGGAGGTCGATTTATTGTTTCCACCGATTGGATCGGTGATTGGGCACGTTAAAAGTGGGCGTTTGCGGTTGCTGGCTGTAGCCAGTGATCGTCCCGTATCGTTTTTACCGGGTGTGCCCACAGTGAAAGCCTCGGGTTTGCCAGGCTATGAATTTGCAACGGTGGTGGGATTGTTTGCTCCTGCCCATACCCCTAGTGTGATGGTTAATCGCATCAATCGAGAGGTGATGTCGGTATTGCGTCGTGAGTCGGTGGCTCAGAGATTTTTGAACGAAGCGCTCGAACTCGAGTTAGGAGAGCCAGAGCGATTGGCTAAAAGGATGGCGCTAGAGGTGGAGCGCTTTTCTCAACTGATAGATAAAGCGGGTCTTCGCCAACGTAAAACCCCACCCTAAATATATCAATGCATGCATGGGGCATAAATTTTTTCTACGTTGGGTAATAAATATTACTGACCACTTCATCTTGAATCATGGATAATATGTGTCCTCTTTTAACTGTCATGATTGCTCGTTGAGTAGTGATCTTATTTTTCATATGAAACTATCAAAAAAAGTGGTTGGTCAAGGCGCACCTCTGGTGCTTTTTCATGGTGGCATGGGCTCTATCAACCACTGGCAACGAAATATCGATGCCTTGGCTGAATATTTTACCGTCTACGCCGTCGAGTTGCCCGGTTACGGAGAGTCTCCCAGCATACCGAAGGACACGCCAAGAGAGGAGTATGTGCGAGTGGTGTGTGAGAGTTTGGATGAGATTTTGCCGCATGAACGATTTTCTCTGGCAGGTTTTTCCTTTGGCGGCATTATGGCGGCCCTTTGTGCGGCCCGTTTGGGTTCGAGAATTGTGAAATTAAGTTTGATGGGGCCCGGTGGATTTGTCCCCATGGGACCTAAATTGGATTTACGTAAAATTCCCGATGCGAGTGAAGGATTGCCCGCCGTGCGAGCGGTACTGAAACACAATTTGCAGGTCATGATGATTGCCGACCCCTTGAAGGTGACGGAAGAGGCGATCGATTTACATTATGATAATGTGCTTCGAACCCGTTTTGATGGTCGCCCTTTTAGCTTGTCCCCGGGATTGATGGCGCAATGTTTACAGCAAATGAAATGTCCCGTGCAAATTGTGTGGGGTGGGGCTGACACCTTGTGTTACCCCAATGTGGAACCGCGTGCAGCTGAGGCGAGGGCGGCTAGCCCGTCGATTCGTATCGATGTGGTGGCTAAAGCGGGTCACTGGGTTCAGTTTGAGGCCCCGCTTGAAGTGAATGCCCTCATGCTCGATTTTTTACGCCCACGTTGATCGTTAGCCTCTGAATGTGAGCCAATCAGCCGCGCAAGCCCCCTCGATCTTGTTGGATTGAGCCAAGGGGTGCGCGGCTTGTATTGACGGTTGCAGCATGGGGCACATTATAAAAATTCTAATACTAAATTCGTTGCAGAATAAATTGACGACAATTTTTTCCTTTTCTTAGCGCAGTTTTTTTCAAAAATGGAAAACTGCCGCTTAATGCATAACCTCCCTTTTAAGAATTTAGTGAATTAAAGTAAAACCGATTTTTATTTAACAAACAAAAGAGGCGGGGAAAAATTTATGGGATTAAAGTCAAGTATTTTTTATATCTATCGCTGTAAATATTGATGGGGCTTGTTTCTTCATCCAAGCGTCTCGTAACTAGACGCCGAATAAATTGTTCCATAGGGAACAGACAATTAACTATCCTCTATCTATCTAGTCTTCATGGAATGAGGCGGGGCTGGATTGCCCAATTCACTTAAACAACCCGAAGAAGCGCGGAAAAGACGGCAAAACCATAAGCAACCAAGATTATGAACTTGCCTATGCAGCCAAAAAAGCTGGCGTCAAAAAAGAAGATGTGAAAAAAGCTAAGGCAGCAACCAAATCAACACGCCGCACAATCATTGAGTCTGAATTAAAGAAACGAAACCCTAAGTAAATTACCCAATTTATCCAAAAGATCAATGCTTATCTAAGGATTGTGTGAAGAGTTTAAGCGTCTAATCTCTAGACGTTTAAAGCCTCTCAATGGCATACCCCAGTTGATTGGCAAGCATTGCGTGCTAAACTGAATAAATCTATATACAATACTATTAATCGTATTATTAAGGGGGTGATTATGGGTGCTGTCGTAGCTAATGATTTAAAGACCAAAGGCATTAAAGCCATTGAAGACGCATTACTAGGTCAACTAGAGGCGCCTGTAACCGTCCGTGGTCAAGTCAAGTATGTAGTGATGAATCAGCAGCAATATCAATATCTGCGTGAGTGCGAGCTTGAAGCTGCTTTAGCTGAATCCAAAGCTGATTTAGCGGGTGGGCGTTTTGTTAAAGAAACTGTGGCGCAACATATTAAGCGTCTAAAGCAAATGAATAAGTCTGCCTAATGACCTGGCAGTTAATTTTTACTGAGCAATACAACAGGCGTGCCGCAAAGTTTTTAAAGCGACATCCTGATGCCGAGTCTCAATATACCAAGACTCTAGAACTACTAGTATTCAATCCCCATCATCCCTCTTTACGCCTCCATGGCTTAACAGGAAAACTAGATGGATTACAAAGCATTTCTATTAATTTGAAATATCGCATCGTCATTGAAATGATCATCTCAGAAACTGAAATTGTGTTGATTAATGTTGGTGACCATGATGCTGGGTATTAATGCAATTATTCAAAAAATATTTCGCCGACACGACGCTGTCGATACCAATTCGGGAATATTCGAAACCGCTTCGAGCCGATAGATTCGCTGCAGGCAGGGCAGTCGGTCTTGCTGTGCTTAGAAAGACCTTATTTTGATACATTTTGCAAAATAAGTGGAAAGAGTTACCCGCAGCCGCTTAGCGTTCGTCGCGGGCGACGCACGCAGCTGTGGATAACGCTTTAGTCCAAAACTGCCTTGCCTAATCACAGTAAAATCGACGATGTCCCAAAAATTCTATTATTGATCAAATAAGGCAAAGGTCCAGACCGATCCGCCTAGTGGTTGATTCTCAAGGCCACGACGCCCCGATGCCGATCCACCCAGCCCAGACAGTACTGTGACATATTGCTTGCCATTTTTGGACCAGGTAATCGGTTGGGCGCTAATTCCCGAGGGAGTTTTGAAGTGCCACAGGGTGTCTCCATTTTCAGCATCGAGAGCCACAAAATCTCCATTTTGTTGCCCTGTAAAAAGCACACCACCGGCTGTGGCTAACATTGCAGAGGTATTTTGGAAGTTCTTAAGGGGTACACGCCATTTGGCCTTTCCTGAAACAGGGTCAATGGCTTCAACGTGCCCGACCACCATGTCTTTTTCCAAGGGGGGATAGATCACTTCAGTACCAACGAAACGAAAGCCTGCTTTAAATTCACCAATTTCGGTCATTTTAAATTTAGCATACATCCAGTTGGTGTTAGCGTAAAGAAGTCCGGTTTTGGGATTAAAGGCGGCATGAGGCCAATTTTTAGCGCCACGAATACTAGGCCACATTTCAATTTGTTCGCCGGCTCTTAGTTTTTTTGCGAGCTCTGACTCGACAGGCCGGCCAGTTTTAAGATCGACGTGGGTTGCCCAGTTAACTTTACTATAGGCGCTCGCCGACAGTAACTCACCCGTGGCGCGGTCTAAAACGTATAAGAAGCCGTTGCGATTCATTTGCATGGCTACTTTTCGCGGGGCTCCATTAATGGTGACCTCGGCGAGAATAATCTCCCAAACGGCATCCCAGTCGTAGATGTCGTTGGGTGTGGGCTGGTAGTGCCATACGATCTCGCCTGTTTTGGGTCGAATCGCAATGATGGAGGCGGCATACAGATTATCCCCACGTCTTATTTTGGGATTCCAAGGCCCTGCGTTGCCGGTGCCCCAGTACATGAGATCAAGTTCCGGATCGTAGGAACCGGTAATCCAAGTGCTCGCTCCTCCGTTTACGTGTGTTTCTTGCGGTATCCAAGTGTTAGCTCCTGGTTCTCCAGGGCCAGCGGTCGTATGGCGGCGCCATAGGTGTTTACCCGTCTCAGGGTCCCAACCGTCAATAAATCCCCGAATGCCGAATTCAGCCCCTGAGATACCCGTCACTACCACGCCGTTTGCGATCTGTGGGGCGGCTGTTTGTGAGTAACCTTCTTTCCATTCGGCAGCTTTTTCTTTCCAGATTTGTTTGCCGGTTTTTTGATCGAGTGCGATCACATAGGCATCTAGCGTGGTTCTAAACACTTTGCCGTTGTAGAGCGCGACCCCTTTATTGGAAACGCCGCAACACACGACGCGGGGGGTGTCTGGATCAAAATCGACGGGGGTACGCCAGATTTGTTTGCCACTAATGGCATCCACCGCTACTGTCCACTTGGCATTAGCGATGTACATAACCCCATCATAGACTAGAGGCTGGGCTTGTTCACCAAAATTGTTTTCTAGTGAGAGGCTCCAGGTGGGAACCAGTTTTTTTATGTTGCTCTTATTAATCTGATCTAGGGTCGAGTAACGATTTTGGTTGTAACCCATCCCGTAGGTGAGTACGTTGTCGGTGTTGTTTTTTGTGTTGCGTAATTCTTCACTGGTTTGCGCACTCACAGACCCTACCAGTGTGAGTAGGACTACGGCTAGCAAATAAAAGGGTTTCATTAAAAGACTCCTCCTTTGTTGAAAGTGACAAAAATTATTTTTCTTATTGTGGTAAAAGCTTAAAAGTCCAAACTGAACCACCCATGGGGACGGTTTTTTTCAGTTCTGCACTGCGTAAGCCCTGTAATCCGCCAAGCCCAGACAGTACGGTGACATATTGCTCACCTTGGTAGCTCCAGGTGATAGGCTGAGAGTTAATACCAGAGCTTGTTTGAAAGGACCACAAGACTTTACCGGTATCGATGTCCATGGCAAAAAATTCTCCCGTATGCTTGCCGTCAAAGAGTAAGCCTCCGGCGGTGGTGAGCATCGCAGTCCACAAAGGAGAGTCATAGACAGGAACCCGCCATTTAGGTTGGGCGCTCAAAGGATCTATGGCCTCTATATGTCCCACAGGCTCCCCTTTGGGTGGATCGGGATAAATCACATCGACGCCTACGTAGCGTTGTCCGGCTTTATAGGGGTCGAGTTTGCCGAGTTTTAAATTGATGGGCATATTGATGGTATTGGCATAAAGTAATCCCGTGTTCGGGCTGAAGGACGCATGCATCCAGTTTTTTGCGCCACGAACATTGGGCCACGATTGGACGAGCTCTCCGGCACGCAGGCGTTTACTCACGTCAGACTCAACCGGCCTACCCGTGCTCATATCCACGTGGGTGGCCCAAGTGACTTTGCCGTATTTATTGGCAGAGAGTAATTCCCCGGTGGCTCGGTCTAGGACATAGAGAAATCCATTGCGATTTAACTGCATGGCCACTTTGCGAGTTTCACCCTTGACCGGGATATCAGCCAGAATAATCTCCCACACTGAGTCCCAATCAAAGATGTCATTGGGGGTGGCTTGGTAATGCCAGACGATCTCGCCGGTTTTCGGGCGTAAGGCTACTATCGATGCGACATAGAGGTTGTCACCTTGGCGTACGGTGGGGTTCCAAGGGCTCGCGTTACCCGTGCCCCAGTAGGTAAGGTCCAGTTGTGGGTCGTAGGAGCCTGTGACCCAGGTGGAGCCGCCACCGGTTTTATAGGATTCACGAGGCTCCCAAGTCTTGTGCCCCTTGTCCTCGGGACCTGCTGTCATATAGGTGCGCCACAGGTGATTACCGGTGTCTGGGTCCCATCCATCAATAAACCCACGGATACCGAATTCAGCCCCTGAAATACCGGTCATTAAAACGCCATTAGCAATTTGAGGGGCAACGGTTTGCGAGTAACCCTCTGTCCATTCAGCGGCTTTTTTCTTCCAAACCACTTTCCCGGTATTTTGATCCATGGCGACGACATGAGCGTCCAACGTCGTACGAAAGACTTTGCCGTTATACAGCGCAAGCCCTTTGTTAGAAACGCCACAACACACCACACGGGGGGTTTCCGGTACAAAGTCCACCGCGGTGCGCCACAATTGTTGCCCGGTCAGGGCATTAATCGCAACGGTCCATTTGGCATTGGAAACATACATCACCCCGTTATAGACCATCGGTTGGGCTTGTTCACCGAATTCATTTTCCAGTGATAGAGTCCATGCCGGAACGAGTCGTTTAACGGTATTGCGGTTTATTTTATCAAGACTGGAATAGCGTTGTTGGCCATAGCCCATACCGTAGTTAATGACGTTTTCGGTATTAACGCTCCCTGTGATGAGTTCGGATTGATTCGGGCCCATCGTTGAGCAGCCGGCGAGTGCCAATAGGCCCATAACCAAAAACCATTGGCCCAGGCTCACAAAATGCGTTGCTATCGAGGGTTTGAGTGGGGTGTGCCGTTCATATGAATGGCTGCGGCTATCGGTAGCATGCATGGTGTTCCTCCCAGATGAGTTTATCAGCGTAAGCTGTTTTTTTATTATGTCTTTGTCAATATTGCATTAATTGAGTAGCAGTGTAAATAATTTTTTCGTGGTTTTTTTGATATGACTTTGTGTTATTTTTTTGTGCATCGCAATAATTAATGAATAATCATGGATTTACCAATTTTCCACTAAAGCTTGAAAGGTAATAGATAAAAAAAGCCAACCTGAGAACGGTTGGCTTTTTTAGTTGGTTGGGGAGCGCTTGGCGATACTCATTAATCTCCGATGGTTCTTTAAAAAAGGGGCTGGAGGTTAAGATGCCCCTGGTAGGCTTAATTTTTCTAGGCCCCTCAATGCGGGAACGATTGAAGGGAAGGCAGCCCCACTCTCGAGCTTATTGAGAAGGGCTAAGGCCATAATTTTAGCGACCGAGCCAAACTGGTTTACGTTTTTCCATGAAAGCGCGTCGACCTTCAACATAGTCTTGACTAGCAAAGCAGGTGGCCACTGCGCCATCTGCTAGGGCTTGATCGCGTTGCGTCGCATCTTTCACATATTCATCGATGACACGTTTGGCCGCTACGATTGACAGTGGCGCATTGGCCGCCATGGTATCAGCATAATTCATGACAAAGCTCTCGAGCATGCCGGCTTGCAATACGTGGTTCACTAAGCCAATGCGATGAGCTTCGTGGGCGGTGTAGCGACGTGCGGTGTAGAGAATTTCTTTCGACACGGAGGGGCCCACTAAATCAATTAATTGCCCCAGTGATTCGGCGCTATAACCAATACCTAAACGAGCCGCGGGCACACCGAATTGAGCATCTTCAGAGCAGATTCTGAGATCACAATTTAAGGCAATCGCTAGCCCCCCACCCAGACACCAACCGCGGATCATGGCGATGGTAGGCTTGCCAATCCCGCGTAAAGCGGTGCGAAAGCCAACGGACATCTGATTGTAGGCTGCAATTTGCTCAGGGGTGGAACGATTGCCTTCGTATTTGGAAATATCGCCCCCCGACACAAAGGCCTTACTACCGGCACCACGCAAAATGACAACACGAATGTTCGGATCCTCTGCAAAGTCCTTGATCACCAATGCCGCGGCTTGGGACATTTCCGGCGACATAGCATTGTGCTTTTCTGGGTAATTGAAGGTCAGGGTACCAATGGGCCCTTTTTTTGTTCCTAGAATTTTTTCTGTATTGAGGCTATCCATGTGCATTGTCCTTGATTAAATGACTTGTTTGGCACGTAGTGCGGCCAATTGTTCTGTGGTGTAACCGACGGAGCGTAAAATCTCATCCGTATGCGCACCAGCATCAGCGGTTGCAGTGCGAATTTTTTTGGATACCCCCGTCATGTTTAGAGGAGAGGCTACCAGTGTAATTTTCCCCAATTTTTCACTCACAACCGATGTCGCAATCCCTAAGTGCTGCACTTGAGGATCAGCAAACACTTTGTCAATCGTGTTGATGGGGCCACAAGGCACTCCAGCCGCTTCGAACACTTCAACCCAGTGTTGCGCGGGCTTGTGACGGGTGATTTCGCTGATTGCGGCATTAATCGCTTTACGGTCTTTGCTGCGCTTACCTTGCGTATCCCAAGCTTCCAGATCTTTCCACTCGGGTTTACCAAGGGCATCGCAACAGCGATGAAATACGCGACCCGAAGAGGCGGCAATATTGAAAACACCGTCGCTCGAGGGAAATACGCCAGTGGGCACTCCCGTGGGGTGATCGTTACCGGCTTGACCTGCGACTTCGCCATCCATTAAATAGCGAGAAGCTTGGAAATCCAACATAAAGATAATGGCTTCTAATAAACTGGTGTGCACCCAACGTCCAACACCCGTGGTGTGTCTTTCAAATAAAGCGGTCATCACACCGTAGGCCAGCAAGTTACCAGCAGTCAGATCGGCAATCGCCACACCGACCCGAACCGGTCCTTGGCCCGGTAGTCCGGTAATGCTCATCAGTCCGCCCATGCCTTGAACGATTTGGTCTACACCGGCGCGTTTGCCATAGGGACCCGATTGCCCGAAACCGCTAATGCTACCGTAGACGATGCGGGGATTGACCTGTTTAACATCGTCATAGGACACTTTAAGCCGATGCTTCACCTCAGAGCGCATATTTTCAATAACAACGTCTGCTTTTTCCACTAAGCGCATGAAAGCGGCATGGCCTTCTGGGCTTTTTAAGTTAAGACGAACCATTTTTTTGTTGCGGTGCAGATTTTGAAAATCGAATCCTTCCCGCTTACCGGCCACATCTTCACCAGTGGTTTCAGCCGGTTCAATACGAATAATCGTGGCCCCCCAATCGGCCAAATGACGAACGCAAGTCGGACCCGCACGGGCCAGAGTCAAGTCTAGGACAACAATTTTTGAAAGAGGAAGGGCTTGTTCGGTAGGGGCGGGGGAAGGTTGGTCCATGCTGTAAAAACCTCGCTGTTCAATGGTTGGTCAATTAGAAAGATTCACCCTATCACAAGGCTGTGAACGACTGCAATCGAATCGGGTCACGGCGTCTCGCACTAAGGCAGGGTAATAAAAAAACAGGTTACTTTTAATTTAAGGCAATAAAAACAAAAACTTATAATTTATTGGGGGTTGGGATTCCCCTTCATGCATGGTATTGTTTACAATTGAAAAAGACAAAGAATAAGAAAAATGAACTGGAAAGCGTATTTTAATTGATTTTGATAAGGAAGTAGACAATGGCCCATCCCGATATTAGTTTTGATCATGTGCATTTGGTCAGTCGCGACCCCTTAGCAGCAGCTCAGTGGTATAAAAACACTTTGGGAGCCGATATTGTCCAAAGCGTGCAAACCAAGGGTGCCCCACAGATTTACATCGATATTGGTGGCGGAGCGATGGTGATTATCCGTGGACAGCGCCCGGGGGAGTCAGCGGTCGATCCTTCCGTCACCGAATGGGGGGTGGATCACTTCGGTGTGAGGATTCGAGGTGATTTTGCTACCTTTTGCGGTGAATTAAAGGCAAAAGGGGTGCATTTTAGTTTAGAGCCCACCGACATTAACCCCAAAACACAAATAGCATTCATTGATGCCCCAGATGGGGTGAGCATTGAATTATTGAACCGAAAAGAAGCGCTTGCTTAAGAACTTGAAGGGGTTTTGAGAAACTTTGGAATTTAATTATTTTGAAAGCCCATAAAGGTCATGGTCGTGTTAAGGTATTAGGTAATTAGTATTTGCGGTTTGTCGTTTTTTAATTTTCATAATAAAAAATATGTTGTGAACTCCAAAATTTATTCATTATTCGTAGGCGTTGAATTAAATAAAAAATTGAGGTTTTTTTCGATTCCGTTAGTTTCTTGCCAAAAAAAATACGGCAAAATTAAACGAGGTATACGAGTTGTTTAACAACGTTAAGAGTTTGATTGACAAGAAAAACGACTGATTTTTAAAGTTTTTTTAGATTCGATTTGTTATGGCGTAACGAAATTGTAGTGATATAAAGTGATTGACATTTATTGCTGGACAATTCAAGACGGTTTTATTTGATTTAATTTTCCTAGGGGAGAGTTTGGTATGGCAAAACTAAATGTGAACGGTAAGGTGCATGAGGTTCAGGCTGAGGCGGATACACCGCTTTTGTGGGTAATTCGTGAGCACATTGGCTTAACGGGTACCAAATTTGGTTGTGGCATTGCGCAGTGTGGGGCGTGTTCTGTGCACTTAAATGGCAAGGTGGTTCGCTCCTGTGTTATTCCGTTAATGGCGGTTAAAGAAGGCGATAAGATCACAACCATTGAAGGGCTCTCTACGGATGCTACCCATGCCGTCCAAAAAGCATGGAAACAAATCGATGTGCCTCAATGTGGATATTGCCAATCGGGCCAGATCATGGCGGCAGTCGCTTTGCTAGCAAAAACACCGAAACCCACTAACGCACAAATCGATGCTTCGATGACCAACATCTGTCGATGTGGCACTTATCAGCGAATCCGCGCTGCCATTCATACTGCTGCGGGTAATTCGGTGGCGGCCGCAGAAGTTATGGCTAACGAACATACCGTTGTCATTTAAGGAGCTCTAAGATGAATGATATGACGAAACCTGCATTGCCTTTACTAGAAAGCGTCGCACGTCGTGATTTCTTGCTGACATCCGGTGTTGTTGGAGGGGGGTTAGCCCTCGGTATGTATTTACCCGAGTTAGCGCTGGCCGCCGATTCGGTCAGTGGCGGAGCTGAAATTAATGCGTGGGTAGTGATACGCCCAGATGAATCTTGTGTGATTCGTATTGCCCGCTCGGAAATGGGGCAGGGCACTTTGACCGGTTTAGCGCAGCTGGTGGCCGAAGAGCTCGATTGTGATTGGAAAAATGTTAAAACCGAGCACATCAATCCAGGACAAAATTTTTCAAGAAAACGGGTTTGGGGTGATATGTCCACAGGGGGCAGTCGTGGTATTCGCACTTCACAGGACTATGTGCGTCGCGCAGGGGCGGCCGCTCGAATGATGTTATTGCAGGCAGCAGCTGATCAATGGAAGGTGCCGGTAGGCGAATTAAGTGTTGATAAGGGAGTGATAAAGCATGCCGCCTCTTCCCAGTCAACGACCTATGGAGCAGTGGCTGAAGCGGCCTCAAAGCTGACGCCTCCCGATGAAAAGGCACTGAAGCTACGTGATCCCCGACAATGGAAAATTGCGGGTAAACCCGTAAAGCGTCTGGATACGGATGACAAGCTCGATGGCAGTAAAAAATTTGCTGTCGATATGGTATTGCCCGGAATGCTGTGTGCAGCCATTCATCAATGTCCGGTATTTGGTGGGAAGCTAGTGAGTTTTGATGAAAGTAAAATTGCGAGCCTCCCCGGTAAGCCCAAGGCACTGCGTGTCGATGAGTCTACGGTTGCAGTGGTAGCGGATACTTGGTGGCGGGCAAAAAAAGCACTGGACGCGCTACCGGTGGTATGGGATGAGGGCCCTAATGCTAAGGTCTCTCAGGCCGACATTATCGCCCACCTCACCGAGGGACTCGGAGCGAAAGAAGTCTATGTCAATATTAATGAGGGTGATGTTACGAAGGCTTTAAGTCAGGCACATAAAAAAGTGGAAGCTTCCTATACCTCTCCTTTTATTCCTCATGTGTGTATGGAGCCCATGAATGCAACGGTGAGGCTCTCGGATGGAAAAGCTGAGGCGTGGGTTGGGACCCAGAATGCGGAAGGCTCAATGGCAACGCTTTCGCAAACTTCCGGTATTCCTTTGGCTAATTGTGAAGTGTACAAGATGGATCTGGGTGGGGGGTTTGGTCGTCGAGGGGGGACGCAAGATTTTGTGAAACAAGCGACCCTCATTGCCAAGCAATTGCCGCCCGGTACTCCTGTCAAATTACTCTGGAGTCGTGAGGAAGATCTGTCCCATGATTTTTATAGACCCATTGCCCGTGCCAAATTGACAGCAGGACTGGATGCGAAGGGCCATATGACAGCTCTGAATATTCGTGTTTCGGGTCAGTCAATTAATGCTTGGGTTAATCCGGCAGCCGTCAAGGATGGAGAAGATGAACGTCAATTGCAGGGTTTTTGGAAAGCGCCCGGTGACGCCCAGCTTGGCTATTCCCCAGCCAATTTACGCAGCGAATATGCGATGCGAAATACCCATGTGCCCGTGGGCCCGTGGCGCGGAGTCAATACCAACCAAAATGGCTATTTTTTAGAGTGTTTTATGGAAGAAGCCGCTCATGCGGCAGGTAAGGATTCCGTAGAATTTCGTCGTGCCCTTTTGCAAGAGCACCCAAAGCATTTGGCCATTTTGAATGCTGCCGCTGACAAAGCGGGTTGGGGTAAGCCCTTGCCCGCTGGGCGACATCGCGGTGTGGCCCAATTTATGGGCTACGGCAGCTACAGTGCTGCGGTGGCGGAGGTTTCCGTAAGTGCCAAAGGTGAAGTGAAGGTGCATCGCATGGTGTTGGCCACCAATTGTGGCCATGCGGTGAGTGTGGAGCAAATTTCAACGCAAGTGCAAGGCGGTGTGAGCATGGGGTTGAGTGTTCTTTTGGCGCAAAGCTCGGTGGCCAAAGGACGCATTCAAGAAACGAACTTCAATAAGTTACCCATCACCCGGATGGTCAATATGCCACATGTGGAAACGGTGATTGCACCCACGTTTGATTTCTGGGGCGGAGTGGGAGAACCCACTATTTGCGTGGTGGTGCCTTCGGTGCTGAATGCTATTTTTGCAGCGACCGGCAAACCCGTGCGTAGTCTACCGTTGAGCAATGGACTAAAGCTGGTTTAATGCGTTATGGATAACGACGATCCGCGTGATCGTCGTGTTAGTTGAATGAAAAAGAAAACGCCGCTACTTTACAAAAAAGAGCGGCGTTTTTTTATGCTCGATCGACACCTTGTTTGGCTGGGGATCTCATTAAGGCACTCATCAGATCCTCAGTTACGCATGGGTGTTAGTGTTGGGCCACGACCACCATGTCAAAATCGGATTTTCCGGTTGCACAGTCCGGACAAATCCAGTCTTCAGGAACATCCTCCCAACGCGTTCCGGCAGCAATACCCTCATGCGGAAGACCCAGGGCTTCGTCATAGGAAAACGCACACAGTAAGCATTGCCAGACTTTAAAGCCTTGATTTTTGGAGGCATCGGGCACGACGGCTTGAGCCATTTCTAGGCGCGGGAAGTTTAAGACAAGAACCTCCACCCCTTCCGGCCCTGCAGTGATGGGGAAAGTGCCTTCATGAGGACGCGTAAAGCCAATAGAAATCGATTTGTATTCTTTGTTTTGATAGGTCAAGCTGCCTTTGGTGACGATCAAATACTGACCATTACCTTGTGAGGCATCGGGCGTATTGGTTTGTACGCCAGGCTTGAGGGTCATTGAATAGGCGGCGAGACCGCGTTCGTCTTTGATATCACTAAAGGTATGAACGTTAAGGTCATTGCTGAGGTTAAATTGCGGCAACTCAGTGGCCTGCCAAGGTTTACGATCTTTAACGGCGACCAGTTTGTCCTTTTTTTCTGGAAGATACTGTGCACCGGGATCCCAGTGCGCACGCAGCGTAAGAAACCCCAGTCCCTTTTCGGCAGCCGTCAAGGGGCCGTA
Organism: uncultured beta proteobacterium; assembly: GCA_903893565.1. Classification (GTDB taxonomy): domain Bacteria; phylum Pseudomonadota; class Gammaproteobacteria; order Burkholderiales; family SG8-41; genus UBA5216. The sequence continues at coordinate 24,779 of CAITMU010000041.1, read as the reverse complement.
GGGGGTATGGGCTCGGGTAAAGTGTACGGCTTTAAGGCTCAAATCGTGCCGACCCAATACACCGCCCCCACTGACGATGACTTGAAATTGATCCACTTCGTGAAAGTGAGGCTTGATCACCCGATTGGCAGTGCCTTCGGCTAAGAAAGCCATAGGGTGATCTTTGACGCCCTCAGGAGGCTTTAAAAAGTCCGTACGCCAAGCGTATCCACCAGGAATTTCACGTTGTTTTTTTGCGACTTTAACATCATCGTAGGAGGCGATCAGGGGCATAAATTTTTACCTGCAGAAAAAAGAGGGGTTGATAATTGGGTGAATAGAGTAATTTTACTGCAACTTTTTAGTGTTTTGGAATCGTTTTATCCAAAGTGTTTTCTTTTTTTCGATTTATCTTAATTTGGTATAGTAGAGCAACACAGACGCATCGCCCTGATAGGTCGAAGCTTAGAGTTTACCGATACTTTTGATAACGGCAGACATTCTTTTAAGATCGGCATCGTAAAACTTACGAAATTCAGCGCCATCTCGGTAATCGGGAACCACTTTCACATTTTCTAGCGCTTGCTTAAAGGCAGGCTCTTGAGTGGCTTTATGAACCAAGGCACGTAATTTCACCATCGTTGTCTCAGGTACGGCTGAGGCCGTAAAAACCCCGACCCACAAATACGCTTCCATATCGTATCCCATGGACTTGAGGGTTTTTACTTCAGGAAGGGCGGGATGGGAGTGGGTGCCCCAAGTGGCTAAGGCTCGTAATTTACCGGATTTAACATAAGGGTAAATGGCGCCTGGGCCACTGGCAGTAAATTGGGCATGACCGCCCAAGACTTCAATAATGGCAGGGCCCCCACCGGTGGTGGGTAAGTGGCGCATCTTTAATTTCTCAGCGTTCATCAACATGGCCATCGGCATGTGCGTAATACTGTAGGGTCCAGAGGTTGAGAAAATAATTTCCCCAGGCTTGGACTTGGCTAGTGTGATGAATTCTTTAACTGATTTGATGGGCATGGACGGATGCGTGGCCAAGGCCAAGGGGTCTGCACTTAAAAGGGCCACTAAGCCGATTTGTTCATGGGTGTAGGGTGATTTAATTGCGTAGAGTTTGTCTTTTTCGAGTGCCAAATAAATATTGGGGGTCGTCACGAGCAGGCTCAGTCCATCGGGGGGTTGGTTCATGACATAGGCCGTACCTATCGCTCCCGTGCCCCCGGCACGGTTAATCACGGGGGCCGGTTGCCCAGTGAGCCGCTCGAGAATGGCCGAAAGGGGCTGGGCATGGATTTGGTTTTGTCCCCCGGGTGGATTCGGTACGGTGATGCTCATGGCTTTATTTGGAAAATCATCGGCTGAAGATGACAGGCTAAAGGCCATGAGAGCCAAAGCGAATAGGTTAGAGCCGGTAAGGGGACGATGTAATGCTTTCATAAGCCGGATTGATTTCATGAGGTGAGTCGGACCCTGTATCGGGTTTTTTTTTGCAATCGTCATTCTACGGTTGAAATGCCTTTGTAGTCTGCTTTGCGCACACTGTCAACTATGTGAATTAAACCGTGGCAGAATATCAATTATTGAAAAAATAGTCAGTAACCTTTGATTGCCACGGCCGTCCAAGCCAAGATAAGCTTAAGCTTACATTTAATGAGGGAGGATGGAAGATGAAACAAAAAAATAATAATGAAAAACAAACGTTAAGCGTTGGCACTCAGACCCACTGCCCAAGTCTTGGTCAACCGCAGTGGTTGGGTAAGGGTTTTATATCCTTGCCAAAGCTTGGGAGTGTATGCAGCACCGTTTTTTGTCTTTTTGTCATGTCTTTTCAAGTAGCCGCGCAAAACTATCCCGCAAAAACCGTCAGAGTGGTTAATCCCTTTGCGGCGGGCGGGGGACTCGATGCGATTTTTAGGCCGGTGATGGCTAAGCTTTCGGATAACTTAGGTCAAACGTTTGTGATTGATAATCGGGCGGGTGCGAATGGTCAGATCGGTACGGATCTTGTGGCGAAGGCAGCCCCTGACGGGTATACCTTACTGACGGGCACGACCGGTGCGCTGCCCATGAATGCTGCCATGTTCCCTAAACTGCCCTATCATCCGATACGGGATTTCACAACGATAACCAATGTCGTGGAAACGGCTTTTTTACTCTTAGTGCATCCCTCACTCAAAGTCGCGCGCGTGGAGGATTTGGTGAAGCTGGCCAAAGCGCGTCCGGAACAGATGAGTTTTGCCTCTTTCGGTCAGGGCAGTTCGGCTCACTTAGCCGGTGAGTTGTTTGCTATTAGTGCGAAGCTCGAACTCATACACGTGCCCTATAAAGGCAGTTCTGCGGCGACCACTGATCTTATCGCAGGGCAAACGCAGCTCATGTTCGATTCCTTGCAATCGTCCATGCCTCATGTGCGTAGCCAAAGGCTTCGCGCTATCGCTTATGCCGGAGCACGTCGCACCCGAGTCGCCCCCGAACTCCCGACTATGGCTGAGTCGGGTTACCCAGAGGTGGTGGCAGGGTCTTGGTATGGGATTCTCGGTCCAGCCAATATGCCCTTGGCGATTGTCAACAAGTTACACACCGAAATCGTTAAAGCCACCAATGCCCACGAGGTGAAGGAGCGGTTGGATAATGTGGGCGTGGACATTATACTTAACCCTCCACAGGAATTTGCCAATACCCTCAAAACTGATTTGGATCGTTGGACAAAAGTCGTTAAACAAGCACATTTACAAATGGAGTAGGCGTGAAAGGTAAAGCACTGGTTATTGGAGGTTCACTGGGCGGGTTATTTGCCGGCAACTGCTTGCGTCAGATCGGTTGGCAGGTCGATATTTTTGAAAAAACAGGTGATGATCTCGCCAGTCGTGGTGCGGGTTTGGGAACCCACGATGAGATTTTTGCTGTGATGGAACATTTGGGCATTGAGGTCGATGAGAGCATCGGGGTTTCTATCACGCGTCGCTATAATTTAAACCGCAAGGGTCTTTTTGACTACAGTATCCCGGTGTTGCAGCGACAAAGCTCGTGGGCTTGGTTCTACCATGCATTGAGACGGATTTTTCCGGACGCGCATTACCATGTCGAGCGGGCTTTGGTGCGCGTCGAACAACTGCAACAAGGCGTGCGGGCTCACTTTGATGATGGCAGTTGTGCTGAGGCTGACTTACTCATTGGGGCCGATGGAATTCGCTCAACCGTGCGAGCTCAGTTTGCTCCCCAGGCCCAGCCTCAATTTGCTGGTTATGTTGGGTGGCGAGGCATTTTAAAAGAGGCTGATTTCCCCCGTCCTCTACATAAAGAAGTGTTTGAGAAATATATTTTTGGTATTCCAGATGGTCAGATGTTCTTGGGCTACCCCGTGCCCGGGGTAAATGGGGATTTAAGGCTGGGACATCGAGGCTATAATTTCGTCTGGTATCATCCTATCGGAGATGAAAATGTGTTGAGGCAATTGTGTACCGATGATAAAGGACATTGCTATGGCACGGCGATTGCGCCCCCTTTGATTCGTCCTGAATTGATTCGCGATATTCGTGCACTGGCAAAAGAAAAATTTGCCGCCCCCATAGCCGAAGTACTGGCGTTGACCCCGCAGCCTTTTTTTCAGGCTATTTTTGATCTCGCCTGTCCCTCGATGGTCTTTGGCTCTGTGGCGTTGTTGGGAGATGCGGCTTATGTGGCACGCCCCCATGTGGGCATGGGAGTTACAAAGGCGGCTCTGGATGCACTGCAACTGGCGCAGCGCTTAGAGAGCAGTCACGACATCGCCTCGGCATTGGCCGGTTATAATGACACTCAGTCACGCTTCGGTCACGCGGCGGTCCAATGGGCCCGTCATTTGGGGCAGCATTTGGAGGATCAGTTAAAGCCACCGGAGGCCCGTAACCCCAAAATTCGAGTCCAACAACCGGAGGTCGTGTTGCGTCAAACCGGGGCCCGTATCACAGAGATCCCGGGACTGGCCAATGTGATCGATCTGCCACGCTCGAGCGGCCGAGTGCCCACTTGGGTGGCGGCAGGAGGCTTGTAAGTGCATCGGGCTGCTATGTAAAAAAATGAATGTTTCATTATTTAATGACTAACCAGAGGAAACTATGTTCAATCCCTTTCAAAAACTCGAATTAATAGAGACGGAAGTGTTTATGTCTATGCCTGCTAAATTTCGTAAAAAGCAGCGCACGGCTTGGTCCGACCCTAACCGCCAAGGCGCTGAAGTCGAGTGCTTTTTGGAAGGCCCCTCTTTTGATCGTGAGGGCAATTTATGGTTTGTGGATATTCCCTTTGGTCGTATTTTTAGAATCACTCCCAAAAAAGAATGGGAGTTAGTGACCCAGTATGATGGATGGCCCAATGGATTGAAGATCCATAAAGATGGTCGCATTTTTATTTGTGATTATAAAGAAGGTTTAATGCAACTCGATCCGAAGACGGGTAAGTTGGAAACCATTTTGCGCACAGCCTTTAGTGAGGGCTTTAAGGGGCTGAATGATTTACATTTTGCTGCCAATGGTGATTTGTATTTTACAGATCAAGGACAAACTGGGATTGCAGACCCCACTGGGCGGGTTTTCCGTCTGTCCAGCAGCGGCCGCTTGGATCGCTTATGTGACAATGTACCCAGCCCTAACGGCATTACCTTATCGACGACCGACAAGCATTGTTATGTGGGGGTTACCCGTTCACAGCAAATTTGGCGTTTGCCGATTATGCAAGATGGCAATGTGTCAAAAACCGGTGTAGCCATCCAACTCTCGGGAGGCGTGGGCGGGCCAGATGGTATTGAAATGGATTCAGAAAACGGCTTGTTAGTGTGTCAGTTAGGGGTGGGAATCTGGCGCTTTGATGCCAATATGTTACCAACCCATTTGATTCATTCCCCGGATCACAAACATCACCACTTGGCCAATTTAGCGGCGGGGGGGCCGGATCTTAAAACGCTTTATATTACCGAGTCTTTGTCGGGTGATATTTTGATGGCAAAGTTGCCGGTGGCTGGTAAGAAATTGTTTTCACATCAATAAGTCAACGGTTTGTTTCGTTTATTGTGTGTCGATCGAGGGTCTACCGATTGGGTCAGGCTCGAAAGGCATTTTATGGCTTTGATGAGCCCTAGGCAGAATGTCATTGCTTGAGCCTACACCCCGATCGGCAGCGCGCGCAGGGTTTTTGTCCGGCTGTCGTGAGGCTTTAGGGGCGCCTGCCGCTGTCATGTCGGCGGGCTTTATCGGTTATGGTTCGATGGCCAATGATGCTGGAATTCCCTTCTGGCTCACTGCGCTGGCTACAGTCATTATTTGGGCTTTGCCAGGGCAAATCATTCTGGCTCAAATGTATGCGGTTAAGGCCAGTGCCATGGCGATTATTTTGGCCGTCATGATGAGTGCGATGCGTTTCTTACCCACCGGCATGGCTTTGATGCCGCTGATACAGTTCGATAAGCACTCGTTAATAAAAAAATTGTTGGTGAGTCAATTTATTGCGATGACCAGTTGGGCGCTGGCGATGCGCGAGTTCCCACTGATGCCTGCACGGCAAAGAGGTCCCTGGTTAGCAGGTTTTGGGGTGGTGTGTACATTTTTTGGCATTATCTTAAGCGCTGTGGGCTATTTGCTCGCAGGCGCGGTGCCACCCGCTATCCGATTAGGCTTGGTGTTTTTGCCACCGATTTATTTCACCCTGCTGATGTTTGGCGACATTCGCTCGATGAGAATGGGCATGTCGGTCGTGTGTGGTTCGTTGATGGCTCCATTGGTGTACTCACTTTCTCCTGACTGGAGTGTGTTGATGGGAGGGGTCGGAGGGGGCAGTTTGGCCTACTGGAGCCTTCGACTTTTTAAGAAGAAAACGTCATGACCCAATTGCTGGCATTGACAGTGGCCTGTGCCTTGGTGACTTATTTCTGGCGTTTTTTGGCGGTTATTTTTTCTGGGCGCTTGGCCTCTGATAGTGCTGTGTTTCATTGGATAGAGTGCGTGGCCTACGCCATGGTAGCCGGTGTGGTGGTGCGTTTGGTCTGGATGCCTTCGGGCACGCTTGCGACGGTGCCATTGTCTGTGCGTTTAATGGCTTGCGTTGTTGCAGTGGTTGTTTACCGCTTAAGTGGTAAAAAACTACTGGTTGGAATGGCGGCTGGAGTGGGGTTATTTATGGCTTTAGTGGGTTGGGGTATTGAGGGGGTTTGAACTGTAGTCGGTAAAGAGTCAGAGTGAAAAAAAAGAATAAGAAAATAAAAGCAACAGCAGTAATGCTGAGGAGAAAAGTCATGAACTACTGGGGTGTTGGTTTGATGGCTTTATGTCATTTGAGCTTAGGATGGAGTGCAGAGTATCCGATAAGACCGGTGCGCATGGTGGTGGGCCTAGGCGCTGGAGGCGGCTCTGACACGGTAGCGCGGCTCTTGGCCAGTAAATTAACGCAGGCGTTGGGGCAAACGGTGGTAGTGGATAATCGTCCCAGTGCGGGTGGTGTCATTGCCTGCGAGGTAGTGGCTAAGGCCGCACCCGATGGCTACACTTTGCTCGCCATGTCCCCCACTCACGTGGTGACCCCGATATTGCGCCCCAGTGTAGGGTATGACGCGTTGCGTGATTTTTCGCCGATTTTATTATCGGTTTATACGCCTTACGTGCTGTCAGTTAAGCAGTCGATACCCATCACAAACCTGAAAGAATTGATTGCCTTAGCGAAAACACAAAAATTAAACTTCTCCTCGAGTGGTGTCGGTGGGGCGAGTCATTTAACAGCAGAATTGTTCAAGCATATGGCCGGTATCGATATGATTCATGTGCCTTACAAGAGTGGTTCCCAGGCCAATAGTGCGTTAATGAGTGGTGAAGTGAGTATGAGTTTTACCGCGATTGGTGGCCTTGTGGGTTACATTCAATCTGGACGAATTCGGGCGTTGGGGGTGACTTCGCTTAAAAGGGCGAGTGCATTACCGGATATCCCAACGATCTCTGAGGCGGGGGTGCCAGGCTACGAGGTACTCGGATGGTATGGATTGGGGGCGACTGCCCATACGCCACCTGCCGTGATTCAAAAGCTTAATCAGGTCGTCAATCGAGTCTTACCCGACCTTCGAGAGCCCTATGCCCGTATCGGCACGGAGATTGCGGGGGGCAGTGTCGAGCAGTTTAGAGATTATCTATTGCAAGAAATACAAAAATGGACCCGCGTGATCGAGTTCTCGGGAGCTAAAGCGCATAGCCAGTAAATGTCGCTTAGAAATAATCTGAGGTTTGAGCGTTTTGGCCAGTTTATGCCGCTTTGGACTTGGTGATTACCTTATGAAATCTAAATAAGGGCCGTGATACTGGATGTTGAATTGGGAGGTTTTACGAAAATATTCAGTAAAAGGGCCTTGGATCGCTGGAGATTGATAAAAAGAGGTCCGTGTATGGGGAGGCGAGGGCCTGTGAAGCGGGCTTATGAATAAGACTGAGCAATCTTAGTCGGACCTAGAACGATGCCTCTAGTAATAGGAACCCATCGGCTTTCGCTGTATGGATTGATCAACGCAAGGCGAGGTGTGTTAACGCCACTAACGTCCCAAGATCTTGGCGTTGATCGAGTGATTGAATAAACTGAGTTAATTCTTGTTGTGCTGAGCGGTTCAGTAGGTTTTCAGTGAGCGTGTTGAATTTTTCTAGTGCCGCATCCCAACCACTATCGGCTTGATCATCAGCGGTGCTACGACGGTATTCTTGGACGACGGTGTTGCCGTTTTTTAACGTAGCGGTTAGTCGACAGCAACGTACAGCCGGGGCTAAGTTGGCAAACTCATCGGGCATTTCTAGTTTGCAGCGTTGCATCAAATCTAATACATCGGGGTGTTTGAAACGTTCGCTATTCATCATCTGCGGGGTAATGGTGCCATCCAGTAAAGCCATGGCTACCGTGCAGGGCAGAGAATGATCCGCTGTTTCACGGGTTTGGGGGGCCCAGATTTCTGGTAAGTCCATCCACCTTGCAAAGGCCTGACGAATGGATTCGATTTTAAGCGACACGATTTCTTTAATATCCACTTGTTGGCGTAACTTTTGAGCTGCGAAAACCGGCACTTGACAATTAAAGCGGGTGGGGAATGATTTGATCATCGTTTGTTCAATGGCAAAGACATGGTGATTAAATTGAGGGGGCAGAGGAATGTCGTAGCCGGTGCCCCCCATCAATTGATTCCAAAAACCAAACTTACCTTCGAAGATGCCATCCGGTCCGGTCATACCTTCGCGCGCAAGATAGGCGGCATGAACTCCTGCGCGTGCGCCTTGGGGCCCAGCCATCCCTTTCCACATTGATAAAGTACCCGTTCGGGTTTGATTTAAACTGATATTGGGGGCCACGGCTAGCGAGATCGCATGGGCGGTTTGGGAGGCGGAAAGCTTAAGTAGCTTGGCACATCCTAGGGCTGCACCTAAAGCCACGACTGGGGTTTGATCCCAACCATGATGATTGTAGGGGACTACTTCGACAAACCGACATTGCACTTCATAGGTAATGGCCATGGCGAGCAAAAGATCTTGGCCGCTTTGTTGGTGCGCCTCTGCCACTGCGAGTATTGCGGCAAAGGCATCGGCGGGGTGACTCACCGCTTGCATCACATAGGAGTCACTCATATCAAGGCAGCGCACCATCGCTGCATTCACAAAGGCTGCCATGTCAGGGGTGGTTTTTAATAAAGAGCCGATGAGGCTTGCCTTGGGGCCACTAGCGGTTTCATAGGCTAATTGGCGAGCTATCTTGACGGGCGGCATATCAAAGGCGGCAAGGCTCACGGCGATCGTGCTGAGAATGCGTGCCTTGGCTGAGGCCACGGCAGCCTGACTTAAATGATGCCATTGGAGTTGCTGGGTAAAAGCGACTAACTTTTGGGTGGTGTGGTCCATCTGTGGTGAGGTTGTTACGGGTTCGCTTATCGGGGAAGTAGACTGGGACATGGCGTGGATTTTTTCTTTATTAAAAAGATAATGCGCTAGAAATAATGGATAGCTCCACTATATGAGGATCTTTAGATAAATAAAAGTTTTGCTCTCTCAATGGATGTGCCAGTGTGAATGTCCAGTCGATCGGGCGTGGGTTGGGTCATAAAGGCTTTAAAAGTGGCTTAAAAGTGGCTTAAAAGGAATCGGCAAAAGCTCATGTTTTCGTCTAAAAGGGGGATTCCATCCAAAGGGCGGGCCGAATGAACGCCTCATTATAATTCGAGTCGCAGTTCATATTGCGTAGGCGGTTGTGGCAAATACTGGCGGAGCATGATGTAATGCTCGTTTTTCCTTTGGTTGGGCTGGCAACGAGGGGATCGAGGGGGGGCTGAGGTCAAGCGATGGAGCTCGGAGGGGAGCCTGTGGGGAGCCTGAGGAGGGGAGTCGGACAATGGAATTAAAATCCCCTTTTTTTAAATGCAAAAAATGGATGTAACGGCTTATGAATTTTGGATTAATACTGTGAAGTATCATTTTTTTGGGAGATTCCCGTAATCATGCCTTTCATCCGCCTTTGGCAACGCTTAAGCGACACCCCCTGTTTTTTTGTGGTTCATGGGTGGAGGGTGTTATTGATCTTAATCCTGGGGGTTTTTGTTCCTCAGAGTTTCGCTCAAAATTATCCACAAAAGTCCGTGCGCATTATCAATCCGTTTAGTCCCGGAGGCTCCTTGGATTTGGTGGCAAGGCTTTTGGCGAAATCTTTGAGTAATGATTTCGGCCAACAATTTATCGTCGACAATCGTCCGGGTGCCGGCGGCTCCATCGGGGTGGAGCTAGTAGCGAAAGCCCCCGCCGATGGATACACCCTGTTGATTGTGCAAAGTAGTATTACCATTAATCCCAGTTTGCAATCCCATATTAGTTATGATCCGGTTAAAGATTTTGCGCCCATTTCAAAATTATCTTCTTACATGTTTTTTTTAGTCTCACACCCCTCATTACCCGTTCATAGCGTTAAGGCATTGGTCGAATTGGCGCGCGCTCATCCTGGGCAACTGAACTATGCCTCGGTGGGCATGGGCAGTGGTACGCATTTGGCGGGGGAATTGTTTGCTTTTATGGCTAAAGTAAAATTAACTCATATTCCCTACAAAGGAACCGGTCAGGTGATGCCTGATCTTTTAGGGGGGCAGGTGGCTTTGCATTTTGGGAGTACTTCAGTCGTGCCTCAGGTGAAGTTGGGTAAACTGGTGGCACTAGGTGTCTCCGGTCTCAAACGTTCGGCGGCCTTACCCCAGACTCCAACCATTGCTGAGGCGGGTTTACCTGGCTATGAAGTGAGTGCGTGGAATGCGCTTTTTGCCCCAGCAATGACGCCGGCGCCCATTGTGCATGTATTGGAGCAGCGGGTGCAGGCGAATATGTTCCGACCAGAGGCCAAAGCCGTCATGGATCAGCAAGGATTGGACGCCGATCCTAGTAGTAGTGTTGCACTAGAGGCGCTCGTGAAGTCGGAGTTAATTAAATGGGCGCGACTTATTAAACAAGCGGGTATTCGCGCTGAGTAGGGACTAAAAGCGGATGAAGGGTGTTGTAATGGAAGGATTGAAAGGAGAGAGTCACAATGATGAAATTTGAACCCATTTCTTATGAAGTGGTCACGGTCGGAGAAGAGTTTTTCTCGGATGATTTTTTAATTAAACCGGAGGATCTAGAGACCTTTGCCTTTGCCGTGGATGATCATGACCCGTGGTACTTTGAGGACTCTGCCTTTGGAGGACCTATCGTGCATCCGGTGATGATGGGCAATCAAGCGTTGATGATGCGTCATAGCCGCTATATCATCCCGGCGGGACTGCATGCCAAAATGCATTTTGAATTTGTGAGTCCGATGCGAGTGGGAATGCGGGTGCGCTCTTATGGTAAGGTTATTGATAAATATGAAAAAAGAGGCCGTCACTACATGGTGACTGAATTTCAGACGCGTGAAGAAGGCACCCAAAAGGTTTTAACCCAAGGGCACTTTACGCAAATGTTGTTTTCCAAATCTGGAGTGCATGAACATGCCAAAAATCGATGATTCGATTGTGCCGGGCTTGCGTTTGCCGGCATTGAAAAAAACGATCACGCAACGCAACATTGATTATTACTCGGGGGTGCGTCCGCATTCGATTCATACGGATCCTGAGTGGGCGAAGGCCAAAGGCTTTGCTGCTCCCTTGGCGCAGGCGTTGATGTCGACGGCCTATGTGTCGCAGATGATGACCACTTGGCTCGGACAGGGATTTGTTGTGGGCGGAAAGATTTCCGCCTCCTTTATTAAGCCCGTGTTATCGGGCGAAACGTTAACGGCTCAAGCGGTCGTCAAAGCCGTAGAGCAGATCGATGGACGTTGTTACGTGAGTGTCGAATGCTGGTGCGAAAATAGCCAGGGAGAAAAAACCATGGTCGGCTCGGCCAGTGGTTTTTCCGATCACATTCGTCAGCCCGTTTTGTCTTCTTAAATAACAATGTATTTTTTTACTAAAGGTTACTTCCTATGACTTCACCGAATCGGCCACAGTTACATAAGCCCCTAGATATCACCGGCTTAATGGCTCCCAAAAGTGTCGCTTTAGTCGGCGCTACAGACCACCCCTCTTCATTTGGTGGACGAGTTTTTCAGCAGATGTCCAATTTCGGTTTCACCGGCAATATCTATCCCATCAATCCGCGATTAAAAGAAATCAATGGGTTGAAATGTTACCCGAGTGTGAAAGATTTGCCCGAAGTGCCCGAGCATGTGGGATTGGTGGTTTCCAACGAGCGCGCTTTTGATGTGTTGGCCGATTGCGCTGCCGTCGGTGTTCCTTTTGCGACCGTGTTTACGGGCGGTTTTTCTGAGACCGGAACCCCTGAGGGCATTGCACGGCAGAAAAAACTCATTGAATTTGGTCGTCAATCTGGCATGCGCTTCATGGGACCTAATTGCAATGGGGTCGTGAATTTTGTTGATGGGTTTGCCATGACCTCCACAGCAGCCATTAAGGGTAAGCGGGCCGCACCGGGCGACATTGGCGTTGTTAGCCATAGCGGTGGATTGGGACAAATTAATGTCATGTGGCGTGCTCAAGAACTGGGTTTAGGCATTAGTTATGAGGCCAGTTGTGGTAATGAAGCCGATATCGATACGATTGATTTTGCTCGTTTCATGATCCATTCCGAGTCCACGCGGGTGGTGATGATGGCCATTGAAACGATTAAAGATGGAGAGAAATTTCGAATCCTGGCTGAGGAGGCCGCCTCACTCGAAAAACCGTTGGTGGTGTTAAAAATTGGTTGCACCGAAGCCGGTAGCCGTGCAGCAGCCTCCCATACGGGAGCGATCGCTGGGGACAACGCCATTTTGGATGCGTTGATGCGTCAGTATGGTTTAATTCGTGTCAACGAGTGTAATGAGCTCTACGAGACGGCCATGTTTTTACGTCAACGTCGTTGGCCTAAAACGCGTGGGTTGGCGGCCGTGGCGCCCACCGGTGGCAATATCGTTCAAGTGGCGGATGCCGGGGCTCGTTTTGGATTGCAATGGCCGGTGTTTGCCCCTCAAACCCAGGAGGCATTGTCCGCGCTCATGCCAGGCTATGGGAAAGTGGCCAACCCCACTGACTTGACTTCATTGGCAACAGGAGACCAGGATTTTTATCGTAATGCGTTAACCACCATTGCCTCAGATCCGCAGGTCGATGTGTTAATTCCCATCGTACCCAGCTTGTCAAAAAATGATCTTCAGCGTGCCGGTAACATTGTGCGCGAGTGCGAAAAATCTGCAGCATTACTATGGGTCGGTGGGTGTTCGGATGATGCGGCTTACTCAGCCAAAGATTTGGTGCGCACCGGTATTGCTGTGTATCGAGACGCCACTCCGTGCGCCCGAGCGATCCGAGCCGCCTATGATTTTTCGCAACACTTGCAAGCACGTCAATCGGGTTTATTAACACCGAAGCGTCCTGCCGATATCGATCCGGCAAAGGCTAAAAAAATGTTGGCCTCGATGGGAGCTAAATTAACGGAGCGTGAAGCGAAGTCCTTGTTGGCCTGTTATGGAATGAGCGTCACGCAAGAGATTCTGGCTCGCAATGAATCGGAGGCGGTGAAGGCGGCTCAGTCTTTGAAGGGTAAAGTGGTGTTGAAGATCGATTCACCTGACATCGCGCATAAGACTGAGGCCGGTGGCGTTAAGATCGGTATTGAAGGAGAGGCGGCAATTGTTTTAGCCTATCGACAAATTATAGAGTCGGTGAAAGCTTATGCCCCCCAAGCGAATATCAATGGGGTATTGGTTCAAGAAATGGCACGACCGGGCGTAGAAATGATGTTGGGTGTGGTGTTGGATCCGGTGTTTGGACCTATCGTGGTCACTGGTCTTGGCGGCATACATATCGAAGTATTAAAGGATATTGCATATCGCGCGGCGCCCGTCTCCCCTCATCAAGCGGCACAGATGATAGAGGAGTTACGGGGAGTGAAATTACTTGACGGCGTGCGAGGTGTCACTGCCCGAGATCGCAAAGCGTTGATCGAGGCGATTGTTCGATTGTCGTGGTTTGCCGCTGATTTTAAGGACGAGATTAGCGAGATGGATATTAATCCTTTAGTCGTCTACGGCCAGACAGAGGGTGTGCAAATGCTCGATGCCTTGTTGGTGAGAACTCCGTCCTAGGAAAGCGTTTGCCAAAAATGATGCCAATCTTTGTTGCGAGTCCTCCTGGAGCTACGCGGGGTTTGATGTATGCAGCCCTATCTTTTTTGATGGGGCAAAGTGCCCTCGCGCTAGATTACCCACAACGACCCGTGCGGGTGGTGGTGCCGGTGGCAGCCGGAGGGGGTACGGATATTATTGCCCGCCTTACCATGGGACGGATGGGTGAGCGTATGGGGCAGCAGGCCTTTGTGGTGGATAATCGAGCGGGAGCAGGCGGTGTTTTAGGCAATGAAATTGTTGCCCAGGCACGAGCCGATGGTTATACCTTGTTGTTCACTTATGCAGCGCACACCATCGTGCCCTTTATCTATCGTAAAGTGCCCTACGATGTGTATCACGATTTCACCCCAATCAGTTTGGCCGGGCAGCAACCCTTGTTGTTGGCCATTCATAGTGCTCTGGCTGTTAATACGACCCAGGAGTTGATAGCGCTGGCCAAGGCAAAACCGGGCAGCTTAAATGTCGCCCTGGCCACACCGAGTAGTTCGGGGGCTTTGGCTGCAGAACTTTTTAAAATACTGACTCATACCGAGATGACTTCCGTTCCCTTTAAGGGTGGGGCTCCGGCGATCAATGCTCTACTCGGTGGGCAAGTACAATTGATTTTTACTACCCCTCCGACGGTGCTGCCTTTTTTAAAAACAGGGCGCGTTAAAATTATCGCCACTTCAGGGGGGCGACGCGTGGGCTACCTGCCTGATGTGCCCACCTTGTTTGAGGCCGGAGTGAAGGATTTTGAAACAGCGCCTTGGCAGGGTTTGTTGGGACCGGCACACCTGCCTGCTGCCGTGGTGACATTACTTTATACCCAATTAAGCAGCGCGTTAAAAATGCCCGATATGATTGAGAAATTTGGCGCCTCCGGAACCGATGTGGTTGCTAGCACCCCACAGGCCTTTGCTCAACGCATTGAGCGCGAGTTAACACAAAACAAAAAAGTCATTGAGTCTGTGGGTATGCGGGCGGATTGATTGACATTACATAAGGAAAGCGTATGAACAACGCACAAACGACGATCACCGAACAAGTCTCACAGGCAGTCGCCGCGAGTGATTGGGATCAGATTGAGGCCTCGGTCAAAGAGCGGTTGAAATTAATTTTTTTAGATGCCGTAGGCACAGCGTTGGCAGCCTCACGTTACCCTTTTGCTCCTGTGGCCCTAGAAGCCCTGTCGAGTTTGGGAGCGGGTGAGAGTTGTGTTATTGGTATGCCTCAAAAACTGGCGTTGAGGGATGCCGTGGTGATGAACGGTATTTTGGTTCATGGGTTAGATTACGATGACACGTATTTGCCCGGTTCGGTGCACTTGTCAGCCAGTTGCGTACCGACTTTGCTAGGATTGGGCACGCAGTTAAAAGTCAGTGGCAAAGAGATCATTATGGCCGGCCTCTGGGGCCTAGAGATTTCAGCGCGTGTGGCCCAAGCGGCTAAGGGCGGCTTTGTGAACGCTGGTTTTCATGCAACGGGGATTGCGGGCATTTTTGGTAGCACGGTGGCCGCCTCTCGCCTCATGGGATTAAGTGCTGAGGCCCATACGCTGGCCCTCGGTGTGGCTTTGAGCTTAACGTCTGGCACGCTACAACCGTTGCAAGAAGGATCATGGACCAAACGCTTACACCCCGGTTGGGCTGCCTCCTCCGGTATTACGGCGGCTGCTTTTGCTCGCAGTGGTTATTTGGGACCCAAACAAGCTTTTGAGGGCACTTTTGGATTATTTAATTGTTTTTTAGGAGCTAATCGTTCCACTGCCGATCTTACCTGCGTCATGGAGGGATTGGGTGAGCGCTGGGAATTTATGCGCACGTCCATCAAACTCTTTCCCGCGTGTCATCAACTGCATGCCTTTATGAATGCGGGTATCGCGCTGGCTCAGCAAGCCTCTTTTACGGCGGATAATGTGGAGTCGGTGCGGGCTTTAATTAGTGAGGCCGCGATTGACTTGGTCTGTGAACCCCTACAAAGTAAGCTGCGGCCACAAACCAGTTATTCTGCTCAGTTTAGTTTGCCCTATGCCATTGCTTGTGTTCTGTCTCGTGGGGCTTTTGGTTTGAAGGACATTGAAGCCACAGCGTATACGGACGAAGCCGTATTGGCGTTGGCACAAAAAGTACACTATGAAATTGACCCTCATGCGGGCTTTCCGAAAACCCGATCAGGGGAGATTATTGTTAAGATGAAAGACGGTCGGCAATGGCGTCAGCGCGAGGATATTTTTCCTGATGAACCTGCCAGTGCAGAGGCCATCATGACGAAATTCAAACAAAATACGCAGGCCCTCGTAGGAGAGTCGCGCTCCTTGCAGATCATGGAGTTGATTTTACAGATGGAAAAAGCACAGAGCTTAACGGCATTGGTAGAATGCTTGGGAGCTTGAAAAAGACAATTCATTACCCATAGGGAGAGAACGAGATGCCATTATTAGCTGAAAAAAACGGTCACATACTGACCCTCACGTTGAGTCGTCCGGGAACACGTAATGCCTGGGATGAGGATTATAACGAGGGCTTGGTATCGGAATTGAATAAAGCCACCGATGATGATGATATTCGGGTGGTGATTCTTACCGGAGACGAGGAAGGTGGGGCTTTTTCTGCAGGGGCGAACTTAAAAAAAACCAACTCTCATACCACGGGGGGAGCCAAGCAATTTGTGAAAAAAATTCGTCGACCCCGGCTTTTTCCTGCCAATTTATTGGGTGACTTTCCAAAACCAGTCATTGCCTCGGTCAATGGGTATGCGATCGGTGTGGGGGCGATTATTAGCCTAGCCTGTGATCTCGTGGTGGCTTCTGATAAATCGGAGTGGCGGCTGCCGCAAGTGGCTCTTGGCATTATCCCCAACTATGGGGGAGGCACACGATTGGCCCGTTATGCGGGCAAAGGGATGGGCATGCGTTTGGCTTTGGGGTTTCCTCTGAAGGCGGAGGAAGCCTATCGATTGGGTGTGGCACAGTGGTTAGTGCCTCATGCAGAACTGAAAGCGAAGACGCAAGAAATTGCTGAGCACATTGCCGGTTTACCCCCCTTAGCGGTGAGTTTAACGAAAGAGTCGATTATTCGTGGTATGGATATTCCTAACTTGCAGGATTCTTCCTTAACCGATGCGTACCGATTCATGGTGTTGGAACTGTCCAAAGATAAGGAAGAAGCGCACCGGGCATGGCGTGAGAAAAGAAAACCCATTTTTACGGGTGAATAAAAAGATTGCCAAATCAAGGAGACAGAGCATGCAGATAACCTCGACATTGCGGGTCATTAACGAAAAAAATTTTAAAGGGGCCCGCGGCGTCACCGATGGTCAGACCTACACGCGCTTGGTGGGTTGGCCTGAAGTGTTTATGACGGATCGGGTGCGTTTGGGAAGAGCTAGTTATTTGCCGGGTACCTATGAGCAGTTGCATTGGCACCCCATTGAAGCGTGTTATTACGTTATTTCAGGCCATGCGACCGTGCGTGATTTTAATGGTAAGGAGTATGAGGTTGAGGCCGGTTCCATTATCTATGCCCCTCCGGGCATCGCCGGTGCGCATGAGTGGGAGGTCAAGGAGGCCCTGGAACTTATTGATATCAGGGCCTGCAATGAGACCAATCGTAAAATGCAATTTACTGTCGATAAGGCCACCAAACGTTCTTATATCGATATAGATGAATTAGAAAAACGAGAAGCCATAAGCTTTACCTCGCATTATTGAGCGCTAAAAAAAAGCGCTATATGAAGTTCCATATTGTGGCTAGTTGTCTTCCCTCTTTGTTAGGCTAGCGCTATAGTGACTAGTTAACAATCATCAATTCTATTGACTGCCTCTTAAGACCCACTTTTTTAGGATAAAAAGACTCATGTTTGACCTCACACTCACCCCAGAACAAATCGAAATGCGCGACACTTTGCATGATTTTGCGCAGCAGGAAATGAAGGCGGCCGCCATTCATCCCGATCGGCTCCAGCCATTTGAAAAGCCGGTGATGAGCGATTTATTGGCCAAAGCCGCACAACTAGGCATTCGCACTTTGTCTTTGTCTGAGGCCTCCGGGGGTTCTGGTTCTGATACCTTGACCACCTGCATGTTGATTGAAGAGTTGGCCGTGGGTGAAGTCGATGTCGCTACAATCCTAGGCACTACGGCGGTCTTGGGACATACCTTGTTTGATCGCTTGATGAGTGAGGCGCAAAAAGCAAAATATGTTTCAGCTTTTGCCGGCGATGATGATTACCATTTGGCCTTTGCCGGTGTCACGCGCGAAACACATTTGGGCTGGAATTACTACGAAGATGCTTACGAAGATGATGTGAGTGTCCCCACTGCAGAAAAAAAAGGCAACGATTGGGTGCTCAATGGCCGCATTGAAGCCGTCTCCAATGCGCCGTTAGCTAAACTGTTTGCGGTTCAGGTCAGAACCGATCCCCAATCCAAGGGGTTGGAGGGCTTGTCTACCTTTTTGATCGCACGAGATCATCCGGGCTTGATCGTAGAAAAAACCATCGGCGCCTTTGGGGGAGAGCAAAATTCGATGACCCGTTGGCATCACGGTACCGCAGCCCCCATTACTTTAAAAAACTGTCAGCTCTCTGCGAGCGACGTTTTAGGGGTGGTCGGACAGTGCCCCTTAGCCAGTGGAGCGTTGCTGCAGCGTTTAAGTGTCGTTAATGCAGCGGTTGCTTTGGGTGTAGGTCGTGCCAGTTATGATGCCGCGGTCGATTACGCGAAGATGCGTCGTCAGGGAGGACGCAACATCATGGAGCATCAGGCAATCGGCACTAAAATTGCTGACTGTACGATTAAACTCGAGTTATCTCGCAACATGGTGTGGAAGGCGGCTTGGTCACTTGACCACCCAGAGGCCATTTCAGATCGAAGCCTTTCCACTTTGCCCTTAGCCGTCATTGCCCGGGTGTCTACGGCGCAAGCCGTTCATGAGGTCACATTACTGGCCGCCGAGTGTTTTGGTGCCATGGGCGTGATGCGTGATATGCCGTTGCAAAAATACGTTAATGATGGATTTATCATCGCCCACTCAGATGATACCGATGGAGCCGCTAAACTACTCATTGCAGAGTCAGTGGCTGGATTTGAGCGCTAAGCGTGACTGTCTGAGAATATGATTCGGGCAGAGTCAAGATTTCATTAAAAATTGATAGGTGAAGGAAACGTTATGGATTTTTCGTTAAATGAAGAGCAGCGCCACTGGCAGCAGGAAGCGCGTAAGTTTGCCGATGAAGTGCTGCGCCCTCAATCGTTAGAGCGTGATCAGTTGGAAGGTGGTTTCGAACCCTGGGACTGGGAGATCATCGAGGCCGGTTCAAAGCTCGGGTTTCGAACACTGGCTGTGCCGAAGGAATGGGGCGGTCCGGGAGCTGATTTTGTGACACAAGCCATTGTGATGGCTGAACTGGCCAAAGGCGACAGCGCGATGTCCAAGGCCTTTAGTCAGAATTGGAAGTGGAGTCATCTCATGTCTAAATCCTGCACCGAGGATCAGAAAGAACGGTTTTTAAAACCCTTTCTGGCTAACCACCGGTATGTGATGGGACGGGGCATTACAGAGCCCAACTCCGGGTCCGATAACCGTATGCCTCCTGAAAATGATCCGAAGGCCGGTTATCGCGTGCGTTCGGTCAAAGAAGGCAACGAATGGGTGCTCAATGGCTCTAAATGTTTTATTGCCAATGGCAGCGTGGGTTCTTTGTTTTTTGTCGATACTCGCAGTAACCCTGAAGTCAATATTAAGCAAGGCGGCACGCTGATTATGGTGCCTAAGGGCACTCCGGGTTTTAGAATTGGTAAAGTATTTAATAAACGGGGCTGGCGCTTTTATCAAAACGCTGAGCTTATTTTTGAAGATTGCCGAGTACCAGATGCTAACGTCGTAGGTAAGCCCGGTACGGGTTCGGTTAAAGCCGGTAAGGGCGATACCACGGGAGGCGATATCTTTGGTGATCTCGAATTGGCTGCCAATGCGTTGGGGGTGTGTGACGAGGCAACGACGATGGGCACGCAATATGCCCGTACGCATCAACGCGCGGGAAGAAGTCTGATGGATCACCAGTTGATTCAATTAAAAGTGCATGAAATGCATATGCTCACTGAAGCGCTTCGCTCATTTGTGTTGCGCACCGCTTGGCAACATGATGCTGGGGAACACTCGGCTAACGCCGGTTTTGTGATGAATTACTCCACCGATATTATTCAGCGAGTCACGCAGATGAATCTACAAATTCACGGCGTTGAGGGAAGAATGGCTAATGCGAGAGCGGATAAATTAGTGCGAGACGCGATGGTCTGGACCCATTTGGCCGGTGATACGGTGCAGCGAGTGAAAATTCTTAAGCGTTTAAAATAAGGATTGGAAGACCTCGGGGTGAGTTTTTTGTAAAATTCACCCCCTCTCGATTTTTTATGCCAATGTCGTGAGGTTCTCCTGCGGCAAACCCTCCATGCGCCGGGCTTGACCCGGCGCCTGTACAAGACGAAGGCGCGTTGAATGCAATCAATGGGCAGGATGTGGATGGGGTTGATCTGTGCGATTTATCTTTGGGGTGTGGGTTTTGCCTCGGCACAAAACTACCCCGCACGCGCGCTTCGCATGATTTTGCCATTTCCTCCAGGAGGGCCTACTGATTTAGTCGGTCGATTGTTAGCATCAAAATTAAGTGAACAAATGGGGCAACCCGTGCCCACCGATAATCGTCCCGGTGCCAGCGGTAATATCGGACTGGAACTGGCCACTAAAGCGCCTGCAGATGGCTATACCTTGGTGTTAACTTCTCCGGTGATCTCTTTGAGTCATCATTTGTATACCCAATTAACTTTCGATCCCATGAAAGAGCTCGCGCCCATTTCGATGGTCGGAGCTGTATTTAATGTCGTACTCGTGCATCCATCGATACCAGCGCACAATTTACAGGCTCTCATTCAGTTGGCGCGCGCACGCCCTGGTGCCTTAAGTTATGGTTCGGGGGGTATGGGCACCACCACACATTTAGCGCCAGAGCTTTTAAAAAGCCTTGCGAAAATTAATATTGTGCATGTGCCCTATAAGGGATCGGGTGTGGCTTTGATAGGTTTGGCCAGTGGCCAAGTGGATTTACTCGTTATGGCAGCCTCTTCGGCCATGGCGCAGATTAAGGCCCAGAAGGTGCGCCCAATCGCAGTGTTAACTGAAAAACGGCTGAGTTATTTACCCTCGGTGCCTACGGCGAACGAATCGGGTATTAAAAATGCCGAAGTGTTAGTGTGGTACGGTTTACTCACGGTGACCGGTACGGCCCCAGCGTTGATTAATCGCTTGAATAGTGAAGTGATTAAAGCGGTCAATGCCCCCGATACGCAAGAGCGTTTTCTGGCTGCAGGCATAGAGCCCATGACTGGAACCCCAGAACAATTCGGTCAATTTATTCGTTCAGAATCAGTGCGATTTGGCCAAGTCATTCAACAAGCAGGTATTCGAGGAGAGTAGGTTGATAAAACCAGACGTTTTGGTGTTGGTGCCGATTTTTTTACCCACCTTAAAGCAATTGGAAGAGCGTTACACGGTGCATAAACTTTGGTTAGCAAAGGACCCCACTTTGTTTCTGAAAGCAGTCGGTCCAAGGATTCGAGCGGTGGTTACCACGGGTATCCATGGCTGTGAAGCCGCTATTTTCGATGTATTGCCTAAGCTTGAAATCGTGGCTTGTTTTGGCACACCCCGAAATACGCTCCCCCTAGATAAAGCGCATGAGCGTTCCATCGTCTGTTGTCGCACCCCCGATGCCATTACACAAACGGTGGCCGATCTGGCGTTGGGTTTATTGGTCGATTCAATGCGTCGCATCACGAGTAGTGATCGATACTTGCGAGCTGGGGCTTGGGAGCAAGCCCCAGCGCCTGCCGGCGATGAAGTGTATGCGCGAAGCTGTGGTATCGTGGGTTTTGGCGCCATTGGGCAAGCGGTGGCCAAAAGGGTGAGCGCTATGGATATGAAGATTAGCTATTTTGGTCCCCGAAAAAAAGAGACCCATTACGCTTATTATCCCGATTTGGTCGCACTGGCGAAGGCCGTGGATGTGCTGGTGATTTGTTGCCCTCTGACCGATCAAACTCGAGGTCTTGTGAATCGTGAGGTGTTGCAGGCCTTGGGCCCCGAGGGTTATTTGATTAACGTGGCGCGCGGTCCTGTGGTTGATGAATCAGCATTGATTGAAGCACTACAACAAAATAAAATTGCCGGGGCGGGTCTTGATGTCTTTTGGGATGAGCCGCGAGTGCCAAACGCTTTGATGGAGTTAGATAACGTGGTGATGGTGCCACATATTGGATCGAATACAAAACAAATTCGCCTCGAAAGGGGACGCAAAGTGTTGCTCAATCTACAGGCTCATTTTGAAGGGCAACCCGTGCCTTTTCTAGTGGTGTAGTTTTTTAAGATCATGGCCTACTAAGCCCTTTGCATAAGGCTAACCAAAGAAAATATATTGTCATAATTTTTATGGCATTCGATTCCCTCTGTCTTTAAAAGGATCAAAAAAAAATGTGTGATGCGAAGCTCGGCCCATTAGTGCAAAGGTTGTGTTTTATTTTTTTAATGCTCTTGAGTGAACTCGCACTGGCCCAAAGCAACTATCCTCTTAAGCCGATCCGTTTAATTGTTGGATTTCCTCCGGGTGGCGCGACTGAATTTGTGGCGCGACTAGCGGGTCAAAAAATCACTCAGTCCTTGGGGCAACCGGTGATTGTGGATAATCGACCTGGGGCCGCGGGTAATTTGGGTATTGAGTTAGCCGCCCATGCGCCGGCCGATGGTTATACCCTGGTGTTAGTGGCGCCAAACTTTACGATTAGTCCAAGCCTTTATAAAAACCTTGCCTATGATCCGGTACGTGATTTTGCGCCGGTGGCACAACTGGCTACCGTGCCGATGGTGATTGCGATTCCCGCATCGTTGCCTGCTACGAATCTAAAGGAATTCATTAGCTTGGCCCGTGCTAAACCCGGGGCGATGAATTACGCTTCGAGTGGGGTGGGCACTTCACTACATATGGCGGCTGAGCTTTTTAAATTACAGGCAGGCGTTAATGTCGTGCATGTGGCCTACAAAGGCTCAAGTCTTGCGATGAATGATTTAATCAGCGGACAAGTGCAAATGTTATTTATTGGTATTCCTGCGCCAGCCCCTCACATTAAAAGTGGTCGGTTACGTGGGCTGGCGGTTATTTCTTCGCTTCGTTCGGCAACTTTGCCTGAGGTGCCCACCATTGCTGAGGCAGGCATGCCAAAGCTTGAAGTGAGTACTTGGTATGGGGTGTTAGCCCCTCGTGGCACGCCCCCTTCAATCACCACACTATTAAATCGAGTCATTAATCAGGGCATGCAAACGCAGGACGTGAAAGAGCGCCTCGCCGCCCAATCCACTGAACTATCGATTGCTACTACGAATGAGTTTGGTTTATTTATTAAAAAAGAAGTAACGAAGTGGGCCGAAGTGGTTAAAAAGGCTGACATTAAAACAGATTGAGTTAGAAGAGGAATAAGATAAATTGCAAACGAATCCGACAGTAACGCCCGATTTGGCGTTGGAGATGGCGAACTTTGCGCAACAACTGCGGTTTGAAGATATCCCCAGGCCGGTGGTGGCGTGCGTTAAGAAATTAATTTTGGATCAGCTCGGCGTGATGCGTGTGGGGGCTCGTGCCACTGGGGTGCCGGAATTAAGTGCGCATGTTAAAAAAAATGCCGGTGCCTCCCAAGCAAGCGTATTAGGCTATGGATTTAAAGCCCCTGCGGCTCAGGCCGCAATGGTTAACGGCTCGATGGCGCGCGCCCAGGATTTTGATGCCTTGCACGAGCGTGGCATCGTTCATATTACCGCAGGTTCCCTACCTCAAGCGCTGGCCTTGTCGCAATATCGAGGGGCAGTGAGTGGGAAAGAGTTTTTGACGGCGATGGTATTGGGCATGGAATTTATGATCCGTTTGGGTCTTTCTTTTAAAACCAGCTTTTTAAAAACTGGACGAGTCACCACTTTGCATCAAGCCAGCTTTGGGGGCGCGTTATTGGGCGCCAAGTTATTGAAATTAACCCCACGGGCAACGGTGAGTGCTTTAGGTTTGGCTTTTGGTCAGATATCGGGCAATTTGCAAGTGACCGTGGAGGGCACGATGCTGGTTCGGGTTTTACAAGGCTTTGCCGCCCAAAATGCGGTGCAGTCTGTGCTCTTGGCCGAGCAGGGTTTGACGGGGCCTGAGCGTGTGTTTCAAGGCGAGTGGGGCTATTTTAAGTCTTACCATGATAATCAGTATGAGCCGGCTGGGTTGTTGCGCGATTTGGGCCAAGTCTATGAGTTACCCGACGTGAGTATCAAAAATTATCCCTGCTGTTTTCTCTCTCATTTTGCGATTGATGCCGTACTCCAATTAATGCGTGAGGAGGGGCTCACTGCATTGATGACGCAGTCGATCCGTGTGGGGGTGACCCAGGGTACATTCAATGTGGTTTGCTCGCCATTGGCCACAAAACAACAACCCAAGACCATGGAGGCAGCGCTTTTTAGTTTGCCTTATTGCACGGCCGCCGCTTTGTTGGCGGGTGAATTCGGGTTACCTCAGATGAGCCTTGAGGCTATCAATAACCCAGAAGCCCAAGCGCTAGCACAATGTATTGTGCCCGAAGTGGATGAAGCGCTGGAGCGTGAGCATGGGGTTGGTGTGGGTCCTAGCATTGTACAAGTCAAACTTAAAAATGGAGGCTCTCTCACTCGTCGCGTGGATTATTGTAAAGGGCACCCAAAAAACCCGATGACTTTTGACGATTGTGCTGAAAAATTCCGTCGTTGTAATGCGTTTGCCCAGCCTTCTTTGGATGCCGCAAAGGTTGATGCATTGATTGCAACGGTAGCGCAATTAGAGAGCGTAGAGGATATACAAACCGTGATCGAGTTTATGGGGTGAGGGCTAAGCAGCACCCGTTCTTCAGTCGATCATTTTCTAAGCCGTAGGTCGCACGTTCGAATCGTGCTGGGCAGGCCAAAACTGTAAAGTATGTGTCCGGTATAAAGTGTAAAGTATGTCTCAGGTCATACAAAACTCTAATTGGTGTAGGGGATGTCAATTTCAAGGAATTGATTATCTACAACATGATCAATCGCATT
>CAITMU010000040.1 GCA_903893565.1 uncultured beta proteobacterium | reverse complement strand
GCCCCAATAAACCTCTATGAATAATTCGGGTAACCCCCTACCAGATGCCGAGCAATTGTTCGCTCGCTTACTGGATCAAATGAAACCTGTGGTCAAACCTGACACGGGAATCATCGGTATTTTTACCGGCGGCGTGTGGGTGGCAGAACGACTTCATAAGGCCTTAGGCATTCAAGTGCCTTTGGGCACCCTGGACGTCTCCTTTTACCGCGATGATTTTGACAAAATAGGGCTCCATCGTAATGTCAAAACCTCAGATATTCCCTTTGACGTAGAGGGTCGGCATTTAATTTTGGTTGACGATGTCCTCTATACTGGACGCACCATTCGTGCTGCCCTCAATGTCATGTTTGACTACGGCCGACCGGCCAGCGTGCAATTGGCCGCTTTGCTTAATCGCGGGGGGCGGGAACTACCGATTGCTGCCGATTTTCTGGGGGGTGAAATTGCTTTAGCTGTTTCTCAGAGTATCGAATTGGTTCGCATTCCTCGAGCAGCCGTCCATGCAAACAACCATAGCGATGATTCCCTTAGCTCCGACCCCCTTTTCAGTCTTGTTTTAAACGAAAACTAAACCTCATCCATGTGGCTTAATCCTCGCAATCCTCAGCTCAACAAAAATGGCGAGTTGCATCATCTTCTGACGCTAGAAGGGTTGCCCGCTGAGATCTTAAGGCAAATTCTCGATACCGCTCGCTCCTTTGTGGGGGTGACTGAACGAGAGGTAAAAAAAGTTCCGCTTCTACGCGGTAAAGCGGTTTTTAATCTCTTCTTTGAGCCTTCCACCCGCACTCGTACCACCTTCGAGATTGCTGCAAAACGGCTTTCTGCCGATGTCATCAATCTTGCCATTAATGTCTCTTCCCAAAGTAAAGGCGAGAGCGTTCTTGATACCGTCGCTAATCTATCGGCGATGCAAGCGGATATGTTTGTTGTGCGTCACGCTGCCAGTGGAGCCCCGCACATGATCTCGCAACATGTGGGCCCAGACATTCATGTCATTAATGCGGGTGACGGGCGACACTCACACCCGACCCAGGGACTATTGGACATGTTTGCCATTCGTCACTACAAAAAAGACTTCACCCAATTGCGAGTGGCCATTGTGGGGGACATCTTGCATTCGAGGGTGGCTCGCTCGCAAATTCATGCCTTAACCACATTAGGCTGCCCTGAGATCCGGGTCATTGGCCCCAGAACCCTCATCCCCGCTGATATTCGAACACTCGGGGTTCAGGTCTATCACGACATGAAAGAGGGCTTAAAGGATGTGGATGTGGTGAGTATGCTTCGCTTACAAAATGAACGGATGCGGGGTGCGCTACTGGCCTCTGGCCAAGAATTCTATAAGTACTATGGTCTGACCGATGACAAACTCGCTCTAGCCAAATCCGACGCCATCGTGCTCCATCCCGGGCCAATGAATCGTGGGGTCGAGATTGATTCTAGTGTGGCCGATGGCCAGCAGTCGGTCATTTTGCCTCAGGTCAGCTTTGGTATCGCCATTCGCATGGCGGTGATGAGTATTGTGGCAGGCAATTAATCCATGAAAATTCACATCAAAAATGGTCGCCTGATCGACCCTAAAAACCAGATCGATACGATCAGCGATCTTTTCATTGCCGCCGGTAAAATAGTCGCGGTCGGACAAAAACCGGAAGGGTTCCATGCCAACCGCGTTATCGATGCCAGCCAAAAAATCGTCTGTCCTGGATTGGTCGATCTTTCTGCTCGGCTACGGGAGCCGGGTTTTGAATATATTGCAACACTTGAATCCGAAATGGATGCAGCCACCGCTGGTGGCATTACGAGCTTAGCGTGTCCGCCCGATACCGACCCCCCCTTAGATGAACCTGGGCTCGTGGAAATGCTTAAGTATCGGGCTCGTAATCGGCATAAAGCACGGGTCTACCCCATTGGGGCTTTGACGGCTGGCTTAAAAGGCGTGCAATTAACCGAAATGGCCGAACTGCGCGATGCGGGCTGTGTTGCCTTTTCTCAGGCCAATGTTGCACTCCAAGACAATCAAGTGCTGTTCTATGCCATGCAGTATGCCGCTACTTTCAATATCCCCGTGTGGCTTCAAGCCCAGGATGCCTCTCTTGCCCGCAATGGGGTGGCTCATGACGGCGCTGTAGCCACGCGTCTAGGATTACCGGCGATACCGGTATGCGCTGAAACGACGGCGCTGGCCGTCATTCTCATTTTGGCCAAAGCCACCGGCGCACGTGTGCACTTGTGTCGATTATCGAGTTTCGAGGCCATTGAGATGGTACGGGTGGCTCGGCGTGAGGGGGCGCGCATTACCTGTGATGTGGCGATCCACCACCTGCACTTATCAGAAATGGACATTGGCTACTTTGATCCAAACTGTCATTTGATCCCACCGCTTCGTGCGCAGCGCGATCGCGACGCCTTAAGAAAAGCCTTGGCCGATCACACCGTAGATGCGGTGTGCTCCGATCATTGCCCGGTCGATGATGATGCCAAGCAAATTCCCTTTTCAGAAGCAGAGCCAGGCGCCACCGGTTTGGAGCTACTCCTGCCGCTGACACTAAAGTGGGCGGAAGAAGATGAAATACCCTTATCGCGAGCCCTATCGCGGGTCACCTCCGATGCCGCCCATATTCTGGGTATCGATGCGGGTCACTTAAGTGTGGGGGCAGAAGCCGATGTCTGTGTATTTGACCCTGAACGCTATTGGACAGTCGGGCCTAAAACACTGATGAGTCAAGGCAAAAACACGCCCTTTAGCGGATATGAATTAAAGGGGCGAGTTTTATATACCTTAGTCGGAGGCCAGATCGCCCACGAATTACCCC
Source organism: uncultured beta proteobacterium (assembly GCA_903893565.1). Taxonomy (GTDB): domain Bacteria; phylum Pseudomonadota; class Gammaproteobacteria; order Burkholderiales; family SG8-41; genus UBA5216. The sequence continues at coordinate 14,189 of CAITMU010000040.1, read as the reverse complement.
AATGACCCCAATTACCCCTCAACGTGCTATAAGCGGAAAGGGGGCTTTACTACACACCCCCCCCTTTTTAATCCAGCGCTCCGAGTTTGAGGTTTACCCAAACTACATCGGCACAAAAGACTAACGCAGCCGGTGCCATGACACCAATGCACCCGCGCCTCTATCAACCTAACGCTTGTGCCAGTACCCGCGCGACATGAATGGCTTTTCGGTTGGTGCCCTCTTCGATTTGATGCCGGCAACTCGTACCATCGGCTACCCACAGGGTGTCGTGCCCACTGGCTCGCAACCGGGGTAGTAGGGCCGCTTCGGCCATCTGCAATGAGGTCTCGTAGTGTTCTGCTTCGTAGCCAAAACTGCCAGCCATGCCACAACAACTGGTGGGAATTAATTCGGCTTTCAGTTCCGGCACTAAGGCTAATACTTGAAGAACAGCGGGCATGGTGCCAAAGGCTTTTTGATGACAATGCCCGTGCACCAGTGCCTTTTTTTGGGTCAAGGGATTTAAGGGCAATTTAAAATTGCCCGCACGGATTTCGCGAGCAATAAATTCTTCAAATAAAAAGGCATTTAGCGAGAGCTTCGTCGTTTCTTCGCCTGGCAATATTGACAAAAACTCATCTCGCATCGTCAACAAACAAGACGGCTCAAGCCCCACGATCGGCACCCCTCGTTCCATATAGGGCCGAAGGGCTGCGAGGGTGCGAACCATCTCACGACGCGCGGCCTCCACCTGACCGCTGGCTAAAAAAGTACGCCCACAACACAAGGCACGAGTGGACTGGGCGGCTTGAGGAAGATGCACTGTGTAGCCCGCACGGCGTAATACCGTAAATGCCGCCTTCGCGTTTTCGGGTTCGAAGTATTGATTAAAGGTATCGATAAAAAGAACCACCTCGGGGCCTACCGGTTGGAGCTGATCGGATGGTGAGGGCCATGAATGACTGATCTTTTTTTGCCAACGCGGCAAACGGCGCTGTGGCGCAAAACCTAAAAACGCCTGGGACCACGCCTGAACGGTATTGGCCAGCCAAGGCCAACGGGCTGCCCACGGTGCATAATGCGGTAGCTTAGAAATGATCCGATCCCTAAGAGTCAATCCATGACGCGTTTTGTAATGATGAAGAAACTCTATTTTCATCTTCGCCATATCAACCCCGGTAGGACACTCCCGCTTACACCCCTTACAAGACACACATAACGACATCGTTTGGTGCATATCTTCGCTCACCAGCGCATCGGGCCCCAACTGCCCGGACAGGGCTAAACGCAAGGAGTTGGCTCGCCCGCGCGTTAAATCTCCCTCCGATCGAGTGACCCGATACGAAGGGCACATAGTGCCTTCATCAAATTTACGACAGTGGCCGTTGTTGTTACACATTTCTACGGCCTTATCAAAACCGCCACTGCCTTGCCAATCGAGTGCTGTCTTAATGGGTAGGATTTGATAGTCGGGTTTAAACCGGAAAAGACGGCGGTCATCTTGTTTAGAAGGATTGACGATTTTGCCCGGGTTCATCAACGCCTTGGGGTCAAAGAGTTTTTTAAGTTCTCCAAACGCTTGGGTTAATTCCCGCCCAAAAAATGGCTCTATCCATTCGCTACGCACCAACCCATCACCATGCTCTCCCGAGTAAGAGCCTTTAAATTGTTTAACCAATTGCGCGGCTTCTTCAGCAATAGCGCGCAGTTGAAGAGCGCCTTTTTCTTGCCGCATATTTAAAATAGGACGCACGTGTAAAGTGCCCACCGAGGCATGGGCATACCAAGTGCCGGTCGTACCGTGCTTGGTAAACACCTGTGTGAGCCGCTCGGTATACTCCGCCAAATGTTCCAAGGGAACCGCACAATCTTCAATAAAAGAAACGGGTTTAGCATCCCCTTTCATGGACATCATGATGTTAAGCCCGGCTTTACGTACGTCCCATACTTCACGCTGAAGGGCTGGGTCGGCAATCGGAATCACACTGTTAGGCCAACCAAGGCTTGCCATCAGATCTATCAACTGGTTCAGACGTCGTTGGTTTTCTGCAGGGTCGTCTCCCGCAAATTCCACCAGTAAAATCGCATCCGGGTCCCCCTGGATAAATTGCTCTACAACGGGACGAAAAGCGGGATTGGCTCGTGCTAACCCGATCATGGTGCGATCCACTAATTCAACCGCCACCGGGTTTAATTGAACGATATGCTGGGGCGCAATCATCGCATCATAAAACCGTGGAAAGTGACAGACCCCCAGCGTTTTATGACGCGGTAAGGCAGATAAATTCAAGTGAATACGCTCTGAATAGGCGAGTGTGCCTTCAGAGCCCACCAATAAGTCTGCCATATTAAAAGCGCTGGAACTCACATGATTTAAATTGTAGCCGCCCACCCGTCGTAACAGTTTGGGGTAGCGTGCTTCAATCTCATCGGCATGCTTGGCCTGTAATTCACGCACAGTGCCCACTAGATCTTTAAATCCCTGTGGGGCATTGAGTGGGGAAGCGCTATCTGGAATTTCACCGAAATGATGCTGATCTCCATTACACAAATAAGCATCGATTCCACGAACGTTATGCACCATATTGCCGTAAAAAATAGAACGGGAACCACAGGAGTTATTGCCGGTCATGCCACCGAGGGTGGCTTGCGCACTGGTGGACACATCCACGGGGAACCAAAGTCCATGCGGTTTTAGTCGCGCATTTAATTGGTCTAGTACTACGCCTGGCTGCACGATGGCGGTGCGCTTGGCCACATTCACTTCGATAATGTCACGTAAATGTCGACTCACATCGATGATTAACGCCTCCCCCACTGTTTGCCCGCACTGAGATGTACCCCCACCCCGAGGCAATACGGCGACCCCAGCCTCCCACGCAATTTGTAGCGCCATACGAGCCGCCGCCTCCGTCTGAGGGATCACCACCCCTATAGGCTCGATCTGGTAAATAGACGCATCGGTGGAATAACGACCTCGACTACCCGTATCAAATAACACTTCGCCTTGAATCTCTTTTTTTAATCGTTTAGCCAAAGCGCTATGCGCGGGACTCGTCGACTGGGTCATGGTATACATTCCGTCTTACACTGTAATCGATGTCCTTTTGCGGATTAAACCGAAAAAGACATGGGGGTTGATGAATGAAGCCGGGTAGGCTACGTTAAGCGCTATGCGTTGATTGTCTGACGATCTCACCTTCTTCTCAACTTTCTTCCTGCTCAGAAGGACATTGAACCTCGCCTTGTTGACTTTGCCTCAGTCTCACGGACCATTATTTTTAATTTTATCCTCAAAAACAGTAAAATAGCGTGAATTTCTCCTTTGACACGAAGGGCCACCTCCTCCAATGCCCTTTCAGCCACCGGACGTAACCCCTTCTTCTTTTCTGACACTCGATATGGATAACCCTCAGGCAATGAACCCCTTACTGGACTTTAACGGCCTTCCCCGCTTCCCCGACATTAAAACAGAACACATCACGCCAGCCGTGGACGCCCTCATCACGCAATGCCAAAGCGTGATTGAGGCGGTAACCCAAGACAGTACCCCCGCCACTTGGAAGGCGTTTGTAGAACCGATGGAAATCGCTAACGAACAATTAAGTCGCGCATGGGGACAAGTGGGGCATTTAAATGCCGTGATGAATAGTCCGGAATTAAGAAAAGTCTACAACGACAATCTTCCCAAGATCACGGCCTACTACACCGACCTAGGACAAAATGAGGCCCTCTTTAAGCAATACAAAGCATTAAAAGCGTCTGCGGAATTTCTAGGTTTAAACCCAGCACAGCAACAGATTGTGAAAAATGAGCTTCGCGATTTTCGCTTAGGGGGTGCTGAGCTTGTGACAGAAAAAAAAGCTCAGTTCAAAGCGATTTGCGAAAAACTCTCGCAATTGAGTGCGAAATTTTCTGACAATGTACTCGATGCGACCAATGCTTTTAGTCATTGCGTTTCGGATGAAAAGGCCCTTAAAGGATTGCCCGCTGATATTATGGAAGCAGCTCAAGAAGCGGCTAAGAAAGAAGGGCTTCAGGGCTGGAAATTCACCCTTCACGCGCCCTCTTATTTGCCGGTCATGCAATATGCCGAGGATCGCGCTTTTCGGCAACTGATGTATCGCGCCTATGTGACCCGAGCCTCTGAGTTAGGTTCTGCCGCTCTGGATAACACCCCTTTAATAAAGGATATTGTTCGCCTGCGCCAAGAGCTTGCTCACCTTCTGGGATTTAAAAACTACGCCCAATACTCGCTTGAACCCAAAATGGCGCAAACCCCAGAAGAAGTCAGTACCTTTCTTTTGGAATTAGCGCAACGAGCCAAACCCTATGCCCAAAAAGATCTTCAAGAATTGCAAGATTTTGCAAAAAATGAAGCAGGCTTAGATCCCCTTGAGCCCTGGGATATTGCTTTTGTCAGTGAAAAACTGCGCGTGGCTCGCTACGCCTTTTCAGAGCAAGAGGTTAAAGACTATCTGCCTGAAACCACCGTCATACCCGGGATGTTTCAATTAATTGAAACTCTCTACGGTCTGTCAATCACCCCGACTGAAGCACCTCGTTGGAGCCCTGAAGTTCGTTTTTACTCCATCCACAATCGTTCGGGCCAATTGATTGGCCAATTTTATCTAGATCTTTTTGCCCGTAGCACCAAGCGCGGGGGAGCGTGGATGGATGAGGCCATTACACGCAAGAAACTACACTCAGGCATTCAAGTGCCTGTGGCTTATCTTAACTGCAATTTTTCAGGTTCTGTCGGTGGGCAACCCGCGCAATTTACTCATGATGAAGTCATCACCCTTTTCCATGAGTTCGGGCACGGTCTTCATCACCTACTGACCGAAGTCAATGACCTCGGCGTGTCAGGGATTCATGGCGTGGAGTGGGATGCGGTCGAGTTACCCAGTCAGTTCATGGAAAATTTCTGTTGGGAATGGGACGTCTTGCGCCCGATGACGCGTCACTACAAAACGGGCAAGCCGCTACCTAAATCACTTTTTGATAAAATGCTCGCCGCTAAAAATTTCCACAGTGGGTTACAAATGCTGCGCCAGATTGAGTTTTCGTTATTTGATCTTGAGCTACATGATCAATTTGACCCAAGCGGATCGCATAGCGTGCTCGATCTTCTCAATGACATACGCGCCCGAGTCGCGGTCCTCTTCCCACCTGATTATCATCGCTTTGCCAATAGCTTTACGCATATTTTTGCAGGCGGTTATGCGGCCGGCTATTTCAGCTACAAATGGGCAGAAGTGCTTTCAGCCGATGCGTTTAGTCTATTTGAAGAAAAAGGAGTATTAAATCCTGAGGTCGGCCAACATTTTCGTCAAGAAATTCTAGCTGTGGGTGGGAGTCGTCCCGCTATGGACTCTTTCAAAGCGTTTCGGGGACGAGCCCCCAATATTGAAGCCTTACTACGACACAATGGCATGTCGGTCGCCGCTTAACATTTGCCGAAGCACTAGGAGCAGGACTGATAAGGCGAGGCTTTATCTTTTCTGCTCACAGTATCGATCCCTTTAACCCTGTCATCCCATCATGAAAATAGCCACCTGGAACGTAAACTCTTTGAAAGTGCGACTACCCCAAGTGCTACTGTGGTTGGAAGCCCACCAACCGGATGCCTTGTGCCTTCAAGAAACCAAATCGGAAGATGGGAATTTCCCGCTAGAGGCGATCAAGGCAGCGGGATATCACGTGGTGTTTAGTGGTCAAAAAACCTACAACGGTGTTGCCATCCTCTCACGAGTGCCTTTACAACAGGTGAGTGTCGATATTCCCGGTTTTTTGGATCCACAAAAAAGGGTCATTGCAGGCTCCTTGGGTGATATACGTCTCATCTGTATTTATGTCCCCAATGGGGAGAGTGTTGAGTCGGATAAATTTCAATATAAAATGCGTTGGCTTAACGCCTTAACCGATTGGCTCAAACAGGAATTAATCCATTATCCCCAACTCGCATTACTCGGGGACTACAACATTGCCCCTGATGCGCGTGATGTGTATGACCCCGAGGCTTGGAAAGGCAAAGTGCTTTTCAGTGAGCCCGAGCACGCGGCCCTCCAAGGCTTACTCGACTTAGGCCTCAAAGACAGTTTTCGTCTTTTCGATCAACCGGAAAAATCTTTCTCTTGGTGGGACTATCGGATGAATGCGTTTAAAAGAAAAATGGGCATACGTATTGATCATATTTTATTGTCTCAACCCTTAGCCATGATCTGCTCCCAGTGTCATGTAGACATTGAGCCCAGAAAATCCGAACGCCCCTCCGACCATGCGCCTGTATTTGCCCTTCTAAACGAGGGACACGCAGAATAAAGTAATTAAGTAATTAAGTAATTAAGCCCCGTTTTACCTTTTAGGTCGCATCATCAATACCCAGTTCTTGGATTTTGCGGGTCAGGGTATTACGCCCCAGTCCCAAGAGATTAGCGGCTTCGATTCGACGTCCACCGGTTTTAGCCAATGCCTTGAGAATCAGGGTTTTTTCAAACGATTGACTGAGTTCATCCATAATTCGGGTCTCGCCTCGGGCTAAGAGCATTTCGGCTTCACGCTCTAGTGCTGCGATCCATCCTTGTTCTGTCGACACTACCGCATCGGAACGAATTTCCGGCGGTAAGTCTTCGACCTCTATTTGAGCCGCGGGTGCCATCACCGTCAGCCAATGACACAGATTTTCCAATTGCCGCACGTTACCCGGAAAATCCAATGAAGACAGATATTGGATCACCGGTTCAGAAAAGCGTTTCGCTTCGACGTTGAGGGCTTGAGCGCTTTTACGTAAAAAGTGTTTCGCCAGTAAAGGAATATCGTCACGGCGCTCACGAAGCGAAGGAAGACGCAGTCGAATCACATTCAATCGATGAAACAAATCTTCCCTGAAAAGTCCTTGTTTGACACGAACCTCCAAATCCTGATGAGTGGCAGCGATGACCCGTACGTTGGCGCGTATGGGTTGGTGACCGCCGACCCGGTAATAGTTACCATCGGAGAGCACGCGTAGCAGTCGCGTTTGTAATTCCGCTGGCATATCCCCAATTTCATCAAGAAAAAGAGTGCCGCCCTCGGCCTGCTCAAAACGTCCGCGCCGCGTGGTCTGTGCCCCTGTAAAAGCCCCACGCTCGTGGCCAAAGAGCTCGGACTCTAATAGTTCTTTCGGTATAGCGGCCGTATTAATGGCAATAAAAGGTAAGTTAGCGCGAGGGCTATGGCGATGAAGGGCGTTGGCCACCAACTCTTTACCAGTACCCGACTCCCCATTAATCATCACCGTCGCATTAGACTGCGCTAGGCGACCGATCGCACGAAATACGTTTTGCATTGCTGGGGCTTGGCCTAAAATTTCAGGCACCGCTTCCTGAGGTTCTTGCACGGTCAGCACGGCCTGGCTATCTTTGACCGCACGCAAAATTAATTCCACGGCATGATCGACATCAAAGGGCTTCGGTAGATATTCATACGCTCCGCCCTGAAAGGCTGTGACTGCATTTTCAAGGTCTGAATAAGCGGTCATGATAATGACGGGCAAGGTCGCGTGCTTTTCGCGTACCTTTTGCAACAGTGACAATCCTGATTCACCGGGCATACGAATATCGCTTACCACCACTTGTGGGGTTTGCGTTTGTAGCGCATCCAACGCTTCGGAGGCTGAGGCAAAAGTGCGAAACGCAATGTTCTCGCGAGCCAGTGCTTTTTCAAATACCCAGCGAATGGAGTGATCATCATCCACTATCCATACGGGATTTAATGTCGAGACCGATTTTTTTAAAATGCTGATGGGATAAGCGGCAGTTAACGGTAAAGAAGAGGCGGTTTGCATCGAATGTGTCCTTTATTGCTGTATTTCAGTGAATCTAAAAATATTGAACGGGTTTATCCGTCATGCTGGCACAGCACTATTGTCCGCCTGAGGCGGTTTAGATACGGGCAATAACAACGTGAAACAAGTTTTACCCGGTGCGCTTTCAAAGGTAATCGTACCGTTATGCTGACTGACAAAGTTCTGTGCGATCGTAAGCCCTAGGCCACTACCGGCATCTCTACCTGAAACCAGTGGATAAAAGACTCGTTCACTCATTTCGGCAGGAATACCTGGGCCATTATCGGTAATACAGACTTCAATCGCGTGTCGAAAACGCTTTCGAGCTAAGGTCACTTGGCGAGCGGCACGGGTTTTAAGCGTAATGCACGCTCCTTCGGTTTGCGCTTCCGCAAGGGCTTGCGCAGCGTTTCGCGCCACATTCAATGTGGCTTGAATGAGCTGCTCGCTATCACCGTAGAGCATCGGTAAGCTCACGTCGTAATCGCGCTTGATGTGGATTTCCTTATGAAACTCTGCGAGCAACACACTTCTGACTCGCTCTAATACCTCATGAATATTTAAGCTCGTCGGTCTGGGTATTCGGTGCGGAGACAATAAACGACTCATCAAGGCATGGAGTCGATCCGTTTCTTTCATGATCACTTGGGTATATTCATGTAGGGCTGGCGTTTCGAGTTCGCGGTCCAATAACTGCGCAGCCCCACGGATTCCCCCCAATGGATTTTTTATTTCATGCGCTAGGTTACGCATCAATTCGCGATTAGCAACACTTTGATCGTGAACGCGCTCTTCTCGTGCGATGCGTAACTGTTGCTCGATCTTACGAAATTCAACCAAACAACAATTCATTTCAAAAGCGCTGCTAGCATCAATGGGCGTAACGGTGCAAGTTAAATGAATGCGTGAGCGTCCACTGACTGCTATGGCTAAATCGTGCTCTGAAAAACTGCAATTATTTTGTCGCGCATATCGCACCGCACCGGCTAACAACTCATGATCCGCAAAAATGTCCGTCAGGCTCTGGCCCACCGTGTGTGAGCTACTTAATTCGAGCAAATTTTCTGCAGCTGGATTCATGTGACGTAACACATCCTTCTCATCAACGAGAATCACCGCAGTGGCTAATAAATCCAAACCTGACAGTGCTAATTGGGTCATGTTTTATTCCTATTGATAGAAAGTTGAGCAAGAAGCTTGCCAACATGAAGGCACTGAAACTTAATTCGATCATCGGTCGATTAAATCCTTTCTTACCTCGCCCCACACAAAAAATAAAACGAGTCGTTAAAAAGAAGATAGGGTTAAAACGTCATTATTTTGGTGGAGAAAGCACACTTTTTCCCCTTCGAACAAGAACCTTAACGACTGTCCAAGACCTACCATGGCAATGGGTTAAAAGAGGAGCCTACCTGTATATGACCGTTGAGAGTCAAATACCGTTAGGGAAGTGCTGTGAGTTCTTTTCGTAAATTGGCCACATTTTCTTCGTGCAGGAGTACGGCCTTTTGGAAGGGTGCCAATCGATCGAGCACGCGCTGGTAGTTTCGTTCATTCCCAGAACGCGTCGCTTCTTGCTCTGCCAATAGGTGTTGGGCTTCTTGCAGATTTCTTTGTTCCGTCTCGAGCTCTTTTTCAAGAATTTTACGTCGGTCAAGCTCTCGTTGTTGTTGCATGCCGGCGGAGATCTTGGGAAAACTCTCTAGGTTTTGGGTCTCACGAGCCGGTTTCAGTGATGGTGGCGAGGGGAGTGAGGCGGGAGAGGGTAGTGTTGGTGATGGCGCGGGTAACTTGATATTAGTTCTTAGGGACATTAGCTGACAGCCCGAAGCATCGGCTTGAATGTTCGTAAAACGCTTACCTCCGTCAGGTTCGGTGCACTGCCACATCTGCCCCTCGGCTTTTAGCGTGGTCAGTCCCGCGATATAAAGGACTAATAACATGACCCGTCCCCCATACTGACGCCCTCTATTCACCTTGTCACCTCTTTTTCACCAAAGCATTTATTCTGATACAAACACTGTAACGAATCGTTTTAAAAAATAAAAGTTTTTTCCCCTACGCTCTAAGGGTCCATTATGAACGAGATGGCGCCCTATCGCCATAAGGGGCCTATTGGGTGGAAAATCATAACCAACTGATTTTATGATTGATTTATTACCCCTTTATTTCCTTTTTTTTACTTTTATCGATATTGTGTAGATTGATGGCAAATGTAACACGAAAAAAAACGGGCCTGGAAGCCCGTTTTTTAGTCTTAAAAAAGCTTATAAACTGTAATACAACTGGAACTCTAGCGGATGGGTTGTCATGCGAAATGCAGTCACTTCCTCCATCTTCAAAGTAATATACGCATCAATCATATCGTTAGAGAACACACCACCGCGCGTTAAAAAGTCACGGTCTTTATCCAAATGCTCCAATGCCATATCCAGTGAAGAGCACACATTGGGCACTTTTTTCGCTTCTTCGGGTGGCAAATCATACAAGTTCTTATCGATAGGATCTCCTGGGTGAATCTTGTTTTGCACCCCGTCTAGCCCAGCCATCATCAATGCGGTAAAGGCCAAATAGGGGTTGGCGGTAGGATCGGGGAAACGCACTTCAATACGCCGTGCCTTGCCATTGGACACAAAGGGGATACGAATCGATGCCGAACGGTTACGAGCCGAATAAGCCAAATTAATCGGAGCCTCAAAACCAGGGACCAAACGCTTATAGGAGTTAGTTCCGGGGTTCGTAATCGCGTTTAACGCTTTGGCATGCTTAATAATACCGCCGATGTAATACAAGGCAAATTCTGACAAGCCTGCATAACCCTTACCATCGAATAGATTTTTGCCGTCTTTCCAGATGGACTGGTGCACGTGCATACCTGAACCGTTATCCCCAACGATGGGTTTAGGCATAAAGGTGGCTGTTTTGCCATAGGAATGGGCAACATTATGAACGGTATATTTTAAAATCTGGTTCCAGTCCGCACGCTTAACGAGGCTACTAAACATAGTGCCAATTTCGCACTGCCCTGGTGCAGCCACTTCGTGGTGATGCACTTCAACCGGGACCCCTTGTTCTTCCAACGCAATGCACATCGAAGAGCGAATATCTTGGAGCGAATCGACTGGCGCCACGGGGAAATAACCCCCTTTTACCGGAGGACGATGGCCCATGTTGCCCCCTTCAAACTCTTCACCCGAAGACCAAGGCGCTTCGCTAGAATGAATTTTTACCGAGGAACCGGACATATCCACGTTCCAAGTAACCGAATCAAACACAAAAAATTCTGGCTCTGGACCGAAGTAAGCGGTATCACCCAAACCACTCGATTTCAAATAGGCTTCGCCTCGTTTGGCCAATGAACGCGGGTCCCGGTCATATCCCTTACCGTCTGTGGGTTCGACCACATCACAGGTTAAATTCAATGTCGGCTCATCCGTGAACGGATCTAAACGCATTGAATCCGGATCCGGCATGAGTAACATGTCTGAAGCTTGGATGCCCTTCCAACCGGCGATGGACGAGCCATCGAAAGCATGCCCTTCGGTAAATTTTTCGGCGTTAAACATCTTTGTTGGCACAGATACATGCTGCTCTTTGCCGCGGGTATCGGTAAAACGAAGGTCAACAAACTTCACTTCGTTGTCTTTGATGGTCTTAAATACATCGTCGGCATTAGCCATATTTCGTCTCTCCTGACGGGTAAAATGATTAAAACGGGTGCGCCCCTGCCTGTCAGCATGAAGCATGCCAAACTAAATTTCTAGCAAGGGCATTGTGCCACAAGACAATTATCGCTTAAATCAAAATTTAAATGTTTGTTTACGAACCATCTAGGTGCACATCAATATAATTTTGCACCATAATGGTGCAAACTAGGATGTCCGATGCCCCCCTGATTTCTCTTACCTTCCCAGTTGTTTTCCGGGATTTTTTGCCTTATTTCAATCAAATCGTCTTTTTATCCTCTACGGTTAGCCCTCTCGCACGGCACCGAGGCTTTGTTAAAATTTAACATTCTGTGCGACTTTTGTATCGAGGACCTCACCATCGGGACTTTCGGTTAAACTGACCTTTTTCCTTTCACGTATAGTCCACCCATGAATGCAGATCAATTATTAGACAGCGCAAAACAACGAGCAAAAAATTCTGGTCTTCCCTATGCCGGCGCTCTCACCCCTGAGGAAGCCTACGCTGTGCTTCAGCAACACCCACACGCGCAGTTGGTTGATGTGCGCACCCGTGCTGAATGGGCATGGGTGGGTCGCGTCTCAGACGCGGTGGAAATAGAAATGATGAGCTTCTCGACCGGGCGACCCAATCCGCAGTTTGTCGAAGAATTGCAACAGAAGGTCAAAAAGGATTCGGTCGTTTTATTTTTATGTCGCAGTGGTGCGCGCTCACACAATGCAGCCACTTTAGCAACTCAAGCGGGTTACGCAGAGTCTTACAATATTTTGGAAGGCTTCGAAGGCGATTGCGATGAAAAGGGGCACCGCAACACCGTGGGGGGCTGGCGCGCGGCGGGATTGCCTTGGTCACAAAGCTAGTCCTGTTTTTTGTAACCACTGTCGAACCTCTGAATGGGGATCCAGGCAAGATGACCAGGCTGGTAGGGCTTAATTCAAAATGACCTCGCCGTGTTGTTTTGTCTTTTTAAGCGCTTAAGATTACTCGCTTACTGGATGACCCCTACCCCCCCTAACCCCCTTAGCAACCGCCCCCAAAAGGCTGTATGCGCTTACCCTGTGCTTTTTAAGCCTCGTAGTGATTGCCTGCCACATTTAATTTTTCAATCGGGGAGATCCATAAAACACACAAAGCAGCCCCTACAGGGCCTAATCCCCCTGCGAGTAAAATACTCAAAGGGCTTAAAGACTGCGCCATCCATCCGCCGACTTGCAAGCCCACACTGATCCCCACCAATAAAGCCGTACCTCCCCAGGTAAAACTTTCGGCTAACATGCCTTCCGGTGCCAAGCGCGACAACAACTGTGACTGGGTCGCAATCACACTGGCCATCGGCGCTCCAGCTAAAACATTGGCGGCCATAAAAAGATAAAAGTAGCTCTCTGGCATCTGCATCATCACCCCTAACCCCACAAATCCAATAGCCATCAAAATCAGTGCCAACAAAAACTGTTGCCTTAAGGGCCACGGCCAGGATCTAGCGCCATAAGCGATTGCACCAAGACCACTGCCTACGCTGGCGAGCGCTAAAGCAACCCCTGCCATGGATGGGCGCGCTAACCCATTAGTAAAGTGAGTGACGCCCATTTCGTAAAAACCAAAGCCTGCCGAATATAAAAAAGTCGCTAAAAGTAATTTAATAATGCCGGGCTCTTTTAATACCCGAGCCACTGAGGCTTTGCGTTGAGTGCCTCGAACTGACCAGTCTCGAATCATTGGGGTTCGAATAAACCACATCGTGCCCAGTGCTGCGGAAATAGCCGCCATCCAGATAGCTCCTGCAATAAAATCTGCCGCTAAAAAAATCGATACGAATGCTGGGCCCAATACAAACACCGACTCTATCAACACCGAGTCGATGGCGTAGGCGGTTTGTAACAATGAAGCCTCGGCCAACACCCGAGGATATAAGGTCCGCATACACAAGGTGACTTGCGGAAGACTCGCACCCGCCCCAAAAGAGCACACACCAATCCAAAAAATTGGGGCTCGCTTTTCCAACAAAGCCACCAAACCCAACATCCATAGGGGATAAATGACCGCTGAGAGCTTTAGTAATAGGACAGGCCCTGCCCTATCCATCATACGTCCTAAAAAGGGCGCCACACTGGCAAGACCCAACACGTAGAGTGCGCTAGCCATGCCAGCCACAGCAAAGGAGGCAGACTCCTGCTGCACAAATAACAATATCGCAAAGCCTCCCATTCCTACGGGCAACCTTGCCAACAACGAGGCCCCCAAGGTAGAGCGAATCGCTGGGACTAACAAAAGAAGCCGATAAGAATCAAGACGCATAAAAAGTCAGGAGCAAGATCAGGGTCAAGATAAAGGAAGAGCGAGATTGAAACTTAACATTAATCAAAAATCCTAACTTCCCGTCTCGGGCGAGATTTTTGATCGAAACCAGCGCTCACGAATCCCTCTTTGTCAGAAAAAAACGTTTGCGCCACAATACGCTTAGTCAGCCCAGTGCACCACCCCAGCATAATGAGTCGCAATCACCACTAACCCAAACACAATGCGATACCAAGCAAAGACACTAAAATCATGACGTGTGATATAGCGCAAGAGCCAACGTACACATAAAAAAGCACTAATAAAGGCTGCAATAAACCCTATAGAAAAAAATTCCATGTCGGAGGCACTCAACAAGGCCCTGTTTTTATAAAGCGTGTAAGCGCCCGCCGCCATC
>CAITMU010000039.1 GCA_903893565.1 uncultured beta proteobacterium | reverse complement strand
GCAACCCCTTCCATGACATCATCGCGAGTGAGCAAGGTCGTGCCCCAATCCATCAGTTGGGATACCGACTTTCCATCACGCGCTCCCTCCATCAATGCCGCGGAAATAAATGCCACAGCTTCTGGATAATTTAATTGTAAACCGCGCGCCTTACGTCTTTCTGCTAAGAGGGCTGCAGTGAAAATAAGTAATTTATCTTTTTCTCTCGGGGTTAGTTCCATCGGTCAATCAATCCTGTACGGTTTAAAACACACATTGAAAAATCTCACGGGTCTTTCAGGCTATGTATTCCATATTCTAGGCCTTTGTGCTTCACAACCCACCACCACGGGTCGCACTTTTTGCCACAAGGCTATAAAATAATTTTTTGCCGCTTGGCTAGAGTCTCCCAAGTAACGGCCGACCAACAAACCCGGTAGCTGACTGACACTAGCGACCCCCTTTTCCACCACCACGGTTCTGCACTCTTGAATCAAAGAGGCTTGCACGGTTTGTACCGTTGCCACAAAGGTCGCATACACAGAACAGCCCGACAGACCCGCCTTTGAACGCATCAACAAATCTCCCGCCTCAATCGCCGCTCTTTCAATCCACAACGCCTTACCCTCACGATGAATCGATAGTTTCGAGCCCCATCGTCCCGTCTGAAACGATTGTGCCGATCCGGTTCGACCCAAACAAATAATATCCCAGCCTAAAAAAAGTGCTTTAGCTGCTAAATTAATCTGAGTTTCATTGTGGGCCTGGGCGCCATCAAACACAATCGACTCTTGGGGCAACCACTCCAGACAGCCCTCGTTACCGATGCTAAAGTGCATCGTCTGTGTGGCGGCTGCACCAGCGGATCGGTACCATTTCGTCGCCCCAGGAGTGGTAAGTAACGCATGCGCTTGATCGCCCACTAAAACCTGTAACGTCAATTGATCGCCCCCCACGATACCTGCGGGAGGGTGCAAAATAATGCTGTGACAAATTGCCTCACCTTCGGGATATAACGGTTTTTGCACCACCAACGGCCCTTCATGTTCTTTGGCCGCCAACACACTACGTCCGGCTCGCCTTTCATAAGATAAACGTAACCGGGCTGGCCAACGGGCGGGTTCCGACAGAGGAGATTTAAAAGGTTCCGACATACCCACATCATACTGCGAGCAAGGCCTTTACATCATTTTTTTCCATATCCGCCCCTAGGCCTTTGGCAATGATCTCACCCCGCTCCATCACCAAATAATGATCCGCCAAAGACTGTGCAAAATCGTAGTATTGTTCAACCAACAAGATTGCCATCTGGCCACTGGCTGCCAGTACACGAATAGCCTTTTCGATGTCTTTAATAATAGAAGGTTGGATACCCTCGGTAGGCTCATCCAAGATGAGGAGCTTCGGATTCATTGCCAGGGCGCGTCCAATCGCTAACTGCTGCTGTTGTCCGCCAGAAAGATCCCCACCCCGGCGCGAGAGCATCTGCCTTAAAACAGGAAACATTTCGTAAATCTTCTCGGGTATTGAGGCCGAGCCCGATTGACTCGATAAGCCCATCTGCAAATTCTCTGCTACCGTCAAGCGAGGGAAAATATCCCGCCCTTGGGGTACGTAGGCTAGCCCCGCCCGAGCCCGCTCGTAGGGAGGGGCCTTGGTTAAATTCTGACCTTGAAACTCAATGCTGCCACTCTTCGCAGGCAAAAGTCCCATCATAGTTTTCAGTAACGTGGTTTTCCCTACACCATTTCTACCCAAAAGCACCGTTACCTTCGCCTCGGGCAGCTCAAAGTCAATGTTACGTAAAATATGACTGCCCCCATAAAACTGATTGATTCGGCGAACTTTTAGCATCTTAGCGCCCCAAATATACTTCAATAACACGAGGGTTATTCTGCACGTCATCCATGGACCCTTCAGCGATGACCGTGCCTTCGTGTAATACAGTGACTTTACGCGCGATCATTTCAACGAATGCCATATCGTGCTCAACAACCACTAATGAATGTTTTCCCGCTAACTTTAAAAAAAGCTCCGCCGTGCGCTCTGTCTCCTCATCACTCATGCCGGCCACCGGTTCATCCAGAAGTAATAAGCGGGGCTCTTGCATCAGTAACATGCCTATTTCCAACCACTGTTTCTGGCCATGGGACAGCAAACCCGCTAATTGATGGGCATGTGATTGCAATCGCACCTGTTCGAGCTGCTGCTCGATACGATTTTTTTGTTCTCCCGTCAGACGCGCAAACAAGGTTTTAAAAACTCGTTTATCCGCCTTCATTGCCAATTCAAGATTTTCGTAAACGGTATGATATTCAAAGATCGTGGGTTTTTGAAATTTACGTCCAACCCCCGCTTGGGCAATCTCAACCTCTGAATGCTGCGTCAGATCAATGGACTGGCCAAAAAAAGCCGATCCCGCATCAGGTCTAGTTTTACCAGTAATCACATCCATCATGGTTGTTTTTCCAGCCCCATTAGGACCGATCACACATCGAAGCTCGCCCACGTCAATAGATAATGTCAGTTGATTGAGCGCCTTAAACCCGTCGAAACTCACACTAATATTTTCTAAATACAACATTACCCCGTGACGCACATCCAGCGTTTCATGTCGAGGCGAGAGGGTTTCGGAACCCATGGAATGAGAAGACATAAATGAGTCAAGACTCTTGATTGGGTTTTCGCCACTGATTTATCAACCCTACAATGCCCTGTGGCATACATAAAGTCACTGAAATAAACAGTAGCCCGAGCACATATAACCAGTATTCAGGAAAGGCTTGGGTGAAAAAGCTTTTTGCACCATTGACGACACCAGCACCCACAATAGCTCCAACCAACGTGCCCCGACCCCCTACAGCCACCCAAATAGCAATCTCAATGGAGTTGGCTGGGGACATCTCTCCCGGATTAATAATGCCGACCTG
>CAITMU010000038.1 GCA_903893565.1 uncultured beta proteobacterium | reverse complement strand
GAGGCATATCGAGACTTTCCACATCATCAGCATCAACTTCCTGGATTGATAGCAGATGCCCTTCCTGATGGATGGGGTATGTTATTGATGGATCGCCTCATTGCCCAGATGGGTTTGGATAAAAGGCAAATCTCCCCCTTAGATCGCTTGGCGATATTAGGTGATCGTACGATGGGCGCATTCACTTTTCAGCCGGCAATGGGGGAGCTGCTTAAGCCTACGGAGATGAGTTTGCTCAATTTGGCAAATGAAGTACGTCAGGAAATTTCTGGCCATGCAAGCGATGCTTTGAAGGAATTGATGTTGATTGGCGGATCGCCTCACGGCGCAAGGCCAAAGGCTTTAGTTCAGTATGATCTTGCCACCGCACAAGTGAGCACCCTTGATGAGGCGCCAGGCAGCCCTTGGTTGATTAAATTTCAAGCGCAAAACGAGCATAAGGAAGTATGCGCGATAGAGGATGTCTATGCAGTGATGGCTAGAGCTTGCCTCTTGGATATGCCAAAAACACATTACTTCGACTTAGACTCCACAACATCTGGATTTGGTATTGAGCGGTTTGATCGACAAAATGGGCAACGTATACCCATTCATACCTTGGCTGGTTTTCTGAATGTGGATTTCAGAATACCGAGCGTGGATTACGAAACACTTTTACGTGCGACCACTTTCTTAACCCAAAGCGAGCGCGAGCTTGAAAAGGTATTTGAGCGTTGTGTTTTTAATGTCATTTTTCATAACCGAGATGATCATGCCAAAAACTTTTCCTTCAGAATGAATGAACAAATGCACTGGGAGCTAGCGCCTTGCTATGACCTCACTTTTAATGAAGGTCCAGGCGGTGAGCATCAAATGGATATTCGTGGTGAAGGGCGGGCGCCTTGCAAAAAACACTTGATAGACTTAGCGGCCAATAACGGCTTAAAAGTAGCATGGGCAAATCAAGTGATTGAGCGCATGACGCAAGTCGCCGGGACATTTTCTGAGCAAGTCGCAAATCATGCCATTCGTACACAAACGTGCCAACTCATTTCTCGTACCATTGAAGCCAATCGGGCGCGGATGCTAGATTAGTTTGCGTATCAACTTAGGCGCTGGCTGGCTGATAATCTGCTGGTGGCGGGTTGTAGCCTGGGATCTTATTCACATCGACGACGTCAATCTGGCTCTCATCCAAAAATTTATGGGCGTACTCTTCATAGACCTTCTCCCAGATAAAAATATCAAAGAGATCGGGATCGACGTGTTGACCTAATTTCATCTTACCTAGAATATCCAGGGACTCGCTTAAAGTCTTCCCTTTTTTGTACGGACGATCTTTGGCGGTGAGGGCTTCAAAGATATCGGCAATGCCCATGCAACGGGCTGGCACCGACATTTGTTCGCGGGTCAGACCCTTTGGATAACCCTTGCCATCCATTTTTTCATGGTGTCCACCAGCGTATTCAGTGACATTTCTGAGATGTTTTGGCCAAGGCAATTTTTCCAGCATGCTAATGGTCAAATCAATATGGTGGTTAATAATTTGACGCTCTTCATTGTTTAGCGTGCCTGCGCGAATGGTCAGATTGGTAATTTCTTCATCACTTAAGAAAGGGTTGTTTTGCCCTGAAATGTCCTGCCATATATAGCGTGTCGCAATGTCACGAACCCGCTGCACATCCCCGTCTTTCATAAACTCACCGCCAATATTGGTGTGACTTAAGAAGTTGTAATCATCAATCAGCTGCTGACGGCGCTCATTGGCCTCAGACTCAGTAATAAATTTTTGGGCTAGTTTTAGCTGTATGTCCCGCAACACTACTTCAGCTCTTAATTCAATTAAATTGATGCGATCAAAAATCTTTTCAAGCTTGGTTGATTTATCAACGACGTGAACGGGGGTGGTGATCTTCCCGCAATCATGAAGTAAGCCAGCAATTTTGAGTTCTTGGCGATCGCCATCGTTCAGAGAGAAGTCCTTTAGGGGACCGGTCTGACAACGGTTCACGGCATCAGCCAACATCATGGTCAGATCGGGTACACGATTACAGTGACCGCCAGTGTAGGGGGACTTGTCATCAATCGCGTGGTTAATGAGGCCAATGAAGGATTCAAATAACTCCTCTAGTTTGAGGATCAGCAACTGGTTGGTGAGGGCTACGGCAGCTTGTGAACTCAAGGCCTCAACGATTTCTTGACTATCCTGAGAGAAGGGGATGATTGCACCCGTAGTCGGGTCAGTTGCATTCAGTAATTGCAAGACGCCAATAATTTCCGATTGATGATTTTTCATCGGAATCGTCAGGAAAGATACTGAGCGATAGTTATTTGCCGCATCAAATTTATGGGTGCCGCTGAAATCAAAACCTTCTGCGTTATAGGCGTCTGCAATATTGACGGTTTGATCTTTGTGCACCGCAAAACAGACAACCCTGCTGAGTTCTTGCTCGCCATTTTCGCGGTGCAGCGACATTGGCGGAATCATCACAGGGTTACCGCTTTTGCCGCCGATATGCACGCCTTTACTTTTGGTGTGCAAAATTTCAAATTTCAGATGCCCGTCTTCAGTAAGTCTGTAGAGCGTGCCGCCGTCAGCATGGGTAATGTCCATGGCGGCTTGCAAGATGTTCTCGAGCAATTGGTCGATATCTTTTTCGCTACTCAACTGCACGCCAATTTTAAGTAATTGCTGGATCATATTTTTCTGTGTAAAGGGACTTGACATGGGGTTTTCTTGAAAAGAAGGACTGAGATCATTATCTACAGCAAGGTCGCCGGCGTCTCTGAATTAAATCTACTATAAAAAATGGCTTTTATTTGTTTATATCTACTAGAGGATAAAACAGATATCTACTATATAAATTAAACACATTTTTGCTTAAATAGAACTTGTTTATATAACTAAAGTTTAACCGTACTGTTCATGCCTATGCGGCCAAAGCCCCCCTTTTTGAGCAAGCGCCCTTTAAAAAGGTTGCCGATGTTTTTGGCCTGCGCAACATTATTGTGCACGGCTTGTACTACGCCGATTGTGAAGGAGGGTGACCCAGTAAATGGGCCCGAGTATGTCCGTTGGATGCCCCAAAGCTTTAAGGCACCAGTAGCAGAAAATTTACCAAGACCCACAGAGCAATGGTGGCGAGATTTTCAGAGTGATGAGCTCAACAGTGTGGTCGATACCGCCCTTACCAATAATTATGATTTAAGAATCGCAATCGCACGGGTATCTCAAACCCGTGCACAGGCCGATATTGTTAAAGCAGCAGAGTACGCAACCATTGATTTAGCAGGCGGCTATAGCAATCAAGCACCTGGCCTGGGCCCGGGTTATGCTGCCAACACATCCCAGTGGGGCAGTCAGCCACTGTGGAAGGCGGGAGTCTTGGCTAACTATGAAGTCGATCTTTGGGGTAAGAAGGGATTTAATACTCAGTCAGCATTTTCTCAAGCATTAGCCAGTGAATACAACCGTCAGGCTGTGGCATTAAGCTTGGTCGGCGATGTGGTAACAGTGTATTTTCAGGTGGTGTCCTTAGATGAGCGGATTGGCGTTGGGCAACGCAACTTAGAAGCGATTCGCACGGTTGGTAAAGGGCTCGAGAGACGAGTGGATAAAGGCGATGCCACCATCATTGATCTTTCTCAGCAGCTCATTTTGCAAACCAATACCGATGCCTTAGTAACAGGCCTTATGCTCCAGCGGGAGCGAGCCTTTAATCGACTGGCCGCCTTGATGGGGCGTACACCGTCTACCTTACAAATTACGACCAAAAGTTTAAAGGGCCTAGAAGCGCCGATCGTTCAACCTGGGCTGCCATCTGATTTACTCTGCAGGCGTCCTGATATCCGTAAAGCGGAAGCCTCTTTAGAGGGGGCTAAAGCAGACTTGTATGCTGCTCGCGCCAACTTATTGCCAAACTTCGCCTTGACTGGCGGCGGCGGGTACGGCAGTTTCTTATTATCAACACTGACTATGCCGCAAAGTTTGTTTTACAACGTCACCAGCAATTTAGTGCAAAACGTATTTGATGGTGGTAAACGGCGCGCTGAGATTCAGGTGGCGAGCGCAAAGAATGTGGAGCTCTTAGAGGCTTATGCCAATACCGTAGTGGCAGCACTGCGGGACGTTGAGGATGGCTTATCTGGCGTTACTCTGACTGCCAAGCAGTACGAGGCCTTAAATGATTCTCGTAATCGTGCGCAACGTTTAGCGGTTATGAGTGCCAAAGTCGTAGAGCGTGGTGGCATGGATTTTGTGCAGCTCTATGAAATTCAGCGTACTGTTTTGTCTGCAGAAGATGCTGCTATTAGTGCTCGTAATGATCAGTTACGCGCTTCTGTGGACCTATACAAAGCTATCGGTGGCGGTTTAAAGCTAGAGAATGATCCTTGCTTAGGCGGTGGAGGCTTACCCAAGGCAGATGATCGCTGGACCGCTAACGCCAAAAAAGCCGATTCCGTATTGGGGGATAAGCCTGCCATTGGGGTAACAGAGTCAGGTCAGCCAGCTTATGAGGGCAAGCCAATGCAACCCTTACTAAACAAAGCAATCGATGCTCTACAAAACCCCGTTGCCCCTTCGACAACAACGCCTGTGAGTAAAGAATGAATAAAACCACTCAGTACTTGCAAGAAAAATTGCGTCAATTCAAGGTGATTACTCGATTTATTGCTGCCCAGATAAAACGTGCCGCCTTGGCCCTGAATGCAGTAATCAAGTCAGACATGATGTATTTGTGGAATCACTTTGTTTTGCGTGGTCGCAATTTCAGTAATGAAGAGATTTTCTCCTGGAGCTTTATTCGTAGCCAGGCCAATCTTGCTTTGCAAAAGTTAAAGCCTGATTTCTGGGTACCTATAGCCAAAGAGCGCTATTCGAACTTTGCGCAACTGGTGAATACTGAGTGGCAAGCTTTTAAGGTAGATCTATTAGCATTGCGTGAGCGCTTGAAAGCAATCAATCATCCAACAAGTTCACAAATTTCAGTGGGCTTACTTTCACCATTTAATGACGAACGCAAAACGGTCATTGCTTCGAGCATCATCATCAATTTGCTCGCCTTAGCGTTTCCTTTGTTAATGCTGCAACTCTACGATCGCATTTTGCCGCACCAGTCTTTTGAAACTCTGGGCTTGCTGGCCTTTGCTGTCGGAGTGGCGATTGCCCTAGAGGCTTTAATGCGAGTAGTGCGCTCCTACACTACCGCATGGATTGCCGCGCGTTTTGAGCACAAGGCAATGTTGGCGGTGGCTGAGCGTTCTTTGGCTGAGCCTTTGCATGATTTTGAGCGCAAGGGTACCGGCACAGTCATTGATGGCTTTAAGTCTGTTTCAAGTTTGAAATACCACTACTCAGGACAAACCTTTCAGCAGTTGATGGATTTACCCTTTACGCTGCTCTATGTACTAATAGTCTTTATCTTAAGCCCTTGGCTCGGCTTGCTGCTGTCGTTTGGCTATGCCATCTTTGTTTACATCACCTGGAAAAATGGCCACGAGGATCCCGCTCTGATTAGAGAGCAAAAGCAATCCGATCTACGCAGAGCAAATTTCTTAAACGAAACCCTTAACAACGTGCATACCTTAAAGTCCATGACGATGGAGTCATTGATGCTGCGTCGTTATGAACGTTTGCAGGAAAGCTGTGCCAGCGTTATGTCGCGCCTGACCTATGCGATTGATATGTCGGCGGGTATTGGCAATATCTTCTCTCCCATCATGAATATGCTAGTGGTCGCTGTGGGGGCATGGCTGGTAATTAACAATCATTTGAGCAACGGTGAATTGGCTGCTTGCTTGTTATTAGGCATGCGCTCCTTAGCCCCCTTGCAACGCCTTGGAGGTATGTGGAATAAATACCAGCAAGATGAAGTCTTAAGAGAAGGCTTGGCCGCTGTCATTACGCAAGATGGTTTGCAAGTGACTCTAGATGAAACGCATTCCGAGTCTAAGCCGGTTGATAGACCCATTGTTGCCGCTAGTATTGCCTTAGATCATGTGACCTATCGTTTTCCAGGTCTCAAAACTGATATTTTTAAAGACCTTTCCTTGGAAGTAAAAGCAGGGGAGTGCGTTGCTAT
Organism: uncultured beta proteobacterium; assembly: GCA_903893565.1. Lineage (GTDB taxonomy): Bacteria > Pseudomonadota > Gammaproteobacteria > Burkholderiales > SG8-41 > UBA5216. The sequence continues at coordinate 4,255 of CAITMU010000038.1, read as the reverse complement.
TAATGGTGCCAGTGGTTCGGGGCGCAGTACTTTGCTGCAGTTATTGGCCGGTGTATTACATCCTACGGATGGCAAGGTGTTGGTGGGCGGTAAAGATATCCAAGAGATACCGCTCAATGCTTTATCCGAGGAGATTGCTTATTTACCCCAAAAAGCCTTGATGTTTGAAGGCTCTTTGCTCGATAACGTCAGCGTTTTTGATCCAGCCCGAATCGATAGAGCCTTGATGGCTGCCAAGAGTTTAGGCTTGGGCGAATTTGTATCAAAAATGCCACGTGGCTGGGATTCACCAGTAGGGGACATGGCGGCGGATTCTTTGCCCCCAGGTTTCCGTCAAAGGATTGCGATCGTTAGAGCTTTATCGAATCAACCCAATATTATTTTGTTTGATGATGCCACCTCCGTGATGGATAGCGAAGGGGATACTGCTTTCTTGCGCTTTATGGAAGCGGTGAAGGGTAAGGTCACGATAGTGTTGGTCTCACAAAGACCTTCCTTTTTGCGCTTAGCTAATCGCAGTTTATTTTTACAAGACGGCCAGTTGCATGACGTTGAGCCTAGCAAGGCAATTCCCTTGCAAGAGGTCGGAAAAAATACGCCTACCAACACTCCCACTGCTTCGGCAAACAATAATCTGGGTATGGTCGGCTCTGCTGCTCCCGCAAGCAATAGAGCAGGTTTGCCAGAAAATTATCAACCTATGGCTAACGAAGTGTTTTTTGATTCGCCATTTAAGCATGCGCAGGTCGATGTGCATCGCTGGGATAGAACGAAGAGCACGATTGCCAATAACTTTAAATTTTCCACTGACTTATCAAGCTGCTTAAGTTTGTTACTCAAGCTGATGAATGCGCGCGGGACTGCGCGAGAAGTCGCAGAAGCATTGCCGTATTACACCGATAGTTTAGATTTGTCTGGTTTTCAGAATGCCATGTCGCATATGGGTTACAAAACCAGCGAGGTGCAGTGCACGCTCGGCTCGATTGAGCCGCGGGCCTTGCCTTGTTTATTTGTGCCTGATGATGCCTCTGCCTTTGTAGTGATGGGCCGTATCGGCAAGCAAATGCGCATCGGTGGCGGTGATTTTGAAGAGGGTCATCTTGAGCCTGATCTTGGTATGTTAGGCCGCGCCTACTTTTATGAAGTTTCAGAAGTGGATCTTCAAGAGAACCGCTCTTGGGTGTTGCGGGTGATGTATCGCTTCTCGCCTCTGATTGGTCAAGCGACACTGTCTTCAGTGATATCTGGTTTGGTGATGATGTCGGGCCCCCTATTTTTATCGATCGTCTACAGCACTATCATTCCGTCGGGAGCAGTCGATTCATTAGTGTATTTAAGTATTGGGGCATCGATTGCATTGGGTGCTGGTTACTTCTTTATGCGGCACCGGGCGCGCATTTTGGCCTACATTTCTGGTCGCATTGAATATCTTTTCGGTGCGACGATTTTGCAACAAGTCTTAAGAATGGCACCCGCGTATACCGAGCGCGCATCTGTCGGCTCACAAACCTCACGCTTACAAAGCTTTGAAGCCATTCGTGATTTATTCACTGGTTCACTGGCTTCTACTGTATTAGAGTCGCCTGCCACGCTGGTATTACTGATTGTGCTGGCGATTCTCAATCCCATTTCATTGTTGATTTTTGCCATCATGGTGGTGGTGTATGCCTTGATGTATTTTATTTTCTCTGGCCCAACCCATAGTCGGGTGGTAGCACTCAGTCGGGCAGTGACTAAGCGTAATGAATTCCTGGTAGAGATGACTGGAAAGATGCGTATTGTGCGTGAGTGCGCAGCCCAACAATTATGGTTAGAGCGTTTTAGAGAGATTTCTGCGAACGCAACGATGGCAGGCTACAAAGCAGAGCAACTCTCCTCCTTATTGGTGGGGATTTCTTATTTTGTCATGATGTTTGCTGCTTTGATGATTGTGGTAGCTACAGTTCCATCAGTGATGACACAAGCCGTTTCGGCAGGTGCGTTGATTGCCTCAATGCTCTTGATGTGGAAGGTGCTATCACCCATTCAGACAGTCTTTACCAACATGACTCGAATTGAGCGTGTGCGTAGTGCTACCCGTCAAATTGATGGCTTAATGAAAATTGCCGGTGAGCGTCAAGAAAATACCACCTCATTGGTATCGCGAGGGCTTGAAGGAAAGATTGAGTTCTCGCGCGCGTCTTTCCGCTACTCCTTAAATGTGGACCCAGCCCTGATTGGAGTGGATTTCCGGATTCAGCCAGGTGATATGGTGGCAATTAGTGGTGCCAATGGTGGCGGTAAGTCAACTTTGCTCAAACTGATTCTAGGTATGTACCAACCACAGGCTGGTTCAATCTTGATTGATAACGTGGATATTCGCCAGCTCGATCCTTTGGAGTTGCGTCGTTTGATTGGTTACGCACCACAGGATGTCCAGTTGTTCCGCGCCACGATTGCGCAAAACTTGCGCTTAGCAAGACCTGAAGCAACAGACGATGAGGTTTATCAAGCTTTAGACATGGCTGGTGCTTTAGAGCAGATTCTGGAACTCCCCAGGGGTATTGAATACCGCGTGGGCGATAACACCAACGAGCTACCTTCTAGCTTAAGACAGAAACTATGTTTAGCGCGTGCCTATTTGACGCGAGCTCCCATCATGCTCTTTGACGAGCCAGGTGCTGGTTTGGATTCCTTAGGGGATCAGAAATTCATGGATACCCTTAAAGCGCTAAAAGGTAAGGCCACGGTGCTATTCATTAGCCACCGTCCAAGTCATATTCGTATTGCTGACACTTTATTGGTGCTCGATAAGGGTTACCTGAGAGCCGCAGGCCCCCCCGATGAATTATTAAAACAAGCGAGTGCAGCATGACCATTCCCACATTCATAAACCGAGAGTTGACACTATGAGCACGCTCCCTACCTTGCCGCCAGAAGATAAGCCAAAGCTCACCTTAGGTGGTCGCACTGACAACTACGTTGCCAAAGCCATTCTGCTTGAAGAGGCTTCACCTCCAAGCTATATGCGTACCACGGTGAAATTGGCTTCCTATGCATTGGGCATCTTTATTCTCTGGGCTCTAATTGCTAGATTAGATGTAGTGGCATTAGCCCCAGGTCAAATCATGCCGATTCAGGCAGTGAAGGTGATTCAACATGTGGACGGCGGCCGGATTGCAACTATCGATGTGATTGATGGCCAGACCGTGACTGAGGGTCAAGTCTTGATGCGCCTAAACGGTACAGAAGCTGGCGCAGAGTACCAAACATTAGCAGCGAAATACTGGACTTTGTATACCCGGGTAGAGCGCTTACGGGCTTTATTAAACGATAAGCCAGCTGATTTTTCTGCGGTGCCAGAGCAATTTGCTCCTTTAGTAAAGCAAGAAGAGTTCACTCTCAAAACTTCCAAAGACCAAATCAACCAACTCCAAAATGAAATCAAGATTTTGAGTGAGGTAAGCGCTATCCGCACAGATTTGGCTAAAGAGAAGCTCAATACCCGAGTTCAAGCGCTTGATGCCCAACGCAATGCTGGACAAGCTCAAGCAGAGTTGCTGCGTTTTAGACGAACCAATATGGATGACCTTAACTCGTCTTCTGCCGAGTTGGCGCAGGCTACTGAACAAATGTCTAAGCTAAAAGATAGGTTAGATCGTGTCGATGTTCTTTCTCCGGTCGACGGCGTTGTGCAGGATCTCAAATTTAGAACAGTAGGCGGAGTAGTGCCGCCAGGTGCAACTCTCATGAACGTTATCCCATTGGATGGCAAGATGCACGCTGAAGTTAGGGTCTCACCAAGCGATATTGGTTTTGTTAAAAAAGGACAGACTGTTCGCTTAAAAGTCGGCACCTTTGATTTCATGCGCTATGGCACGATCGAAGGCAAGGTCTCAATGGTCTCCTCATTTAGCACCTTAGATGAAAAGCAGCAACCTTACTTTAAGGTAATCGTTAGCCTTCCTAAAAATTATGTGGGTAGTGACGAAGGGAAACAAATTGACCCTGGTATGACAGTACAAGCTGACATCATTACGGATCGTCAGTCGGTATTACGTTACCTATTCAGACCGGTATTTGTTGCCTTTAGCCAAGGGATGCGCGAGCGTTAATTCGCTCTTAACAAAGACTCGTAAATGTTGACGACCTTACATCCTTCTGAGCAGCAAGCGCTTTCACTATCTGTGCGTCAGCAACAGATATTGGAGTTGCTTGCTCAGGGGAAAAGTAACAAAGAAATTGCGAGCGAGTTAGATATTGAGTGCGGTACGGT
>CAITMU010000037.1 GCA_903893565.1 uncultured beta proteobacterium | reverse complement strand
CGGCCTTCTGCCTCCCAGCGGCGCAATGTCGTTATCGACACACCCAGGGCTTTTGCTGCATCACCAATGGCTACAAATCTTTCCATAATGGATAGTATAAATTAGGTTTGAATATATTTTAAGCTAACTGCTTGTAACCCCTTTACCCCCGTTGGGCGCATCCGCTTGAGGTCCCACATCAGGGAGGGTTCGCTAAACCAAGCGGCATGGGGATTGATGGTGCGCATTGCCCGATCCCGTAAGGGATGCGGAGAGGGCAGCGGCCCTGGGTCGATCGTAGCCAGAGCCGCTCCAGCCTTTTTTTGCTGTCTAAGGCACGCGCGAGAGCCTCGAAATGGGCCCTGGCCCCTGCAAATGGAGGGTGGAGCGTGGGGGGTGGGGGGTGGATAAGGGTCTATCAACGATCTGTGTTTCGCAGACTTAGGCGGCAGGCCATACAGGCGCGTGGGTGCCGCGGGGGACTGCAGGACGCTCCCACCGGCCAGGGGTTTCGGACAACTGGGCGGCTGGGGCTAAATGGGTGACTCGACCCCAAGGTGAGTCATGTTGCATGGTCAAGCGTTTAATGATCTCTTCAGAGAACTCATTGGGTAAAGAGGCATAGTCTTGGCTAGGGAAACGAGGGGCTTGTCGAAACCATTCCCCCGAGCCCGCAAGGCTTGATCGCACCATCCAGCTGCCCCCCTCCGTAGCCCGTTTCCTCAGGGCAACCATGGCCGCGAAAGCGAGCACGTAACCGACGATGTAGTCATGAGGCGAGCCGGGTAAAAAAGCCGGCTTTTGGTTATTGGGACGCCAAGCCATACCATTGAAGGTTTGTACGACCGTGTCATATCCACGCGAGTTTTGCCAAGGGCCTTGAAAACCCCAAGCATTTAAGGTGACATAAATGATCCCAGGGCGCTCTGCGGCTAACGCTTCGGGCGAAAACCCCCGTGCAGCCATTGAACCGGGACGATAAGCTTGTAAAAACACATCGGCTTCACGGACTAATTCGTGCAGACGTTTTTCACCCGCCGCTTCTCGTAAATCGATATGGGTGTTTAACTTACCAATGCCGGTGTCCACGTCCGAGGGGGCGCCTAGATCGGGTAAGTCTTTTCTGGTGACGCGTAACACATCGGCACCGTGCTCGGCAAAGGCTCTGGCGCAAGCCGGGCCAGCGAGTACACGGGTCAGATCGAGCATACGAATGCCCGATAGTGGACGATCCCCCTTGGGCATCGGTTGAACGGGGGCGTCGCCAATTTTGATGATTTCGAAGAGCGGTTGTCCGTCTAGATTAATTTTTTGGGGCAATTGCTCCCATTCTTGCTCGGTGCGAATCATCCCGCCGCAACCCCCGTTGGCGAACATCGCTTTTTCTAGTTCAATCCCATCCATCGTGGCGATGGCGCGACTGACGGCCTCTTTGTTGGCTGGAGCGCCGATGGCTTTCAAATTGCCATCGCGCACATTGGGGAAATTACAGTGCAGATACATCCAGCGCCCATCTTTTAACTGATAAAAGCCGGTAATTTTTTCTGGATCTTCTGCTACCTTTTTTCCATCGATCAGAATATATCGGGGGCTTCTTAAGGCTGCCGCAGCGGCATAGGTATCTAATTGTATGGTTTGGCTACGACCGGTTTTCAGTTCCCACAGTTTGGCCGCCGCTAAGCCGGTGGCCGCAATGCAAGCCGCCCCCGGGGCGAGGAAGGGGTAAGGCGTTGGCAGAATGCACTCCGGGCCGCTAATGGTGACTTTTTCTGCGTCAATCAATGGCATATCCGCTAAGCGGAGTAAATCGTTTAAATAGGAGGAAGTCATGTGAGGCACTCGAGTGGAAAGAAGTTTAAGATTGTTGTTGGTAGGGGTTCGGCAGGGGGCCGGTATACAGATCGGGCCAGCGGCGTAGGGTCTCTTCGCTAGCAGAAGTATACATATGGCAGGTATTGAAGGTGTGGACTGGATCTCCGGGCTGATAGGGCTTTTGTTGTTGGCGGGAGTTATTGGTCGTTTGATAGGCGGTGATGGCAATGCGACCTAACAATTCCCATTGGTGCGTGCAACCATGACGGTTACCGATGATCGCTTGCAGGGGTTTGGTCCATCCGCGTCCGATTCGGTGACCTTTTAGTTGAGAGAATTTGGGCGTGATATCGGGGCACAGTTGATACGGACTGCTATCGGTGACCGCAATACACTCGTGAATGAGCATTTCAATGTCGATGGTCAGTCGCATCCACATGTCATGCGCGGGAACCCCGGCAGGCAGGTCAGGACTACCTTTGCGATTATGCCAAGTAAACGCTTTAGTGTCGGTTAAGTGACCTTCAATATCCCATAGTCCATCTTCGCGCTCGTAACCGCGACAATCGATATGGCGATGATGATGAAGTTTTCTGGCACTGGGGATAGGTAAGGGCATGCTGTTATTCCTTCAATGTGGCAAGGGCGTCAACGGCTTTCACCCCTTGGCCTTCCGGTAGGACCAGTAGGGGATTGATATCAAGCTCTTTTAAGCATCCGTCGAGCTGTACGCCCATATGGGAGATGGTCACTAACGTGTGGGCTAGCGCCTTCACGTCACAGGCAGGGGCTCCACGAAAGCCGTGTAAGAGTGGTGCGCCTTTGACTGAGCGGATCATGTCGTGAGCCTCATCGAGCGTGATGGGGCAGTGCCGAAGGGTGACATCCTTAAACACTTCTACCATCACCCCTCCAATACCAAACATCAAAGTGGGTCCCATCTGTTCGTCATAGGTGAGCCCTACAATGACTTCGACCCCCTTTTGCACCATGTTCTCAACGATGACCCCGTTAAGGGTTGCTTGGGGGGCGAGGCGTTTAGCTTGCTGAATAATCGTTTCAAAGGCCTCTCGTACGGCTTTGGAGGAGGATAAATTTAATTGAACGCCACCGATTTCGGTTTTATGGGTAATGTCATGAGAGTCGATTTTAAGTACAACGGGAAAACCGATTTTTTCGGCGGCCGTGACTGCAGCCTCTGCGGTGCTGGCTTTTTGAACTTCAGTGACACTGACCCCCCACGTTTTGATCAAAGTCTTGCTTTCGGCCTCTGAGAGTGTTTTTCGTTGCTGTGAAGTTAATTGCCGTTTCATTGAGGCTTGGTCTGCATGCATGCTCGGCGTGCTCGCAAAGCCCATCGATTTTCGTTCATCTTGCCATTGGTAGTAATCCTGGAGGTGGCGAAGCGCGCGAGCCAAGGAGTCGGGAGTATAAAAAAGCGGTATGCCTGCCGTTTTTAGTTTCGTAAGGCTCGCATTTGCCTCACGACTGCCGGTCCATAAGTAAGCGATATTTTTTTCTGTTTGTTCTCTGAGTGCGATGATTTGCTCAGCTTGCTGTTCTTTTCCAGCGCTGGCAATGACCAATGCTCCAACACGGGGCTCGTCAATCATGGCTTGCATGATGGCAGGAAAAAAATCACTGTTGGCTTTGCCTGTGACATCGGCGGGATTGGCTGCCCAGCCAAACCCTTTGAGGATTGCATCGATACTGGCCTTTGCCGTATCACTTAATACGGGCAGCGATAAACCAGCCTGACCACACATATCGGCCGTAAGCGAGCAAATACCTCCTGAGTGCGAGACGACGGCAATGCCGGGTTGTTGTGGTTTTTTCGATTGGGCTAGCAATTGCGAGACTTCTAATAAGTCGTCGTAGCTTGGTACGCGCACCACCCCATATTGTTTACAAATAGCATCATACAAGGCATCAGAGCCAGTGAGGGCCGCCGTGTGCGAACTGGCTGCCCGTTTGCCTAAATCGGAGCGACCAATTTTAATGAGTACGATGGGTTTGGCACGCTCAGCGGCAAGCTTAGCCACGGCAATGAATTTTTTGGCATCCTTGAACCCTTCCACAAAACCGGCAATCACTTGAGTGCCTTCGTCATCGATGAGATAGCGAGCAAAATCGGCAAAATCAAGATCGGCTTCGTTTCCAGTGGAGACAACGTAACTTAACCCCATCCCGCTGTCAGCGGCGCGCGCAAGAAAGGGGCCGAAGAGGGTAGCACCACTTTGACAAATCAATCCTACTTTGCCCCTGACCCCTTGCATTTGACGGCTAGAGGAGGTGAGCCAGATATTGTCTCTGACATTGGCTAAACCTAAGCAGTTGGGGCCGCTAATTCGGATGCCGGATTCTTTGGCAAATTGAGCCACTTCTAATTGCAATTGGGCCCGGTCAGCAAGGCCGCGTTCGGCAAACCCGGCTGAGATGACGATCGCAGCTCGGGTGCCTTTGGCATGCGCCTCTTTTAGTGTGCTTAAGACGTGATTAAACGGCACGACCACAGCCACTACATCGGGCGTTTCCGGCAATTCAGTAATACTTTTATAAGACTTTACTCCAAGAATCTCATCGTATTTAGGATTCACGGCGTAGACTTTCACCCGATCTTGCATGCGAAGGGCCGCTGCCAACATGCGTCCACCATACTGTTGGCGTGGAGTCGCCCCTACAATAGCGAGTGAGCGTGGGTTTAGCATCGTATGAATAGACGCCATTTGGTCTTTGGTCCAGAAATCCATGGTTTCGACTCCCTTACAAGCGGTTTACGTTGTGGCCCATGTCGATGGGTTTAGTGACTAAATAAATGGTTAATAGGGCATCGGTTTTAGGGCAGAAAGACAGGCGAGCTATTTTTTTGCTCAGTTCAAGATGGGGGCAGTGGCACGTATGAGAGATTTTTTAAAAATCTCCAGCGCCACTGGCCTACATCAATGAAGGGTATATCGCAGTCTTAGCATTCAATATTGAGCTCTTCAGAATCCACAATAGTGTAGCGGTTTTATGGTTTTTGAAGTCATTGAAGTCCAATTAGTGACACGATAGCGATGCTCTAGCGGGGCTTCAGGAGGGTTTAACTTTTAAGCCCAGCCAGCGCTGGCGAGTCACGAGATTCTCACGCCATACGGTTTCAATATCGGGAACGGTTGATTTTTTGATGGCCTCGGCGCTTAAGAGGGCATCGCGCCACTGGGCGAGTAGGGGAAAGTCTTCGATGATATTCAAAGGGTAAAGACGATTCGTAAAAGTGTATCGTTGTAAGAAAGGCGCGTAGGCTGCATCCACCAGGCTAAGAGCCGAACCGTTAAAGTAAGGACCTGAGTTGCCTCGTTTTTCTAAAGCTGCGTTTAACTTTGAAAAAGGATCCCGGATTTTTTTGGCATTGGTTTTAAATTGCTCTTCATCGTCCGCATACATGGTGTTAGAGATGGCGCTGGCAAAGGTGGATACATAATCGGTCCAAGCGCGATTGCGAGCGCGTTGTAACGGATCGGCCGGGTGCAGGCGAGGTTCTGCGGTTTCGTCTAAGTATTCTGCAATAGCGTTCGATTCAAACAACGCCTCATTGTCTGCGATGCGAAGCACGGGAACCTTGCCGTGAGGGGAGATTTTTAAAAACCATTCAGGCCTGACATCCCTGTCAATGTAGGTGATATCGTAGTCGATTTGTTTGGCACGAAGCACAATGGCTGCCCGTTGAACCCAGGGACAGGTCTTGAAACTGCAGAGCATGAAAGAGTGGGTCATAGATTTCACTTTTAGTTTATTGTTAGGAAAAAAAGACGGTGTTTCAGATTTTGTATTGTAGGTCGTTTTAATCGCTCGGTAAGCCGTTTCTGAGCAAGTCTCTGGCGATAAACCAGCGCTGTATCTCACTGGCCCCTTCGTACACGCGCCAGACCCGACTGGCTCGGCTGATGTATTCCAAGGGCAGGTCTTTGGTCATGCCCATACCGCCAAACATCTGCATCGCGCGATCCACCACACGACCAATCATTTCACTGCCTTGAAGTTTGACCATGGCGGCATCACGACGCCAGTTTGTTTCTCCTTGGTCAATTTTACAGGCGAGCCGCCAAGTAATAAGGCGCACCATTTCCATTTCCTGAAAACTATCGGCAATCCACCACTGTACGCTTTGACGATCGGCTAAGGGTTTGCCAAAGGTAATGCGTTCGTTGGCTTGAGGAATCATCATCTCGAGGCAGCGTCTGGCATAGCCCAAAGCTCGGCAGGCAATCTCAAGACGGCGCACCCCCAATCGGTTTTGCATGGGACCAAAGCCGTTGCCAACGTCTCCTAGGACTTGGTCATCGGAGAGTTGTACGTTATCGAAAAATACCCCGTAAGGCGCATGCTCTCCGATGGTATTGAATACGGAGGGAATGGTCATGCCGGGGGTGTCTTTGTCCACCAAAAACGCGGTGATTCCGCCGCGCGAACCTTTGGCCGGATCGGTCACTGCCATGACGACGATGAAGTCGGCTCTACGCGCATGGCTAATAAAAATCTTTTGGCCATTGAGTACCCATTTACCATTTTTGTATTCTGCTCGGGTTTTCATTCCGGCCGGATCGGATCCGGCCCCGGGTTCAGTAATGGCAATAGCGCTTTTTTTATCCCCGTTGGCATAGGGGATGAAATACTTCTTGATTTGATCGCCCCGACAGGTTTCCTTTAGCATGAAAAGATTAGGGCTATCAGGGGGGAGGATGTAGGGCGTGATGCTGGTTTTAAGCTCTTCAATGACGACCGCTTTGGCGAGCATCCCCATGTTTTGACCGCCATACTCCTCGGGCACATCAATGCCATAAAGTCCGATGGCTTTTGCTTTTTGATTCAGGGTCTCTTCTACCTCTGGATCAATCAAAGGCAAGTCTGTGAGTCCGCGTTCAGCCTCTCGCCGAATCACATCTTTTTCTAAGGGGAGCAAATACTCGCGAGTAAAGCGGGCAACGGTTTGCCTCAGTAAGCGATGCTCTTCGGGGAGGGCGAAGTCCATGTTTATACCTTTTTAGAAAATAACGATAGAGTAGATAAATCAATGATTCGGTTACAGTATCACGGTGGATCGATAGGATTACTGGATTTGTGCCTCGTCTTGAGCCGTGATGGGTAATTGGATGGGGCGTTTTAGTCGAGCTGAAAGATCGATCGCTTTGGTGAGCATCAGTCGATTGTGGCCTTCAGCGGCGGTGGCATGTTGCGTTTTAACACCGAGGGAGACACGATTGAGCCAAGAATTGGTTTCCTCACGCATCGGGCCACGTAACTCCCCTAAGGCCATGTCGCCAACGGGGTAGCTTGTTAGAAAATCAACGTGCCGACGTTTATCCGGAGCATAGCCTTCGGCTTGTATGATATTGGTGGCGAGGACCATATCGCGATGGGTGTCATCAATCGTGAGAACCCCCTCGGTGCCAACCGCACCCACTTCTAAGGAATACACCGCCCCAGGCCAGATCTCAGGCAAGGCCCAAGAGATCACACCGTGGTAAATAGCGCCATCGTCAAAGCTAATCGTATAGGCGGTGCCATCGATTCCTTGCCAAGTGGGCCCGAGGGCTTTGTTGACGGAGCGGGCATAGACTTCAACCGGTTTTTTCGCTTCCATGAGCCACATGACGATATCCAGCGCATGGGTGCCGGAGATCACCATCGGGGTGACTTCGGATCGGTTATCACTGCGTTTGTAATTATCAATGGCCACTAAACGGTTCATAAAAGCGCGTGAAGTGACCATGGTGACTTCACCCAAAGAACCGGTCATGACTTTTTCTTTCGCTACGAGCCAGCGTCTTCTGAAGCGTTGGGTGTAACCAATGACTGCGTCGACACCGGTTTTTTCAATGGCCGCTAAGGTTTGTGCGGATTCAGCTAAATCGGTGGCGAGAGGTTTTTCAATCAGCAAAGGCAGGTGACGTTCGGCCGCATAGATCACAGGGTCAACATGCAGGTGTTCATCAGTACAAACCATCACCGCATTGACCTCGGGGCGTGACAATAGCGTGCGATAGTCCTGGGTCAGAAAATCGGCGCCACATTTTTCTCGTACGATCTCGCCGCGTTCGGGATTTTTTTCGGCAAATCCAATCCAGCCCACTTGAGGGTGACGGGCGGCCAACTCACCTCGTATTAAACCAACGCGACCGGCGCCGATAATAGCAAGACCAATAGTTTTAGGGTTTTTAATCATAGGGGGACTATGCTTTCGCGCTTAAGCGTGATTCCGGTAGCGGAAGATTGACGGGTTCGTGACGTTCTGCAGAAAGATCGGCTGCGATGTAGACTTCCATGACTTGGCGTGCTTCTTCTGCGGTTACCAACACCGGACGATCACAGGCAACGGCCTCGATAAAGTGTATGGTTTCGGCTGCCATGGGTCCGGCATAGGTATGTCCAACGGCTTCACCAGGCATGGTAGACATGGGGTGCACAATGCCTGATTTCATGGTGGTTAATTGGGTATCACGATGCGTGTCATCTATGATCAAAGCCCCTTCAGTGCCAATCATTTCAATCCAAGTCATCGAGAAATTAGGATAAGCCGGGGGTAGACTCCAACCGGCGCACACCACGCAAGACACGCCATTGTCTAAAGTGACCATAATATATTGGGTGTCCGGTACATCGGCACCCGTGGATTCTTTCATGGCACCATAGTTGACGGTGGAGTAGACCCGAATGGGTTTTGCCGGTTGAAGGCACCATAAAACAAAATCCAAATCATGGGTGGCTTCCATGGCCGCCGGTGAGAGCTTCGAGCGACCGGTTATCTTTTTTCCTAATCCTCGTCCGATATGACGACTCACTAAGGCGCTGACGGGTTTGCCTAACGTGCCATCTTGAAGTGATTGTTTAACGTAGGCAAATTTAGGATTAAAGCGTTGGGAGTAGCCGATGGTGAATTTGAGGTTATTTTTGCGGGCAAGATAAATTAGGTCATCGGCCTCATGCAGTTCGACGGCAATCGGTTTTTCTAAAAAAACATGCTTACCCGATAAAAGGCAGTCGCGCGCCATCGGATAGTGCAGGGCTTCGGGGGTAGCAGAAATCATTACGGCATCAACGTCGTCGCGCTTGATGAGTTCGCGATAATCGGTGGTCGCTGACTTGGCGTGAGTTTTTTGGGCCATTTCGTGCAATCGATCGGCACGAGTTTCCACAATATGAAGCTCCTTGACCAGGGGATTGTTGGCACAGGTCTCTGCACGAATGCCGCCACACCAGCCGGTACCAATCACGCCAACGCTAATTTGTTTCACGAAAACTCCTGTTTACGGTAAAAGAAGATAAGGCGTAGGGTCCATTGGGGGATTCAAGGCTGCCAAGGGGATATCTAGCCGTTTTTTTACCGTATTCTAACTGATCCACCTATGGGGCGAACAGGAAGGCAGATTTGTCTTTTTGCCTGAAGCGGTATAGGGCGCTATTGCCCAATCTTCAGAGGGCGGGGAGCTTGGACAGACCTTGGTGGGAATGGTTTTTTCAAAGCCTACCAAACCGACTATTGGGGTTTGGTGAATGAATTACAATGGGCCGTTCTACAGAAAAAAAACCGCAATCTCCAGTCAAATGGCACAAAATCTCTCGTGGCTCTGTATGACGATATAAAGGGCAGTAGATGAAAAATAAACGCAAGGTGGGACAAATTGGCTTGGGTATTATGGGCAGCGCTTTTGCCCGCCATCTCATGCAGGCTCAGTTCGAGGTGATCGGCTATGACCCACAGAAAAAGGCACAGAAATTTCATTTGCAACAGTCGGGAGTGTTAGCGCAAAGCGTGGCTGAAGTGGCCCGATCGGCCCGTATTCTCATTACCTCGTTGCCTAGCGTTAAGGCTTGCGAGGCGGCTTTTTGGGGGGCACAGGGTATTTTGACTGGGGCCGCTCGTGGCACCGTGGTCATTGAGGCGAGTACATTGCCTCTGGAGGTAAAATTCTCTCTGAGGGATCGTTGCGCTGAAAAAGGGATCATTGTGCTTGATTGCCCTATTAGTGGTACTGGCGCCCAGGCGGGGGCTAAGGATATTTCTGTCTATGCCAGTGGAGAGGCTAGAGCGGTTAAACGGTGTAGCGCTGTGTTTGAGGGGTTTGCTCGTAGCATGCATTATTGTGGTGAATTTGGGAACGGATCGAAGCTTAAGTTTATAGCCAATTTATTGGTGACTATTCATAACCTCTCTGCGGCCGAGGCGATGGTGATGGGGCTCAAATCAGGGCTTGATTTGAATCTGGTGTACAAAGTGATTAAAGATGGCGCGGGTGCTTCACGAATGTTTGAGATTAGAGCACCGATGATGATTAAAAATGATTATCGAGCAGCGACCATGAAAGTGGATGTGTATCAAAAAGACATTGATATTATCGGTGCTTTTGCTGCCCAGCATCACATTCCAGTACCTTTGTTTGATGCCAGTAAAGCCTATTACGCAGCCGCCCTCTCACAAGGCTTTGCTCAGCAAGACACGGCCGCTGTATGCGCGGTGCTGGAGTCGATGGCCGGGGTGCAGCGGAAGAAAAAAAGGATACAAAAATAAGTGGCCTGTCAGTTTTATGGTTGCAGCGCTTCGAGAATACCTATTTTTTTGTGGTACTTCGATTTTTTGGCGGTAATTTTTTTTGGGGGGTGTTTGATCAGCTATGATGAACTGGGTCCAATCGGCGTTCACCCAATCGTTGTTTTTTTTGGGTCTTTGTTTTTAACGGCTTCTTGAAAAGTGTGCGCGCTTTAAAATAAAACGCTTAATGAAAATGATTTTCTTTTCACTAGCCGCAAGATTAGCTTACAATTTTATATCGTTTAATGGGATTAAATAATCAATATGGATGCTCCTGTATTAGCTAGAAGCGCATTATCGGGACGAATTCCTGTCAGTGTGGTCACCGGATTTTTAGGAAGCGGTAAGACAACGCTAGTGAATAAATTATTAAAGCGCCCAGAAATGAATCGGGTGGCGGTGATTGTGAATGAGCTGGGAGAACAAGCCATTGATAATGACCTAGTGGAAGTGTCTTCTGAACAGATGATGCTATTAAATAATGGGTGTTTGTGCTGCGTGCTGCGAGGGGATTTACAGGAAACGATGAGAGACCTTTTTGTCAAAAGACGCAATGGTCAGATTATCGATTTTGATCGCTTAGTAATTGAGACGACGGGATTGGCAGACCCAGCCCCTGTCATGCAGACTTTGATGAGCGATACGATGCTTCAGTCACAGTATCGACTCGATTGCGTGGTAACTTTAGTCGATGCGGTCAATGGGTTGGAACAGCTTAAAACTTTGACTGAGCCGGTTAAGCAGGCCGCATTAGCCGATCGTTTGGTGATTACGAAATCGGACCTTGTGGATGAGCGACAAATCCGCGCTTTGGAAGTAGCGCTGAATCAGTTAAATCCTAGAGCGCCCATTAAACGAGCCGTGAATGGTGAAATTGAATTGCTTTTTTTAATTGATGTAGCGCTTCGTAGTATGCAGTCTAGGCTCGAAGATGTAGAGCGCTGGATGGGAGCGGATCAAATCGATGAGCCTTCCCGCTATGGGCACGACGAACATGGTCATGTGCATCGACATGACACTCAGGTGATTTCTTTTTGTTTGAGATTTGAATCGGCATTTACTTGGGCTAGTTTTTCCCAGTGCATGGAGGTATTAGCCACTCTTCGCGGGCCCGACTTATTCCGAGTCAAGGGCTTAGTCAATGTGCATGGCCATAAAGGCCCCTTGATCGTACAAGGGGTGCAGCACCTTTTTCACCCACCGATAGAGTTAGAACGCTGGCCTAGTGATGATCATCAAACACGGCTGGTATTTATTACTCGAGGTATTAGCGAAGCCACAGTGGCTGCACTTTTTTCTGCAATTGCCTCGATTGCCCCTACCGCATAATGCTCAATGCCCCCTTGTTGTGTTTCGGTACGGCAAAGGGTTTGTAGCGATAAATCGGTTATTGCGAAGTTGGGTGTGCTCGATTGTTAGGTGAAGTTCATTGGTTAATATTTACCCCCCCTTTTTTTCTTTAACTAACCCTAATACTCTCCTGCCTGATGGAGGGCCTTGATTTTTTTTAGGGGGGGGTGGCAGGTCTATTCCAATGGGACGATGATGGCGTTCAAGCGTCGCGAACTGGGGCCGCCACTTTCTTGATTTAGCTTAACTCCAGGCCTAAGAGTGAAGTCAATGAGCTTCTTACAGTAGATAACTCTTTGATTACGGCAATAAATAGCCCATACTGAAAAATGCTTTTTAGACAGACTGAAGTCTGTATTAGCCTTAATGAGGAGGAGGCTCCCGGATTCGATTTTTTCGAACGGATGAATCCACGCTCTACGCTATGAAAGCGTCGTGTTTTCAACAGTAGGGCTTGGCCAGTATCGGTCTATTTGAGAGGTGAGCCTGTCGGCCCCCATTTTTGGGTAGAGTGTTTGGGTTGTGATGGGGATTTTTAATAAAATATTCTTCATGCATTTATAAGTCTATTAGATTGGCTCTCAGAAAAATGACGTCTTGTTCAGACTGAGCCCGAGTGCGTTGATTTAAAGCAAATAATATTTTTAAGACTCCATTAAGTTAGACATTGCGATCCATTTTTTGGCTTCATTCCCGAACCCATTATGGTCATTCATCGTTATGAAGTTTCCACCATATGGTTGACGCGTGAAAAGGACAATGTAATTACACTACTAGAAGAGTAATTTGTTAACCCTGTAGAGTTTGGATTATCCCTTACTTCTTACTCCTTCCTGATTAAGCGCTTTTAAAAACGTTCCTTCCCCTTTTTTTTGCAAACTTCATTGAATAAAAGTGACCTCAGTGTTTGTTAGCTTGAGATATTTATGACGCTAGATTTGGGTTCCCTGCCGTTGAGTGTTTTAGATCTTTTGCCTTGTCCGCTCGCATTAGTGAGTCGTAAGGCGAAAGTGTATTTTATGAACCAGGCCTTTCATTCTGAATTAAATAAAACTGATGATTTAAACTTAACGGAATTAAAAGAGGGGGAGCTTTATTTATCGCCTCCGGTAGAACAGGATAGAAAGCGTATCCAAGCGCTCTTAGATCAATGTTTACTAGCGCGCCCTTACGCCAACTTTCCATCTAGCCATACCCTTCGTATCGATTACACGCATTTAAAACTAGATCAGATTCGTCACTGCGTTTTGACTTTTAATCCCATTGCGAGCGGGAACTATTCTGGGGGCGAAGACGAGGCCTTGGTGCTATGCCTTTTTCGTTCCAATGCATCTTTTGTGCAACTGAATCCAATGATATTAAAGGAGCTTTATAAATTAACGAATTCAGAAAGCCGAGTGGCTATCGAATTGTGTTCGGGCAATACCTTATCCGTTATTGCGAGAGTATTAAAAGTGCAATCCAGCACAGTGAAAACGCATTTACAGAATGTATTTCGAAAAACGGAAACACGACGACAGGTTGAATTGGTCAAATTGCTACTCAATGTGGAGTCTATACAGGTTCATCACAAGCTTGATGATGAGACTAGTATCAGGCAGTTAAGTGGTCCCTCCGATTAAGAAAGACCTTCTTAACCCCTGTTTTTTTATGACAGACTGATTGCTTTTTTTAGCTTTTTTTGGGCTTTTCTTCCAATGGCCAATTCGGTCGGGTTAAGGCAAAGCTTTGAGTGACATTACAGTAATCCAAGTAGCCTAATCGGGCGGTGGGTTGCGCTTTGAGGATATCGACTCTTCCCTCAACAATTAAGTTTTCATCGATATGTACGCCAACAACATGGCCAATGACCATAATGTTGCTTTTCCCACTAGGACTGGGGGGAAGGTCAATAAATTGGTGTAGGGTGCATTCTAGTTGTACGGGCGATTGCGCTACACGAGGTGGTCGTACTAATCGAGAGGGGGATTTTGTTAATCCGGTCATCTCAAATTCATCGATGGCACGAGGGGCAGGGGAGGCCGAATCGTTCATGGCTTTTGTGAGTTCTGAGCTCACTAGGTTAAACACAAATTGACCATTTTGACGAATATTGCGAAGAGAGTCCTTTTCACCCCCGTCTTGCTCATGTTCGCCGCCAGAGGAAAAATATAACATCGGGGGGTCAGAGGACACCGCATTAAAAAAAGAATAGGGGGCTAAATTCGCGACCCCATTTTCATCAATAGTGCTAATCCAACCAATCGGGCGCGGGACAATTAATGCTTTGAAAGGGTTAAAGTTTAGCCCTAGGCTTTTAAAAAAATCTCGTGAACTGTGCTTTGTTTCATAAAACATGAAAGATCCTTGGTTGAAGGGATGCGGTGATTATAAAAGACAGATACAAAAAGGGGGCAAGCGTTTTAAGGCCCTTTTTTTATGCCCGCAAGCAAAGGCGTGACTCCAGAATCAAGGCGGGCCTTCCTTGTCTGAGCCTATAAATGTCTAGCCAGCGCCCGTCAAGAGCGTTTTTTCTGTATTTTATTCAGGCCCAAAAGCTTCGGAAAGCTTCGGGTTTGCTAAACCCATGAGGCTAAGTTTATGGTATTTTAAGCCTCCTCCCCCCCTTTTTCTAATTCTTAATGAGAGTTTTATGAGCGCTCAGCCTGCTGTCCCTCAGTTGAAGCCGAATCAAGATGTCTCCACCCTCGTAGCACCACAAAAATGGGATTACGACATGTTGGTTATCGGCTCAGGTCCTTCGGGTCAGAGAGCCGCCATACAGGCCGCAAAATTAGGTAAACGGGTGGCGTTGATTGAAAAAACACGTGCCTTGGGAGGCATTTGTGTCAATTCCGGCACGATCCCATCAAAAACGTTTCGTGAAGCGGTATTGCACTTAACCGGTTTTCGCGAGCGTGGCATTTATGGTTCGTCCTATCGAGTCAAACAAGACATTGTGATTGATGATCTTTTGTATCGGGTTCATCAGGTGATTCGCTCGGAAATTGATGTGATTAAAAATCACATGACCCGTAATCGAGTGGAGTTGATTGAATCTACGGCCTGTTTTCTGGATCCGCATACCCTAGAGTTGACCCATGCGAGTGGTCATGGCAAGCGGCAAATTAATGCCGAAAAAATCATCATTGCCTGTGGCACAGAGGCTTCACGCGATAGTCACATACCCTTTGATGGCCAAAGGATTTTTACGAGCGATGATGTGTTGGGTTTACAGTCATTGCCGCGTTCGGTCATTGTGGTGGGTGCCGGAGTAATCGGGTTAGAGTATGCGACTATGTTTGCTGCCTTAGGGATGCGAGTGACAATCATTGATAAAAGGCCAGTATTGTTGCCTTTTCTTGATCACGAGATTTCAGCGGCTTTAACCTATGTGGTTCAGCAAAGCAATGTGACCATGCGCTTGGGTGAAGAGGTGGCTGACATTCGTTTGTTAGATGGCGCGTCCAAGCCTGTAGAAGTACATTTAAAAAGTGGTAAGTTATTGCATGCGGAGGCAGCCCTATACTCTATCGGTCGAGCCGGGGCTACGGAGTCCATGAATCTGAAAGCGGCCGGAGTCAATAAAGACGATCGTGGGCGAATTGGTGTTAATAAACATTTTCAGACGAATCAAGACCATATTTACGCGGTTGGGGATGTGATTGGTTTTCCCTCGCTGGCCTCCACCTCCTATGAGCAGGGTCGAGCTGCCGCTCGACATGCCTTGGGACTGAGCGAAGAGCATGAGGCTGGGATTGGATTGTTTCCCTATGGGATCTATACGGTTCCTGAAATTTCAACCATCGGTAAAAATGAAGATGAGCTAACCGCTGCAGGCATTCCTTACGAGATTGGAAAATCGAATTATCGCGAGATCGCTCGAGGACAGATTATTGGCGATCGTACGGGGATGTTAAAAATTATATTTAGTCCGAGTGATAAAAAAATTCTCGGAATACATATTATGGGGGAAGGGGCCAGTGAGCTCATTCATATTGGCCAGGCGGTGATGGTGCTTAATGGCACGATTGATTATTTTGTGGATGCTGTTTTTAACTATCCTACCTTAGGAGAATGTTATAAATCAGCCGCGCTCGATGGTCTTAATCGGTTGGTCTATTAAAGGTCGATATTGTGGGCGGTGGTTTTTTTCTACGTGCCTTTTCTTTTTTTGATATTAATTTAATTAAATGGAATTAAAAATATGCTTCAAGCCTTGAATGCAGATTATGAAGTAGATGTGCTCATTATCGGTTTTGGTGGTGCGGGGGCTTGTGCTGCGGTGGAAGCGCAAGCCGCTGGGGTCAGTACGCTAATTCTTGAAAAACAACCGGAAAATAAACATCACTCCAACACGCGTATGAGTGGAGGTGGTTTTCATTGTCCCGCCGAGAGCGGTGATTTCGAATCGATTAAAGCCTATGCTAAAGCCATGTTTAGTGGTGAAAATCTGCCCTATAAGTTGGAGGGTGAGCAACCTGAATTTTCAGATGATTTGGCCCATGCTTGGGCGGTGTACGCACCGCAGAACAACAATTTTATGCGCTCCCTTGACCCACAGTTTAAGGCTGTCGGTAGTGCGAATGCCGCTTTTGTTGATTTTCCAGGCGCAGAGCGCTCAGGTTACGCTGTACTGCGTAGCACTTATGTCGGTGAGAGCTATGATGCGGCTGAGAGTGCGCATACTCAGTTTGCCGAAAAGTCAGTGAAAGAGGCTGGTGAAGCGTTTCACACCTGTCTTGAAGTGGGTATCAAGTCTCGAGGCATTCCAGTGCATTACGATACGGCGGCTGACGCTTTGATCGTTGATGAGGCTGGTGCGGTGATTGGCTTATACGCCCTGCGTGCTGGCAAGAAGCTTTGTTATCTGGCGCGCCGTGCGGTCATTATTGCGAGTGGGGGCTTTGAATATAATACGCGTATGCGTAAGGCTTTTTTGGATGGTCCTGGTAAAGAAGGATGGGCGTTTTACGGTTCACCCGCCAATACCGGTGATGGCATCCGGATGGCGATGAAAGTGGGGGCGGCTTTAGCTAAAGTCGGTAGTGTGGCTGGGCGGGTGATTTGTGCGATTCCAGAGCGCCGTCATGGATTAAAGATTGGATTTAATACCTCCTCTGTGGGTAAGCCCAACGAGATCGTTGTCGATAATCTTGGGCGTCGCTACAGTGCTGAGCGACGCATTACCAAGGATCCCAGTCGTTATATTTTCTGGAAAGAAGCCATGCAGTTTGATACGGTCAACTTGACCTATCCGCGCATCCCTTCTTGGATGATTTTTGATTCAACCCTTTTTAATGCCGGAGCGTTAATTGCGGCAGCCTCTGCAGCCTATAACGATATTGATTGGGACAAAGGTAACTTAAATGCCTTAAAGCAAGGTTGGATTCTTCAAGGCGAAACCATTGAGGCTTTGGCTGAGAAAATCCGTGCCCATCCTGATAACAAGACTTTGATGAATACGCAAACTTTAATCGATCAAGTCAATACTTGGAATCGATACTGTGAGAAAGGGGTCGATGAAGATTTTCAGGCTGATCCTAAGACCATGGGGCCTGTCGTAAAAGCACCCTTTTATGCCCTAGCACTTTATCCTGGCGGGCCCAATACGAAGGGGGGCATTCGAGCCAATGCTAAGCGCGAAGTGTTGGATTGGGAGGATCAACCGATTGCAAGACTTTATACGGCTGGCGAGATTTCCTCTGCTTTTCAGTTTGTTTATCAGGGGGGAGGAAACTTAGCCGAGTGTATTGTGTTCGGACGCATCGCGGGGATCAATGCAGCTGCGCTGGCCCCTTGGTCGAGGCCAATGACACCCATGTGAACTATTCGCCTAAGGTCTGCGGGTAGGAGATGCTAGAGTAGGCGCCCCAGTGCTTGCTTTTTATGGGCGGCTTCTTAGCTTAGTATTGTCTAAGACAAGCGGCATTGCCTTGCGCTCAAAGTATTGAGCCTTCTTAATCCTTGGGTACGACGTATTTAATAGATTAAGGGACGCTTAGAAAAGGGCGCCAAAATTGGCGCCTCGTTTCTATGGGAAGCGCCAAGAGCGCAGTCGGTAGTGGAGAGGATTACAAAAAACAAACAGTCGATGACTTTGGCAGGATCTATGAATTTTTATTCCAGCGTCAAACCGATTGACTGGATCACTTGACCCCATTTATCAAATTCTTTTTTGTGTAAAGCCCCAAGTTCACTCGGTGTACTACTGCTGGCTTTAGCGCCTTGGCTTTGCATGAATTTTTGCATTTCAGGGGCTTCCATGGCTTTAACTGTATCGGCATTAACCCGATTAATAATTTCCTTGGCAGTGCCTGCTGGTGCAAAAAGTGCGTACCAGTTATAGGCCTCTACTGTGGGGTAGCCGGCCTCTTTCATAGTGGGAATTTCTGGCAAGTTGTCGGAGCGAGTCTGGGTTCCAACCGCAAGAGCGCGAAGCTTTTTCGCTTTCACCAATTGCAGCAATACCGGCAGATCTGCAAAGGTTAATTGAATTTGACCTGCAATTAAGTCCATGGTGGCAGGCCCCATTCCTTTGTAGGGAACATGGGTTAATTCGGTGTGGGTTGCAATCTTCAGTAGCTCGATGGCCAGATGCGGTGTGCCTCCAGCGCCTGAGGAGCCAAAGTTCAGGGCTTTGGGTTGCGCTTTTGCAAGATTAACGAGGTCTTTCACCGTTTTGACCGGTAGCTTAGGATGGACGACCAAGAGCTCTGGCATGGTGACAAATAGGCTCACGGGACTAAAGTCTTTAAAGACATCAAAAGGCATTTTCTTGTAAAGATGGGGCCCCATAGAAAATCCCCCACCAGAGGCGACCACTAATGAGTATCCATCGGCCGGCGATTTGGCTACATTTTCTGCGCCAATATTGCCGTTTGCGCCCCCCCGATTGTCTACGACGACAGGCACGCCGAGTGACTCAGTGAGTTTTTGCGCGAGGGGCCGGGTAGTCATATCAATGGGGCCGCCCGCCGTATAAGGCACGACAATGCGGATTGCTTTGCTGGGGTAGTTTTGTGCCTGAGTGATCATTGGGGTTACGAGGCAAAGCGCTAGCGTGAACGGACTGAAGGATTGGATGTTAGGAATAAGGCGCAGGGGATGATTTTTTGGATTCATGGTTTTTTATGTGTTGTCTATTGTTAGGATCGGAGAATATTTATTTCAGTTTTTATTTCAGTTAGGCATGCTTACTTTCATTACTTTGCGGTTGCCAGACCATCAGTTTTTTTTCTGCCCACGTCACTGCCCAATCGAGGATAAGGGCAAAAGCGGTGAGCAACAGTATGCCCGCAAAAACAGTATTAATATCAAATACGCCTTCGGCTTGATGAATGAGGTAGCCCACACCCGCGGCTGAGCCTAGGTATTCCCCCACCACGGCACCCACAAAGGCGAGCCCGACGGCATTGTGTAGGCTCGCAAAAACCCAGCTCATGGCACTGGGTAAGTAGACGTGGCGCAGCAACTGACGTTGTGAGGCCCCCAGCATTTTTGCATTGGCCAGTATGACCGGACTGACTTCTTTGACGCCTTGATATACATTAAAAAAGACGATGAAAAACACGAGTGTTACACCCAGTGCAACTTTAGACGCAATGCCAAGACCAAACCAAACCGAGAAAATAGGGGCCAAGATCACCCGGGGCATGGCATTAAAGCCCTTGATGTAGGGTTCTAAAATATCGGATAAAAAGGCAGACAAAGCCAGCCATAAACCAAAACCCACACCTAGGACTGTGCCAATGAAAAAAGCCAGTGCCGTCTCGACTAACGTTACCCACAGGTGAGGATAGATTTCACCATCTATAAACCATCGCCATAAACGCTCTAATACTTTGAGGGGCTCGCCAAAAAAGAAAGCGGCTTTAAAAGGGTCTTTAAAATAAAAAG
Source organism: uncultured beta proteobacterium (assembly GCA_903893565.1). Lineage (GTDB taxonomy): Bacteria > Pseudomonadota > Gammaproteobacteria > Burkholderiales > SG8-41 > UBA5216. The sequence continues at coordinate 104,512 of CAITMU010000037.1, read as the reverse complement.
AGGGTAAAAGCGTAGGGCTGGTTAACACATGCCAGAGTAAAAACAAAGACACGAGCAAAAGCATTTGCCAAAAAATTAAAGGCAAGCGAGCGAAGAAAGAACGTTTTTTTTCAGCGCTATTATTGGGTTTGTTGTTGTTCATAGCCTTTGAGTACTTCGTTCTTCATGGCGCGCCAGATGAGAGAGTGTAATTCTAAAAATTGCGGCGTCATGCGGATTTCAAGAACATCCCGGGGTCTAGGAAGGTCGATCCTGTATTCTCCAATAGGGTGCGTTTCAGGGCCAGCTGACAAAACCACCACGCGGTCTGATAACGCGATCGCTTCTTCTAAATCGTGGGTAACAAAGACAACCGACTTTCGATTGTTTTGCCACAACTCGAGTAGTTCTTTACCCATTAACTGCCGGGTTTGAACATCGAGCGCTGAGAACGGTTCATCCATCAAAATGATCTGTGGATCCATGATCAGGGTTTGGGCCAGCGAGACGCGCTTTTTTTGGCCACCCGATAATTGGTGAGGGTAGCGATCAAAAAATCCATTTAAACCCACGCGAGTTAACCAAGCGCGAGCCTGGGTGTGAGTTTCATTTTTTTCGATCCCTCGAAACTCCAAGCCCGCGGCCACATTCTCCAGTGCGGTGCGCCACGGCATGAGGGCATCATTTTGAAAAAGATAGCCGGCTCTCGAATTGATCCCGTTTAATGCGTTGCCAAAGCTTTCTACGCTCCCCTTTGATGGCAAACAAAGACCAGCTGCCACGTTAAGAAGCGTTGATTTTCCACAACCGGTGGGGCCCACCACGCAGACAAACTCACCCTCAGCCACGACCAAAGTGGTGTCTTTGACCGCGGTATAGGTTTTTAGTGGGTCGTTTTTTGACTGAAAAGTACAGGTGATATTGTCAAGTGTGAGGGCATTAGCCATGACGTTGTTTGATCTTGAGCCTGGGGAAGTGGGGCAACCCTGTTATGGGCGATATTAGTGGTATTTAGCGTGCGCTTTTTTCACATAGTCGTTAGTGAATGTTTCATTTAAGCGAATTTCACTGGGCTTTAAATCAGGGTTACTCGTCGCTAAAATATCTAGCATCGCTTTGGCCCCTTTTTCTGAAATCATACCATCGGTTGAAAAAGCCTCTTTGACCTTTTCAAAGGCACGTGTGTAAAGTGAGTTATCTCCCATTAAGTAGCTTGCCGGTATGACTTTTTCAACTTCTGCGGCGCTAGCTTGGGCAATCCATTTGTCGGCACGTACAATGGCATTCGTGAGTGCCTGAATAGTATTGGGATTTTCCTTGATATAACTCACGGGCGCATAAAGACTGGCTGCTGGGATTTCTGCGCCAAAGGAGGCAATGGTGTCTTTTTTCGTTCGCCAATCAGCAATAATTTTAATATCGCCATCTATTTCAAGCTTAGTCATGATGGGTTCGATATTGGAAATGGCATCAATTTGACCGTTTTTCATGGCAGCCACCCCGCCAGCACCAGTGCCGACGCCAATGATGGACACATCCGAGGGCTTCAGTCCGTATTTGGCAATGAACACGTTAAATAGAATGTTCGTTGATGAACCTGGAGCGGAGACGCCGATTTTTAATCCCTTAAGATCTTTGGGTGTTTTGTAGGTAGATAATAATTTTTTTGAGATGCCAACCGAAATTTGCGGCAAATGTCCCATTTGCACAAAGGCCATCAAAGACTGCTTTTTAACTTGCATATTGATGGTATGTTCAAAGGCTCCAGACACCACATCGGCACTTCCCCCGACAACGGCCTGCAAGGATTGTGATCCACCAGCAAAGTCACTGATCTTAACGTTAAGTCCCTCGTCTTTGAAATAACCTTTTTGTTCGGCAATGGTCAGCGGCAGGTAGTAAAGGCCGGCTTTACCGCCCACAGAGATATGTACATCTTTTTTTTCGGGCTGACCTTGGGCGAAAGTGATACCGGACAAACTGCACATTAAGAGGGCCAAAAGGCACCTATTCATGGAATTCATGGGTTTTCTCCTCAGTATTATGTGAATGGGGGTATTTTACCGTCGTTTTTAGTTTTTTTAACTCAGATCCGACTAAACGCAAAGAACGTAATTTATTAATTATGGGGGTTTTTTAAAATAGGTTGGTAAAAATTTGGTTTTTTCGTTGGTAAAATGACTTTGAGTTTTTTAAATTGGTGAAAGTTCAAAATAATGCGAACGGATGGCCAATCTTGTAGTCTGATTCGTCAATGGGTGGCGAAGGGGTGGCGAAGGGATGGCGAAGGGATATCAGTACTACTATTGACGCTATGGATTGGTAATCTGGCCATATGGCAGGGTTTGGAAAAATGTCCCCTTTAATCCATTTTCTCGTTGTTGGAGTCCTACTGAAGACCCAAAAGACCCAACAGGGCTTGTGTTTTGGCTATCATTTTTTAACGGTCAATCGTTTAATATCGCTCGATGTCATTTTGTTCGGGTGCACTGTAGATTGAGATATTAGATTTTTAAGGAAATTTTATATTGTGCGAAAAATTTTACTATTACTAACCTTACTTCCTTTGTGCCTTTTGGGATGCGCTACCCCTACCAGTCAATCGGCCACTTCTTCAGTGGGTGCTTCTGAAACGCGTGAGTGGACTGAATCGGTGATGATGCCTAGCCTGTCCACTGAAGTAAAAAAAAGGCCCATCAAAGTGGCTTTGGTGCTGGGGGGCGGTGCGGCACGAGGATTTGCGCATGTGGGGGTTATCAAAGCCTTGGAGTTGCAAGGCATTGTGGTGGATATGGTGGTGGGTACGAGTGCCGGATCGGTCGTGGGTGCTTTGTATGCGGCGGGTTATGGAGGCTTTGACCTTCAAAATATAGCGCTGACGATGGATGACAAAGCGATTGCGGATTGGTCACTACCGGACCGAGGCTTCATCAAAGGCGAGTTACTACAAAAATTTGTCAATGATAAAGTCAATGGCCGCCCGTTGGAGAATTTAAAAAAACCGATCGCCGTGGTTGCCACTGATCTTCAGTCTGGAGAATTGGTGATTTTTCGAAAAGGCAATACGGGAATGGCGGTTCGTGCCTCCAGTAGTGTGCCGGGTGTATTCCAACCTGTGCTGATCAATGGACATGAATACGTGGACGGTGGACTCGTGAGCCCGGTCCCCGTAAAGGTCGCCCGTTCGATGGGGGCCGATTTTGTGATTGCCGTCGATATTTCAACTAAACCGATATTTGGCAAAACCAACGATAGCTTAAATATTATGTTGCAATCATTTTCTATTATGGGTCAACGTCTGTCCTCTTATGAATTAGCGGGGGCTGATATCGTTTTAAAACCTGAAACGGGTGCAATCAGTGGAACTGATTTTGATAACCGACATAAGGCCATTCTAGAAGGCGAAAAGGCCGCTTCAGGTAAGATGGTGGAAATAAAAAGAAAATTGGCCGAAAAAATGTCCCAATCTCAGTAATACCGTTTCATGGACTCGAGGCAATCCTATTTTTAAGGGTTGCTCAATGTTGGCGGAGGGCAGGCCAGCTATAAAACACTTCGCCCCTACTAGCAAAAGAGGGTCGAAGTGGGGTGAGGTGAGTTCTTTCCCCTTCTGGGAAAGTCAGGTGGTGCAATTCCGCAGTTCAATTGACTGCGCACTCCCAAAAAAAACGATCGACGGACCGGTATTACCTCTTGGATGGACCTATCGATTCCAGCAAAAAGACGATTTTACTGTCTTTTAACGAATCTCTTTTTAGCAAACGAAATTGAAAAAGGCCGAGTATGAATCAACCGAGGACTGCAAAGCCGGCCTCTTCAAGCAGTTCCTGCGCTTGCTCTTTTGATAGGGTTGTTTCGAGCTCAATATGTTGCGTTGCTAAATCAACCTTTACTTCCGCTAGAGAATCCTGGGACTTAATTGCACGTGTTACCGCATTAATGCATCCTGTGCATGTCATTCCTGAAACTGTGAATTGCAGCATCTCAATTCCTCATGAGCAATGTAGATAATGGTTGTAGTCTATGAACCAAGAGCCTATATTAAATGGATATGGATACGCCATCCTCCTTAATCTCAGATTTTTATTCGCTGGACATTGGCGGCATGACTTTTGCCTCCTGTGTTGGTCGAATTGAAAAAACTGTACAAAAAATGTCTGGAGTGGAAGCCATTAGCGTCAATTTGGCGACTGAACAAGCTCGGATTCGGGTTAAATATGGCTCCCCCACGACTGTTCAAGCAATCATTCAGGCTATTAATAAAACAGGCTATGAGGCCAATCCAAGCCCCCCCCATGGAAAGATTTCAACTCAAGGCACTAAGCATTCTTGGGAGATAGACGGTTTAAGCAGGGTCTTCATCAGCTTTGCTTTAGCCATTCCACTCGTTTTGCCAATGCTCTTAATGCCTTTGGGAATCCATTGGTCATTAAGTCCCTGGTGGCAACTCGCTTTGGCGACCCCGATACAATTTATTTTAGGTTGGCGCTTTTATGTGGCAGCAATGAAATCATTACTGGCTGGTGTGGGTAACATGGATTTACTGATTGCAATAGGCACGAGTGCCGCTTATGGGCTGAGCTTGTATCAAATACTGACGAATTGGCATGATGAGAATGGTCTTTACTTTGAGGGCTCAGCCGTCATCATTAGCATGGTTCTGCTAGGTAAATGGTTGGAGGCGAAAGCGAAGTGGCAGACGAGTGAATCTATTCGCGCCCTGCAAAAACTCTGGCCAGAAAAAGCCAAAGTCTTAGATGCATCAGTTAAAAATGAAGCCCTGAACTTAACTGATTATCACCTTTTACCCTTAGATCAAGTGCTTCCCACTGACCGAATTATTGTGTTGCCTGGGGAGAGGATACCCGTGGATGGCATGATTTTGTCCGGTCAAAGTCATGTGGATGAATCCTTGTTGACAGGAGAAAGTGAGCCCGTCAAAAAATATATCAATGAACTAGTCATTGGCGGATCAATGAACGGTGAGGGCGTGCTCATTATTCAAGCTAAAGCCGTTGGTATTGAAAGTGTTTTATCCAAAATTATTTCTTTGGTAGAAGAGGCTCAGACCAAAAAGGCGCCCATTCAAAAACTGGTGGACCGAGTCAGCGCAGTTTTTGTTCCTAGCGTCATCGTCATTGCAATATTGACTGGGCTGGGAAACTGGTTTTATTGGGACTCTGGATCGATAGCCATATTGCGAGCTGTGTCTGTGCTGGTCATCGCCTGTCCATGTGCATTGGGTTTAGCCACTCCGGCGGCTATTATGGTAGGCACTGGAGTGGCGGCTCGCTTTGGGATTTTGATTAAAGAGCCCCAATTGTTGGAATTTTCCCACCGCATCAATGTTGTTGCATTTGATAAGACAGGCACTCTTACCATCGGACGGCCTCAGCTTATAAGGGTTATCCCTTTAGTCAATGAAAGCGATAACATCAAAGATATTATTGCTACAGCCTCAGGTCTTCAACTCGGTAGCGAACACCCGCTGGCAAAGGCCATGCTCAATTTTGCAAATGAGAAAAAAATATTGCCTATTGCCAGTTTGGAAAATAAAGCACTCCCTGGGATAGGCATAGAGGGTAAGCCCCTCAGTGGTCCATGGGCAAACGAACGGTTAAGCCTACAAAGCATTGCCTCACTAAAGGGCGATTCGCGTTACCAAGATATCGAGAGCCGAATTGGATCAACTTTGATTGAAGGACACACCCTCTCTATCCTGAGGGTCAAAACCGGAGAAGCTTCTCTCATCGCAGCATTTGTGTTCGGTGACGAAATAAAAACCAATGCAAAGCAGACGATTGAAGCCTTGCATCAATTAGGTATTCGTACTGCAATGATTTCTGGTGATAACCTATCCTCAGCCGAACGAGTCGGCAAATTAATTGGTATTGATGAAATATTTGCACAAGTGATGCCTGGCGATAAAGCCGATATTATTAAAAAACTGAGATCTACTACAGTCAGCAAAGAGCGCCAATGGGTTGCGATGATTGGTGATGGCATCAATGATGCTCCCGCTTTGGCGGTTGCTGATGTCGGAATGGCAATGTCAACTGGTACAGATGTGGCCATTCAATCGGCTGGGATCACTTTGATGCGGGGTGATCTTAGTCTTGTCCCCAATGCCATAGATATTTCCAAAAGAACCTGGAATAAAATTCGTCAGAATCTATTTTGGGCTTTTGTTTTTAATTCTGCCGGTATTCCCCTAGCAGCACTGGGTTACCTCTCGCCTATGGTTGCTGGCAGTGCGATGGCGCTCTCGAGTTTCTTCGTTCTGAGTAACGCTTTATTACTCAAGCAATGGCGAATAAAGGGGCTTCATTAGTATCGTTTAAGTTGACCCTTATTGAGATAATTCGTACTGGGGCACTTGCAGGCCTTCGACTGCGCGGTTCACATCGTTTGATGGAGTTAAGGATTTTGCGATTCAATCGGTACTAATGGGTATTTTGTCCCGAGCGCTATAGTTTAAAATCTTCAGAAAAAAAGCGCTGCTTCTCTCTCAAACCATAGAGTGAGATCATGGTGGCAAAAAAATTGTTGTTCCTGCGTCAGTCAGCATCGATGGCGTTTGGTAAAAAATGATAAGCATCAAATGTTCACAATTGAGCTAGTTGTGCCCAACTGGGAATCCTGCAATTGTGTGAAGTAGCTGTCGATTATTTTGACAACGATGCCCTAGAGTTACCCGTAAAATCTGATGGCTGCCTGGCCTAATCCTTCCAAGGATTGATGACCGAAAGCCCCATTGCAACAAACGGTTGCGTGTCCCGGGTGGCCACCGTCATGCCACTGACCGCTGCAACGGCTGCGATGAACCCATTGGCTAGGTTGACCGTCAGGCCTCGAGCCTGTGCTTTAGCCATCGCCTCTGCATAGTGCTGGGTTGCAGCCAGACCAAAATCAAGTACCCGACCTACAAAAGAGGGAAGCACCTGGCTTTCCAATTGTTCTATTAGTCCATTGCGACGGCGACCAGCAGGTAAGCGTGCAACCCCGAAACGTAGTTCGGCCACCGTGACCGCGCAAAGGAACAGCGTTTCCAGAGGTTGCGCGTCAAGCCATGCGATCACGCGTTGATCCGGTGTGTTGCGTAGGGGTTCGAACATCACATTCGTGTCGAGCAGAATCATTCAACGCTCCCGGGACGCGGCAAGGACGGATTGCGTTGGCTAATCAGAGCCACTTCATCATCGGTGAGTTTCATCTTACGGCCGACGTTGGCTAGGAAGGAACCTAGTTTCAGTCGCCCTTGTGGCTTGACCGCTGCTTCCAGCAAGGCGCGCACCTCCGCCTCCGTGCTCCGCCCATGCTGGGCCGCCCGCATTCGCAAGGCGCGGTGCACTTCGTCGGGCAGGTTTCGTACGGTCAGGATCGCAATGATATCACCTATAAATTTTAAAGTCATTGAAGTCATTTTACAATTTTGAAGTCAATACAGCAAGGCCCGACTTCGCCCGGAGCGCAAACACGGCCTTGCCGCTTGACCTGCATGTCGGGGTCGCATACACTGGGGAGTAGAAATGGTATCTAACAAGCCATCGTGTGTTTCTAATTCTCAAGGGGGGTCAATATGAAAAAAATTGTGGCAGCCGTATTGTTGTCGTGGTCGGCACTGGGCATGGCGCAGACCGCCGATGAATTACGCAACGACGGCAAGAACACGGACAACGTGTTGAATTTCGGCATGGGCCCAAAGCTACAGATGTATAGCGCGCTCAGCCAGATCAACAAATCGAACGTCAAGCGCCTGGTGCCGCTGTGGAGCACTGCCACCATGAGCGAGACCGGCGAGCTCGCGCAGCCCGTCGTTTATAACGGCGTGATGTATTTGGTGAATGGTCAATGGACGTTCGCGCTCGATGTTGCCACCGGTAAACAAATCTGGCGCACGCAGGTGGAATACGATCGCGCGGTGTTGCGCATCTCGACTTCGGGCGCCATCTATCGCGGCGCGCCCACGCTCTACAAGGGAAAACTCTATCGCACCACGCTCGACGCGCATCTGGTCGCGCTCGACATGCAAACCGGCAAGCAACTTTGGAAGAAGCCGTTTGCAAATTTCAAGGAAGGTTACAAGGGCGTTGCTTCACCGATGATTGCCAATGGCGTGCTGATTTCTGGCACCAGCGGCGGCGAGCATGCCACACGCGGCTTTCTGGTCGGTTGGGATCCGGAGACTGGCAACGAGCTGTGGCGCAAGCATATGATCCCCGCGCCGGGCGAACCGGGCCACGAAACCTGGCAGAAGACGGCTGATTCGATACCGGACGCATGGAAGATCGGCGGCGCCTCGACTTGGCAGACCGGTTCGTACGATCCAGAACTTGATCTCGTCTATTGGGGCGTGGGCAACGCCGGGCCCTACGATGCGAAGTATCGCGGCAACGGTGACGCCCTCTACACTAACTGCGTGGTTGCGATCCGCCCGAAAACCGGTGAGATCGTCTGGCATTATCAATATACGCCGAACGATTTGTATGACATGGATGCCACCAACGAACTGGTGCTGGCGGAAATACGCATTGATGGCCAGATGCGCAAAGTGGTTCTCAACGGCAACAAGAATGGTTTCTTGTATGTGATAGACCGCACCAACGGTAAGCTGATCGCCGCGCATCCGATGACTCGCGTGACATGGGCCACGCACATTGATCTGAAAACCGGACGTCCGGTGCTGACCGATGTGGCCGACCGCTTGATGAAGGGCGAAGAAGTCGAGGTCTTTCCACAGCGCGGCACCAACGCGATAATGTTCGCCTTCAACCCAAAAACCAATCTGGCGTATCTGAATACCTGGGATTTGCCGCGCATCCAGAAATTCGTGCCGTATAAATTTCAGAATTTGGGTGAGCCCAACACCGCGACGGCGGGACGCACCTCGGAGATCAACCCGGGCGATGTGGTGGGTTATCACTTGGCGATGGATCCGCTGACGGGTATGTTCAAGTGGAAAATTCCTATCACCGACATGGCAAGCTCGGGCAGCGTACTGGCAACCGACGGCGGGTTGTTGTTTACTGGCATGCCCACCGGAGAATTCCTCGCGCTTGATGAGGAAACCGGCAAGACGCTATGGAAATTCAAAACCAGCTCCAGCGTCAACGCGCCGCCGATCACCTACACGCACAAGGGCTTGCAATACATCACCGTCGCCTCAGGTCTGGGCGGCAGTCTTGCGCGCGGACAAGTGGGCAGCAAGGTGCCGCAGGGCAGCTCGGTCTGGACGTTCGCGCTGATGCCGGAGTAGGAAGATTGAACGAATGATACGCGGCGCAATCACCACACTCACCACACTGGCGCTCATGTGCGCCAGTGTGAAAGGCTTTGCACAAAGCCCCGGCGGAAATTTCCTGCCCGAGCAAATCAAAAAAGGTGCGGCGCTTTATGCGGCCAACTGCGAATCCTGCCACGGCGTGCGCATGCTCGGGCCGCAATGGGGCATCGATCTTGCGACTTTTCCGCGTGACCGGCCCGACCGTTTCCTCGATTCGGTGACCAACGGCACCAAGGCGATGCCGCCATGGGGCGACCTGTTAAAGCCCGTGGATATTCAGGCGTTGTGGTCGTATGTGGTCGCGGGAGAACCCAAGAACTGAGGTGCGGTTCTCGTAGTTCTTCACGCCTTGGTTCTTACTGCTTCAACATTATCGCTGCTTCGACCGCTAAGCCACCCGCTGGAGAGCGATAACGGCCATGTCCGGGTCTTTGCCAAGTCCCGGTTCCTGCGGCTCGGCAAAGTCGCCGTTCTTAGGATTGATCTGCTCGCCGAACGCTGACTCGGCAAAATCACATTAATAGCAATCGATCGGTGTTTCGTGCACAGCGGTGGCGGCGGCGTACACATGAACCTATTCTGCCTCGTATTGAGGCAGGAACTGGGTGGCCAGCTCATGCAGCGCCAGGTGAATCACTTGCGTTTCGTCAACACCCAATACATCAGCAAGACGTTTGGTCGTTGTGCGGGTCACGCCAGTTGCGCTGTCTTGCGGGCGATAACGGAAGGCGTTTGGGCTGCTGCAGCTTTCATTTCTGGCGCCTTTGTGCGTATTCCGGTAGCACTTGGACACTGATTCCAGCAACACTTGGACAACTTCCCTGACACCGGGGGCCACGGTGGCGTTTAGGCCTCTGCCGTTAGACCGGATCGCACATCGAAAGAGGTTTGTGCGTGGTCACGCACGGGATGTTGTAGTAACGTCCGAAAGGTTAAAACGAAAAGCCCGCGAACCTCTCGCAATCTGCCTCCAGACCCCCCCCCGGGATGTAGACATGGGGTCAGTTCAGGGTTTTGAAGTGGCATTACAGCCTCCTAAGGATGGTTTTATTGTTTTTTGGCTTATTGTGCCATTTTGAGATTTATCAGTTAATGCAAAAGAGGGGGATTTTTTAAGCAGCAATTTTTTAATGCTCTTTTTAAGTCCATGGAGAATTTTTTTGCGAATAGGGCGGTAAAATATAGGGTTTAGGACAGTAAAAATGAAATTTCAACGCTTTAAATGTATAATTTAGATTGAAAAAATAAGAAAAAAATGAAAAAGATCATAGAACCTAAAAAAGGGATTCGTTTGTTGAAGTCGAATTCCAAGGAGATGAAAGCATCCCTTAATGCGTGATCTATTTTCAGCTTTATATCGTATCCGTGCCTTTGAGGCCCTTCGTTACCGTAACTACCGTTTGATCTCTTATGGTCAAATTTCCAGTAATGTGGGTACTTGGATGGACGAAGTCACTCGAGGTTGGCTTATCTATCATCTGACCAACTCAGCACTCGATTTGGGTTTGGTAAAAGGCGTACAGTTGTTACCCTTGCTTTTTTTGTCTCCGGTAGCAGGTAGTGTGGCTGATCGATATTCAAGAAAGAAAATTTTACTGATCACTCAGTCAATCAATGGTGCCGTATTTGCTTCCATGGCATTTTTGATTTTTACGAATCTGATTTTGCCTTGGCATGTGTATGTGACAGCGGTTATTGTGGGTTTAATGCAAGCCTTTCAGCAACCGGCCCGCTCCGCTATGGTTTCCGATACCGTGCCTTTAGAGTATTTAACCAATGCCATCGGTTTAAATGCATTACTGTTTAACTTGGCAAGAATTGTGGGGCCTGCCTTGGCGGGCGCCACGATTGCTTTGGTTGGCACTGGAGGCTCTTTTACCATTCAATCGATCTTCTTGTTATTAGCAACCGTATGGACCGTACAAATTCAATACACTAAAAAAAGCGATCCTATTGCGAAGGAGCCAAAGAAATACTCGTTAAGATCCAATATTATCGAAGGCTGGCGATTTGCTTTAGCCACTAAGGCGGTACATGCTGGGCTATTGTGCAATATGATTGTGTCGCTATTTATTGTGCCTTTTACCACTTTGTTGCCGGTTTTTGCTCGCGATATTTTAGGCGTGGGCGCGCAAGGACAAGGGTTTTTGTTAACGGCGATGGGTGTGGGTGCCTTAATTAGTTCATGCGTTATTGCTATTTCTGGTCATAAAATGGTTCGAGGTCAAGTGATGTTGATCTCCTCCCTATTCTATGGGTTGGTGGTCGTTTTATTTTCTGTTTCTTCGTGGTTTTCTTTTTCTGCTTTTGTCATGATATTGGTGGGACTTTGCCATGTCCATGCCAATGCTTTAGTCAATACGATTGTGCAGACTTATTCGCCAGCCCATTTTCGAGGGCGCACTATGGCTTTATTTAATATGAGCCAGTTACTATCGACTGCGGGCAGTATGGTGATCGGATCGCTCGCCCAGACCTTGGGGCCTCAAATAGCGGTGGCCTCGATGGGATTAATGGGAGCATTGTCCATTGGGATGATGTATTACTTAATGCCCTACGCAAAAAGCGTTAAGTAATATAGGTTCCATTGGGAGGGGATTGGGTCAGACTCGAACCGAACTTATCAGCTTTTTATTTGGATTATAATTGTCTAAGGCATTAAAATAGGGCCTGAAGATTTGAGCTTCGTTAACTGACGAAAGGGTCGCAAAATGCAATTCACAGATGATCAATTTGTATACTTTACCCAACCGGGTTGAAGTAGCTGCCTCAGAACGAAAGAGTTTCTTTCGAAAAATGGTGTAGATATGATTGTCGTTGATGTTCTCAACGATGCAGGTGGGCGTGAGTACTTATTAGAAAAATACGGTATTCGTAAGGTTCCTGTATTGGCTAAGGGCGAAAAGTATGCTTTTGGTCAAATGTTGGATCCTTTTGCTAAATTTGCCGGCTTGCCAATGCCTGGGGTCGAAGGACTGTCGCCTGCGCAATTATTTAAAAAATATGAAATGATATTTTTGGCAGCCCAGCGCCTGACACTACAAATTCCCAAGGAACAGTTTTTAGAGCGTGTCATTCCTCATCGTGAACGTGTGCTGAGAACGCTCTGTTACCATATTTTTCGTATTGGTGAGGCTTTTTTAGAGACCTGCTATGGGGCAGAATATTCTGTCAAGATTGCCGATAACGAGCCACCCGATGAGATGGTGAGCCAAGAACAAATTGTGGCCTATGGGGCTTTTGTTTGGCAAGAGTATGAAAAATGGTGGAGCAATAATCAAGATCCTTTGTTAGCGCAAACCTTGAAAACCTATTACGGTGATACGTTGGCGCATAAAGTATTCGAGCGTGTTACTTGGCACTCCGCTCAGCACTGCCGTCAATTAGCGGCAGTTTTAGAGCGTATGCAGATTGTCGCGGATCGACCTTTAAGTGCACAAGATCTAGCCGGATTGCCCATGCCTGAGCGGTTGTGGGAATAGTCGCCCCCCCCTCTAAGAGATTTTATTTTCTCTAAAAAAGAGGGGGATTGTCTGGGCTTTCTCGTTGAGCGGTGATGGATCAGCAAACGTTGCTGCCTCGTTCTTTAGCAACGAAGGCCCAGATCTTAATGGAAAGATTAATGTCCCATTAAAGTGCCACCGTTCATATGGATTACCTGGCCGGTCATAAATCCACCTCCAGGGCCGCATAAAAATCGTACTCCTGCTGCAATTTCTTCGGGTTCTCCATATCGACCCAGTGGAATATGAGGCGCGTTAGTCGAGCGCACTGTCCGATGGGAAGGGCGAGTGGTATTAATAGCGCCCGGTGAAACACAATTGACGCGGATCTGATGCGGAGCTAGTTCCTTGGCGAGCGCTTTACCCAATCCGATTAACCCGCATTTGGCCGTAGAGCTGTGGGCCTTACCGATAGAGCCATCTAAGGCACCATCGCCTCCTATGGTAATAATATGGCCTGCACCGGCTTTTATTAAATGCGGCAGACAGGCCTTGATGCAATGAAAGCTTGCGTCGAGCGAGGTCGACATGACCCGTCGCCATTCTTCGAAATCCATGTCAATGAACTTAACCTCACGTCGTACGGATGCATTCAAGACCAGAATATCAAGTCTTCCGAAAGCGGCAATGGTTCCCTCGATCATGGTTTTGACCGAATTTGGGTCCGTGATATCGGCAATAAATACTTCCGCCTTACCCCCATGAGAGAGAATTTCGCTACGCACTGACTGGGCTTCCGTTTCAGAAGAGCGGGTATTAATGCTGATACTGGCCCCAGCCTCTGCGAGGGACAGTGCAATAGCACGGCCAATGTTTTTGCCGGAACCGGTAATTAAGGCGACTTTGCCGGACAATTCTTGTGTTTGACTCATTATGCGATTCTCCTCGGTTCATGAATGTTAATGCCGTACGTTCAGTAATATTTTACTCCCTACCTTCCTAATAAGATTTAATCTTGATAAAAGCATAAAAAAAGTGACACAATAGTTCGAGGTTTTTTATCCTATATTCCTTGCGAGCCATGTATTTTTTTTAGAGGCAGTATGCATTAGGTGAGTGCCTTCCCTGTTTTGAGCGGTCTAGTCATTTAATCAGGTTTTTTTTATTAGAATTGTGGACTCTAGGGATTAATTTTTATTGTGTGTGCTAATTTTTCCGCCACTAAAAACACCGAATGGGTAAGAGAGCATTGGGACCTTGCGTTGCCGTGCCTTTCAGAGCCTGAGGTATACCCGACCGGCAAGGCTCCTATCGTGGTCCAGAGTCGGCAATCAGGTAGACGCGCTTGTGGTGAGGCCTGCTTTGGCTTAATCCCCGCTTGGTCCAAAGATGGGTTGATCGCCCGTCATACCTATAACGCCAGAACGGAGACGGTTGCTACGAAGCCCAGTTATCGAAATGCTTGGAAGCACGGCCAGTTTGCGCTAGTGTTGGTGGATCATTTCTATGAGCCATCCTACGAAACAGGTCGTGCGGTTCGATGGAAAATTCAACTCAAAGACTGCAGCCCTTTCGCCATCGCTTGTCTCTGGGAGCGTTGGGTAAACCCTCAAAATGGTGAGTCTATTGCTAGTTTTTCTATGTTAACCATTAATGCTGATTCTCACCCCGTGATGAATCAATTTCATAAAGTGGGAGATGAAAAAAGAACACCTGTGATCATTACGCCAGAAAACTTTGCCACTTGGCTTACGGCTAGCTCTGAGCAGGCGATCGACTTACTGCAAATCCAATATATGCCTGAATTATTGGCTAGTGAATCTATCAAATGAAAATTTCTTTGGCCCTCGAGGAAGATGTCAGTGAATTAGCGCAATTACTATGTGTCTTGTTTGAGCAAGAAATTGATTTTCAACCCGATGCGTCTAAACACGAAAAAGGGTTACGAACAATAATCTCCCATCCTGAGATGGGAGTTATTTTTGTGGCGAAAGAAGAGGGCAACATTGTAGGGATGATTTTACTTTTATTGACGATATCCACAGCGCTTGGCGAAAAAGTCGCATGGTTAGAGGATATGGTCGTGAAACTGAATTGGCGTCATCAGGGCGTGGGAAGGGCGTTGTTGAACCATGCGCTTGCCTACGCGCGAAGTCAGAAGTGTGAACGTATAAGCTTACTGACCGATAAGGCGAACTCGACGGCACAACAATTTTATGAAAAACTAGGTTTTGCCCATTCGGCTATGACACCCATGAGGCGCTATCTGTAATGCGGTCCGTTTTTTTGGGCAATAGATTATTGGACTTCTGCGATGAGCGCTCGATGGATTATCCACTGACTCATGGCGGCAATGGTTTGTGTTTCTTTGCCAAAGTAACCGTGTGGACTGAGTGCATCACAGGGGCCGGATTTCGGCTGTAAGCCGCCACTGACGGATATGAGGGGGTAGCGTTCTGCCAGTCGATGTGCGCTGTCGTAAGGGCACATGGCGCAGGCATCTTCTCGATGATGAATAAAAAGTAAGGGGGCTTTAATTTTTGAGAAGTCTACACTGGCTAGCCCTAAGCCGCTTTTACTAGACTTAAATACCGAAGAAGTTAAAACGACTCCATCGACTTGCGTTTCAAGGGCTTGTCCATTGTAGGCTGCCGACACAGTGCCTCGGCTCGTCCCGACGAGATAGATTTTGGTTTGTGGAAATCGAGAGCGTAAATCTTTCACCACTTCAATGATGTCTTGTTGATGTTTGTCGCTCATTCGAAATCCATCAGACATATTGATCATATCAGAGGGCGAATCGACGGCTGCTGTGGCAATGCCATGAGTGAGAAACATTTCGCGACTACGTATGAGGAAATTTTGGGTTTTGACTTCAGCCGTATTGCCGCGTTTCTTGAGGTTGATATTGCCCATACCTCCGGAAAAAAGAATGGCTATGTATCGTGGGGACTCTTCTGGCGTAATCGTTAAAAGATACGATTGGGTGACGCCTTCGCGGGTATTGAGTTCAATCATCTTTTCAGAAGCAAAAGTTGAAAAATAAGCCCCTAAAAGGGCTATAAATATTGTTGTTTTAATTAATTTTTTAATGTTCATGATTTATGACTAAGAAGAGTCATTTACGGTTGTGCCAGATGGGCCGCGTCAGAAAGCATCGTTGGAGTGTGAGGGTAGTGAATGATTCAAACCAAGGCTATTCATCCATCACGAGATAGAGGATCTAAACCTTCAAGCCTTTGGCTAGCCTAAAGGTTTGGTTTTTGGAGGCGGAGTTGCATCCACCACGGCCGGGCTTGCCGGTGCGGTTGGAGTAATTTTGCTCGCTGAGTAAATGCCCCATGCTAGACCGGCAACCGTTAGTATCGGGTTAGTCAGTTTGACTAAAACTGCAAGCATGCGTCCGGTCGTTGTGCCGCTGATAATCGAGTTCGATTGCTGTAAGGTCACCCGATTGTCGGGGTCCATGGGGATCATATCGAGCGCTTTACCGACTACCCCTTTGTAGATCACGTCAGACAATTTTGTGCTTTCTACCGCCACAACGGGTTCGGGATTATTGACTAACGTTGGTGCGGGTGCGGTAATTATGGCCTGGGGGGTGGGAGTGGACGTAGGGGGGATATTGAGTGCCAGGGTTGGGCCACTCAGGTTGTCTGCCATTAAAGGGGCATCAAAAAAATATAATTCATCCAGAGCATTTTCTGTGCTGGAAGATTCCCCTTCTGAAGCTTGAGTAAACGAGACGTGCGTTAACTGGTCGGGGTTAAAGCCATGTTGAGCGGCAAGCTCGAGGACTTGGTCTTGAACGGCGAGTTTGTCACCCGGATGTATGTAATTTTTTTCAACGGCGACATCGAGTGTTTTATCAAACACTGGGAACGTTGTTGCTGTGGCCTGAGGCAAGGGATTATGAGCCACACGCTGATTGCTCAGTGGCTGTATTAAACCTTTTTGAGCTGAAGGTTGAAGCGAAGCAGTGGAAGATTTGATAGAAGATAAATCGATTTTTTGCTTTGCGTAAATGAGGTCAGGATGTGTAATGCCATTGCTATGAGTGATTTGTGCAACGGCTTTTGCAACTTGTGCATTCGTGGGCTTGATACCGTGGGCTTGTAAGAAGCGTTTGGCGATCGAGTGTAAAGTGTCGCCCGATTTAATCGAGTAATGGGTTGATTCGAATGGGCTAGATACAGTGGGCTGCGTGGGGGCCAGCGCGGGCGTTGTGGTTACTGGGGCAAAGCGAGAATCAATCGTATCGAATCGATTTTGCAAGCTATAAGCTATTGGCGTTTGATGGTTATCTGGGCCATTAGGATTGAATGTGTTGTAAGGCGTTGTGGGGTTAGTGCTTTTCAAAGAGGTCGTTTGATCAACATTGGCTAAGATGTTGCTAAAGTTGACTGGAGTGGCTCTGGACTTGCCCAAAGCAGTTCCACCCAAATCAGGGGAGGCAGGTGCTGAGGGATTAAATAAAATGTCCATAATGCTAGGTTTGAGCTTCTTTGAGAATGAATGAGTGCATCATCACTCTAGTCGCTCGTGGCAAAATTGGCAATAGTAGGAAAAAATAGCAGCCCTAGGCAGGGATGCTATTTGTTTGGATAGGGGATATTAAGGGCGATGAAGGGCGATGAAGATGGCGTCATTAGGATATTTTTTTTATTTAAGTCATTGATTTATATTATTTTTTATTTGATTGCGTGATTCCTTGTCTCCAAGGCAGGGTAAAATCCCCTGTGTTGCTAAAAAGGTAAATAACGCTGATAGGGTTCTTGTGAGGCGGCTCTGAGCGTTGGCTGTTGAAGCCATAGAGGGTGTTTTGCGATTCCAACGCTTCCCTTAAGGCTCAAAAGGTTTTGGGGTCGGAAGGATTTTTTGAGGTCTTTTTTAACTTCATAAAAGGGGTCTAAATGGTTTTTTTGTGAAAGTTGAGGTTATATACAGTGCAGAAGGAGCTGAGTGTTTGGGAAGATCTGGCTGGACGCAATGTTGATTACTACAACAGGAATGCGCTGTCTTTTTTTGAGGGCACTAGAGATCACGACGTGAGTCAGAATAGGACGGCATTGCTGGATGAAATAAAAAAGGGGCCCCCTTGTCGAATTCTTGATTTTGGTTGTGGACCGGGTCGAGATCTCAAAGTGTTAAAGTCTCTTGGACACGAACCTATTGGGTTGGAGGGGAGCCGTGAATTTGTGAACATGGCTCGCGAGTTCAGTGGTTGTGAAGTCTGGGAGCAAGATTTTTTAAAGCCACAATTACCGAGCGCTTTTTTTGATGGGGTATTTGCTAATGCGTCGCTGTTTCATGTTCCCAGTCTGTGTCTGGGTCAGGTATTGGGGTGTTTATTTCAGACCTTAAAGCCTGGTGGTATTTTATTTAGTTCTAATCCTCTTGGACAAAACGAAGAGGGGTGGCATGCAGAGCGTTATGGGGTCTACCATGATCTAGAGGGGTGGCGAGGATACATGCGGGGGGCCGGCTTTGAGGAGTTACGATTTTTTTATCGACCTCAAAACCTACCCATTGAACAAAGAAAATGGCTGGCGAGTCTATGGAAAAAATGAGGCGGGGCTAAATATTCGTATGCAAATATACGAAATCCAACCCATCAAACCAAAAGCACCCGAACAGCAGCGGGTGGACAGCCTTCAGGCGATTTCCAAGCGGGCTCAAACCGCGGTCAAGGCTGAGAAAGCACGGCAGAAGATGGCCAAGTCGCAGCAAAGTATTGCTGCGTTGTGGCCGTCATTCTTGACCAAAGCGACCGGTGGCGGTTAGAGGACCGCATTAACCACCGTCCCGTTGCTGGACGCTACTGCAAAGTCAAAAACACCTTTAGTGAAGTTCGCTTGACGGGAAAAGAGCTAACTTTATTTAGAAGCCTAGATCAAACCTTTCGATAGGTTCAGGGCGAGCGGTAACCCGTTACTTTCATAAATATTAGTCCTTCGAGCTATATTAAAAAAAACTTAATCGGAGCGACCTTTGCCCAAACCGATCTGGTGCGTTACCGATTACAACGCGCAAGGATCTTGCGTTCTGAACTCTCCTTACCCCGAATGATGTTTCCGTCAAGACTAGAGCGAAGTACCGTGTAGCCGTAGCCACCACAAAACTCCCCGATTTTCTCGTAACAGCTCTGCCAATTGCTTACTAAACCAGAGCAATTTACCGAAACTGCCGTTTGGCCATCCTCTGCAGTGATTTGCTCAGGATAAACGCATCCTGCCAACACAAGGGTGGCGACTAAGCTTGCTGTGAATAGGTTAAATATAACCGATTTCATTTTTGTATCCTAAACGAAAAAACATATTTTTTAATTAATTCATTTTACATTAATCAAATGTCATAATATAATAATCAAATGTCATAAAAATATGAAATAGCATTAAGCGATGTCCGTGCGTATCTAAACTTCAGGTGAGCATATGAAAATTCGTAAAATTCACGTCATTTCAAAACTGATTTTTCTCGCCTTGATATCATTGACAGGCTGTGACCGAATTCAGCAGCAGATTTCAGATGTGCTCAATACGCCAAACCCTGCCGAGATGTCGCGAAGAATGGACGCGATGGTCAGGTTGCAAAAATATCAAGAAGCTATCGCAATTGGTGAGCAGTATTTAAATAAAAACCAGGACCCAGAGAATCTGGTAACCATTGCAATTACAAGTGCATATATCGAGTCCGGGGATGCAGCGGGAGCAGTACGTCACATGCAGCGCACGGCCAAATCATCCGTAAGCTCAAATCCATCCGCTGCAACTGCCGCAAGCTCTACAGAAAGTGTGGCAGTAGATGGTGCTTCTGTAACAGAGACAACAAATGGCATTGTCGTAAAAGCTGGCGATGCCGTTGTAATCATACCCAAATAAGTATTTCAATACTTCGAGAGAGACGTCTATGTCCTTTAAAAAAAGCCTGCTCGCCTTAGCCGTAGTTGCTAGCACGTATGGCTGGATGCCAGTTTTTGCAGAAGCTATCAATGCGATTGGTAAAACAGAGATCAGTATCAAATCCTCTGGTGATTTGGTTAAGGCACGTCGATTGGCGCGAGAGTCTGCAGAGCGAGATGCTGTGTTATCCGCGCTCAAGTTGCGCATGAATATTGATACGACATCCCCAGCAACACAAACTGCTTTGAGCGATTTATCAAAACAGTTGGCTGATAATCTAAAGACGACGTTCTTGACGGAAGGCGATGTTCTGACCGCAAAGACGAATCTGTCTGTCGAGAGCGATGAACTTTTCGGTTTGGCGCGCTCAATCAAAGGGTTGGTTTCATCGACCGCCACTTCAGCAGCAAAAATCTTGTTTTTGATCGATGAATACTATGGTATTGCAACAAATATCGAACCTGGAGCGCCGTTATCTACAGAGATAAGTTATTCACATGATAAGAGTAAAACATCTGCCTCAAGTGCCTCCTCCGCTAGTGCTGCCTCCTCAAGAGAATCGGTAGCAATTTCTTCAAAAGATAAAAGCGCAATGGCAGCAAGCAACAGCGCTAGTGTTTCAGCACGTGATCGTGCGTCAGTTGCTGAGCGAGAGCGTTCATCAGTTGCTGTTGCTAATGGTTACGGCGGTGCAGGTGCTGCATCTCGCGACTCCAGCGTTGCATCATCCAGAGATGCGAGTTTGGATGCTTCCCGAAAGTCAGCGGTCGCAGCTTCCTCTGAATCTAGATTTCAAGGCGCTGCAAACAAACAATCTGCAGAAAGTAACGCATCAGCATCGGCATCCGCTTCAAGCGAAAAAGACATTGTGAACTACGACTTTAAACAGAAGTTCCCCGATACCAACAATGCGAAACCAGCAGATGATGCCGACGCAATGATCTCGCAAAAGTTGGAACAAGTTATCAAGCCCTATGGCTTGGTTTACACGCCTGAACGTGATTTTCGTCGCAATACAGCGGGCGCTAAACTACTAATTTTAGATATAGAAAAACAGCGGAAATTTGAAGAGCTGACGGAAAAAGCTAGCAAGCAACCCTACAGTGCCAAATATATTGTTTATGGCTCCGCTGTAATGAGTGCCGAGGGTAGGACGGCCAGCGGTGATACCACATGCAGCGGCTTCCTGAAACTCACATCATTTAATGTTGATTCAGGGGACGGGCTCATCTCTGCTGTGTTGGGCAAACGTGCGCAAGGCACTTCTGATCAAAATTGTCGTGCAAATTTAGCAAATGCCCTAGCGACAGAGTTGGCATCAACAGTGGGCAATACCGCGGCCAAAGAACTTCAACTTGCGGCAACGCAAGGGCAAAGTTTTTATGTCCTGCTGTATAGCACCAAGCGTGTTACGCCGAGCGTTCGTCGATCGTTCACGAAGAAGTTAGAAGCAATGGTAGAGAAATACGAAGAGGACAACGTGACGGATACTAGCCGCTCATTTATTGTTCAAGCCAAAACAGGCTTTCGGAGTAAATTGGAAGAATTTGTGGAGGACATGGCTGAAGAAAATCAAGACAGCATGAAGAATTTCAAAATGATTGCTCAAGGCAATAGGATGGTGATTTGCCTCGAAGGCACATGCCCTAAGGACTTCTAAATGAAAAAGTCTGTGCTCATGAAAGTCATGCTGTTTGGACTGTTTGTAACAGCTCAAGCAATGGCCTTAGATTTCTACGTCTTTCCCGTTCGAGAAATTGAAGGTTTTAATGTCACTAACAGGGACACAGCAACCAGACCATTAGTTGATCCTAGAGCCGTTGCTGTTTTCACGCCAGCCTCCCAAAAACAAATAATTTCCGCATTTACTGAAAATTTAGCTAATGCTTACCCAAACTCAATCGTACATGCAACGCAAGTGAGAGAGTTGATCAAAGGGAAATATCTGTATGCTACAGATGGTGTCAGTTGTGGGGATGGCTTTGCGGCTCCAGTTAACCGTACTTATGCCGCAGTTGTCGGTTTAACACGGGCCTCATACTACGAAGTGGATCGCGGGGATAACATAGAAATTTTGGTCCCTATCACCATGAACGTTCAACTTATCAAGCCAGAGCGTGCAAAAATTGTTTATACAATTAGCAGTACGCAGTATACCCCTTTTGTCATTGCCAAAAAAGAATTGGGATTGAAGTCAACGAATGATTTCATGACTAAGTCTTTGACGACTAATACGATCAATCAAATGAATGACTTGGTAACTCAGGTCAAGCAAAGCTTTAATCCTAAAGACACTCTCGTTAAAATAGTTGAGAAGTCTGGAGATTTACTTGTGGTCGATAAAGGCTATGAGGTTGGTTTTAAATCTGGCGACGAGTTGGAGGCTACCCGCTTGAACAGTAAAGATGCTAGCCCAATTATTGTTAAAGTATTGAGTGTTGAATCCAGTTATTCGATTCTTAAGCCGCTCATGGGAAAGCCGAGCAAAGGCGAAGAGTATGTGTTTGTATTTGAGGCCCCAGCAGATGACTCGCGAAAGCCGAAATTATTACCGGTATCCAGCGACCAAAAAGACCAACTTTGGTCACCTGCTGTCGCAGACTTATTTGCGAAAGATATAGGTTTCCAGGCGCCATTTCAGTTAGCACCAGTGGATGTTAACTTCACGGACAACATGAACTCGGTTCAGGCGCAAGCCAATTGTTTGCCGTGGGATAAGTTCCAAAGCGCGAAAACTGTTTTTGATAGTCGCATTGATCATCCAAATTTCTTTTTAAAATTCGAAATGGGTCAATCACCTGTTTTTACCAATTCTGGAAAAGGAGGGGTTAAAACAGAGCAAAGTTTCATGACTGCATTGACAGCGCAAGTTGTTGACCTTGACGGTAATGTAATTTTTTCTGAATATGGAAAAGATACATACGTTCTAGAGCGCGTGGGTCAACAGGGTCTGAGTTTGGTAAATACGCAAGAAATCTCGCTCAAAAATGCGTTAGTTGATTTGATGAAAAACTTCTTGAAGTCGGTCAAATTAGAGCCTAAGCAGTTCAAGATTAGTGAAGTTAAGGGAGGGAAATTTACAGTTAACGGGTTAGAAATTCCAAATGGTCAAAACGCCGTTTACGAAGTGTTGAAGCCGATGGGATTCAAAGTAGGCGATAAGCCTGTGTTGATGCGGTTAGCCCTGGACCAAAGTGAGGGTTTACCTGTTAGCGTAGGGGGGGCAACAACATTTACTTACTCAATAGCGCCTGATTATCCTGATATTACATCCGGTGATGTTTTGTCTCTTTTGTTTATGCCCCGTGGCAATACACCAGAAATTTCAGCGTGCGGCTCTACGTTTATAGGTAAAGATAGTCTGCCTGCAAACCATTTGATTCCAATAATTAATCACGTCGCATATCGATCAAGCAACTATATTGTCAATATTTCTGATAAAGACTTTTATTCAGACGCAAATCGTTTGTTAAAAAATGGTTTCTATAAATTTAGGATGCCTGCATTTAGTCCAACTGAATTTTGTTTCAGATCTGGTTATATGGTCAAGAAGAATGAATCTACCTGCGGTGCTAACGGCTGTAATATGAAGTTCCTTACAGCATTAAGGATAACTACTCAAAAAGCTGGGGTGGACATAAAGGATGCATCTATCGGTGAACAGACTACAGTCACTGGAGTTGTAGAAAGCCAAGGAGATAATCTAATTGGTTTTCGCGCGATGAAGAGCGCTAACGACCTAATGAACGAGTTGACAAAACGTTTTAATACCAAATAAATAGGGAGTTTTAAATGAAGAAAATTGTATCTACTCTTTTGGCTAGTTTGTTAGCCTTTGCAACCATTTCCGCAATGGCTCAGTTTGGTGGTCTCGGTGGGTTGTTGGGGGCGGCGAAAGGTGGTGCGGATTCGGGTGGCGATATTGATTCGCAGGTTAGAGGTTTTGTTCAACAAAGTAACGACATTAATGGGCTGATCTATGTTTCACTAAAGACTATCACCGCTGCTTATGAAAGCGACGAAGAGGCTGCAAAAATCGCTGCAGAGGTAAAAGCATTTAATGCCTCTACTGATCCTAAGGAGCGAGCTGCTAAAGTTGCGGAAGCTCAGAAAACAGATGGCGCTAAATTGGCTGAGTTGGCTAAATCTGCGGATGCTCAAGATAAAACCAAAAGCCTAACCAAAGAAAAGCAACAACGCATTGTTATCTCTGTTTCCAACTTCTTGGTTGCAGGACTGAAAGCCATGACGCTTGCGAAGTCTGGTCAATCTCTCGTTCAAAGTGTTGCAGCAAATCCAATGAGTATCGGTAAAGTGTTGCCAGTAAAAGACGCATTGCGAATCTTGGCTAGCGCCGCATCAACATCTGTGGATGTAATTCCTGGGTTTATTAAGGTATTGCAAGGTGCAAACCTTACAGTCTCCAAGGTTGATGCAAATACAAAAACACAAGAAGTTGATGATTGGGGGAAATAGTTTAGAAAATGGATTCGGATTTTGTTCACGATTTAGTAAGCGTTGACAAATTTTCTCTACTAATTGCGGCTTTTAAAGGCGCGCCGCAGTAATTCGCAGAGGTCGTTTTACCGGCGCGCCAGTTAGGTGCGCTAACCCTTATGTGCTGACATGTGGTTTCGAATCGACAAGTAAAAATGCCCGCCTAAACTACTGCGGGCTTTTTATTAGTAATGTTTCGGTTAACGCACGCAAATTACGGATCCTCTAAATTTCACGTAGGCTAAATAATTTTGGTTGTTGTCCAATCGGAACGCTGGAAATATTGTTTCCATGGGAATGGTACTATGTTGAGCTATCAGACGCTAAGGTCTAACGATGACCGTCCCGTTGCTGGACGCTTGTATAGCGCAATTCACAATGATGACCCGCAACGATCGCGCATTCGACCTCAACGTTTAGCCGGTTCGGCGGTGATTTCATTCCAGTGCCGAGTACGGGCTGCCTAGGCAGGATTCCGTATCAGCCCTACACCGCCCACTGCGCCGCTTTCAACGACGGCACCAGTTCGCTGTAATGCCGTTCCAACATGCCGACCGAAGAGCCCATATGCCGCGCCAATCTGTGAAAGTCCGTTCCATCGACTAACTCCTGCGTAGCGTAGGTGTGACGCTGTGAATAAAGCGTCCTGTTCTGCCCACCGATACTTTTTATTAAACCGCTTCGCGCATCAACCGCCGAAATGACCCGTGCAAGCTGGGTGGTTGATAATCAGTGCTGAAGCGAAACACCGAATGCTTGATACGGCTCTGCAAAGTAGGGCAGAAAATACCGCTCAATGCAGGTGATGTAAGACAGGTTCACGCTTTTGCCGCGATTTTATTGACTCTCGTCTGCCGAGAGGTTTTAATAGGGCCCTTTTGTCGCCCTAGCCGCGTTCGCGGGCAGTCACGATAAGGCCAAGTAGCTCAGTCGGTAGAGCAAAGGACTGCTTGATAGATCAAGGGGCGCGGGTGACACGATCATCGCGCTCTAATAGGGTGGTATTTTCGTCGCATGAGAGTGATTTTCCCCCTAATGCATCAGTTTGGATGTTTTTTCTCCCTTACCACATATTTGGCACATTGTTTGCTTTGTTTTTAATTGGGTTGGTTAGATGTCAAAAAAATCTCAATTGGAGCAAAAAAATGTCCATGTTATTAGATGATGTGTATGGCTACGAAGATGTGTTTCCTTTGGAGTGGCAATCAAAACTGATGAGTTTAGTTTGGGAAATGGATGAATCCGATGAGGAAATGGAAGAGTTCAAGGAAATGGCCTAAAAGACTCATGGGAATCCTGATGCATTGATAGGGTTCTTTAGGGGAAGAGTTTTTTCATGTGCCGTTGTTTGTAGGCAGATGCTAAGCGCCCAACGTAAAGCGAGTAGCAGCCTAGGTTCGTTGGATTTTTTGATGGCTTCGCCAAAAGTATGTGCGATGAATGGTTTAGCTGATTTAGCTGATTTAGCTGATTTGGTTGATCGGGATCGAGACGATGGCTATAGCGCTTTTTTTGAGTTAAGGAAGACCTCTTTTTTGTGTAATGTGGCTTTTTATCCTTAGAGGAAGGAAAAAGGAAAAAAACTAATTTCTTGATTTGATTTTACAACCCTAGTTTGATTTCGACCGTGAGTTTGAATGTTTACAAACCACGATGACATTTTTTTCGTTAGCAAAACAATCCAACAGAAATTGGGATAGTGTTAATTTCCCTTCATTGCCCCAGGCAAGACTTCACTGCCCAGTGTCATTGGTTGGGCTCGATCATTGAGCATCGTCACTGACGATCTATCAAAGGGGCGAATCAAAGTGTAGTATCGAGTTCCCCTATTAAAGGCAATAGGGCCCACACTTTGTCCTGATAAATGATCCAGTCGCTTTTTTTTCTAATCTTTAAAAAAATCGATTAACGTCTTTGCGAATAAATCCGGTGTTTGAACATTCATAAAATGACCAGTTTCAGTCAATTGATAGATCGCCCCAGGTATTGAGTGAGCGACTTTTTCTGCAATCTCGGGCGGGCGTTGTACGTCATACTGAGCACCTAAGACTAAAGTCGGGCTTTTAATTTTTTCGTATTCAGGGGTCATGTCAATTCCATGCATCATACGAGCCAGTGCGCTAAAAGAGGCCGGTGTATTGCATACCCAGCGGGCTTGATAACGATTAAAACGGTCTTGATTTTTTGAGCGTAAAACCTCTGGATAAGAGCGAGTGTGACTGTCATTCATAGCCGAACGAATACCTTCTCGCTCTACTAGGACGGCTCTTTCTAGGCTTTGAGGTCCTCGCGCTGCATTGGGTCCAAAGCTGGGACTCGCAATGACTAATTTTTTAACCCGTTGTGGGTGACGTGTGGCAAGACCGACCGCAAAATCGGCTCCCATGGCACAACCGGCAAAATAGGCTGGTTGGTGTATATTTAGGGCATCCAAAAGGCCTGCTAGATCGGCAACCACCTCTTCAAAATCTAAGGCCCGAACTTTTTCTGAAAAACCAAAGCCGCGTTGATCGTAACGTAAGACTTGAAAGTGTTTTTCAAGATAGGGCAAAGCCTCATCGTAACTGTCTAGGCAACCCCCAGCTTCGTGGACCAGCACCAGGGTGTTTTGACCAGATCCACTGAGGGTATAACGAAGGCTCGCTCCGTTGGCTTGAATCCAGGGCATGATTTTCCTTTTTTAATTTTTGAGGATGAAGGGATCGTTTTTTATTCTTTCTAGTAGAAGATTGTAATGCAAAACTTTGTCATTTTTTTATTTTGCTTCGTGTGGTCGCTTAAAAATGTGTGTTTGACACCAAGACCCAAATTTGGTCTACTCAATGGCTCATGCCTATCCCCCGTAATCCGATGATCGCCAATGACGTGGATGGCAAAATTTAGGCCATTGGTGAACGGGTGGGTCCTGTTTGTCTGGCGGTTGTCAACCAATTCGTAACCATGAAATTAAAGATTTCCCATTACATCCATGGACCCAGTCAGCCCGTATTTCTAATCTGAGGCATGGCTTGGCTGTTGCAAGGATGGGTACTCAGGGATTGGCTAATAGTGGCCTAAATAATGCGGGTAGCGCCGGTAGACTTTCTGTGATGATTGATAATGAGGCTTTTGAGAATTGAAAAATGGGAAGCAACGGGCACCGATTTTGAATCGACGCCGATACTTACAAGTTTTGGTGGGCGGTTTGGTGTTCGCCCCTTTTACTGTTTTAGCCGCAGCCGAGCCCTTTCGCACGAGTGATGTGACAGAGGCCGGATTGGGTATTCATGGGTTTGACTTAAAAGACCATCATGGTAAGCCGTGTAGGCTCACGCAGTTTAAGGGTAAAGCGGTCTTAATCTTTTTTGGATTGACGTCTTGCCCTTACGATTGTCCGACGTTGTTAGCCAAATTAGCCATGGTATTACGGGGAATGGGGGGAGATGCCTCTAGCATACAGGTGCTTTTTATGACCCTCGATCCGCAAAGAGATACCCCTATTCTTTTGGGAGGGTATTTAACAGCGTTTCATCCCTTGTTTCTGGGATTGCGTGGGGATGAATTGCAAACGCGTGCCATAGCCAAGCAATTTCGAATTTCGTATCAAAAAATACCTTTAGGTAAAGATAACTACACTTTAGATCACTCTGCCTACGGTTATGTTTTTGGGCCTGATGGTCGCTTACGCCTTTTTATACAACCGGCGGCTTCGACCTCCGATATTCGGCATGATTTAAAAAAATTGATCCACGAAGCTTAGTTTTTTTAGTCCCTATATCGTTAATGGTATGAAGCTAAAGTGTTTCAAGGGCCAAAGGACTGGTCATTAACCCTTATTCATTAAGGGTTAATTGTTAAAAAAACTCACCTTATTCTTGATGGGTTTTGCTACGAGCGTAACGACAAAATATCAAATTTGTCATTCGATTTGCAAAAAGCGGAAAACTTGATCACACTGTCTTCGACCACATACAGTTGATCCGTGGTGAACACATTTTTAATATAGGAGAGCTTCGCAATGTTTAAAGCTACAAAATTAAGTAATTATCTGTCTATTGGTTTATTAATAGTGGTGAGTGCATGGACTTATTCTGTGCAAGCGGAAATCGTTGCGTTAAGCGCTCATATGATGGGTAATCAAGAAGTGCCTGCAAAAGAGGGTCCTGGAATGGGTACGATGGAAGGCAGTTTAAATACCGAGACCAATGAATTAAAGTGGGTAGTGACCTATTCAGATTTATCTGGTGACGTGTCCGCCGCTCACATACATGGGCCAGCTCCTGCAGGAAAGAACGCCGGTGTAGCGGTTCCTTTTAAAGGCAGTTTAGTCAGTCCGATTACCGGGCAGGCTAACATTACCGCAGATCAAGCAGCTGATCTTTTGGCGGGTAACTGGTATGTGAATTTACATACGAAGGCCAATCCTTCCGGTGAAATCCGAGGCCAAGTTCAAAAATCGAAGTAAGGGGTTTTGAAATAACGAATAAAAAAACCACCGAGGGTGGTTTTTTTATTAGATGATGGGCCATAAGCGTTTGGCAACATTGGACGACCCCGGAAGCATGTAGTCGTTTACGCACAACAACGTCTGTCCACGCGTCAAAAACAGGGTTGCTGTTTTCATAAGTAACCCCACTTTGGGTTTCTGGATTCGACCGATTCGAATACGTAAAGATTAGCATGTTTTGTCCAACCCGAAACCGCTCCTAATTTTCTGACTCGAATGCAACCCAGTCATTTTTCCACACAGGGCGCGCAACGTAGCCTAGCAATTCATTTATTCATCAAAGTATTGCGCGAGAAAGCCCGTCGTTCATGTCTCTTCAGGCAGGGGTGATTCACCTTCGTCATTAAGACTTCCGAAATTAAAAATTTCTCATTAAATACCGAGGGTAAAAAAGCATCGGAGAGTAAAGTCGTAGCAGGTTTTCGCATTGGAACTATAAAAGCCATAACGTGAGAGTATGGCCTCAATTGCAAAGGTTTCTACGTAGTGTAAATTTGTTATATTTGTTGATTGGTTTACTGTAACATTCGGTTTTTAGGTTCTAATAATTAATCAAAATGAACTTCCTAGAGGGGAGTCTTAAAGCGCGTGATAGATCCGTTGCCAATAGATAAAGTATGAGGTTGTTAGATACAGTGTTATGGATTAAATTCATCGACTCAATTTTTAAGGTAGACATCATGAGCAAAAAATTTTTACTGGTTATTTGTATTTTGTTGCCCATTTTAGGAGGCTGTATGGCCACCGTTATTGGTGGGGGTGGGGGATTTATCATGGCGGTGGAAGATAGAAGAACGATTGGAACCATTACCGAAGATAATGTCATTTCACATACGGTGTCTGGCAGAATTGGAGAAACGGCAGCACTCAATCACGTGAATGTGTTAACTTTTAATCGTACGGTCTTGTTAACGGGTGAGGCGGCGAGTCAGTCTGAAAAGGATCTCGCGGAACGCATTGCTAAAGGGGTGCAAAATGTCGTTCGTGTTTATAATGAATTGCAAATCGCTATGCCTAGTTCTACCCGATCCAGACTTAATGATAATGTAATATCCACAACGATTAATGCTCGATTTTTTTCAGAAGGAAAGTTTAAACCCGTTTGGGTTAAAGTCACCACCGACAATGGCGTCGTTTATTTGATGGGATCGGTAAAAAAAGCTGAGGCCGAATCGGCGACTCGGATTGCTCAAAGTACAAAAGACGTGAAAAAAGTCGTTCGTTTGTTTGAATATCTGGATTAGATTTATTATCGATGTAATACACACGGAGCATACCCATGTTAGCAGGTTCAGGCGTTATGATTAATTGGAGTGATGTGGCTCCTGAGCATCGAATGGCTTACTACGAATGGCATTGCCGTGAGCACATGTTGGGGCGCGTGGCGATTCATGGATTTATACGAGGCCGACGCTATTTGTCGATACAGGCGAAAAGAGATTTTTTAATTATTTATGAAGTCAAAGACCTGACGGTACTGACCGGGCAGGATTATTTGGCAAAGGCCAACCGACCCAGTGCATTGACCCAACGAACAACCCCTGTTATCAAAAATAGCATACGCGGCCTGTGTCAGGTGAAGGCGAGCTTTGGCATTGGAGTCGGTGGCTATGCGATGACTCTTCGGTTTGAGCCGCATCCTGGCGCTGAAACGCAATGGGAGCAATATTTGAAAAATAAGGCCTTGCCCCAAATTGCTGAAAACCCAGAGATTATGGGAGCTCATTGGTTGCAGGCAGATACGGCGGCTAGTCGTGAAGTGCCTGTGGAGCGTCAGGGAAGACCGACGGTCATCCCCAATGGGGTTGTTGTCCTAGAAGGTGTTTCAAGGCTAGCGCTAGAAAATGCAGCGACCCAATGGTTTTCTGAATCTGTGCTGGTGGCTCAAGGTTGCAGCAGCGTGTCAGAAACGGAACTCTATGCTTTGCAAATAATGGTCAATGCTCCCTAATTATTAGGTTATCAAGGCAAGATTATTCATTCTTGCTGCACTTTTTTGTTCTACAACGCAGCGCGTTGCAAAAGCATGAGTGAAAATTAATCGGCATGAGTCGATTAATCGAGGTGCAATGTTTTAGAAAATAAGCTTGATGCTATTTTCATCGACTTCAATGTTTTCTAAATGCTTACCAATCATCTCAGGCATGTGATAAATGCCTTTGCCATCGAGTAATTTTAAAATAGTGGTATTTAATAGTTGCGAGACATGGGAGGGGAGTTCGTGTCCGTCTTGGGTATTAAATTTTTCAATATTTAAATTCGATATTTGAACTTCTCCCACCCCCTTATTCCAGACCGGCTTTAAATTGACACAAAAATCACCTTGTATTTTGGCAAGACTGTTCGACCAGGTGCCGCATAGGGATATTTTTTGAAGTTCTTTTCGAAAGCTTAAGGTGGGTTTATCAATGCTCAGAGTATATTTATTGATAGGAAATTTTTTTTGAATAGCCGAATCAATGAACATTTTTGGAACGTTAAAGGATAGCGCTTGAGCCTGTAACCCTAATAAACTTAAAAGCATAACAATCGCGATTTTAAATAGAGTCATTTTTTAAACTTCATTTTTTTAATGGGTAAAAAGAATCTGTCTTGGGGGTAAAGGGGCGAGTCTTTATCAGCGGCGTGCAGATCGTTGCGAGGAGCGAAGAGTCAAAAAAATACAAAGCTATTGTAAGAGAAAAAGTGCTTGGATCCATGTAAATGAATAAGGCACATCAAAGTTAAAAAAAACGTGAATGAATGATCCCTAAACTTGACGCCTTAGAGCTTAAATTATATATTGCAAAATGAAAATAAAGCCTTTTTAGACTCATAACGATAATAACCTAATAGGAACCCTCATGGCCCGAATTCAACATTTAGCCATTGCTAGCCAAGACCCTGAAAAACAAGCTGATTTTTACAAAAAAGTGTTTGGATTTACGGAAGTAAAACGCTTGG
This sequence comes from uncultured beta proteobacterium, assembly GCA_903893565.1. Lineage (GTDB taxonomy): Bacteria > Pseudomonadota > Gammaproteobacteria > Burkholderiales > SG8-41 > UBA5216. The sequence goes on along the minus strand of CAITMU010000037.1, from coordinate 72,979 downwards.
ATAATCCACGTGCGAGGGGCGTCGTACTAACCGATGGCGCCATTAACATCTCGGTGCTTTATTTTAAGCAAGATCAAATCGATAGAGGGTTAAATTTTACGGGTCCTCATCATTTTGGGGTGTATGTGGAGGATTTGGAGGGTACGGCGCAAAAATGTTTGGATAATGGGGCCGTGCCGTATGATGAGTTGCCCGAGGAGGCGACTGAGGTGAACTATCGGCCTAAGCGTTCAGATAAATTTAAAGGTTTTGAAAATTGTTTGTTTGATATCGCTGATCATCCATGGATTGGTGCGAATAAACCTTAAAAAATCGTTTTTATGTGACTGCTCGCAAAAGACATTTAATCGGCTTGAATATGAGCCTGATGAATGACTTTTGCCCAACGTTTTTCTTCTTTGAGTCTGAATTGGCTAAATTCTTCAGGCGTGCTCTGAACCGTATCAAATCCGTAGCTCGTTAGTTTATCAACCGTTTCGGTTTGGGCAAGAATTTTGGCAATCTCTGAGTAAAGACGATTGACTCTGTCTTTGGAGACGCCTGCAGGCAGCATTATCCCATACCAATTTAAGACAATCAGTCCAGGATAAGTCTCATTTAACGTCATGACCTCTGGCAAGATCGATAGACGTTTCGCCCCACTCGTTGCCAGCGCCAGTAATTTGCCGGCTTTGACTTGTTGCAATCCGATGGAAACCGCTTCTATGCAATAGTTCACACGACCGGCAATCAGATCATTAAAGGCGGGACCACTGCCTTTGTAGGGAATACGTTGCGTATTGATGTTGGCCGTTAAGTTTAAAAGTGCACCAGTCAGGTGAGGTAATCCCCCGTTGCCTGAAGAAGACCAAGTCATTTTTCCTGGATTCGATTGAGCGTAATTTACGAGATCTTTTAAATTTTTAACGGCTATAGAAGGGTGTAAGTAAACAAGAAATGGCAATGCCACGGGTTGCGTTAAGGCGATGAAGTCTCTTTGCACATTAAAGGGCATCTTGGCATACAGGGCTTGGTTGACACTTAAATGTCCTGCCGTACCCATATATAAGGTATAACCATCCGGTACTGATTTTGCGACGGCCTCCATGCCGATCATCCCGTTGGCCCCCCCACGGTTATCGACGACCACTTGCTGGCCTAGATTTTCAAAAAGTTTGTGAGCCAGTAATCTTCCCACTAGATCATTGCCACCGCCGGGAACAGACCCGATGACAAGACGTAGGGGTTTGTCTGGGAAGGCTTGTAGGGTAGAGCAACTCAAAAGAATGAGAAAAAATAAAGCGTAGGAATTGATAGACCGCAATGGGCACCTCCTGCCAACTTTTAGATTACTTTGATTTTGTTTTTTTGTTTTTATTAATTGGGATAGACTTTACAAGAAATTGTGCATTGAAAGTTGAAAAATAAGCAGTTTTTTTCATTAGTGCTTGGCTTTAAGAGGATTCGGGGCATGGGCTGTAGGGGTGTATTGGGCTAGTGTAAAGAGGGTATTTTTAAGTCAGGCAGCGTAGGTAGAATTTTCTTTCTTAATATGATTCAATAAACCTTTAAAGGATCGGGGTATGTCATGTTAAAAGGTAAGAATGCACTAGTGACGGGCTCAACCAGTGGGATTGGTTTAGGTATTGCCGAAAAATTGGCAAATGAAGGAATTAATCTTGTTATCAATGGGTTAGGGGATGCGAAGGAAATTGAGGTGATTCGTGCCTCATTAGCTTCAAAATACGGGGTCACTGTTTTATACGACCCCGCGGATATGACTCAACCGGATCAGATTGAATGTATGATGAAAAAAGCGATGACCCAATTAGGGGGAGTCGACATATTAGTCAATAATGCGGGAATTCAACATGTGGCTCCGGTTGAGGAATTTCCTGCGTCAAAGTGGGATGCGATTATCGCGATTAATTTATCCTCAGCCTTTCATACCACTCGTATGGCGGTGTCTTACATGAAATCTAAGGGCTGGGGGCGTATTATCAATGTGGCTTCAGCCCATGCACTGGTGGCCTCTCCTTTTAAGTCAGCCTACGTGGCCTCTAAGCATGGAATTTTAGGATTCACCAAAACCATTGCCCTTGAGGTTGCAACCAAAGGTGTGACGGTCAACGCGATTTGCCCCGGATATGTGTTAACCGCTTTGGTGGAGAGACAAATCCCAGATACTGCAAAAGTCCGTGGTATGACTATTGAGCAAGTTAAGCAAGAGGTCTTGTTGGCGGCTCAACCCACGAAACAGTTTGTCACTGTGGAACAAGTCGCCTCTTGCGCTCTCTTTCTTTGCTCCGATGCGGCCGCCTCCATTACGGGCACCCATATTAGTATCGATGGTGGGTGGTCTGCGCACTAATTTTTTTGACCGAATTTAAAGAAATGCTGCGGCCAATGCTTACTGTGCTTAGGTATTATTTTTTTCCATGTTATAAAACGACGTCACTAGGTCAACCGCTCCGTGTCCAAAAAAAGTAAAAACAAAAATCTAAAAAAAGAAAAAAAGAAATCAGCCCTTACTCTTGTGGAGCATCAGGAGATAGCTCACCTCATTCAAAATGGTTTAGCTTTCCACAATAAAGGGCAGTTAGATGAGGCGAGCTTCATTTACGAACAAATACGGCAAAAGAGCCCTGAAAACATCGATGCGATACAACTCTTAGGGGCTATTGCAGGACAAAAAAAACAATGGGATAAAGCGCTAGAATTATTTTCACAAGTAATAAAAATCAACAAAAATAATCCTCATGTTTTTTGTAATCAAGGGATTGTTTTTAAAGAGCTCGGTCTTTTTGATCAGGCCCTAGAAAGTTATGATAAAGCGATTGCCTTAAAACACGATTTTGCTGAGGTGCATAACAACCGTGGTTTTGTGTTGCAGGAATTAAATCGAGCAAAAGAAGCTTTGGCCAGTTATAACCAAGCCATTCATTTGAAAAACGATTTTTTTGTTGCCTACAATAACCGTGCTCTTGTTCTTCAGGAACTAGGGCAATTCGCTCAAGCGTTGAAGAGTTGTAACCTAGCGATTGATATTAAAAAAGACTATGCATTAGCCTACAACACTCGCGGCCTTATCTTGCAGGATTTAGGCAATATCAAAGACGCTTTGAGTAGTTATGAGCAGGCCATTGGGTTGAGTCAAGAGTTTTCCGAGGCCCATTGGAATCGATCTTTTGCTTTATTATTGAGTGGCGATTTGGAAAATGGTTTTAAAGAGCACGAATGGCGTTGGAAAAATGAAAAACTAGAAAGCTTTAAACAGAAACGAATTTTTAATTGCCCTCTATGGCTTGGGGAAGAGTCATTAGAAAATCGCACTATTTTGCTTCACAGTGAGCAAGGATTTGGCGACACCATACAATTTTGTCGATATGCTTCGTTAGTCGCTCGAAGAGGTGCCAGGGTTTTCTTGGAGGTAGAAAAGCCGCTGGTGACCCTTTTAAGCCGTATAGAAGGTATTGATCGCATTATTGAAAAAGGCTCAGCATTGCCTGAATTGGATTTCCACTGTCCATTATTAAGTTTGCCACTGGCTTTTAAGACGACTTTACATTCCATTCCTTGTGAAATCCCTTACATTAAAAGTGATGAAATTCAAGTATCTCAGTGGCAAAAAAAGCTGGGGCCTAAGAAAAAAATAAGAATTGGGATTGCGTGGAGCAGTCATTCTAGTTTCAAAAAAGATACTCAACGAAGTCTTTTATTTGAGCAATTACTCAGCGCACTGCCTTTGGATTTGTTCGAATTTATTTGCCTACAGAAAGAGCTAAAAGATAACGATCGTAGTGGCTTCGAGAAAAGTGGCCTTCCTTTTTTTGGCGAAGAATTAACCGATTTTAGCCAGACGGCTGCCCTGATCGATAGCCTTGATTTGGTCATTAGCACCTGTACGAGTATCCCTCACTTAAGTGCCGCTCTGGGTAAGCCTACGTGGATACTGCTTCAGTTTGTGCCTGACTGGCGGTGGATGTTAGAGACCGAGCAAAGTCCTTGGTATTCATCGGTTCGTTTGTTTAGACAAAAAACACTTGGGGAGTGGAGCGGGGTTTTTGATCGAATGAAAGTTGAGCTGATGAAGTTAAGTGGTGCGCTGATATGATCGGAAATAGCGAATAAGGTCGCGATCGGCGTTTTTATCCGTAGCGTTAATCGATGATTTTGACAGGTAAGAGACGTATACCTCGCCTCATTTTAGGTAAGATAAGCGTCTTCAAAGTGGTTTTTAATAAGGAATAAAAAGAAATGAAACGACATCCTATTTTATATATTGGTGTAGTGTTTTTTTTATCGGTGACTAGCGTTTTTGCTGCTGATGACAGTTCAACCCCAGCGTCTAAAAAAATTCGTTCACCCAATGTTTTTTATGTGAAACCACAGTTGCAGCATGATTCTTTTGGGGAAATGAAAGTGCTGGCAGTGTTAACTTCCGATGTGCCAGCAGAGCGAATTTTAAAATTCCACAATTTAATGAATACGGCAAAAGCGGTAGAGCAGTGGGGTGGGCGTATGAATGCTAAATTTATTTTGTACGCTAATGGAGTGCCCTGGCTACAAAAACCGAACGCAGAAGAAAAAGAATTAATCGATGGCTTAAGAGTGAAGGGGGTGCAGTTTCTCGTTTGCGATAATACCTTGTTGTCCAAAGATATTGATTATCATAGTCTTTATGGTGTGACGGAAAAGGATATCGTGCCTTCTGGATTTGCGGAGGTCGCTTATTTACAGCAATTTAAGCAATATGTGGTGGGCCCTGGGATGTAGTCGTCGGTTGTTTTTTTCTTATTCTAAAAAATTGGCTGAGGCTTACTATCTTGGCTAGCCCAACAACGTTGCCCATGAGAAAGGTGATTGACAGATGGCGGTTTTAGAAAAACCCTTTTTCACACAAGGGAACTTGTTAAAAAATCCTGTGGCTTTGATCACTGGTGCTAACACGGGGATTGGCCGACATACGGCCTTAAAGCTCGCGAAAAAGGGTTATAAGGTTTTTTTAGCGTGCCGCTCTTGGGATAAGACACAGCCGGTATTAGAAGAAATTAATCAACTTGAAAAAGTTAAGCCAGCTGAATTTCTGGAGTTAGATTTGGCTGATCAAGCGTCTATACGTCGTTGTGCTCTGAGTTTCTTAGCCCGTCAATTACCGCTGCATCTATTGATCAATAATGCGGGACAAGCCGGAGCGAAGGGGCTCACTGCTGATGGATTTGAAGTAGCCTTTGGCGTTAATCACTTGGGGCATTTTCTTTTAACGCAATTGCTGCTGGAGCGATTAGAATCGAGCGCCCCCTCTAGAGTGATTACAGTTGCCAGTCGTGCACACCACTTTTCTTGGGGCTTACACTGGGCGCATTTACGAGAGTCAACACGAAGCTTCACCGGTATTCGTGAGTATGCGAATTCAAAATTGGCGAATATTTTGTTTAGTCAGCACCTAGCCTTGATGCTCAAAGATTCAGGTGTGAGTTGTTATGCGCTCCACCCAGGGTTGGTCGCCACAGAGATTTGGCGCCACGTGCCTCGTTTTCTACAACCTTTACTCAAATGGCGCGGCATGCTTTCCGAGGAAGAGGGAGCCCAATGCACTTTGTATTGCGCACTTGACGCGCCAGCATCTGAATCGGGTTTGTATTACGCGAAATCTAAAATTCATCAGCCAAGTCGACTAGCCCAAAGTGAAAAAATGGCATTACTCTTATGGCAAAAGAGTCTTGAATGGGTGAATGAATCGAGTCGATTTGCGAAGAATCAGGACTAGGCCTAGGCCTAGAACTTGGACTAGGGTTTGGGGTTAGGAATATCCCCTCGCTTCGTCTTCATGAGGATTTTTTAATCTCACGGCATCGATCAATCCGGAAATCTGAAAAGGGCAAGAACACCCAGAACTTTATTTAATCAGTGACTTTTTTAAATAATAGCATAGGCAGTAGTTTTTTTTCCTCAGCCGCATCAAATCCACATTGCACTAACCGGGTGGAGTTTTCGTAAGTACCAAAAATCATATCCCAAAGGGGAAAGCCGTAATTGTTGGTATGTTGATGGTATTCGTGATGAATACGGTGCATTTCTGGGCGCACTATAATGTAGCCTAACCAAACGGGTGTGGGAATGTTCGAGTGTTCCCAAATTTCAAAGAGATTGACCATTAATCCAGCCCAGATGCATGATTCTGCATTAAACCCTAGTAATACGTAGCAAGTGATATTGATGACGACTAGAGTGCTTAGAAAATCAGTGGGGTGGGCATAAATGGAAGTTAAGGATTCCAATCGGTACGTGCTGTGATGAATCTGGTGAAAGGCTTTCCACAATCCGTCGTGATGATGACGAAGCCTGTGCCACCAGTAGTTAAAAAAAGTCACAATGAGGTAACCGATCAAGCCATTTAACCAAGGTGGAAGGGTATTGAAAAAAAGAGCCAAGGGGGGGTAACAGGCGGTGAGGTCGAGCCAAGCGCCCAGTGTCACGCTAAAGACGGCTAAGGCTGCGTAGCACAGTAGTGTCAAAATCGATAATCGCCGATACCACGAAGCATCAAATGCGTAATGAACAATGGACCATTTCTGGCTGATGAGCGTGGTCACTATAACGAAGCCCACAGTAATGAGAATGGCTAATACAGGGCTCATGGTCAAAGCGATGAATGAAAAATAAGAAAATTTAGAAAGAAATAATAAAATCCAGTTTTCATCATAGCAGATAAACCGTATCTTTCTCCTAAGAACTGAGCGCAGGGGATATAGTATCTGCAGTAAATCAAGATTGGGTTATGATTGAGTCTGAGGTTGATTTTTTAGCCAAGTAAAGAAAAATGCGAGCGATTGAGTCGCGTGCCGCAAAAAGACAGGGGGAGCCATTGATGAAGACTATAGGGCAATTCGTAGGATTTTTTTTGGGTATTTTGTTTTCATTGGTGAGTGTTGCTCAATATCCGGCGCGTTCCATTACTCTACTGGTTCCTTGGACCGCCGGTGGGACGTCCGATATTGCCCTGCGGGCATTGGCTGAGAGTGCCAGTCAACATTTAAAACAAAAAATAATTGTTGAAAATAAACCCGGTGCCGGTGGAGCCTTAGCCGCCCAACAAATGGCCGGTTCCTCAAAGGCGGATGGTTACACCCTATCGCAATTGCCCATGGGGGTGTTTCGCTTACCCGGTATGGTCAAGACGAGCTTTGATCCGGTTAAGGATTTAACCTGGATTATTAATATTGCAGGCTATCAATTTGGCACAAATGTGAGAACAGACTCTCCTTGGAAAACATGGGAGGAGTTAATCGCGTTTACAAAAGCCAATCCAGGAAAAATTAGTTATTCCAGCCCTGGAGCGGGGACAAGCCTACATTTGGTCATGGAAGATTTGGCTTTAAAATTGGGGTTAAATTGGGTTCATGTACCCTATAAGGGGACTACCGATGCTGTGATTTCCCTACGAAGCTCTCAGGTTCAAGTCCAGGCCGGTTCTCCGCCCTGGGATTTGGTTGAGGCGGGTCAAGTTCGTCCTCTAATCATGTGGGGTAATGAGCGCAATGCGAGGGTGCCCAATGTACCGACTTTAAAAGAAAAATATGGCATTGTAGCCAATTCTCCCTGGGGGATTGGTGCACCCAAAGGCCTTGACCCCGCTGTAGTGAAGATACTGCACGATGCGTTTCGGCAAGCAATGCAAGAACCATCTTTTGATCGGTTACTGGATAAAGTCGGTATGGAGTCTTTTTATATGTCAGGTGAGACTTATGCGAAATGGACTCGCCAAGCCTTCGAGGACGAAAAAAAGGCCGTGCAACGATTGGGCTTGAAAACACAATAACAGTCAGTGTGCATGCCTCCCCCTTTGCAAAGGGGAGAGGATGATTTTTTTAGGGTAATGAATCCACCGTGATATGGGAGTCTTTGATCAGCGTACGCCAGGTATTTAAGTCAGACAGGATCTGCTCGCGATAACTATCTGGACTGGTGGTGGAAACTTCTAGTCCCGCTACCTGAAAACGTTGAACGGTCGCAGGCATTTTTAACCATCGATTCATCGATTGATTTAAATATTGAACCTGTTTTTTATCGAGTCCCTTCGGTCCCACTAAGCCCCACCAACCCGTGTTGTAATAGCCGGGAATGGTCTCGTTAATGGCAGGCACATCGGGGGCCCATTGAAGGCGTTGCTGGGTGCCACAGCCTAAGAGCTTAACCCGTGCGGCACGCACATGGGGCATGGTGGTGAGTAGGCCGGTGATGGATACTTGAATAGTGCCTGCAATCAAATCTGCGATCGATTGTGCGCCCAATTTATAAGGCACATGTAATAAATTGATGCCGCCCAAAGTCACTAGCATGGCGCCTCCAATGTGGTTGGGGGTGCCAATGCCAGGCGAAGAGTAGTTCAGCTGACCCGGTCGTGATTTGGCGTAGCTGATAAATTCCGTTAAGTTGTTAGCCGGGAGCTGACTATTGATGAAGAGGCAGTAAGGGACATACGTGGCTAAACCAATGGGGGTAAAATCTTTAATAGGGTCATAACCGATTTTATTGCCCATGAGAGCGGGGCCGGATACGAGGCCTCCCAGGGTGCCTAATAAGAGGGTATACCCATCCGCGAGTGCCTTGGCCCCTAGCATATGGCCTAACGTGGCTGAAGCACCTGGGCGATTATCAATGACGACCGGTTGCGCACTCGTTTCGGTAATGGCTCGGGCAATTTCTCTAGCGGTAAAATCGGGACCTGCGCCCGAGGAATACGGGACAATCAGACGAATCGGTTTGAAGGGGTAGTTTTGAGCAGACACCACCCATGGATTAATCATCAAACACCCCAATGCACAATGTAGAGCGTATTTTTTCAAAGAGGCCTCCCCAGGGTTTCATTATTATGTGTTTGGTATGATTGTATTCTTTTTTAGCGATCTCACTAGGGGGTAAAGGTCTTTGCCTTGATAAGGAATAAATTATTTGGCCTAAAGGCAGTCTTTTGTCTTTTAAGGTTTATTCCGCCTATTGCGGAAAAATCGATGGATTGATGTAAATTTGGTTGTAAAATCAACGATATTTGGTGAAGTCGTTCGGCTATTATGAAAGCTAATCGAGCCAAATTTAAAAAAAATGGCCGGGTTTAATGTTCATCCCTCCACCAAAATGAGGTGAGTTCAGCGTTGGCGACAAGTGGGTCAGGGGGGGGGCGCTCGTTTTTTTCGATAATGCTGATCAGGTTGTGAATAAACGGTAAAATTTCAAAATAATAAATGGGCTTAGCTGGATTCTTTGCGGGGTTTTACCCCGTCGTGTCGATTAAAAAAACATTGATGTCTATGAAAACTCTTCTTTCGCTAGCCCGAGGTATTGATCGGCTTAATGATGGTTTTGGTAGCATTGCCCGTTGGGCGGTGTTCTTATCTTGTTTTATTAGTGCTGGTAATGCCTTTATTCGTTACGGATTGGATTACAGCTCCAACGCGTGGTTAGAAATCCAATGGTATTTGTTTGCCGTGTGTGTGATGTTGGGCTCAGCTCAAGTTCTGCGTGTCAATGAACATGTTAGGGTCGATGTGATTTATGGGCGATTATCCAGTCGCCTTCGTGTTTATATTGACTTATTCGGTCTGATTATTTTTATGATGCCGGTGATGTTACTGATGCTGTATGAGTCATTCCCACTATTTCTCAAAATGTTTTTAACCCATGAGATGTCTGGCAATCCAGGAGGGTTGATTCGTTGGCCCGCCATGCTGTGTCTGCCCTTAGGTTTCGCATTATTGATTCTTCAAGGTGTCTCCGAAATCATTAAACGTGTAGGTTGGCTCAATGGCTCTTACGAGATGTCTTTTCACTATGAAAGGCCCTTGCAATGAGCATGCAATCGTTTGCGCCTTTGATGTTTCTGGGGCTCATTGTCATCATGTTAATCGGATTTCCGGTGGCATTCTCTCTCTCAGCGCTGGGTTTATTTTCTGGCTTGGTTGCCATCTCTATGGGTTGGTTTCCCGCCAGTTTCATGAGCGCTTTGCCATTAAATGTGTTTGGCATTCTTTCCAATGATTTACTCCTCGCGATTCCATTTTTTACATTGATGGGGTCAGTGCTCGAACGATGTGGGTTGGCCGAGGATATGCTTGATTCCATGGGGCAGTTGTTCGGTCCTATTCGAGGAGGACTGGGCTATTCGGTGATTTTGGTAGGATTTATTCTAGGTGCCATCACCGGCACTGTGGCCGGTCAGGTGATCGCTATGGCGATGATTTCCCTACCCGTGATGGTGCGTTATGGTTATAACATGCGCTACGCCACCGGCGTTTTGGCCGCATCCGGCACGATTACTCAGTTAGTGCCCCCATCCCTGGTGCTTGTCGTGATGGCCGATCAGTTAGGTAAGTCGGTGGGCGACATGTATAAAGGGGCTTGGGGACCTTCCATTTTACAAATCCTACTTTTTGCAATCTATACTTTTGTTTTAACGAAGCTTCGTCCTCAAGACGTTCCAGGCATTCCCCGGGAAGCGCGAACATTGAATGGATGGGCTTTATGGAAAAAGTGTCTTCGCGGCATCATTCCCTCGGCGATTTTAATTGTGTCGGTGTTAGGTAGTATGGGGGGCTTACCCGGTTTGAATGTGGCCATTGCCACGCCCACTGAGGCGGGGGCGATGGGAGCGGTGGGGGCGTTCATATTGGCCGCTATTCATCGACGATTAAACTGGGAGGTGATCCGGGAGGGGATGATTTCGACCATGCGGATCACCTCGATGGTGGTATTTATTCTAATTGGCTCTCGGGTGTTTTCTTTGGTGTTCCAGGGCGTTGATGGGGCCAAGTGGATCGAGCATCTGTTAAGTAATTTACCCGGAGGGCAGATTGGCTTCTTGCTGGTCGTGAATGCATTTATTTTCTTTTTGGCTTTTTTTCTAGATTTTTTTGAGATTGCATTCATTATTCTACCCCTGCTAGGTCCCGTGGCGGATAAGCTAGGTATTGATATGATTTGGTTCGGAGTCTTATTATGCGTCAACATGCAAACAAGCTTCATGCACCCGCCTTTTGGATTTGCTTTGTTTTATTTGCGTGGTATTTCCGATACCTTGTTTAAGAATGGGTCATTACCCAAACCAGTAGAGTCTCGGGATATTTATCTAGGCTCCATTCCTTGGGTTCTTATGCAGTTGTTGCTCGTGTTGATTGTGATTTTTGTGCCACAGACCGTGACGTTTTTTCTTGATAAGAAAATTGACGTGGATTTAAATAAAGTCCAACTCTCTGTCCCGGTTGAAGAGGCTGGAAATGCGAACGACAATAAATCCGATAAAGCGTTGATGGATGATTTAATGAAAACCTACGAAGATCAACCCAAAAAAGATCGATAAGCTCATGGTTAAGCAAGGTCCGGCTTATCCTTGGGGGGTAAAAATTTTAGCCAGTATTTTATTTTTTACCCTTCTATATTTAACATTCGAGGCTTTTCGTATGGGTCGCTTAGAGAGCTTGTCTATGGGGGCAAGAGGGGCGTGGGGTGTATGTTGGGGAATGTGTATTTTTGGTTATGGTTGGATTTTAAAGAGCCAAACCATGATTGATGAATCCTTTATTACCCAACAATGGATTTATACGAAGCGAGTCAGAATTGATCATATTACTCAGGTTCATCTCATCCGTATCCGACATTGTGAAGGGTGGATCACCCCGCGTCTGAGGGTGCGTTCGGATCAGGGGACGCAGGTTTTTCATACGGCGAGTCCTGAGGTTTTAGCCGCTTTTGATCATTTAGCTCATGGTGTCAAAGGTCTACACTGATATCGAATCCTTAAAAATCGTTTGTGTGATGATTTCTCACGGCGAGCCCTTGGGTTAATTCGATGAGTTGCACCCTAGCTACAAAATACTGACATTATTAAGGGATGCCAGCACAAAGTGCTGGCATGGGGCTAAAGCGAGGGGCTTGGGAGGCTTATTTGATCAATAAAAAAGGCAGCCTCTTGAGGGCTGCCTTCGATAGGCTCATAGCATAAAAGTATGCTTTGGGCGTTATAGTTTTAAAGTATGCATGTATCGATCATAAGCATACTCAGCGATACCGAACCATTGGTTGGCTTCGCGTAAGAATTTACGATAGTCAGAGTACACTTTTTTCCAGTTGGCGTTCGTATCGCTTAATTCTGTAAAGATCGCCTCGGAGTGCTTGAAAGAGGCGTCCATAATCGCATTAGAAAAGGTATGAAGCTTCACGCCATTACCCACGAGTTCTTTTAGTGCGGCACTATTACGCGCATCGTATTTGGCTAGCATGTCAGTATGGGCAAAGGCGCTAGCGCATTCGACGATGGCTTTATTCTCATTGGAAAGACCGGCGAAAGCCTTGCTGTTGATGTACAGGCTTAATTGAGGCCCCCCTTCCCACCAGGCCGGCAAGTAGTAATTTTTAACCACTTTGTAAAAGCCCAGTTTTAAGTCATCGTAAGGGCCTACCCATTCGGCAGCATCAATCGTGCCTTTTTCTAGCGCTTGGTAGATTTCTCCACCAGGAATCGATTGAGGAATGGCGCCCATTTTAGCCAGAACATTACCGGCTAAATTAGAGATACGAATTTTTAAGCCTTTAAAGTCTTCTACGGTTTTAATTTCTTTACGATACCAACCGCCCATCTGAACACCCGTGTTTCCACAGGGAAAGTTGACGATGTTGTAATTGCTAAAAAATTCACGCAATAATTTCATCCCATTGCCCTCATACATCCAGGCGGTCATTTGTCGTGCATTCAAACCAAAGGGCACAGCGCAGTCGATCGCAAAGGTGGGGTCTTTACCATAAAAATAATAGGCGGCTGTGTGGCAACACTCGACGGTGCCTTGTTGTACGCCATCGACCACACCAAAAGCGGGCATTAATTCGCCAGCCGCATGCGTTGATATAACGAAGCGTCCTCCTGATAACTCTGCGACTTTTTTGGCAAAAACTTCGGCTGTGCCGTAAAGGGTGTCAAGGGATTTAGGAAAACTAGAGGCTAAGCGCCAGCGAATATTTGCACTTTGTGCATGTACAGCGGGTGCAACGCTAGCGGCCAGAATGCCGGCGAGTCCGGACGCTCCCGATACGAAATGACGACGGTCCATGGTAATCTCCTTAAAAAATGGTAGTTATTAAATTTATGATTAAAGGGCTTGTTTGTCAGTCCTAAATCCCATCGTTTTATCCACTCTTTTTTAGTCTTTTAGTGTGATAGACCCTATGAAACCTTAGGGCTTACCGAAAGAGGAGTTCGATAATCGATCAGTCAGCGTTGATGATGACTTTAGGCGATAGGCTCGTCAAGTATTGGTGGATTAATTTTATGCCCTTTTTGAGGGATTGGCTTTTTTTAGCATTCATGAGCTTGATGATGGAAAAGGAGGGTAAACGTTCCTTGAATTTATTTAAAATCAAATTATTCAATGGGTTAGGGTATTTTGATGGGGCTATGGCATAATGCTTTTCCTATGAGCGAGTGGGTGGGATCAGGGTTGCAAAATTCTCGTATGCAGTATTTTTTCATTCATGAAGGTGTGAAGTGATGCAGTTTTTGCCCTCTGCCTTGCAGCGTAGTTTCTGGATGACCTCTGTGATGGCCTCGGTCATTTTGATGATTACCATGGGGATTCGCCAGTCCATGGGGCTTTTTGTTAGCCCGTTAAACACCGCAACTGGCTTAGGGATTGTCAGTATTAGTTTTGCCTTGGCCGTCGGTCAATTTATGTGGGGGGCCGTTCAGCCCTTCGCTGGGGCATTGGCGGATCGATACGGACCACGCCCGGTATTGTTGGGTGGACTGCTGATGCTCTCCTTAGGGTTATCGATTACGCCTTGGGTGAATACGACCTTTGGTTTAACGTTAACACTGGGGATCATTTCTGCGATCGGTTCAGGTGCGTCGAGTTTTTCGGTATTAATCTCTGCAGCTTGTCAGCGACTGCCTGCACAATCGCGTGGTACGGCTGCCGGTTTGATTAATGCCGGAGGCTCATTTGGTCAATTCATTTTTGCACCCATCATTCAACGATTGATACAGACATTGGGCTGGATCAATACGTGCTGGAGTCTTGCCCTAGTCACTCTTTTAGCCTTGCCGATGGTCCAGCGAATGGATCGACAAACTTCAGCGAATGCGATGGCGCCGGCAGAACCCGGTGGTTTAACTCGAGCGCTACAGCAGGCCCTGAAAGACCGCAGTTATTTACTCCTACATTTGGGATTTTTTACGTGTGGCTTTCACATTGCTTTTCTGGTGACCCATCTTCCTACCGAAGTGAATCTGTGTGGATTACTTCCCCAAGTCGCCAGTTGGTCACTCGCCCTTATTGGCTTAGCCAATATTGTAGGTAGCCTCTATACGGGTTTTCTGATCAATCGGCTTAAAAGTAAGAATATTCTGGTGGGCATGTATGCTTCGCGTGCGATATTGATCTTGTTTTATATGGCAGCGCCTAAAACCGATCTCACGTTTTATATTTTTTCGATTGGTCTAGGATTGACGTGGTTAGCGACGGTAGCTCCCACGGCCGCCATCATCGGTAAGCTCTTTGGTATGCGTTATCTGGCTACTTTATTTGGGTTGACCTTATTGTCCCATCAGATTGGAGGATTTTTAGGCGCTTATATGGGGGGATTGATGCTTGAAGCCAACGGTAATTACGCGATCATGTGGTGGATGGATATAGCGCTATCGTCAATGGCAGCCTTGGCGAACGTGCCGATTCGAGAGGCCTTTGTGGTGCAAGTGCAAGAGGTGCAAAAAGCCTAATGAAGCGACCTCTGAGCATAAAGTTATTTTACTTCTGTGGAATATTTTGTTTGCTCATGGGTATAAAAATGTTGGGTGCACAAACCTACCCAACCCAGTCGGTTAGAATTATTGTGCCCACGGTACCGGCAGGCGGTGTCGATATTATGGCGCGATTGGTGGCCAGTGCGTTTACTGATTCGTTCGGACAAAAATTCTTTGTGGAAAACCGTACTCCCAGTATGTTAGCCGCAGAAGTGGTGGCTAAGGCCCCTCCCAATGGCCATACTTTAATGGTTTCCACGGCGACGTATTTGGTTAATCGTCTGTTATATAAAAATCTTAATTACGATCCCATAACTGATTTAAGTCCGATTTCTTTAATCGGTTCAACGCCCATCATTTTGGTGATCCACCCGAGCTTACCCGTCCCTTCTTTACGTGAACTCATTCGCTTGGCTCATCGAAAACCTGGATCCCTTAATTTCGCTTCGGGTGGCAATGGCAGTCCCTTGCATTTAGCGGGAGAACTTTTTAACCAAGAAGCGAAGGTCAACATCATTCATGTGCCTTATCGCGGTACAGCGCCTGCAACCTTGGATCTTCTAGCCGGACAAACGCAGTTGATGTTCCCCAGTGTTTTATCGATGTACCCTTATATCCAGTCGGGTAAAACTCGTGTGCTCAGTATATTGGCACCTCAGCGCTCCGCCGTATTAGCCGATGTTCCCACTACGGCAGAGGCGGGTTTGCCTCATTTGACGGCCAGCATTTGGTATGGATTATTGGCCACGGGGGGAACGCCTGCTGCCATTCAGATGGACTTGTATCGTGCAATGACCAAGGCTTTATCGGAACCTCGTTTTCAGGCGCGATTAGCCCGAGATGCGGTACAAGCCATTGGAAGCACTCCGGAGGCCTATACTCAGTTTGCTTTAGAAGAATATGAAAAATGGGGCAAAGTCATTCGAAAAGCCCGTATACAGTTAGATTAGGCTTGGTGTTGCTGGGACTGATCGCGAGATTTTTTTAATTTCCGCAAGGCCGTTTAGATGATGAGACGTTTACACGTTTGCACGTTGGCAGACGTTGATGTAGACGTGAACCGAAGGCGGCCTGATGCGCGCCCTCTTGGCGGAGTGTTGCGACTTTTAGCCCCCCGGTGCGCGTCGATTCTCTAGAACTAACTCGATTAACTGAGGCACATCGCGAAGTCGGGTGCCACTTTCGATCATCATACGCACGGGATCTTGATGACGTTCTTCCTCAGTCCATGTCTCAGGCGCTTTGGTTGCTTGAGCCCCTAAATGGGCACCCACATGGCGCGCTCGGGCAATCACTCGGTTACCAAAAAGCACTTGTCGGCGGTTAAATAACGCCAACGCGGTATCAGTTAATCCATGATGTTTTAGGGCGTCTGCCAAACACTCGGCATCCAGTGCTGCTTTGGTGACTCCCATGCCAACATGGGGGCGCGCGACAAAGGCGGCATCCCCCAGTACGAGCGCCCTACCTTGCACCAGTTGCGGAGACGATAAGTCAAAGATTGCCTGGAAAAAAGGGTCTGGCGTTAAATCAATAATCTGTGCGCACTGTGGGGCGAGTAAGCGGTGTGCATTGGCACGCATAGTTTGAATAAGTTCTGGGCGAATGAGGGCAGGGGGGATGGCCGTGCCATGACAGTGAGCGCTCTGATCCGTGCAAAGATCGGCAAGACCGCGGGACTCCTCAACTGGGTGGTACCATACCCAATTATAAGCACGGTGACCTTCTCTCACATCGTTGTTCGGTCCTGGCACGGCATACATGGTCATCGCATCGCCGTCTGGGTAACACACCATGTTATGGGCAAAGATTTCTGCATGTAAGGCAGTCGGTAGGCTTGACTCGGGAATAAGACCTCGCCAAGCGATGTAGCCCGCGTACTGCGGTTTTACATCCGGCATGATTTGAGCGCGAACACTGGATCGAATGCCATCGGCACCAATCAATAGATCGCCGTGGGCTTGGCTTTGATCAGCAAAATATGCGGTGACACCATCAGGGTCTTCAGAAAACGATAATAAAGTTTTATTAAAATGATAGTTTTTTTCTGGAAAAGCATCCTTTAAGGCCCGATATAATCGTCCCCACGAGCTTAAAATTCTGGGGCGAGGCATCTTGTGATGGGTTTGTCCTGAAGTGTTAAGACACGTTCTTGATAGGGGATGTACGCCGATGGAGGCATCCACTGTAATCCCAATACGATGCATGATGTCTAGCATCTCTTCGTGGGTGCCAATACCAGCACCACGACTGGCTAGATCATCGCCCACGCGTTCAAACACTTCCACTGTCCAACCGATAGAGTGTAATAAATTTGCGGCAAATAGACCGCCTAACGATCCCCCGATGACTAAAGCGTGCGGCATTGCTTGGGTTTCCTATGATTCAGATGCAAGATCTGGGGTGCAAAAAAATGGTTTCGTTTTCTATTGTCTAAAAAAAGGCTGACTGTATGAAAAGGAAAAGGCCATAAGGTTGCGTTGCGCTAACGCAGCCTTGTGGCGTCAGGATGTTTTTGTGGCTTGCGCTTGTTGAATGGCTTGCCAAATACGCTCGGAGGTTGCCGGCATTTCGACATGCTTTACACCATAGTCTTGGAGAGCATGACAGATGGCATTAATCATGACCCCGAGTGCGGGGGCAGTGCCGCCTTCGCCTGCGGGGCGCATGCCTAGTGGGTGGGTTTTTGAGGGGATTTCGATGTATTGCGCATTAAAGAATGGGAAATCACTCGCCCGCGGCATTGCGTAATCCATGAAGGACCCCGAAAGCAATTGTCCGCTCACCGGATCATAATGGGCTTGCTCCATTAAGGCTTGTCCAACCCCTTGGGCAATCCCCCCATGCACTTGTCCATGGATGATGGCAGGGTTCACCGCACGACCCACATCATCGACTGCAGTGTAGTTAATGATTTTTAAGGAGCCGAGTTGCGGATCGATCTCGACCTCGACGACTTGGCAACCATAGGGAAATTCAGCCACTGTGACCGTTTCATCCCCAATGGCACGTAAAGGGCCTTGCAGTTCTTCTGGTAAATCAGTCAGTCCCATTGAGGCCTCAGCCACTTGGGTTAAGCTAACTGGGCCACCTTGGCTTTCTTGGCCAAGCTCGCCTTTTTGGTAGAAGACCCCTTCTTTAAATTCAATGACACTGGGTTCGCATTTGAGTAGCAAGGCGGCAATACGTTTGCCTTTTTTGATGATAGTTTGACAAGCAGAATGGATGACAATACTGGCTAACCGTAGGCCACGGCCTGAGTGAGTGCCGCCGCCAAACTTAACGAATTGAGTGTCACCGGTGAGGATCTTCACTTGATCAAACGGCACACCCAACCAATCGGTGACCAATTGAGCAAAGCTCGTTTCATGACCTTGTCCAGTCGAAACGGTGCCGATAATCACCTCCACCGTACCATCGGCTCTGAGAGTCATTTCAGCGCGTTCGCGAGGCACACCACTGGCTGTATCGACATAGTTTGCAATCCCAATACCTCGGCATTGGCCTCGAGTTTTAGCTTCTTGACGGCGTTGTTCGAAACCGTCCCAATCGGCCATGCGAAGCGCTTTTTCCATCGATTGGTGATAATCCCCATCGCTAAACACCATGCCAAAGGGATTGGTGTAGGGCATCTCGTGATTTTGTAGCAAATTGATGCGTCTTAGAGTGACGCGGTCTATACCGCAGGCTAGAGCGGCCAGATCGATTAATCGCTCCATCACATAAATCACCTCAGGGCGCCCTGAACTACGGTAGGGGCGGGTGGGTGCGGTGTTGCTCACCACACCGCGCGCCCTAAAAAAGGCGGCAGGCATGCGGTAGATCGTCGACATAATTTCCACCCCTTTGCGTAAGGGAGAGAAATTGGTCGTGTGTCCACCTGCGTTACTGATATTGGAGCCGCGGATGGCGAGAAAGTGGCCTTTTTCGTCCAGAGCCAATTCCGCCTCAACGGCTAAATCGCGAGCTTGATAGTCGCTCACAAAGGCTTCTTGTCGATCGCAGGTCCATTTCACTGGGCGACCGACGCGGCGTGCGGCCCAAACCACCAAAAGAAATTCGCCGTAGAGCATGCCACGAGTGCCAAAATGCCCGCCCACATCTTTAGTGATTACTCGCACGTGGTCCTCATGAACCCCGAGCATAATGGCAATATCCATTTGAGTGCGCCAAGCACCACTGGTTCCGGCGTGTAGGGTGTAGTGACGACCGTTATCGGTGTATTCCCCTACGGCAGCACGCGGCTCTAAGGGCACACCGGTGATACGGGGAATCCAAGTTGTAAAGCTAACGATCTTGGCCGCTTTGGCAAAGGCTTGTTCGGTTTTTTCGCGATCCCCCGTTTCCGCATCCAGACACACATTGGAGGGAGCCGTATCAAAAACCCGTGGTGCATTTTTCTTTGCAGCACTAACGGTGTCAGTGACACTGGGCAAAATTTCATAGTCCACTTCGATGGCTTCAGCCCCGTCTTTGGCTGCGGCAAGCGATTCTGCGATCACCATGGCGACCGCTTCACCGACATGGCGCACCTTGTCCACGACTAGGGGGTAATGGGGGGCCATGAACATCTCGCTGCCATCGGAGTTGGTGAGCATGATGTCAGCGGGGTGGGGGGAAAAGGGGCGGTGGGGTATGGCTTTAATCTTGTCTGTAATCAGGTCTTGGCCTGTCAGGATGCTAATAACGCCAGGGCACTTCAGCGCGTTTTTTGTGTGAATGCCCAGCACTTTGGCGTGGGCGTGCGGCGAGCGCAACATCACGCTGTAGGCTTGTCCGGGGAGGTTCACGTCATCACTAAAGCAACCGGCCCCGGTCACTAGGCGATGGTCTTCTTTTCTAATGACGGAGTCGCCAATCTTGGCACTTTGGATAGAAGCAGACATGAGCTTAAGACTCCTTTTGTGGGGGCAGGTTCAGTGCCATAGCAACCGCCCTTTCGGTGATGACATCGATGCAGTGGGCGCGATATTGGGCGCTGGCGTGAATGTCGCTATTCATGTTTTTTTCGCTCATAAAGAGGCCTTTAAGCGCGCTGGGATGAAACTGGACGTTGAGTCTTTGCTCGGCCTCGGTGTGACGAAACACCGTATCGGCTGCCCCTGTGATAGCCACTCGAACCCCAGTGTTGGTTTGGGCAACAAAGACTCCTACCAAAGAAAAGCGAGAAGCGGGTTGACGAAATTTCCAATAGGCGGCGGCTTTTGGTTTGGGAAAACGAATTTCAGTAATGATTTCACCGGGATGAAGTGCGGTTTCAAATAGCCCTAGAAAAAATTGGTCTGCGGCTATTTCGCGTTGGTTGGTTTTGATCGTCGCATTTAAGGCCAGTACGGCTGATGGGTAACAGGCGGCTGGATCGGCGTTAGCCAGTGAGCCGCCGATCGTGCCTCGGTTTCTGACTAAGGGGTCGCCAATGCCTGCGGCCAATTCGCAGAGTGCGCGAATGCCTTGACGCACGTTTTTATCAATAGCGACTTCAGCGTGCGGGGTCATCGCTTTGATGATGAGTTCATCGCCTTCTATACGAACCCCCTTGAGCGCATCGATCGCGGATAGATCAATTAAGCCCGCCGGTTGTGATAAGCGCATTTTGAGAGAAGGAATAAGGCTCATGCCCCCGGCCAAGAGTTTATAGTCTACGTGCTCTTTCGCCCATTGACTGGCTTCTGGTAGTTGGGTGGGTCTTTGATATAAAAAATCATGCATGGTGTATTAGACTCCGAGCGATTGGGGTTACAGGTTTTTCATGGCGCGTGCGCCCGCTTGTATCGCTTTGACAATGGTGTGGTAACCCGTGCAACGGCAAAGATTACCTTCGAGTTCTTCGCGTACGGTTTTTTCATCTAACTCATAACCTTTACGCTTAACCATATCGATACCCGCCATGATCATACCGGGGGTGCAAAATCCGCATTGCAGGGCATGGCCTTCACGAAAGGCCTGTTGCATAGGGTGTAAGGTTTCACCCTCTGCTAAGCCTTCAATGGTGGTGATGACGCTATCTTGGCAAGACAGGGCTAAGACTGCACAAGATTTCACTCCCTTACCATTTAAATGCACGGTGCAGCATCCGCATTGGCTGGTATCGCATCCGACGTGGGTCCCCGTCAGACTTAATTGGTCTCGGAGCAGTTGAACCAAAAGGGTTCGGGCTTCGATCGGCTGGCTGATTTTCTTGCCGTTAATGGTTAGGGATACGTTAGGCACAGTTTGACTCCTTCAAAAAAATTGTTGCTCAGAGCGTGATATGTCCGAGCTTGACCACTTGCGTCCACATGTTTATATCGTGTGTGATTGTACGTGCAAAGGCATCCGGCGTGGAGCCCACGGATTGCATACCATCGGTATGCAGGCGCTCAATCACATCGGGTTGTTTCAAAATGCGTTGTAGGGCTTGATTGAGTTTTAAGATGATGGGTTTGGGGGTGCCTGCCGGGGCCCACATACCAAACCAAAATTCAGAGGCATAGCCGGGTAGATACTCGCCAATGGTCGGCAGATCAGGTAGGGTTGTAAGGCGTTTTTGAGTGGTAACCGCTAGTCCCCTAAGGCGACCGGCTCGAATGTGTCCTCCAGTGGAGGGTCCAGAACCGAAAAACATTTGAATATGTCCACCCAGTAAATCGACCAACGCTGGGCCTGCCCCTTTGTAGGGGATATGTAAAAAATCGGTTTTACTCATTTGACGCAGCATCTCTGCGGTTAAATGAGAAAAGCTGCCACTGCCAGAGGAGCCAAACGTAATCGAGCCTGGCTTGGCGCGAGCCAGTTCGATAAGTTCAGTAAAAGAGTGAGCGGCCACGGTGGGGTTGACGGTTAATATGAGTGGGCCTGTGGTGAGCATACTCACCGGTGCGATGTCCTTGATGGGGTCATAGGACAATTTATATAAGGCGGCGTTAGCCGCATAGCTCGCAGGCACGATGATGAGGGTGTAGCCATCGGGAGTCGCGCGCGCGGCTAATTCGGCTCCGATCGTACCACCAGCACCCGCGCGATTATCGGTAATAAAGGTTTGACCTAATTGGCTCGTTAATTGAGCATTAAAAACCCGAGTGACGATATCGGTGCCTCCCGAAGGGGCCAGTGGGACGATGACCCGCACGGCCTTAGTGGGCCAGGTGGTCATTTGTGACAGTGCTGGTGCTGCAAGCGCCATCAACAAGGGATAAACCGCTACGTGACGAAGTGCAACTCGTAGCACAGTCCTCGCATCGTGCACGGCAGTCTGGGTTGTTTTTAGAAGTGCATGAAGATTGAATTGATGCTTATCCGTTTGAAGCAGCGTGGTCGGTGGGCAGAGGAGGCTCATGGGTGGGGGCGAGCTTGGCGAGTGTTAAAGAGCAGGGCTGCATTTTCACACAGAACGGCTTCATACTCTTTCTCATTCAAACCCGAAGCCTCCAGTGCCGTGGTTAAGCCTAGGCCTGGCCGTTCCACAGGGCCGGCTGCGTAGTCGGAGCCGATCATGACTTGACCACTACCGACTAGAGCAAAGAGCATTCTTAGAGCCGGTTCGGACATGAAGACGGTGTCATAATGAAATTGTTTAATGTAGTCAGAAGGTAATTTTTTACCGGCTTGTCCGAACTCCCGATCCAGTCGCCCGCTCTGATAAGGCAAGAAACCTCCGCCATGCACGAGAACGAGGCGCAATCGAGGAAAACGATCAAAAACGCCAGCCATAATTAACTGGGTGGCAATGATGGTGGTATCAATGGTTCGACCATAAAGATTTTTAAATTGTGGGGTCTCATGAAACATACAGGCTGCCGGTCCGTTCATGAGGGGGTGAAGAATAATGGGGATATTTAACGATTGCGCCGCTTCCCACAGGGCATCAAAACGAGGCTCATGCAATTGTTCGTTATCGGGTAAGTGGGTTGGAATCATGCACCCGTTCATCCCCAGCTTTAGGTGGCAGCGCTCGAGCTCTTGTGCGGCTTTTTGGGGGTTTTTTAAATGAAGACTCGCGTGTGCGAGAAGACGATTGCCGGAGGATTGAATGGATTCTGCCATGGCATTGTTTAGTTCTCTCACCCACAACTGCCCTGGTTCGGGCGCTAACTCCTGTCCGTGAATATCCAGCCAAGGTCCAATCATTTGTTGGGCCATGTGTTGGGAGTTAAGCCAATCCAACCGGTGACTAAAATCGAGCATGATGCCTGCAGCTGGACGTAGGGGTTGCATGCCAGGAAAGCGCAGGACAAAGCCGCCTTGTTCCGTTTTTGAGACTTCTACATTCGCAAGGCGCGTGCGTTTGACTTCTTCGAGAAATTGGGGAGGCACACCGTGGGCGTGAATATCTATGCCATGATTCATGAGAGCCTCGACTGTCTGGTGGGATATTAAAAAACAAGTATCCAGTAGGGGAAACTGGTAGAGCTCAGATTTATTCGAATTCTTTTTTTAAGACTACCATCCGCAAGATTAGGAGGTCAAATGTTAGCTGCCGCGATAGGTCGAGTAACTCCAAGGGGAGACCAATAAAGGAATGTGGTAATGAGCCAGTGGGTCGTTAATAAAAAAACGGATCGGAATGTCGTTCAAAAAACACGGGGTGCTCAGAGGGTGGTAGGGGGCGTTTTCGGTGAAGTATGCTCCCACGTGAAATACAAGCTCATAATAACCTTTCATCAAGGCCTCGCCTTCCAGTAAAGCCTCAGAGCAACGACCGTCGGCATTGGTATGGACTTTTTTGAGGGTTTGCCAATCCTTGGCATTGAAACTTTGATTTAACTGAATCAGTACCCCTTGCGCGGGTAGGCCGCGAGCGGTATCTAGCACGTGAGTGGTAAGACGTCCCATGGTTAATCGCCTTTTGCAATCGGTTGGTTAAACAGAAGGCTGAGCCTCCAGCGGGCGATCTCATACACTTCTTCTAGGGCTTGCTGGTGTTCGGTCTCAGCGCTATTGAGTAAGCGACGTTCCAAGGCGCTAAAAATGCCCGCCTTGCTATGGTTTCTGACAGCGATAATAAACGGATGCCCAAACTTAGTGCGATAGGCTCGATTGAGTGTTTTGATTCGCACCATTTCGGTGCTAGTTAGTTGATTTAATCCCACGCTGGATTGTTCTTTTGTGGAAGAGAGCGTGAGGGTTCCGACTTCAGCTTCTTTTCCTGCCAGTTCGGGGTGAGCGCAGAGTAAAGCAAGTTGACTTGCGAGAGGAGCGTTTTTAACCGCGCTAACCATCTCTTGATGTAAAGCGCCAAGGTCACGAAACGCAATGCCCTGCCAGGCCGCTGTGGGGACCCAGGGGGAGCTCTCGTATATAGCCTCCAAGGCGAGTGTGAAATCTTTCACATTCATTTGATTCAGAAGGTTTAAATCCATGGCGTGTCAAAAAGGGGGTATGAGTAGGATTCACGGACAGAATACAATTATTTCATTGTAGCTGATTTTGGTTTCATAAAAAGAGGTTCAATCGAGCGTTTAGACGCAGTCAGATTTGGCAGGCATTGGGCTGGCATTTGGCTGGCATTTGGCAGGGCCTATCTAGGCAAGATTAGAAGGGCTTTAAATACGCTAGGGTTCACCCCCCTAGGACTTAAGCTGTGGCTTAATTCTTGCTGTTCGATCAGGGTGACTCACGCATCTAAAAATAAATATTCCTATCGTTTTTTCATCGGTTATAGTCTTATATTCTTATCTACTACCTAGACACACAATAGGCTATTGAATGATCTTGATGGAAACTTTTGATGAATAATTCGATTAACGTTTTGCGAATTTTATCTCGCGTGGAGCAATTAGCGCATTGCAGTGAGCAAGCGGATGGTATGACGCGGGTGTATTTATCGTCCGAGCACCGAATGGCTAATGAACGGGTGCTGGAGTGGATGAATGAGGCTGGTATGACCTGTCATGTTGATGCCGTAGGCAATGTGGTGGGCCGTTATGAAGGGCTCAGCCCAGGATTGCCGAGTTTGGTATTGGGTTCTCACCTTGACACCGTGCGGGATGGAGGGCGTTATGATGGGATTTTGGGGGTGCTGGCTGCTATCGAATGTGTGGATGTGCTCAATGCCCAATCCCAGCGTTTGGGTTTTGCTATTACGGTGATTGGGTTTGCCGATGAGGAAGGGGTACGGTTCCAGTCAACTTACTTGGGAAGCCGGGCCGTAGCGGGTGTCTTTGATGCCGAGTTACTTCAATTGAAGGACGCTCAAGGTATGGGCTTGGGTGAGGCCATGCGTGAGTTTGGTCTAAACCCTGAAAAGATTCATGAAGCGGCGATGGATCGGCAAGCGGTGTTAGCTTATATGGAGCTACACATTGAGCAGGGCCCTGTCTTGGAGCGTGAGTTATTGCCGGTTGGCGTTGTTACCGGAATTAATGGCGCGGCACGTTATGCCGTAACTTTTAAGGGTGAGGCGGGCCATGCTGGAACGGTGCCTATGGTCGGTCGGCGCGATGCACTAGCCGCTGCAGCAGAAGCCATTGTCTGGATTGAAAATTTAGCGCTAAATACACCTGACTTGACCGCGACCGTTGGCGCCATTCGGGCGCTGCCTGGGGCATTAAATGTCATTGCGGGTCAAGTCGAGTTTTCCATGGATGTGCGTTCGGCCCACGACGCTATAAGGGAAAAAGCGCAAAAAGCCATTGAGCAAGAATTAAATAACCTGTGTGATCGGCGCCATTTAAGTTGCCACATAACGCTTTTACAGTCGACGAAAGCCACCGCTTGTGCGGGTTGGTTACAGGCGCAGGTGGCGAGCGCGATTAGTGTCGAGGGCCACAAGGTTCGCTACTTGCCCAGTGGGGCCGGTCATGATGCGGTGATGATGAATCAGTTAACCGATGTCGGCATGATTTTTATTCCCTGCCTTCGGGGCATTAGCCATAACCCGAGAGAATCAGTCACCTCCCACGATGTTCAAGTCGGCTGTGAAGTGTTATTGCGCTTCATTTCTCAATTTAAAGCACTAGGTGAAAATCATGATTGATTATCCACGGGATTTGATCGGCTACGGCGCCCATCCCCCACAGGCTCTTTGGCCCGAGGGCGCGCGCTTGGCGTTACAGTTTGTGCTAAATTACGAAGAGGGTGCAGAAAACTCAGTGCTTCATGGCGATAAGGCCTCAGAGACTTTTTTGTCAGATATTATTGGAGCCCAAGCTTTCAATGCTCGACATATGAGTATGGAGTCGATGTACGAGTATGGCAGTCGTGCGGGGGTTTGGAGAATTTTAGAGGCGTTTAAGTCTCGTGGCCTACCCTTGACGGTATTCGCCGTGGCCATGGCCTTGGAGCGTCACCCCGAGCTTGCAAAAACACTAGTGGCCGATCAGCATGAAATTGCCTGTCACGGTTGGCGATGGATTTCCTATCAAGACTTGGATGAGGCGACGGAGCGTGATCACATGCGCCGTGCCATATCTAGTCTTCAGTCGATAACGGGAGAGCTTCCCGTTGGTTGGTATACCGGACGCGATAGCCCCAACACGCGGCAATTATTGGTTGAGCAGGGCGGATTTTTATATGATTCCGATTCCTATGCCGATGATTTACCCTATTGGGTGACGGTCGCTGGAAAGCCTCATTTGGTCATTCCCTATACGTTGGAAACCAATGATATGCGCTTTGCTACTGCGCAAGGCTTTAATACCGGAGATCAGTTTTATACTTATTTAAAAGATACCTTTGATGTGCTGTATGCCGAAGGTGCGAGCCAACCCAAAATGATGTCGGTGGGTTTACATTGTCGTATCGTAGGGCGGCCTGGACGATTTGCCGCGCTGCAACGTTTTTTGGATTATGTTGAAAAGCACAAGCAGGTTTGGGTTTGCCGGCGCGCTGATATAGCGCGTCACTGGCATGCCAATCACTTCCCAAGTATTGAGTCATGATAGGGTAATCGCCTCATTATTATAGGGATTTTGATATATTAGGATTTTGACTACTCACCCATTGCTTCACCTTTTTTTTAAGAATATCGTTTTATTTAAAAACACAGACAATTATATGAAAA
This sequence comes from uncultured beta proteobacterium, assembly GCA_903893565.1. Lineage (GTDB taxonomy): Bacteria > Pseudomonadota > Gammaproteobacteria > Burkholderiales > SG8-41 > UBA5216. The sequence goes on along the minus strand of CAITMU010000037.1, from coordinate 46,232 downwards.
TTAATATACCTGAGGTGGTTGAAGAAGTGCGTTCTGCTTTTTATCGTTACGAGCAGGCTTTGGTTAATAATGAGGTCGAAGTATTGGACGAGCTTTTTTGGGATAGCCAATTAACGCTTCGCTTTGGTGTTGGGGAAAACCTTTACGGTCATGAAGCGATTGCGAAATTTCGTGCTGGTCGCAACCCTTTAGATATGAGTCGTGATCTTATGAATACCAAAATCACCACCTATGGCACTGATTTTGGAACAGCGAACACGGAATTTATACGTAAAGGTTTTGTCATGAATGGGCGTCAAAGCCATACCTGGGTACGAACGGAAAAGGGTTGGCGTATTGTGGCGGCGCATGTGAGCTTACTCATACCACAAAAGCCCGGTGCTTGATACTTTGAATCGACCGAAACCAACACGCTTCTAAAGTAAATGGCATTAAAGTAGCAAGCCTCTTGCGAGGCTCAGTCAATGGCTACGCAAGGGTTAATGCTCATACCTTCATGATGGAGCATGAGAAAAACTCCCATGGCCCGTATTTCATTGGCTACGATGCTTTGAAACGAATCATTATTCGTACGAGTCGTCTTTCTAGAACTTTAATGGCGTTAAGGTGATCATAACGGGGTGGCCTCCCATATTGATGGGATTTATTTTTCAAAGAGTGCTAATGGGTGTGTATTGAAGGCTCCCGCTACACATTCATAACCACTAAAGCCAAAGCATTGCCAATACTCGAGGCATCCCAAAGCCTTAAGTTTTACCCTGCAATCGGGACAATGGCTAGAGGTGTTTGGCTCTAATGACTATGCCCCATTCACCAGTTATCGTCTTATTCGTAGCCGAAAGTCAATAGAAGCGAGTATCTTGGCTCAAAAAAAATGTCATGATAGGATAACAAGGATGTTGCGAATTTGCGCAAAGGTTTTTCTTTTATTGTGGGGTCGGAATTTGTCAATATCGCTAATGCGTGTGTTCTACCTTTGGATCGTTACACTCGTTTTCATCGGTTCGAGCGTTACGTTTTCTTGTCAGGCAGCCAGTGTGGAGGCCTGGCCCAAAAAACCAGTTAGATTGATTGTGCCCTTTCCACCGGGAGGTGCCGTGGATCCTCTGGCCCGCCTTTTAAGTGCGCGTCTGCCCGCGCAGTTAGGGCAAGTATTCATCGTTGATAACCGACCCGGTGCTTCTGGGTCCATTGGTATGGCGTTACTGGCCAAGGCACCAGCGGATGGGTACACCTTCGCTTTGACCTTTAATACGCAGGCGACCAATCCGGCCTTGATTCCTAATCTTCCCTATGACACGGTGCGTGACTTTTCGCCCATCATGTTAATTGGCACAGCCCCTTCAGTGGTAGTCACCCCTGTGTCTCGTCCCTATCAAAATTTCAATGACGTCATGCAAGCGGCGCGTGCTAAGCCTAAAACCCTGACCTATGGATCAATTGGTAACGGCAGTCTTGGTCAGTTGGCGATGAGTTTGTTGCAAAGTTCTGGTAATTTTCGATTGGTCCACGTGCCTTATAAAGGCGGTGGCCCCATGATTACCGATGTACTGGGTAGTCAGATCGATCTTGGTATCGCCTCCGTACAGATCCTTTCTCCGTTAGTTAAGTCGGGTAAGCTTCGTGCCTTGGCATTGACGGGAGCGGTTCGTTCACGGGTTCTGCCAGAGGTTGCCTCGTTGGATGAACAAGGTTTTAAAGGATTCTCGGTGCTGGCGTGGGGTGCGGTGTATGGCCCTTCTGGAATACCGACCTTAGTGCGTGATAAATTTCATCGCGCACTGGTCAATCTTTTTGGTCAACCTGATGTGCGCAATCAACTGGGTGATCAGTTGGGAATGGATATTGTCGCTAGCAGTCCCGACGAGCTGCAACAGTTTTTAATCACTGAGATGGCCCGTTGGGGGAAGATTATTCGTGAGCAAGATATTAAGGCAGGAGACTAAACTAGCGCAAAGAGGCACCCACACCGTTTTCCGATTAAAGCCTAAAAATTGGTTGCTAGCGTGGTAAGACTTTTTGCAAAAATCGCATGAATAGTGTGGCGAGGGTTTCGTTTTTGGCAACCCATTCCGCGTTGGGACTCATATCGACGTCATAGTCTTTGGTGAAGAGAGTATGAAGCTCACAATGGGGTAGCAATGTACTGAGGTGTGTGCCGACTGCACGAGAGTGAATTTTGTCGTTACCAGGCACAATGCAAGCAGGAATCTGAATGGAACGTAATTGCTCTTCGCTAGCACCGATCACAGGTTTTTCAGCATCGCGCTGAAAATAACTGCTCCAGTGATTCATGGACTCGATGAATTGTTGAGGGTTCGTATCGAGTAGTTTTTGGCGGTTTTCAGGGCGAGCTTTGATGCATTCAGCGAACTGAGGTGTCGCGCACACTGCAGCCATACCGCCTTCGGCGGCTGCTAAGCTATATTCCCCGTAATACTTATAGGCCAATTTTTCTGCGGCATAGGTGCCCCCAGTGATCCGCCAGAGCAATAAGGCTCGCACATCAGTAGGATATTTCAGCGCAAAGATTAATGATAGACGGCAACCAGAAGAGCGTCCGCCAATGATGATAGGCAGCGCATTTAATTCTTTGAGTAGTTCGTGTAAGTCGTCCGTCCATATTTCGTGTTCGGGTTGGTCGCCCCCAAGTAAAACGTCGGCATCTCCACAATTGCGCCGGTCGTGAATAAGCACGCGGTAGCCCCCCGCGGCTAGCTGATTGGCGATACCTCGCACATGGTCGAGGCCGAGTCGCCCACCAGGGGTGAGTGCGACCCAGTCACCGCTGCTGCCAACGATTTCGTAATGGATACGGGTGTTGCGTATGTCTTTGTATGGCATGCATAATCCTTTGAAGAGTCTAGGCTGCAAACGACATCGATCTATCTTATGGTCGTTGTAAAGTATTTCACATTTTTGGCGTAGATTGAATTTTATCGCAAATTATGAAGGAGCTATCGTTCGGTTATAAACTAATCGGAGTTTCTGAATGGTAAAGAGTAGATAATTTATATTGGAGTGTGCTTAGAAATATGTCTTGTCATCACCAGGTAATGGTCGTGGAATAAAGTGAAACTCAAGATTTTAAAAAGTTTGACCCTGACCTTTTGAGAATCACCAAAGCTCATAAAAAAACCATCGCCAAAAGGAGTGGCTGACCATGAAACTCGTGAATTGTTGCAAGAAACCCTCTGTGATATTAGCAATCTTATTAAGCTCTGCAGTTTTATCTAAACCGGCCTCCTCAGCTGAGTTAGTTGGATTTGCAATGATGCCAGCCAATACATTTGCGGAAGGTCCAACCTCCGGACAGTTCGCTGGAGCTGGCGCAGGTGGTAATGTGCTTCCGCTTGTTAATAAGCAGCCTGTGCAGGGTATTTCTGCCGTGCTCTACGGACCTGAAGCCAGTACTTTTTATGTCATGCCTGATAACGGTTTCGGCTCGAAAATCAATTCAGCAGATGCACTGTTACGCATCTACGCTGTACATCCTAACTTTAAGACATGGAATGGTGTCGAAGTGATCGGTAGCGGCACTGTTAGTCCAGTTGATTTTCAAACGGGCATTATACTTCCAACGTTTAACCGTGATAGCTTCATTAGCTTGCACGATCCCAACCACAAACTCGGTTTCGAGGTCGTTGCAGGAATGACTTTTTATCCTAACGGCAGCCATGATATTCCAGTCGACCCTCTGATTCAGTCCGGACGATTATTGACTGGTGCCGACTTAGACATCGAATCAGTACGTAAGGACAGTCGTGGGCACTTTTGGTTTGGAGAGGAGTTTGGACCATTCCTGGTAGAAACTGACTCTAGCGGTCGAATTCTAAGCGCGGAAGTTAAAATGCCAAACCTCGTGCCGCTAGGTTCGACCGCAAATGGTGCCGAGGTTCGCTCGCCACAAAACCCCTACCTTGGCAGTGAAAGACCAAACCTTGGTCGCTCTCTAGGCTTTGAAGGTATGGCAATCAATCCTGCAGGGACTAAGCTTTACCCTTTATTGGAAGGTACGGTAGATGGTGACAACGCGATAGATGGCTCAGTAAACAAGATTCTGCGGATCGGTGAGTTTGATATAACGTCGGGCGGTTACACGCGGAATCAATGGCTGTATAAGCTGGATTTCGCAGGCACTAACATCGGAGACATGACAGCAATCAATGATCACCAGTTTCTAGTAATTGAGCGCAACGGTGCCACCGCAACTGATAACGATACGCCATTCAAGAAAATATTTATAGTCGACATTTCTAATGTAGAAAGCGGTGGATTTGTTAAAAAAACAGAGTTGGTTAATTTAATGAACATTCATGACCCGCATGATCTGAACGGTGACGGCAAAACCATTTTCACATTCCCTTTTGTCACCATTGAAAGCGTGCTCATTTTGAATTCTACGACGCTACTAGTAATCAACGACAACAACTATCCAGGCTCAGGTGGACGCAACATGAGTTCGGATAACACCGAATTTCTACAGATTCGGTTGGATAAACCGATAGCGGTAAATCCGTAGCCGCGTGATGAGAATAAAAAAGTAGGGTAAAGGTAACGACTGATTAAGTGTTAATAGTTTTTTAAGCATTAGATATAACAATTAAGAATTTTAACCTATTAACTAACTTCAATTATTAATTTGGGCAATTAAGCTAATTGACAGTATGAAAATCAGATTGATTTAAGCGCAGATAAAAACTGCAAGATAATGCAACTTTTTTTCTGTAAATTGATTTTGGGATATCTGATTGAATTGGCTTTTTAGGGTGACGATATCGGATTCAATGCGGTTTTTTCAATCTCTCTTTATGCCAAATAATAGCGTTTAATTATAAAAAGTGAATAAACACAACGTATCTTGAATGTATTTTGATATCCTTCATAACAATTCTAGGTCCTCTTGTCCCGAGATCGATTGAGTGATTGTCTTTTAATCCGCATGTCAGAAAAATCCCTGTAACGAAGGCATTTTCGGGAAGCCCGTGTTTCGGACTACATCCTGAGTTTTTATCTTATTTTTCTAAAGGATAGGGATGGTTCGGGGTAGGGTTTTTGATATCCGTTAAGTGAGCTTTTGTGGTTTCGCTTTACGCTTTGCTTTATTTTTTCATTGTGCAGTTTGAATGAAAAGGGTTAAAGTGAGCCGTTGATTGCCATGGAATCGATGAAAGTTAAGCAATTCAAATAACCGTATTTTTTTAGCAAGATAGTTTTTTTATCATAATTTTTTATATAGTTTATAGATGCTTAATCCTTATAGAAAACATAAAATTATGCCTTGGTATTTTGGAGCGTTGGTGGTTCTTTGCTTGAATTTCTCTATGTCAATGCAGGCTTCTTTCGCAGAGGGGATTGCCCCTGCAGCGCCAAGGGGGCAATTGCTTTTTAATACCTACTGTGGCGCTTGTCATCAGCCCACCGGTATAGGGGTTCCTAGTGTTTTCCCTCCGCTAGTCGGGAATGTGACTGATTGGTTATCCCGAGAAAAGGGTCGTGATTATTTGATTCGCGTCGTCCTCGGTGGTATCGAAGGGGCTATGACAGTTAAAGGCGTTAATTATGCTGGGGCTATGCCTAGTTGGGCCTCCTTGGATGATGAAAGTATTGCGTCTATTTTAAATTATGTGAGCATCGCTTGGGGTAATCAACCCTCTCAACCCGAGAAGTTCGAGTTCTTTAAGGCGCAAGAGATCCATCCGATACGCGAAGAAAAACCGACTCCTCAATCGACCTATGCGCTGCGTCAACGTTTGTTGGCGGTAGATTTGAAAGTGCAGGCAGTGACTAACCCAGTTGTCATTAAGCTAAGGCCCGTTAGCTTCACTACTCAGCAAGTTCAGGAGGGGCGTGAGGTTTACGATCACAATTGTAAAGACTGTCACGGCTCAAACTTAGATAATGGTGAATTTGGGGGGGCACCGCTCAAAGGGAGCTATTTTAAACAGCATTGGGAAAAGGGCAGTGTGGCTAATTTATCTGCTTATATGAAAAACAAAATGCCCCCAGATCGCCCAGGCGTATTTAGTGATAAAGTCTACGCAGATTTGGTGGCTTTTTTGTTGCAATCCAATGGCTATGAAGCAGGCTCTGTGGCCCTGCCGTCCCAATTATCGGCACAGCAGGGTTTGAGTCTAGAGCAAGACTGAACGTTTAGTTCTCTGGTAGTGCAAATACCCACAAAGTTGAGCTGCCATCGGGATTACGAATCTCTGGGGTTAGGGTGGCTAATGATGTCACTTGACTGGAGCCATTGCCCACCGATACGGCAACATATTGTTTGCCATTGACCGAGTAAGTGATGGGGAAGGAATTGACGGCATTATTGGTGCGAATCTGCCACAGTAAGGCGCCCGTTTGGTCGTCAAAGGCCCTGACATAACGATCCAAAGATCCTGAAAAGACTAACCCGCCCCCTGTAGACAATACAGCACCGGTTTGTGGCGCGCGGGTTTTAAAGCTCCACGCTTCTTTTTGATCGGTAAGGCTGACTGCGCGTACGCTGCCCACCTTACCATCACTGTTTGGAATGGCGCGGCGTGCATAGATGGCTCGACCTCCCCCTAAATAGAGCTGACCGGCTTCAACCGGGATGGGAGTGGTATCAGAGCAAAACTCCGTCATCGGCAGGTAGAGCATCTGGGTTTTTGGACTATATGAGGTGGCTGGCCAACCCCTTCCGCCTGGATCGGCTGGGCAGTTGACAGTGGTTTTGCCAATCTGTGGCATAGCCTCTGGATGGATGGTTTTTTTACCGGTTTTAGAGTCAATCGATTGAACCACGTTTTGAAAGATGGTCTCTTTGTGCCATAACCACTCACCTGTTTCTCGGTCAAGCACTTCAATAATGCCTAATTTACCTACCGTGACGACCACCTTGCGATTGACACCATTGATGGGAAGGTCAATTAGCATGCGCTCATACGCATAATCAAGATCCCAAGTATCAGTGGGTAGATGTTGAAAGTGCCAACGCAGCTTGCCGGTTTGAGGATTCAAGGCAAGAGTGGAGTCAGTATAAAGGCCATTATTTTGCATGCCGTCTTTTTTGGGTAGCAGTCCATTCATCTGCGCCATCCAAGGATAAGGTTGCCCAACGCCAAAGAATAGGGTGTTTGAGGCAACATCGTAGCTGCCGGAGTTCCATACCGAAGCGCCGTGTCGGTTTTTGAGGGGAATACCATTCCAAGTCTCATCTCCTGGCTCACCCGGTTGAGCGATAGACTGGAATCGCCATAATTCCGCACCATCATTGATGTTGTGTGCCGAGATGAAACAGCCCCCGGGTTGTGCATTGCCGCACCCGGTCATGCCTTGAAAGATTTTACCATCGGCAATTAACGGCCCTCCGGTATAGCGCCAGCCTTTGGTCCAGTCAGCAACAGCTCTGTCCCAGGTTATTTTTCCGGTATTCACATTCAGTGCGATTAAGTGAGCATCTGAGGTAGCGACAATGAGGTTGTCTGCAAATATCGCCATGCTTCTTTTGGCCAGGGGATTACCCCCCTCAGCCACTAAAGCCCTTGGTAGGTCACGTTTGTACTCCCAAAGTAGATTGCCATTTGTGGCATCTAAGGCCTGAATTTTATCGGAGTTATTAAATATGAATAAAACACCATCATGTACGATAGGCGTGATTTCCGTCGCACCTGAGGTTAAGCCCCAAGTCCAAGAAACCGTCAGATTTTTAATATTTTTTTTGTTGATTTGGTCAAGAGGACTATAACCCCATGCGTCATACGTGCGTCTCCAAAGCAACCAATCCGAGGCTGGCGGATTTTTGAGCATTTGTTCTGTTACAGGAGTCAGAGGTTTGCGAGCCTCGGGGCCTGACTGAGCAAAAGCGAAGGAGCAGCTCAGCGCCAGTAATGCAAAGCTTGTGTAGATTGAATTTTTGAAACGAGAAGTCATCGACCCTATCCTCCAAAATTAATTAAATTTAGTATTGTTTTGTTAGATTAACGCTTTTTAATTGATTTGACATATTTTTGTATTTATATTTTTTTCAACAGTCGGTATGACTGTTAAATGCCAAGTTAAACCCAATAATTGCGATTTGTAGGGGTAATCATTGAATGTCATGCATCCCAATCTGACGCCACGTCGACCGTAGGACCGTCTCTTAGGCGGGGGCAAAGCGGGAGGGTTAAAAAAATTCCACTCTTCTCCCGCCATGAGACGCAGCTACATGACCTAAGAGGATCAAATTCTTAGCGGCTTGATTAGTGAATCACAATCGGCTGTGCCAAGAACCCCTATGCCTTCACCGAATTTTGCCAATGAAAAGTAACGACTAGAATTGATGAGCTATCTTATGGAGTTCATGAATTTACTTGTTACATCGATCAATATATCCATACGCTCTGGTCCCGATATTGGGTTTTAAGGACATTAATTGAGCGCACTTATTGCTGGTAACTGATTTTGGAGGCTTTCATTAAGGAGGACCATTTCAAAATATCAGAATGAATAATTTGCGCAAATTCTTTGGGAGAGTTTCCAATACTTTCAGCCCCTTGAGCAGAAAGTTTCTCGATAATATCGGGAGATTTTAGTGCTTGGACAAAAGCAAGATGAAGACGATTAACCGTCGCACTTTTAATTTTAGCTGGGGCAAGAATCCCGTTCCATCCGATCACCTCGTAATGAGTTAATCCCGATTCCATCATTGTTGGTACTTGTGGAAGAGCGCTAATTCGGGACTTACTACTCACAGCAATAGCTCGCAGGCGTCCTGAGCGGACCGTGGCAATAGAGGTTAAAGGCACTCCAAAGTAAAATTGTATTTCCCCAGAGGCTAATGCTATTTGCGCTTGTGGCCCCGACTTGTAGGCAATATGGGTCACGCGAATGCCAGTCATTGAGGCGAGTAACTCGGAAGCTAGGTAAGCAAGACTTCCGACACCCACTGAGCCGTAATTGAGTTGGCCGGGGTTTTCTTTGGCTGCATTAATAAGGTCTTGAAGATTGTGTACTGGGGAGGTCGGTTGGACTAGTAAAATTTCCGTTACCGAAGTTGCCATAGTGATGGGACTAAAGTCTTCGATCGTATGGTAAGGTAATTTTTTATATAGACTGGGGTTGATCGTATGGGCAGGAAATGCCATTAAAAGTGTGTTGCCATCAGGTTGGGCTTTGGCAACGATTTCACTGCCTATAATTCCACCGGCACCCGCTCTATTATCAATGATGATTTGTTGGTTTAATGTTTCAAATGTTTTGTCTGCAATAATTCGCGCAATCACATCCGTTAAACCACCGATTCCAACGGGCACAACAAGACGTATTGATTTTTTAGGTAGGCTAGTATCAGCAAAACTCATCTTCATCGAAATGAAGATGATGAAGCCTATTAGAAAAAGAGAATCAATTTTTTTTAACATTTTCTTTTATTCTTTTGAATAATCCATTGTAATCTGGATTGAATCGAAAAATAAGAAAATAAGCAAAAATAAACTAATCGGCGTATTAAGCAAAGCCTACTAAGAGTGATTAGGCCCGTCCAAGAATGCTAATTTATTTTAAAAATGAAACCATGGGCCCCAAGAACTGACACGAATGCGGTGAGTAAACTCAAAGTTAAAATAATTCCATGAACGATCTGAGTTTTACGTAGATTGCTTTGGATGTGAGGGTTTTTAATCATTCGGCCATGATTAAGGAAAAACGGTTCTATGATGAAAAGAGCCATCATAAAAAGGATCCAGATTGAAACCATAGCATGCATCCAAAAATATTGAATGTCCTCAAATCGGTGCCAAGCGTTTAATTTTTGAATCATAAAAAAACCGCTCAGACCGGCGATCAATACGCTCACTTTTGCGATGAAGGAAAATCGATTTTCAATTTCATTGAAAATAGCTATTTTATCTTCTCCACTTGTAGAGTGTCTTAACGTGGGTAATAACACGGTGGTTACAAAGCCCACCCCTCCTATCCAAATGACGATGCTTAATACGTGGAGCGCTCTGGCGAGGGTTAATTCATTCATGATACTTTCCTGATATATTTTTTTGGATGGGGATGATTTTACGGTCATCTATTCCCCAGCTCTCCCAGCCCTCTCCGAATAGCTCGTAGGGATGCTGCGAGCGGTCAGACCCATTGCCACAATTTAATGCATTAGCGGGGCAAAAGCGTTCGCAACCCCAGCATATACGCTCAGGATGTGACGGATGGATGGGATATAGTTTAGACATATCTAGTCCTAGCCCATTAAAACGGATTACTTCTGGTTTTTTTTGATGTAGGTCAGTGTTAGGAGATTTAGATTAAGAAAATCGAGTGATTTCAAAATCGCAAGAAACGCTAATCGTTTCTTATTGTGGATGAGGTATTGCCCCTACTGATCAAGGTAGTCTTTTTGGGCTTCACTGGAAAGAGTGTCAAGCCAAGATCTTACGAGGGTTAAGAATTTTCTCATTCAGTCCACTATAATTTTAGGCTGATCTTACTTTTGCTGCTTCGCCCATGATGTAGGTTTGTTTGATCGCCCGATCATCTCCGAGCATGACAAAAGTAAAGAGCTGCTCTGTTAAGGTTGGGAGGCCATCCTTGGAGCGATTTTGAGACAATTTTCTTTCCATAAGGGGGGTTGCCGTACGACTTAAAACCACAAAGTCGGCTTCTTTTCCAGGCATAAAGTTCCCAATGTTGCTATCCAAATGTAGCGCTCTCGCACCTCCCAGGGTCATGAGATAAAACGCTCGTAAGGGGGATAGGAATTGACCCTGTAGTTTATTGACTTTATATGCTTCACTTAATGTGCGTAAAAGGTTAAAACTCGTGCCTCCCCCCACATCGGTGGCAACACCAAAGGGCATTTGTGCTTCATCCGCTTTTTTAATATCGAATAGTCCGCTACCAAGAAATAGATTCGATGTGGGGCAAAAGATTGCCGTGGCACCACTCGATTGCATACGTTTAAGGTCTGCGTCATCTAAGTAAATGCAATGAGCAAAAACGGATTGTTGGTTGACTAAGCCGTATTGATCATAAACATCAAGATAGCTACGATGACGAGGAAAGAGTTGCCGAACCCAGTTAATTTCTTCATGATTTTCAGCCAAATGCGTGTGTATGATTAAGCGAGGATTTTCTTGTGCCAGTTTGCCAGTCAAGGCTAATTGCTCATCGGATGAGGTAATCGCAAATCGTGGGGTAATCGCATATTGCAGTCGATCGCGTCCGTGCCATTCATGAATCAGGGCTTGGGAATCCGCATAGCCTGATTCGGGGGTATCTTGAAGTTCTCTAGGGCAGTGCCGATCCATGAGAACTTTGCCGCCCACCATGCGCATTTTTTTTCGCTGTGCTACAGCAAAAAAAGACTCTATTGAAGTGCGGTGCACCGTACCGAATACTAACGCGCTGGTGGTTCCATTACGGATGAGTTCTTCTATAAAAAATTCAGCCACTGCCGTTGCATGCGTTTTATCTTGAAAAGCCGCTTCAGTGGGAAAGGCGTAGCGATTTAACCAATCGATTAAGTCAGTGCCTGGGCTTGCAATGGTATCGAGTTGCGGAAAGTGAATGTGGGGGTCAACAAATCCTGGAACGATTAAATCTCCGCGATGGTCTATGACAGGGCAAGTGGTGGGCAGTTGGCCCATGATGTCGGCAGCGTGACCGACTGCATGGATGAGCCCGTTTTCAATGACAAGGCATCCATCTTCGATGTATTCCCAGAGATGGGAGTTTTCTGTTTCTGTTTTGTTTTGCGGATCATTAAAAAAATGAAGAATAGAACCTCTAAAGGCACGCTGATTGGTCTTTTTTAGGACCTCACTCCCACTTTGCTCACTTGGAGACCCAGCTATGGTCATAGGGCGAATCGTGGATTTATTTTTTTTCAAGTTCGGTTGCCCATTGAGCAATCAGTTGTCGCTCTTCTTCGGTTATTCCAGTAAGGTTGCCCAGAGGCATAATGCGTTTTGAGGTTTGTTCATAAATGGGCTGTGCCATAGAGAGGATTTGCTCAGCTCGATTAAATTGAATGTTCTTAGGTGCTACACTAAAGCCGGGTTGAGTGGGGTTAGCACTGTGGCAAGGGGTGCAACGATTAGTGATGATGGATTGCACTTGGGTAAAACTAACGCGGTTTAGCGCTTTGTTGGATGAGGCCGTCGTGGTTGGCGTAGGGGGGGCCAGCACGTAGGCTACAGCAGCCAATAAAAGGGCCGCTACAATAAGGGGCAGTTTGGCAAGAGGCCCTTTGTGGCGGGCGACAAAAGAAATGCGAATCAATGCGCCGGCAAAGCATAGACCGATCAGGATGAGCCAATTGTAGGGGTGGGCGTAAGTCATCGCATAATGGTGGCTAATCATAATAAACACCACAGGCAGCGTGAAATACGTGTTGTGGACTGAACGTTGTTTGCCTCGAAGCGCATGACGTGGATCGGGGGGGCGTTGCTCCATTTTGGCTAAAATAAGTTCACGTTGGCCTGGAATAATGACAAAAAACACGTTGGCGACCATGATAGTGCCCATGAGTGCACCCATATGAATGAATGCCCCGCGCCCACTATAGACATGGCAATATCCGTAGGCGGCGGCGATGAGTAAAAGGGTGATGACTAGGGTGAGTCTTCTCGAATCGTTACCGATGGGGGAGGCGCACAGTCGATCATAGAGGAAGGTGCCTAAGCCCAATGAGCCTAATCCGATGAGCACGGCCTGAACGGGACTGATATTGGCTACGGAGGGATCCATTAAATACAATGTCGGGCTTGAATAATAGACCACACATAGCAAGAAAAACCCTGACAGCCATGTCCAATACGCTTCCCACTTAAACCAGTGTAGGGGCGAGGGGATTGTGTCTGGCGTCAGAAGGTATTTTTGTGCATTATAAAATCCCCCTCCATGAACTGCCCATAACTCACCGCTTACGCCTTTTTCTTTTAATTGCGGATCGGTGGGGGCTAACAGATGATTATCCAGCCACACAAAGTAAAAGGATGCGCCTATCCAGGCCATGGCCACAATAATATGTAACCAACGACCAAGCAGGCTTAACCATTCAAAAAGATAACTGGGCATGAGACAAAGACCTTTGGATTGTCAGGAGGAATGACAAAATATATATATTGAGTAAAGATACTATTTTAAGCCGGCAGGCAAAAGATGCGGTTATGGGATTGTGTTTGATGCCTCTTCGAACTGTCCACTCATCCACAATCCGATGGTCTCCACCGGAGTTTCATGGGTGGGCTTAATGGCCGAGAGTCTTCCCTGTGCAATGACGGCGAGTTGATCGCACATCATATAAAGTTCATCTAATTCTTCAGAAATGACGAGCACAGCAACTCCGCTATCGCGTAAATCAATGAGGGCCTGGCGTATGAGCACGGAGGCGCCGACATCGACTCCCCAGGTCGGTTGAGACACGACCATGACCTTTGGGTTGAGTAAGGTTTCTCGTCCTACAATGTATTTTTGTAAATTGCCCCCCGATAGGCTTGAAGCCAGAGCGTGCTGGCCTGCGCACATGACTTTAAATTGATCAATGACGCGTTGGGCGTAGTTCTGTGTCGCAATTTGGCTGATGACACCGTAACGAACCATGCCATTTTGGGAACCGGTTAAAAGCGCATTATCCGCCAGGCTCATTGGGGGAACAGCACCTCGACCTAACCGTTCCTCGGGAACGAAAGTCAGTCCCAGTTTTCGTCTTTCAGCAGGATTTTTCCTTCCTACCGGCTGACCTGAGACCCGGATTGAACCGGATTCGAGCAATAGATTTTCTCCGGAGATGGCCGCCATCAATTCTTTTTGACCATTGCCAGAAACCCCTGCAATACCAAGAATCTCACCGCTACGAACGCGAAGATTGATGTTTTTTAAATCGGTGCCAAAGGGCTCTTGTGAGCGCAGATTAAGGTTAATCAGTTCCAGAAGTGTGTTTCCGGGGGGTTTGGGTTGTAGTCGACATTCTGGCAATTCACCACCGATCATCATCCGGGCCAGATTTTGAGTGCTTTGCACTTTGGGGTCGGTGACCCCGGTGACTTTGCCCGCTCTTAATACGGTGGCTGTGTGGCATAAATCGCGAATTTCTTGAAGTTTGTGGCTTATATATAAAATACTGCATCCTTCACTGGCCAATCGACGCAAGGTCTCGAAAAGCTTGATCACAGCCTGGGGAGTTAATACCGAGGTCGGCTCATCCATAATCAAAAGTTTGGGTTTTTGGAGTAGGCAGCGCACGATTTCCACTCTTTGACGTTCGCCAACCGACATGCTGTGTACCATACGCCGAGGATCGACGGGTAAGCCGTATTCCTCTGATACTTCTACGATCCGATCCGATAGATTTCCGGAGCTGTGTGCGCTGTCTAAAGAAAGCTGAATGTTTTCCATGACGTTTAGTGATTCAAACAAGGCAAAGTGTTGAAAGACCATGCCAATGCCTAATTGACGGGCTGCAGCGGGATTATCGATTTTTACCTCATTGCCTGCCCAGAGTATTTGACCGCTGTCGGGCTTGGTCGCACCGTAGACAATTTTCATTAGCGTGCTTTTACCCGCCCCATTTTCTCCTAAGATGGCGTGTATTTCTCCGCGTCTTACGGTGAGATTAATTTCATCATTGGCGACTACACTGGGATAAACTTTGCGGATCTTTTTCAGTTCCAGTAGTGGGGTATCGATGTTAGGGTTTGGGCTCATGATGGTTGGCTCAGAGTCTTACATTATTGGTTGAAGTGGATAATTGGGCTTAAGTGGGTAAAAAGGATGGGTTGGCGTGAGCAATGGATATAGGGGGCGTACAGGTTTTGATGAAACTCTGGGATTGCTCAATTTGTAGTAATTGAGCGGCAACCGATACCGCAATGACTTCGGGGATCTTGCTGTCTATACCGCTGACACCTATTGGACAAGTCAAACGATTAATGGTGTCCGCGGGAACCTCTTCTCGAGCTAATCGTAAGTTAAAACACGCGGCTTTGGTCTCTGAGCCAATCAAGCCCGCCCAACCAAAGTCAGGCTGGAGCAGAATTTGATGGCATATTTTAAAATCAAGTTCATGGCTATGAGTCATCACAATAAAAAATGTGCCAGGCGGAGCCTGACAAACCTGTTGATCTGGATCGCTAGCCCATTGAAGTTTGACGTTACAAAGCTCGTTATCTACACACTGATCGCGACGACTATCGATCCAAGTGATTTGAAAGGGTAACTCAGACAAGATTCCAATGAGGGCTTTTCCCACATGTCCAGCACCGAATATCCATAACGGTTGCTTGGGGGTATCGAGTCGTTCTATCAGTATTTCTTCATCCTCAGAGCGCCACCATTGTGCCAATGCGGGAAGAGAGGTAGGATTTTGTGAAATTGAAGTCAATACCGCGCTGTGCAAGGCGGGGCTAAGGCTTGGGGGTAAGCGCGGCAAATTCTCTCGTTCATGAAAACGATGCTCTAGGTGGTTCTGAGACTGTAGGATACTGGTTTTTAAGCAGGGTTGACCGGATTGAAATAATTTCAATCCTTGGGCTAAGAGTAATTCATCGCTCTGCTCATAACGTTCAAACCAAACGACAACCGAACCACCACAGCATTGACCGAGTTTTTGACCCAGGGGGAAACGCGCCGTACGGGCGCAAGGGGCGCCTTTTAATAGCATATGGCGGGCGATCTCGATGGATCTTAGCTCTAGTTGTCCTCCACCAATGGTGCCCTGTGTGTGGGTTTCTCCGACGAGCATGTCCGCTCCCGACTCTCGGGGCGTTGAGCCACGAGTTTGGGCGACAACCACGCGAATGAGCACCGCTTCGTGTTGTAATTGAGTGAGCAGTCTTTCTATCCAATGTTGCATTAGAGGCTTTCTGTTAAACGGCTACTCGACCAAAGCCCGGAAGGATGAGTTTGTATCGAGCCAATGGCCTTTAATAGGGATTCAGGGGTTGCAGGTGCTTGTAATGGAATGGATGGGGCATGCCCTTCAAAAGAGGAAACGGCATCCCGTAGCGCTTGAAAAGCTGCTATCGCGAGCATAAAAGGGGGTTCTCCTACGGCTTTAGAGGCGAAGATCGTATCTTCGCGGTTAGGTTCGTTTTGTAAGAGTTCTATTTGCACTTCAAGCGGCCAATCGTGGGCCGTGGGAATTTTATAGGTCGAAGGCGAATGGGTTTTTAATTCGCCCTTTTTGTTCCACCACAGTTCTTCAGAGGTCAACCAGCCCAGCCCTTGAATAAAACCGCCTTCTATTTGCCCTTTATCAATGTCGGGATTGAGGGAGGAGCCGACATCATGGAGAATATCGACTTTGAGTATTCGACTCTCGCCGGTGAGGCCATCAATGGCCACTTCGACGACGGCCGCACCGTAGGAGAAATAAAAAAAAGGTCGACCCGTGAGAGTTTGTCGGTCCCAGTGAATTTTGGGGGTTCGATAGTAGCCAGTGGCGGAGAGTGAAATTCGGCCCGCATGGGCTGCTGTGGCAAGCTCAGCAAGTCTCATCGAGGGCATGGAGGCTAAATGGACGAGTCCGTCTTTAAAAGAGATAGCATGACTGGGTAGACCGTATTTCTCACTGGCAAACCCGATCAAACGATTTTTTAGAATGCGTGCTGCAGCTTGAGCTGCTTTGCCATTCAAATCGCTGCCGGAGGAGGCTGCCGTCGCGGAGGTATTGGGCACTTTACTGGTATCGGTCGCACTGGTGCGCACGTGGTGTAAAGGCACACCTAACTCTTCAGCCACCACTTGCATCACCTTGGTGTAAAGGCCTTGGCCCATTTCAGTGCCACCGTGATTTAACAGCAAGGTTCCATCGGTATATAAATGGAGTAAAGCGCCGGCTTGGTTGTAATGTGTGGCATTAAAGGAGATGCCAAATTTGACAGGGGTTAGCGCAATCCCTCTTTTGATGAAGCGGTGGTTAGCATTAAGCGCTTGAATACGGGAGCGGCGTTGTTGATAGTGGCTCGACTTTTCCAGTTGATCGACGATAAGGTGAATGACATTATCTTCAACCTTCATGCTGTATGGGGTAATGTTTCTGTCATGGATACCATAAAAATTTTCTCGACGTATATCGAGTGGATCACATTGTAAGTGTCCAGCAATATCATCCATGACCGATTCGATCGCCATCATGCCTTGAGGGCCCCCAAAGCCACGAAACGCAGTGTTTGAAACGGTGTTGGTTTTACAGCGGTGAGAAATAATTTCAACGTTCTCAAGAAAGTAAGCGTTATCAACGTGACAGATAGTGCGATCGTTTACTGGGCCAGACAGATCTGCGGAATACCCGCATCGCGAGGCGAGCATTATTTTTAGTGCGTTAATGCGTCCAGTGGCACTAAACCCAACATCGTATTGTGCTAAAAAATCATGGCGTTTTCCCGTCATAATCATGTCGTCATCGCGGTCCAACCGTAGTTTGACGGGGTGTCCTGTTTTTTGCGCTAAAAGGGCTGCGATGCAAGCAATTAAGGCGGGTTGACTTTCTTTTCCTCCGAAGGCGCCTCCCATACGCTGACAGACAATGTTGACATCATGAGAGTGAAGGTTAAGTGCAAGGGCTACCAAGTGCTGCACTTCGCTCGGGTGCTGGGTTGAACTGTAAATCAACATGCCCGAATTTTCCTGAGGGATCGCAACCGCGATTTGCCCTTCAAGATAAAAATGATCTTGTCCGCCGATCGTGAGTTCAGACTGCAGTCGAAATGGGCTGGAGGCGAGTGCTTTTTGGGGTTCACCCCGAACCAACGTTTGACTGGGAATGACAAAGCTATTGGCTTTCAGGGCCTCGGTGATATCGAGGATAGCGGGCAGGGGTGTGGCTTCCCATTTGAATCGTCTGACGGCCTGCCTTGCCAGTCGATGAGAGGTGGCGGCTACCGCGAAGATGGGTTGTCCAACATATTGCACGAGGGTATCAGAGAGGATTGGGTCATCTTGCAAAATAGGCCCATAGTTATTTTTCCCGGGGATTTCTTTAGCCTGGAGAGTTGCGACGAGGCCAGGTGCAGTCATCACAGCACTTAAATCGATGGCATGAATATTCGCGTGGGCTAGAGGGCTCATACCGATTGCCGCATGTAAGGTGCTGGTCGGTAGTAGCAAGTCATCTATATACCGGGCTTGAGCGCTCACATGGCTAAACGCACTGTCGTGAGGGTGGGATTGGCCGACTATAGAGGGTTCATTGAGCCTTGACTCGGAAATGTGGGGCAGGGCGTGAGTGATAGGCATGATCAGGTGCTCAAGCGGGTTGGGTTTGGTGGTGGATGTCCATGCTTTGAGCCTGTGATTCGTGTTCGAGAAAAAAGCGAATCAAAAGATTTTTAGCCACTTGGCGTCGGTACTGATCACTGGCGCGTTGGTCGGATAAGGGCGTGAAGTCCTTTTCAATACAGTCTACGGCTTGATTGAAAGTGTCGTGACACCAGGTTTTTCCTTTCAAGGCTAACTCGGTCAGAGGGGCGCGTTTGGCGGTGGCTGCCATGCCGCCATAGGCCACCCGTGCTTGTATGATGTGATCTGCCTTCATTTCGAAGACATAGGCAGCAAAGACCGTGGAAATATCCTGATCATGGCGCTTGGCAATTTTATAGCTAGCCATTCGATAGGAGCCGGGCAAAAGAGGTATTTCGACACTACGAATCCATTCCCCAGATTGAAGCGCATTAGATTGGTAACCCAGATAAAACGCGTCAAGTGCAAGTTTTCGAGTCAGGGCTCCTCTTTGCAAGGTGAGTTGGGCATTCAGGGCGATTAAGACAGGCAGGCAATCCCCGATCGGTGAGCCATTGGCTAAGTTGCCGCATAGGGTGGCTGCATTTCGGATGGGCGGGGAGGCAAAACGATCGGCGATGCTTTGTAACTGCGGGTAGTGTTGGGTGAGGCTTTCGAAGGCATCGGTGAGTTTGACGGCGGCTCCAATAGTGAGGTGGCCGGGGTCTGTTTCGACAAGTTTGAGCGCGGCGATATTGCCTAAGTCAATTAACAGGGGTAATGGACGCATCTGCTTGGTGACCCAAAGACCGATGTCGGTACCGCCGGCCAGAAGGAGTGCTTGGGGGTTTTCTAGGTAAGCTTGAGATAAGTGCTCGATGTTATCGGGCGCCCAGTAGGTTAATGCGCTTAGCGCAGGTAAGGGGTTCGATGGGGTAGAGGGGATGGATTGAATCGATTGGAGTTGTGTAATGCGTTTGACACTTTGAGCGCTTTGTTGACTCCAATCGGAGGGGTTGGGGTAATCGTGCATGCGGCACCCTGCCTCCACGATAGGCCGATAGCCAGTGCAGCGGCAAAGATTGCCTGCCAGGGTTTGAGTGACTTCGTCTTTGTTCGTTTTTGATTTATTCAGGTAAAGCGCCAATAGTGACATGACAAAACCCGGGGTGCAAAACCCACATTGAGAGGCTTTTTCATCCATTAATGCTTGTTGAACCGGATGCAGGGTTTTGTCTTTTTGCAGTATGGCCTCTACCGTGATGATTGATTTTCCGTGCAGGCTAGGGAGAAATCGTATACAGGAATTGATGGCCCTGTATTGGATTTTTTCTTGGTTAAGATCGCCGAGAAGCACCGTGCAAGCGCCGCAGTCACCCTCAGCACACCCTTCTTTGGTTCCTTTGAGATTTTTTTCTTCTCTTAGAAATTCGAGCAGCGTCATCGTCGAGTCTTGGCATGCCACTTCAACGGGTTGGTCATTTAGGATGAAGTGGATCTTTTGAGTCGTTTCAGGCATACGTTTGGGGATGGGTCGCTCGAGTTTTATTGGCGAAAGAAACGAAAAATAAGGTGAGAAATTTTTCTAAGTATTGATAAAAACCTCATGGGGAAAATCAATTTTTCATTACGATTCTAAAGTATTGCGGGTTGTCGTCACCTAACATTTGATTTGAGCAAGTATGCAGTTGGGTGAAGACAAAAAACTTAATTCTAAGTCTTAACTTTTAAAGAGTCAGCTAACTTCATGAAAAATATTTAAAAAACTAAATCAAGAAGTCTTTTTTTATTGTTCCTAAGAAATCACTTTAACTCTATAACTATAACTAGAAAAAGCAATATTCATACCATTAGTGTCGAGATTAAAGTCGTTATGGAAGGGGGTGACTCGACCTATTTTTTTCTCCATTAAAGGGATGGGCATTCATTTTTGAGTGAATGAAAAAAACCCCTTAAGAGGCTGGGTCTTTATATGGATGCATCACCATTGTGCAAGAAACAATGCAGTCCATTGATTAAGTCAGTATTGGAATCGTTAAATTTCTGCTGTAGACCCCTTCATTAAGATGAGAAAAAGCACGAATTATTAGGGATCTAGAGTAACAGCAATGCCCCAATTCCTTGAACGTTTGATGTAACGATTGCATGAGAAGGTAAGTGCTTAGTTTTAGTGCGCTCTAATGTTTTTGTGCACCACGTTGACGCGCCATTTCGAGCGACGTGAAGACTCGAATTGAAAATTCAAACAGGAAAGCGTCACAGATTAATAGAAAAAATTGGATATGTTTATGGCAACTTTATGAAAAAATGGTTGTTTTTAGATATTTTTTTAAAGAAGGATGACTTGAAATTTCTTTGGCACACAATTTGCTGAACCTTCAAAGTAGCATTTATTAATTGTTGGTTATATTGGAGATATATTTGATGACTAAATCGCAAAACCGTTCTCCCCGAGCGCAGCTTGGGGCTGTCGCTATTGCATTAAGCGCCACCTTTGGCGCTTCAGCACCCCTCATGGCAGCCGATTGGAGTGATACATCCATTGGTTACCGTTTTGGAACTAATTTTCGCGAGCCCTACAATAATACTGCCATTGAAAAAAATATCATCAATATCGAGCATGTGAGTGGTTATAAGTATGGTACTAACTATTTGAACGTAGATTTACTCAATTCTAACGGCAAAGACCCTGCCGCATCGGCCACCTCGCATGTTGGCGCGCAAGAAGCGTATGTGGTGTATCGCAATACCGTTTCTTTATCTAAAGTCACTGGCTCACCGATGAAATACGGTTCGATTACCGATGTGGGTATGACGCTCGGATTTGACTGGAACGCTAAGTCGGATTCAGGTTATAACTCTAAAAAACGTATGTTAGTTTTCGGGCCAACGATAAGCCTTGATGTGCCGGGACATTTGAGTGTGGGTATCCAAGAATTAGTGGAAAGTAACGCCCCTTGTAGTGGTACGACCTGTGTGGGACGTTATTCCTATAAGCTGCACCCGATGCTCTCAGCCTCTTGGGGCATTCCATTGGGCGATTTGCCTTTAGAATTTAAAGGTTTTATGAACCTCATCGCCGCCAAGGGTAAAAATGAATATGGTGGTAATACTGCGACCGAAACCTTAATTGATGCATTTATTATGATGGATGTGGGTCGTCAATTCGGTGGTCCTAAAGGCATGTTTAAGGTCGGACTTGGCTACGAATACTGGAAAAATAAATTCGGTGATGATGCATCAGTGCCTTTTGCTGCACCGAATTATGGCGCGGGTTCTGGCGCTTTTGCTAAGACACCCATGATCAAAGCGGAATACCACTTCTAAGTTCTTAGGGTCACGGGGATTTAAGGGTTAAATCCCCGTATTTTTTTCAATGGCTCTTACCTTAGCTTATTGATGTCTCTGGTTTTCTTGCTTTGCTAAAATAAAAAAGCAAAACAATCAATCAAAAGTTTTTTTATTTTGCAGACATTGTGAAAGGTTCAGTAGGGGAGCCATACAGATGTTTCGATTTCGCCTTGTTCCAAGATCGCAAGCCTCACAGAAGATGTTGGTTCTTGCCCCCTTGCTGGCGGTATTTTTGACTCTTGTTGTTGGTATTTCTTTATTTGCTGTTTTGGGGCAAAACCCCATCGTTGCATTCAAAGCCTACTTTATTGACCCTTTGAGCAACCTCAACGGAATTAGCGAACTATTACTGAAAGCCTCACCCCTGTGTTTGATTGCCTTGGGATTGGCTATTGGTTACCGTGCCAACATTTGGAACATTGGAGCAGAAGGCCAGATGTATGTAGGCGGGATTTTTGCTACCGGCCTTGCTATTCATTTTCAAGATTACCCCAGTGCATGGCTTTTACCGATGATGATTGTCGCCGGTGCCCTAGGAGGTATGTTGTGGGCCTCTTTGACGGCCCTTTGTCGAGCACAATTTCATGCGAATGAAATTTTAGTGAGCTTAATGTTGACCTATGTCGCTGATTTATTGGTTAAAGCTCTGGTGTACGGGGTTTGGAAAGATCCTATGGCCAATAATTTCCCAGTGACGGTTTCTTTTACAGATTCTGCTTTATTTACGCCCTTTGTTGAATTGGGTTGGAATTATTGGGAAGGCACACGTATTAACACTTCCGTATTCCTTACGCTGATAGCCATACCCCTCGTGTGGTTTTTTATGCAGCGTAGCTTCTCAGGATTTCAGTTATTAGTGGCGGGTTTGGCACCCGGAGCGGCTCGTTATGCCGGTTTTCGTGAAAAGAAACTGGTTTGGATGGCCTTACTCATCAGCGGCCTAGTGGCCGGCTTGGCCGGTGTTACGGAGGTGGCGGGTCCAATGGCTCAATTAAATGACCGTTGGACGCCAGGCTATGGGTTTACCGCCATTATTGTTGCAAACCTAGGTCGATTAAATCCTTTGGGGATCGTGTTGGCCTCGCTCTTGATGGCACTTTTGTATTTGGGCGGAGAATCGGTTCAGGTGAGCTTACATCTACCTAAAGCGGTGAGCCAAGTGTTTCAGGGCTTGTTGCTGTTATTTTTACTAGGGTGTGATGTGATGGTGAACTATAAGATTGTACGCCTGCCTTCAACTCGCGCGGTGGCGCTATGAGTATGTATTCACTCAGCCCCTTATTAGCCAGCGCCATCAGCGCCGCACTGCCTTTGATTATTGTGGCGTTGGGAGAATTGATTTGTGAGCGAGCAGGGATATTAAATCTGGGTCTCGAAGGGATGATGTTAATGGGGGCCTTAGCAAGCTTTATGACGGTGACAATGGGAGGAGGGCTTTTCTTAGGGCTAGTGATGGGAATATCGGCTGGAGTTCTATCCTCTCTGATCTTCGGATTTGTTGTCATTAACTTGCAAGCCAATCAAGTGGCTGCTGGATTGTCACTCACCATACTGGGGGCCGGTCTTTCTGCCTTTTTAGGTCGAAGTTACGTGGGTTTTCCTGCGGCGGCTAGTTTTGCTCCTTTGCCCATTCCTTTTTTGAAAGATATCCCTTTATTAGGCGTTTCTATTTTTTCTCTTAATTTATTGGGCTATTTTGGCCTTCTGAGTTTAGCCGGTGTGAGTTGGTTTTTGTATCGAACGCGCGCGGGCCTAACCCTTCGTGCTGTAGGTGAATCACCAGTGGTAGCCCGTGCTTTGGGCTTATCAGTGACCCGAGTTCGCTACCTGGCTGTGTTTTTTGGCGGCGCTATGGCGGGTATCGCCGGAACCTATTACTCGATAGCTCAATTCAAAATGTGGCAGGAAGGATTGACTTCAGGCAATGGATGGATCGCGCTGGCGTTGGTGGTGTTTGCTACGTGGAGACCCATGCGTGTGGGTTTTGGTGCGTTGTTATTTGGTGGTGTGACGGCTTTGGGACTTTATTTTCAGGCGATAGGACTTAGTATTTCAACTTTCGCACTCTCTAGCCTGCCTTATGTTGCAACAGTATTGGTATTGGTGTTCATCTCAAGGAATCTGGAAACGGTAAGGCGTCATGCGCCTGCTTGGTTAGGCAAACCTTTTTATGATGATAGTTGATGGTATTTTTTAATGGCAATGATGTTTTTTATTTACATAAGGAGATGGGCGATGAAAGTGAAGTCTTTGAAATTAATGTTGTTAAGTGTTTTCTTGTTATTTGGATTTAACATTGGGGCAAGGGCTGCTGAACCATTAAAAATGGCCTGGATTTACTTTGGTACTCCGGGGGATGCTGGCTGGACATTCGCTCATGATACCGGTGTAAAAATGGTTCAAAAAGAATTTGGGTCAAAAATTGAAACCTCGATCGTTGAGAATGTCCCGGAAAGTGCGGATTCTGAAAGGGTGATGCGAGAGCTTGCTTCCAAAGGCAACCAAATCATATTTGCCACTTCTTTTGGTTATATGGAACATACCCTGAAAGCGGCGAAGTCTTTCCCTAAAGTGAAGTTTTATCACAACACGGGTTTTAAGTCGGCCCCTAACGTCCACATCTACAATTCTAGGATGTATGAGCCTGCTTATTTGGCTGGGATCATCGCCGGTCATATGAGCAAGAGCAATGTTTTAGGGTATGTCGCTTCTTTCCCGATCCCGGAGGTTGTGCGTAATATTAACGCCTATACCATGGGTGCGCGTAGCGTGAATCCTAAGATCACCACCAAGGTGGTTTGGATTAGTTCTTGGTATGATCCTAGCAAAGAGCGCCAAGCCGCAGAAACTTTGATTGGTCAAGGTGCCGATTGTCTGATGCAAAACACCGATTCATCAGCCACTTTACAAGCCGCTGCTGATAAAGGGGTTTATGCTTTTGGTTGGAACTCTGACATGTCAACGATTGCGCCTAAAGCTCATTTGGCTTCTGTGACCCAAGTTTGGGGGCCTTATTATGTAAAAGTCACTAAGGCGGCACTGGAAGGCAAGGCCTTTACTGATAATGTTTGGGGAGGGATGAAAGAAGGTATGAATGGGTTGGAGTCAATCAACGACAAAATACCTGATTCAGTTAAAAAGGAAGTCGAGGCCAAAAAAGCGCAAATCGTATCTGGGAAATTCAAAGTGTTCTCTGGTCCTTTAAAGGCGCAGGATGGTAGTATCAAAATTGCAGCGGGCGCTACTTTTACGGATAAAGATATTGATAGCATCAAATTTTATGTCGAAGGGGTAGACGGTCAATTGCCGAAATAATAAGGGGATTGTTGATCTAGTGTTGCAGACCGATTGATTTAACGCGGTCTGCAACCTAAAAATTTGACTTAATTTCTGATGATTTTTTTATCGCATGTTTTTTTTATGACTCTAATACACATAGAACCTTGTGCTTGATCCCATTTTATTGAATGATTGGCATCCTGTTGCGAACGCTTCGGATCTGAGGCTTGGATCGCTTTTGGCGAGCTCACTTTTGAATGAGTCTTTGGTGTTGTGGCGAAGCCTGAAGGGTGAAGTTCATGCATGGAAAGATCAATGTCCTCATCGTGGGGCTCGTCTTTCTTTGGGGATGATTGAGAACGACCAATTAATTTGTCCTTATCATGGCTGGCAGTTTTCCACTTCGGGTCAGTGTGTTCATGTGCCTGCATTGCCTGAATTTAAGTCCCCGCTGAGCCATTGCGCGAAGACCTATCGTGTGGAAGAAAAATATGGACTGATATGGGTTTGTTTAGGAGAGCCTCAGCAACCAGTGCTGCCGTTTCCTGAGTACCAAGACCCGAAGTTACGAAAAGTATTGTGTGGTCCTTATGAAGTGGATACGAGTGGCCCTCGTATCGTTGAAAATTTTATAGATTTAGCGCATTTCCCTTTCGTTCATGCAGGCATTTTAGGCGAAAGGCCACGTAATGAAGTGCTTGACTATGAGGTCAATGATTATGTGGATGAACAAGGGGGCAAAGGGGTTATTGCGACAAAATGTTATTTCTGGCAACCGAAGCCCCATGCTTTGTCTACCAGTGGGGCTCAGGTCGAGTATAGTTTTCGAGTGCTCCGCCCTTTGAGTGCGATTTTGACTAAAGTAGCCGATGAACCCCGTGGGGTTTGTGAATCGATTAGTCTTCACATTCAGCCTCTTGAAGAAGCGAAAAGCCGTGTATGGATTATTTTGGCGCTCAATATTTTCGAAAAAACCGAACAAGAATTACGCGAATTTCAAGATGCTATTTTTTTACAAGACCAACCCATTGTGGAATCCCAAAGCCCTAAGTGTTTGCCGATATGGAAGGACGAAGAGTTGTCGATTCGAAGCGATCGAATGTCGGTGGCGTATAGAAAGTATCTAAAGAATTTGTCTTTGCAGTTTGGGGTCGTATGAAGACGATCTTGATTGAAAGGGCGACGGTGTTGGTGACCATGGATCCCCAGCGCAGGGAAATACCGGACGGTAGCGTGCTGGTAGTGGATAACGTCATCTCAAAAGTCGATACCTCAGCTAATATTCGCGCCTGGATTGCGCAAGACCCCGCCCTTCGCACACCGCAATCGGTCATTGATGCCCGGGGGTGTGTCGTGCTGCCAGGCTTTGTCAACGGCCACCATCATATGTTTCAAACACTGACCCGCACTATGGGTACGGGGCAGGGACGGGGATTATTTGATTGGCTTAAATTATTATATCCGGTCTGGGCCTGTCTTGATCCGGAGGCTATCCAAGTCAGTAGTTCATTAGCCCTGTGTGAGTTGGTTTTATCCGGTGCCACTACGGTTGCCGATCATTTGTATTTGTTTCCCAACGGCATTCGTTTAGAAGACGAAATTATGTCCGCTGCAAAGTTGGGCGTTCGTTTTCATCCAACGCGCGGGAGCATGAGTTTAGGGCAAAGTAAGGGAGGCTTGCCCCCGGACTCGGTAGTGGAAAAAGAATCCGACATCCTGCGTGATTGTCAGGATGTGATTACGCGCTTTCATGATCCACGAGATTATTCTATGGTGCGCGTGGGGGTTGCCCCTTGTTCCCCCTTTAGTGTCACGGCTGATTTGATGCGAGACAGTGCCTTGTTGGCACGCTCTTACGAGAAAGTGGGATTACATACCCACCTGGCTGAAACCTTGGACGAACATCGTTTTTGTATGCAATCCGTCGGTAAAAGTCCAATGGCCTACGCCGAGTCTTTAGGGTGGTTGGGTGATGATGTGTGGTTTGCCCATATGGTTCATCCTGCTAAGGAAGATATATCGTTGTTGGCTCAAACCGGTTCTGGGGTCTGCCACTGTCCCTCGAGTAACATGATTTTAGCCTCGGGTATCGCCCCAGTCAGAGCGATGCGTGATGAAGGGGTTAAGGTGGGCCTGGGGGTTGATGGTTCGGCCAGTAATGATGGGAATCAAATGTTGGGTGAGGTGCGACAAGCCGCCTTGCTGCAGCGGGTCGGATGGCCAGGATTTGAATCGCGGGCCGATAGAATGTCTGCTCGGGAAGCCTTGGAATTGGCAACTTTAGGCGGCGCCAGTATATTGCAAAGAGACGATATTGGCTGCTTAATGCCATCTAAAGCGGCTGATATTATTGCTTTTCGTATTGATGATATCGAGCATGCTGGTGCGTTAAGTGATCCAGTGGCTGCTTTGGTCACTTGTAGTCCTACCAAAGCGTGGTTATCGATGATTAATGGTCGCGTGATCGTTGATCAAGGCGTATTAAGTGGGATCGATATTGGGTCCTTAGTTAATCAACATAACTTAATCAGTCAGTCACTGCTTCGCAAGGCTGGTTTGAGCTAAGGTATTTTTTGGAGTTTAGTTGATGAGTCAGTCCCTCATTCCTGCCAATCCTGAAGCGGTGAGCCTTGATTGGTCCAGTACGGCTTTACTCATCATAGATATGCAACGAGACTTCTTGGAGGCTGGGGGGTTTGGAGAGGCATTGGGTAATGATGTGTCTTTTTTACAGGCGGCTGTGGAGCCTTGTCTTCAATTGCTCAGCGCTGCAAGAGAGCGCCATGTGCTTGTGCTGCATACGAGAGAAGGACATCGAGCTGACTTAAGTGATGCGCCTGACTTAAAAGTGAATCGGGGGCCACTTCATCAAAGAATCGGTGCCGTGGGGCCGATGGGACGTATTCTGGTGCGAGGCGAGCCTGGGCATGATTTGATTGCGGCGTTGTATCCCATTGCGGGTGAGCCGATTATTGATAAACCGGGTAAAGGGGCTTTCTATGCGACTGATTTGCAAGCCTTGTTGACCAATCGTGGCATCAAAACCCTTATCGTTTGTGGGGTGACTACCGAAGTGTGTGTGCATACCACCGTTAGGGAAGCCAACGATCGCGGATTTAGATGCGTGGTGGTGGGTGATGCCTGTGCCTCCTATTTCCCTGAGTTTCATGAAGTCGGACTTCGTATGATCGCAGCACAAGGGGGGATTTTTGGATGGGTCACCAGTTCTAAAGCCGTTTTACACTCTTTAAAGGTAAGCTTAAAAAAGTCTTGAAGGCCTGCCTTTCATTAAAGGGTATCTAACCGGTTGTCGGCAATTTTGATTCTTGATGGCGAGAGTTCTTTTTGCTAGGTTATATTGTATAAGCTCCCCCTAGATGGTTGAATCACGTGAAGGAAACTGATGAAGGAAAAAAAATTTAATTGGGAAGCCTACGTCTTTAATATGATGGAGGGCTATGGGTTAGATTCCAGTCCTGAGCAGCGTGATTTGATCGTTCAGCAATTAAAGATGATTGAAGCACTCGCTCAGGGCTTTGTTGACTTTGATTTGCCTATGCACATCGAGTCGGCTTCTATTTTTCGCGCCTAAGGGGGGGGTGGGGGATGATAAAAGACTTTCCCGAAACGGCTACCCTTTGTAGCGCGTTGATTCGATCAGGAGAGGTGTCGGCACTTGAAGTCGCGCAGTGTCATCTTGAGCGTATCTCACAACTCAATGGTGAGCTTAATTGCTTTACGACCCTAACCGAAGCACGTGCGATTGCCGAGGCCCAGAGCATTGACCAATTACGTGCTCGTTCACAGCCCTTGCCCGCCTTGGCTGGGGTGGTTTATTCGGTTAAAAATCTCTTTGATGTTCAATCGCAAGTGACCTTGGCAGGCGCTAAAATCCGCTTAAATGACAAACCTGCCGATAAAGATGCGTATTTAGTTGATCGTTTAAAAGGGGCGGGTGCGGTGTTAACGGGTATGCTTAACATGGACGCCTATGCCTATGGATTTACCACAGAAAACACGCATTTTGGGGTGACTCGTAACCCGCATGATCTGAGGTGTGTCGCAGGCGGGTCGTCCGGCGGTTCTGCTGCCGCTGTGGCTGCCGGGTTGAGTCATTTTTCTTTAGGTTCTGATACCAATGGTTCGATTCGTGTACCCGCTTCCTTTTGTGGCATTTTTGGATTGAAACCCACTTTTGGGCGCCTATCCCGATCGGGGGCCTTTCCTTTTGTATCGAGTTTGGATCATGTGGGCCCCTTGGCTCGGAATGTGAGCGACTTATCCTTGATTTATGATGTGTTACAGGGCCATGATCCCCTAGACCCCGCCTACGCAAACCGATCCTTAGACATGACCAGTGCTACTTTACATCAAGGTAGTGAGGGTTTACGAATCGGTGTGCTGACAGATTATTTTGAAAAATGGGCTGATCCCAGAGCAAGAAAAGCGGTTCAGATGGCGGCTAATGCCTTAGGGGCTAAAGACGCAGTGGTTTTAGAACACACTGAGAAGGCGCGTGCGGCGGCCTTTGTGATCACGGGCAGCGAAGCCGGTTCCCAATATTTAAATGAACTGCGGCAGATACCAGAAGATTTTGAGCCGCTATCTCGTGAGCGATTGCTGGCTGGGGCGTTGATACCCGCAGCCTGGTATCACAAGGCGCAACGTTTTCGCCGTTGGTATCAGGCGCAGGCTGCAGAGGTGTTTAAGCATTTTGATGTACTAATCGCCCCTGCTACCCCTTGTAGTGCCACTGAGGTAGGAGCGCCTACCCTCAAAATTGGTTCGATAGAACTGCCGACTCGTCCTAACGTGGGATTACTAACCCAACCCATCTCCTTTATTGGATTGCCGGTGACGGTGGCTGCCATGTGGCCAGATGCGGGATTACCCATTGGAGTGCAATTAATTGCGGCCCCCTGGCGTGAGGACCTTTGTCTGCGAGCGGCTTGGACCTTGGAGCAATCTAAGGTGGCAGAATCACGTTTAAAGACTTTTTAGATCATCATTCAACGCCACAATGCTTAATTACAGTCTTGATTTTAATCGCTTGTCGCAAGCGTATGCGCTAGGGCAGTTGGAGCCAGAGCAAGTGGTTCATGATGTTGATCGACAGATCAATGCCTTAGCCCATAATCCCATTTGGATTCATCGGCAACCGTTAGAGGCAGTGCTTCAGCGTGTGAGTGAAATTAAGGCCTTAAAAGCCCGTGGCCGTGATCTGCCGCTTTATGGCTTGCCCTTTGCGGTGAAGGATAACATTGATGTGAAGGGTTGTCCGACCACGGCGGCTTGTCCGTCTTTTGCTTATGAGCCTACAGAAACCGCGCCTGTTGTACAACGACTCTTAGATGCTGGAGCCGTCTTGATCGGGAAAACAAACCTTGATCAATTTGCCACCGGTTTGGTGGGTACCCGATCCCCGTATGGAGCCTGTTTGAATGCCTTTCATCCCGACTACATTTCTGGAGGTTCCAGTTCGGGTTCCGCTGTGGCTGTGGCCAGTGGGTTGGTGAGCTTTGCTTTAGGAACCGACACCGCGGGTTCAGGTCGTGTGCCGGCAGGATTTAATAACATTGTGGGTTTGAAGCCCACCCGTGGCCTATTGAGTACGCGAGGGGTGGTGCCGGCTTGTCGCTCCTTGGATTGTGTATCGATTTTTTCGCTCACCTGTGAGGATGCCCAAACGGTTTTCGATTGTGTCCGAGGGTGGGATGAGGGTGATATTTATTCGCGATCAGAAGACTTAACGCCCCTGTCGGGGCAAGCCCCAATAGCGGGAAAGTGTTTTGCTATTCCTAGAGCCAGTGAGCGTGAATTTTTTGGTGATCTTCAAGCAAAACAAGCCTTTGAAAAAGCCCTCGTAGTACTAAAGCAATTAAAAGTGGAAATGGTGGAAATAGACTTCACCCCATTTTTTGCTGTAGCCCAACTCCTTTATGACGGACCTTGGGTGGCCGAACGTTATTCGGCGATCAAAAGTTTCTTACAAGCCCATGAAGATCAACTGTGGCCCCTGACGCGGGAGATTATCAATAGCGCTAAAAAATGGAGTGCCGTCGATACTTTTGAGGCGCTTTATCGTTTACGCGATTTGCAAAAACAGTGTGAAAAGTCTTGGGGGAGGGTGGATGCGCTCGTGGTGCCGACAAGTCCTTGCATTTATACCCATGAGCAAATGGCTGCTTCACCGATTGCTCATAACTCTCACTTAGGCATTTACACGAATTTTGTGAATTTGTTGGACTTAAGCGCCTTGGCGGTTCCTGGCCCTTTTCGTGATGACGGCCTTCCGGCGGGTATTACGTTGATTGGTAAGGCCTATCAGGACGGGGCGCTCGTGAAGATGGCAGCACAATTTCATGATCAGTGCGCATTACGATTGGGGGCCACTCGTTTTAAACACTCCGTTTGAGGTAGTCCCCCCAAGTAAAGTCACCGAATAGATAAACCTTCCCCTATCTATTCGATGATTATTGACTCATGATTTTCTGTGAGCCCAGGCGGTTGTATTTTTTTCGATGGCAGAAAACAATTCATACATGAGCATGGCCATCACACCAATGACAGCCAGTCCTGCAAACGCTAAGGGCATACGCATAGCGGAACCGGCAGACACCAGTAAGTATCCGATGCCTTGATTAGACGCATTCATTTCGGATACGGTGGTGCCCACAAAAGCCAAGGTGATCGCCACTTTCAGGCTAGCAAAAAAGTAGGGTAGGCAGCGAGGCAAGCCTATTTTAAATAATATATCTTTGCGACTCGCCCCTAAAACCCTTAACACATCTTCGAGTTCGGGTTCGAGGGTTGCAAGCCCAGTGGCAATATTGACCATGATGGGGAAGAAACTGATTAAAAAGGCCGTCAAAATAGCAGGTCCTGCACCAATGCCAAACCAGACCACTAGGATCGGTACAAAGGCGGCTTTGGGCAGTGCGTTAAAGGCGGTCATTAAGGGGTAAAAAGCATCATAAGCGATACGCGAAGAGCCAATCACAAAACCAAAGAATACGCCCACAATGATGGAAATTAAAAACCCAATCATCGTTGTCCAAAAGGTCGCCCAAGCGTGTTTTAAAATGACCGAATGAAATTCGATCAAACTTTGGATGATCTGCCAAGGACTGGGGAAAATAAATTCATTGACCTTGAATATGACGCAAATGCCTTGCCAGGCTAATATCAAAACAAAAAAAAGTAGCAGTGCAGGGTATCGATAGACAAACGTTGCTTGTTTCATATTAACCTCGAACGGCTCCGATATAGGTTCTTAGTTCCTGCACAATGCGGGTGAATGCGGGCTCGTAGGTGAGGTTCAGTTCTCGTGGTCTAGGCAAGTCGATGTTGCGCTGATGAACGATGCGACCCGGGCCTTTACTCATGACGTAAACGACATCGGCCAGATAGACGGCCTCTCGTAAATCATGGGTCACCATAATGACGTTAAAATGCTGATCGCTCCACAAGTCTCGAAGAATATTCCACAGCTCTTCCTTGGTAAAAGCGTCCAGTGCGCCAAAAGGCTCGTCCAGTAACAGCATTTTGGGTTGATGGATGAGTGCTCGGCAAAGACTGGCCCTTTGCTGCATTCCCCCAGACAATTGCCAAGGAAATTTTTTTTCATAACCGCCTAAGCCCACACTATCCAGTAGTTTTAGAGCGCGTTCTATAAACACATTCTTTTGGCGGGAGAATTGGGAACGATAGGGCTCCACGATCTCCAGGGGCAGGAGCACGTTGTCTAGAGTGGTGCGCCATGGCAGTAGTGTTGGGGCTTGGAAGGCCATACCGCTAAAGCTTAAGGGACCCAGCACGGGTTTGGAATCTACCAAAATTCTACCTTGGGTTGATTTTTGTAAGCCGGTGGTGAGTTTCATGAAGGTTGATTTACCACAACCCGAGGGCCCAACAATAGCGATAAAAGAGCCTTTGTCTATTTTAAGATTGATATCTTCAATGGCGAACACCCCATTATTGGGGTGTTCGCCATAGGCGTGTGAAACATGTTCAAACTCGATGAAAGGCACACTCATTTAGGAAGGATATCTCTTGTCTTAGCGCTAGGCATGAATTGAGGATCCCAAACAGCAGTGGGATCGACTGGGGTTTTGGTTTTAAAGACTTCGTTAACATGGGTGGCCATCTCTTTGATCCGGACTAAGGAAGCAGCCCCAAAGCCTTCTTTTTTGGCGTCAGCTGTGGCTACGGCATCGGTAATGGCCATTTTAAGGCGACGTTTTTCTAAGTCTACGTTAATAATGCCGTCTTTTTCTTTAACGTATTTAATGGCTTCATCTGGATTGGCGATGACCTCTTTAGCCCCTTTCGTAAACGCTTCCAAGAAGGCTTTGACGGCCTTGGGGTTTTCTTTGATGAATTTAGGCGAGGCGATGATAACGTTACCATAAAGTTTTACGCCGTATTTGGGGTAGGGGAAAGAGACAATATCTTCTGCTTTAACCCCTCGTGCTTCAAGGCTTAATATCGAGGTAAAGCCAAAGCCAGTAATGGCATCCACATCGCCTTTGGCGAGCATGGTTTCTCTTAATGCGGGATCCATACTGATCCATTCGACAGGACCTATTTTATTGGCCGCTTGAAATAAGGGGAACGCTCTTCGACCGGCATCAAAGGAAGGGGCACCAAATTTTTTCCCTGTCATATCGGCTAGAGATTTGATGCTCGAGCTTTTTAACGTTAATACGGCCGCTGGGGTGTTGTTATACACCACCATCAATGCGACGGGTTTGCTGGGGGCATCGGGGTTATTGCCATAAAATTCCATTAGCGCTGCCAAATCTGCAAAACCCATATCATAGGCGCCGGAGGCTACACGGTTAACCGCGTTTCCCGAGCCGTTGCCGGCATCCACGGTCACATCAAGACCGGCTTGTTTGAAGTAGCCTTTATCGACTGGGAGCAAGAAAAAGGCGGAAGGGCCTTCAAAGCGCCAATCTAATTGGAATTTAACTGGGGTTTGGCAATAAGCCTCACTAGCAAATAAAAAACAAAGGCCAAGTAAAAATGTTTTCAATTTAAATTGCACGTAGAACTCCTTTTTTAAGGCAAATAAGGTATCAGTGAAAATTGAGCAGAAATTATCACATAAAAATGTTCATGAAGGGCACCGACAGACACTCATGGCATTAGCAAGTAGCGTGCCCATGAAACGTTTATCGGTGAAATTGAAGAGTGGGCTCATCCGTTTGAATCGGGTAGCCCTTGAATGGGATTCGTGTATTGGCAGAGGTATGGGCATGGGCCCTGAGCTAAGCGGCCGGTGGCCGCTTAGCGTTTGAGTGAAGGCTAGTAGTCGGTTGGTGTGCTTTTGCGCTCTAGACTGAAGGCGCAACATCAACATTGAAAGAGGAAGCAATAAAAATATTAGTCAATATTTTTAGCTTTAAAAGATACTCACCCACAACCTATTGACAAGTCAATGCGCACCATTAAAGTGCGCATTCATGGTAAAAATCTATTATGGTGCGTTAGCGAAGCTTTTTTTTTCTCGACGACGCACCTGAACCCCCCATAGCAACGGGGGCGATCGCCTCATCATCCTTTTTTAAGGATGATGAGGTATTCAAGTCCACGATCTTTTTTAAAGGTTAGGCATCCAGAGCGGCCAACACTTTAGGCGGTGACATGGGTAAATCGGTGAGGCGCCGACCGGTAGCGCCATGCACAGCGTTGGCAATAGCGGCCATGGGAGGAACGATGTTGGCTTCCGCTACCCCTTTGACCCCATAGGGATGGTTGGGATTAGGGACTTCGACAAGGATCGCTTCAATCATGGGGATATCAGAGGCTACCGGCATGCGATAGTCGAGGAACCCAGCGTTTTCAAGGCGCCCGGCGCTGTTATAGATGTACTCTTCATTCAGAGCCCAACCAATGCCCTGGACCACACCACCGGTAATCTGACCCTCGCAGTATTTCGGATGAATGGCGCGTCCCACGTCTTGGGCAGCGACATAACGAACAATTTTAACGGCTCCTGTTTCGGGATCGACTTCAACGTCGCAAAATTGTGCAGAAAATCCAGGCGCTTGTCCTTCTGCATTGACCGAATCAGAGGCCACGATGGGACCCCCGGTAGCGGTACGCTTGGCGGCAATTTCTTTAAAGGTGAGCGGGGGAAATTCACCGGCTCTTTTTCCGGCGGGTCTTGCAGAGCCATCTTCCCAGATCACGTTTTCAGATTCGATTTTCCAAATCTTAGCTGCTCGAAGACACATCTCAGCAATGATTTTTTTACAGGCATTGATGACCGTCATCCCAGTAGCAAAGGTGACGCGCGATCCCCCAGTCGCTTGGGTGTAGCCCACGGAGTTGGTATCGGCAATGATCGGACGCACGCCCTCATAGGCTATACCGAGGGTTTCGGCCGCCATTTGCGCAGTAGACGCTCTTGAGCCCCCGATGTCAGGGCTACCAGTTGCGACAACGACGGTGCCATCTTCGTTCACATTGACGGTGCAACTGGATTCCCCGCCACCATTGAACCAATAACCCACTGCAACCCCTCGCCCCTGATTCTTACCTAAGGGGGATTGGTAGTGCGGATGTTTTTGCAGGGCTTGTAGGGTTTCGGCAAAGCCGGCGTGACCATGTTTAGCTCCCCATAGCAGTGGGGTGCCGATTTTGGCAATGTTTTTAAGTCTTAACTGAATCGGATCCATACCAATGCGTTTGGCCACCATGTCCATGGTGCTTTCTACAGCAAACGCTGAAATAGGGGAGCCAGGTGCACGGTAAGCCACAGCCTTGGGGCGATTACAGACGACGTCATATCCAATCGTGCGCGCATTGGCAATATCGTAGGGGGCGAAGCCACACATGCATCCATTCATCACGGGAGAGCCTGGAAAGGCGCCGGCTTGGTATTTGAAAATACCTTCAGCCGCCACAAGGGTCCCATCCCGCATGACGCCAATCTTGATCGTCATACTGGCCCCTGAGGTGGGGCCGCTGGCTTTAAAGACTTCTTCCCGAGTCATGGTGATTTTTACGGGATGACCAGTCTTTCTGGAAAGCGCAACTGCCAAAGGTTCTAAATACACCACGGTCTTGCCACCAAATGCGCCGCCAATTTCTGATGCATGGCAGCGTAAATCGCCAGTCTTCATACCCAACAATTTAGCTGTCATCGTGCGAATGACAAAATGCCCTTGGCTGGAAGACCAGACTTCAGCCTGACCATCTTGATCGGCTCGAGCCAGGCAAGCATGCGGTTCTATATAACCTTGGTGTACGGGGGCTGTTTTAAAATGCATCTCAACGATTTCTTCGGCCGTTTTAAAGGCGCTATCAGGGTCTCCCAACTGAAATTGAATGCGTTTGGAGATGTTGGAGGCTTTGGTTGGTGGGGGCGTCACGCCACGGGTGATCATGTCCTCGAACAACAACGGCGCATTGTCGGCCATGGCCTCCTCCACGTCGATGACATGGGGTAGGATTTCGTAGTCGACAACAATTAATTTCAAAGCCGCATCGGCAATGGCTGAAGTAGTCGCTGCCACGGCAGCAATAGCATGGCCCTCATACAACACTTTTTCCCGGGCAAGGATGTTGCGAGTCATATGCCAAAAATTTTGTGCCACACGTTCAGGGCCCAAGTAATCAAATTTCTGCTCGGGTAGATCCGCTGAGGTAATGATCCCTTTGACTCCGGGTAGGGCTAGCGCCTTCGTGTAGTCAATTTTTAAGAGGCGGGCGTGGGCATGGGGAGAGCGTAATACCTTGGCCCATAACATGCCGGGTAGACTGTGATCTGCACCGTATTGTGCTGTGCCTGTTAGTTTAGGTACGCCATCAGGACGATCTGGGCTTGTGCCTATGACTTTGAGTTTTTTTTCGCTGATAATGTCATTCATGATTTTGCTCCCCGTAGTTCTTTTGCAGCATCTAAGACTGCATGAATAATTTGGTTATAGCCGGTGCAGCGACAAAGATTACCGGATAACCAGTAACGGGTCTGCTCCTCGGTTGGGTCTGGATTGCGCTCTAAGAGTGTTTGGGCTGCGATCAACATTCCCGGCGTGCAGATACCGCATTGCAATGCGGCATGCTCCGTAAATTTTCTTTGTAGAACGTGTAATTTATCGCCTTGTGCCATGCCTTCAATGGTTTGGATCGATTTGCCTTCGGCTTCGACACCGAGAAATAGGCAAGAGCAAACCATCTTCGAGTCTACGGTCACTGTGCATGCGCCACAGTCGCCCGTACCGCAGCCTTCTTTAGTGCCGGTTAAATGAAGCTCGTCTCGTAATACTTCGAGTAGCGTTTGTCGGGTCTCGCATAAAAACTCAACGCTATTGCCATTGATCTGGGTGGTGACATGTTGCTTGGACATTAATGGGTCCTCCTGGCTCTGTTAAGGGCAATGGTCGCGGCTCTTCGCGCCATTACGGATGAGACTTTAATTCGATAGGCTTTAGTGCCCCTTTTATCATCAATGGGTCGACAGGCAGCACTGACGGCAGCGCCCATTTTTTCCAATGCCGATTCATCGCAAGTGCTGCCGATGAGCGCAGCGGCGGCCTCTTTGACTAAGAGCGCTTTTTCAGCGACGGCTCCGATACAAACCCGTGCCTCAATACAGATTCCTTTGTCATTTAAAGTAAGGTTAATGCCTGCCCCTACTACGGCGATATCCATTTCCGTGCGAGGTATGAAACGAAGATAAGCATCCGCAGAATGAGGCGCTCTGGGGGGCAGAGTGAAGTAGAGCACGATTTCACCCTTTGCTAGGCTATTCTTGCCGGGCCCTGTGGCGATATCCTCAACTTTTTGTTCACGTATACCTTGGGGACCCATAATCGTTGCGATAGCGCCTGCGGCGATGAGAGCGGGCACGCTATCAGCAGCCGGTGAAGCGTTGCAAAGATTGCCTCCCACCGTGGCACGAGATTTAATTTGGTAAGAACCAATTAACATGGCCGCTTCGGTTAAACCTGGCCAGCTTTGCGCAAACGCCTCGTGTTCAGACATTTGCATCGCATTGACTGCGGCTCCAAGTCGAAAAGCCCCATTGTTTTGACTGATGCTTGTGAGCTCAGGAATGGATTTGACGTCAACGAGTAAGGTGGGCTCAACGCGCCCGCCGCGCATTTGAATTAATAAATCGGTTCCTCCGGCGAGTATTTTTGTGATGCCATTGTGACCAGATAGCAAGGCCACAGCAGCTTCAAGGGTTTGGGGTGACTCAAAACGCATTTCGCTCATCATTCTTACCTGAAGTGGGATTAATAAGGTTAATTGTGTCGGATTATGCAGTTATTTTTATATCAAGACAGGGTAGAGATTATAACTTCCTAGCGACATTGTAGTACCTATCCGCAAGAAAAAGACAATATATGTTTCGAAAGCTTTTTTTAGGATTTTTTTCTGCGAAATATCAATTTTAATCATAAAAGAGGTTGTTTTGTATGGCTTTTTGATTTGAGTATTATATTGGGACTGGCCTTTATTAGGCTCAGCGTTTCATTCATTGAAAGAAAAAAAGTGGTGCTAAATGATGTTTTGGTGAGAACTGGGTATACGCCGTATCGATTGGGCTGGGTAAAGGCGCTTTACAAGTGAATGAGAGGTAAGGGATTGAATCCGTGAGAGAAGAGGATCATGGTTTTATTTTTATGGGGTATTTTTAATAGGATGACAAAGTGCTTACTAGTCTAAATGGGCAAACGTAGGTTTGGCTACAATGATCAGAGCCATAAACAATAGGGCCGTAAGAGCGAAGATGGCTTGGGCCACACTCACCCCCAAGTTCTCAGCTAGAGCGCCTGCAATTAAATTGCCTAGAGGCAGGCTGATGACGGCTGCCGTGCGAATTCCCATGACCCTTCCTCTCATGTCAGGGGCGGTATGCTCAATGATGAGTGTGGCAATGAATGTCCAGGTGATCGCTTGTGAGAGACCGGCAAGAAATACGAGACCGATAGAAACAAAATACCATTGAGAAAATGCTAAAAAGACCAAAGAGATCGCCCAACCCAGTGCTCCTATTAAAATCCATCTTCCCTTTCTTTTTAAGGGGGTGAAACTTAATATGGTAATTCCAGCCAACAGGGCTCCAACGCCGGCCATGGAAGTCATTACGCCGTAGCCTTGAGAGCCCGCGTGGAGGGTATACCGTGCAAAAAGAGGCAAAAAGGCGTATCGATAGGGGGCCACTAAAAGATTGAGTAAAAAGGCAATGGAGAGCAATAAAAAAACGACCTGATTACCAAGAACATAAGTGAAGCCACTATGTAGGCTTTTGAAGGCGGATTCTTTATTTTTAAAGATAATGTGTTTTTTTGCATTGATGAAAAACAACACAATCAAGTCAACCCCAAAGATAAAAGTAATCGTCAGGTAAGCGCCTAGAAGGCCAAAGTTAGGAATTAATAATCCACCAATCGAGGGTCCGATGACGATGGTCATTTCGGTGGCGACAGAATTAAAGGCAATGGCGTTGCTGATATCCTTGGCTGGAACTAAATCAGCGATAAAGGCCTGACGAGTCGGATTGTCTATGGCCCAAGTCACGCTACTGATTAAAGCCAGAGCAATCAAAAGGCTCATTTGTAGATGACCGCTGAAGATGAGTAATATCATCGCTACACTGACTAATACATTAATGAGTGAGGCGATGATGAGTAACTTCCGACGATTCATTCGGTCAGCAGCCATTCCCATAATAGGGGCGAGTATGTAGCCGGCCATTTTGCTACCCGCCACTATCCCCACCATCAAAGGGGATTCACTAAGGTCGAGCGTGAGCCAGCCAATGACAATAACATCGGCCCAACGCGCGGTGGAGGAGATAAAAGTACTGGTCCAGAGGAGCCTGAAATCTTTATGACGAAGGGTGGATTTTAAGAAAAATGATATGAAAGAAGCGAAATTTAATTTTGACATGCCAAGCGTCAATCTCCAGATGAGATAGATAATGTTATTTCATTCGATGTTACTAATGAAAAATTATTAAAAAATGAAATGAAGAACCTCTAGGGTTATTTTTTAATTAGATATTTCTTTTGGAGTCGAGAGGTAAAGCCTGTATTGGTATAGAACGTTATTGTTTCATGATATGGGCTTGTTGAATGACATCGTTCCAACGGTTAATTTCATTTGAAATGAAGGTTTTGAACTCTGCCTCAGTTTGAGGCGCGATTTCAATAAATAATTCAGAAAATTTTTGCATTAAATCTGCTTGCTGAAGTATGGTCAGAAGATCCGTGTGTAACTTTTTAGTGATTTGGGTGGGTAAGCCTGCCGGACCACAAAGGCCATACCATCCAAAGACTTCAAACCCGGCAAATCCTGATTCAATGACGGTTGGCACTTCTGGTAATGCAGAAATTCTTTTGGCTCCGGTAACCGCTAACATTTTAATCTTGCCAGATTGTGCGTGGGAAATGAGTGCTGGTACGTTACCAACCATGACGGGAATTTGGCCTCCCAAAAGATCGGTAAGAGCTGGTGTTGTTCCT
This sequence comes from uncultured beta proteobacterium, assembly GCA_903893565.1. Classification (GTDB taxonomy): domain Bacteria; phylum Pseudomonadota; class Gammaproteobacteria; order Burkholderiales; family SG8-41; genus UBA5216. The sequence continues at coordinate 5,931 of CAITMU010000037.1, read as the reverse complement.
TTATAAGCGATATCCGGTAAATGAATGTGGGTGATTAATTTAAAAAGCTCCATCGATAATTGGGGGGATGCTCCCGCGCCACCATGTCCATATTGAAGTTGACCGGGGTGCGCGTTTACGTAAGTCACGAACTGAGTTAAATTTTTAACGGGCAAAGACGGATGAATGTTAAAGCCATTCGGCGTTCTGCCAATTCTTGAAATGGGGGTAAAGTCATTAAGACCATCATAGGTCAGTTTTTTATACAAAGCCGGTGCAATGCCATTGGAAGCGCTATTGCAAAGGAACAATAGGTAGCCATCAGGACTAGATTTGGCCACAAAATTAGCCGCGATCGTGCCTCCCGCGCCGGCTCTATTTTCGACCATGACTTGTTGATTCCACAGGTGACTGAGTTTGTCAGCGGTAAGACGAGCCACAATATCGGGCGAATCACCGGCAGGGAAAGCCACCACATAACGAATAGGCTTATTAGGGTAGGTTTGTGCTAACGTTTTGAAAAAAAACAGATTCAAAAATATAAAAAAGGCAATTTTTATAAAGGTTTTCAATCGCTCTCCTCCTCCTACGTTGTGGTGCATGCCGAGTAGTGTCGTGACGGCCGCCCCATTTTTTGTTTTTAAAATGCTTATTAGCAGACACAATGGCAGGCATTATCCAGATGTTTCCTCAGGTGTTTCCTATTGAGACTTAATAAGATTTTCTCGAAGAATTTTTTTGTCGCTTTTTTGTTTTAAAAGTCAGCCTTATGGACTTCTTCGAAGCGTTAATGTCTTTTTTGCTTTTGGAGTCTCAGCCCTGTCATTGTCAAAGCGCCATTCATGATAACATTAACGGATGCTTTTCTGTTTATCTGGTATTCCTAAAGGTAAGCTTTTTATATTCGTTATTTTCTGTTTTTGTCCCATTGTCTTAGATGAGTGAGTCGTCTTAAATCAATGAAAGGTTTTAATTATGATACACGCTAAAAATGGAATCCAAGTGCTGCAAAACCTGCAATCGGTGATTTCTCCGGGCAGTGGTATTGAGCATTGGGGCGCTTCTTATTTCGGTCCTCGCTACAGCACCAATAATTTGGCCTCTGGCCCCCAAGCGTTGATTACGGAGATGAGTGCCAATGAAACCATATTGCCTCATTTTCACGGGGTGACACAATTTCAGATTTTTCCATCCGGCGTTGGCATGATGGCTAAATTACCGGTTCAGCCTTTGATGTTGCAATACAAAGACCACCATTCGGCGTATGGTCCTTTAGTGGCCGGGGCGCACGGTTTAACTTTTATTGCCTTGCGTAAAAATACCGGTGACTCGGCTCCCGTTTATTTGAGTAAACCGGGTTATAAGGACAAGTTGCTGCCGAGTAAACGTCGTAACTGGCTTTCGCCCCATATTGAATTGTCCACGAAGCCCGTGCTCCAGTTTAGAAAAGAAGCATCCTTTGATCCTTTATTTGATGTTGAAAAGATCACAGATGAATTAGCCGCCCATATCTGTAGACTGGGTGCGAATATGTCGATGGCTGGGCCTGATCCTCGATTGGCAGATGGATACTATGTGTTTGTCGCTAATGGCAGCATGGAACATAATGGCGAATTGTTAAATGATTGGTCGCTTGTTTTTGTTGAGCCCACTGAAAGTTCATTTCAGATTAAAGCGGGTCCTGATGGATTGGAAGCTTTAGTCATGCAATTTCCAAGAGAAGAAACGGTTCAGTAATTTTGGCTGTACTGGAACCCAAAGATTGTTAAGGTGTTAGTTAATTTTATATTTGGAAAGCGGGTTTGATATAAAAAAGGGGCTTTGCATTAACAGTGCATGAGCCCTTTTTTTATGGCTATTTTTGCAAATTATTAGGAAAGCCTAACGCACGCAAAAGGATTGGAGATGCGTGCGTTATTGATCACTTCGCCTGCGTTCATGTCCTCTGTCCAGCCCACGCTGAATCCTGTAGCGTGGGCACTGGCAACTACAATTGCGTCAAAGAACGAAAAAAATGCGCGTTTGGTGTAGATTAAGACCGGCACGAATAATCGTAGGGGTTACCTGGACAATTTTAAACCGCTCAAAGTGATCGAATTGCAACCATTGTTGTTCGCGGTGTGCGCCTCCTGCCAGTTGTTCAAGGTAATCGCGTATTGATTGGTTAAGGCTTTTACCCATCTTTTGTGCGGCCTCGCGGGCACGTTTTACGATCTATTCGTACACTGAAAGTGCGATGTTCATAGATGCACCTCTTGAAATTAAAAATATTATGTGCGCACATAAACTGTGTGACCAGTGGATTGAATATATTGACTGGATTAAAGCGAATGCCAAAATTAAGTTGGGAGGGGGCTGACCCATTTTTGTGATTATGCTCAATGGGTGGCATTGCATTAAGTATGCAGTCAGGACCACAGCGTCTACCGAGCGCGCTGGGTGTCAGTGAGTGAAGGTCGAAAGCATTCTTCTAATCGATGGCGCTAAATAGAAAGTTTATGGCCCTTTCACTCAGTGAAGTAAGGTCGTGAAAGTCTCAGGCGCAAAGCCGGGTTAAGGATGAGGCCTTAACCGCTAGGCAGTGAATCGATTATGTGATCGATTTTAATGTTTCCCGGGCTCGGGTCGCACGGACTTTGAGTCCATCGTGGTAGGTGCTAAGGTCCGTGCCTGGCAGATTTAACACTTGGCATCCCCATGAATAATATTGGGCGATTTGTTGCTCAGTTTCTGCTGATCCTCTTGCTAACTTGCCATTTTTTTTACAAACCGAGGCTATTTTTTTTACCACATTTTGAAAAGTAGGATGATCTAACTGTAGATGAATGCCGAGTTTCGCACTTAAATCAGAATGTCCGTAGGCAATCATATCGATCCCTTCGACTGCGGCGATAGACTCCAAGTTATCGAGACCTTCCAATGTTTCAATTGAGACGCAGACAACAATATTTTCATTTGCTAAAGGGGCATATTCGAGTTCGTAACGATTGCCAAAACTTTTGTACTGGGTATGGGATCCCATCTGAGAAATACCGCGAATGCCGACAGGGGCGTATTTGGCTTCTTGGGCAATGGCCTTTGCCTCGAGGGCATTATCAACGCCAGACACTTGTATACCCATGATGCCCTGATCCAGTATTGTGGGGATCAGGTGAGTAAAGGCCTTATGAATTCTGACGATGGGAGAGACTTCGGTGGCCATGAACCAACCGGCCAAGTTGGCGATACTCTCCATATCAAAAGCGCCATGCTCCATATCAATCATGCAATAGTCAAAACCGGAAGATTGAATAATCCAGGGCATGCCCCGAGTGGCAAACTCCTTAATGCCGGTTCCCAGAGCGGCTCGGTTTTGACGCACGGCTTTACGAATACTGTTTTCTTTCATATTGGGGTTCTTTAACGATATTAATCAATCGGTGCTAAGGGGGGGGAGACATCGCCAGGCAAGGGCTGTTGCGCTACGTTTAACACCATCGCAAGCATCGTGTAGTAGCCAGTAATGCCGATTAATTCAACGACCCCTTTTTCGCCAAATTTTTCTTTGCAATTAAGGTAAGTTTGGTCAGTGACGCGTTTATGTTGATGAAGCTCTGTGCAAAATTGATAAACGATTTTTTCATCGTCTTGCATTTGCTGCGGGTGTTTACCCTTTGCTAAGTCTTCAGCTACAGAGGGCGCGAGTCCTGCCTTGAGAGCCAAGGGCTGGTGAGCGAGCCATTCCACCTGAGCGCTCCATGCGCGAGCCGTAATCATGATGGCAAATTCGCTTAATCGCGCAGGCAATGAGCTTCCAAAGCGCAAATACTCGCCCACTTTTTGTGTTCTGCTCAGTAATTCGGGTGCTCGTAGCAACACGATATTAGGCCCGGAGGTATTCATTTTGCCACGAGGACCTTTGACAAATTCTTTGACAACATTGATTTGCTCTGAGTCCATCATGCTTTCTGGAAGGGGCCCGAATCGGGAGGTCAAGGCAGTGGGGGTGATTTTTGTGTTCATAAGCAATGAAAGACCTTTATGTAAAAAGTGAAGATGAAAATAATGATAAAAAAATACGATTAATCAAGTCCTAATTCTTTATTCAATAAGTCGGCACCCGCAGCCAGTGCCCGAAGCTTGGCGCTGGCCACTTCTCGGGGCAAAGGAACCATGCCGCAATTCGTGCAACCGTAGACGTGTTCTATGTCGGAGTATTTAAGTGCGTTTCGTAAGACTTGAGCCACTTGTTCGGGAGTTTCAATCTGATGATTAGCTACGTCGATGGCTCCCACCAATATGTCTTTTCCTTTGAGCATTCCTATTAACTCAATGGGGACCCGTGAATTTTGGCATTCAAGACTGACTTGATCGATATGGCTGGATGCGAGCATGGGGAACACATGTTCATATTGTCGCCATTCACCGACGAGGGAATTTTTCCATTTTACATTGGCTTCAATCCCATACCCATAGCAGATATGCACGGCACTCTTACAGGTCAAATTCTGTGCCGCTCTTTCTAGGGTTTTAACCCCCCAATCTTTCACTTCATCAAAAAAAACATTAAACGCCGGTTCATCAAACTGCACCACATCAATACCGATGGCGGCCAATTCTATGGCTTCTTCGTTGAGAATTTCGGCAAAAGCCCAGGCCAATTTTTGGCGACTTTTATAAAAGTTGTCATACAGGGTATCCACCATCGTCATAGGTCCTGGCAATGTGAACTTTATGGGTTGCTGGGTAAGCGCTCGTAGTTTCTTCGCATCTTCTAAAAAAATGGAGTGTGGTCGTGTGACTTTGTCAACCACCACTGGCACCAAGGCATCATAGCGATCTCGAATGCGAACCGTTTTACGATTGACAAAGTCCACCCCGGTTAAGCCTTCAATGAAGGTGGTGACAAAATGCTGTCGGGTTTGTTCCCCATCGCCGATCATTGAAATGCCTGCTCGCAATTGATCGTCTACGGCTAATCGCATGGCATCTGATTTGGCTTCTTTTAGCGGTTGCCCACTTAATTGCCACGGCGCCCATATTTTTTCGGGTTCCGCTAGCCACGCCGGTTTGGGTAGGCTGCCGGCGATCGCCGTCATGATGATTTTTTTCATAGAGGTCTCTACATTATTATTGAATCTTTATGGGGGACCCGACTAGCAAAGAATCAACGGAATTTAATATGATTAGATCCGATGACAAAGCGAGCGAGGCAACCTTTTTTTATAAGCATACCTGATTGGAATACAAAAAAGTCCCTTTTTTTATTTTTAGCAATATTTGAAGTTAGCCCTGAGGGGAAGGGTATGCCAGTGTTTATCGAACCGACAATCAAAGAATAATTGATAGGTTATTACATATTTAAGCCGCAAGAAAATGCTCATTCATTTTTGAGGTCGCGCAGCTCATAGGATAATTCTTGCCGTCTGTGGCGGCAATTGTTGGCCTCAGTAGCGGCAAGATGGAGGGCGCTGTTGTCGCCCACTTTTAGGTTTTATTGTTAATAGCAGGCATTACAGTCATTTTTATGGGTTTTTGCTACAAAGGAGATGATTGGTCTGGTTTTTGCTTTTTTAGAACCAATTCTTTTTTAAGAGTCCTTGGTTTGTATCTTTCTCTTTTGCTCCTGATGTTCCATTCGTTACGCAACTTCACCTCGTCCATTATTTTGTTATGGCATTTTTTCCTCTTAGAGTTATTTATAAAAAATACGATGAAGTGAGAAATGATCATTGAAACAAAGTAGATGACAATGGGTCTAGCAACTATGAGTTTGAGTCTTGCCTCGACTTCGACCTCTTACGCCAGTGGAGTGTCTAAATGGCAATTGCAAAAATACAATATTTTGCAACTCTCTCAAGCGTTGCAAAATGGCGATTATTCTTCCGCACAGTCAGCGTTTAGAGGCTATGTCAACAACGCGGCGAGTCCTGTTAATCCCCAATCGGTCATGGGTCGTTTGGGGGCGGCTTT
>CAITMU010000036.1 GCA_903893565.1 uncultured beta proteobacterium | reverse complement strand
GATTCTTTTTTTAGACTGTCGAAATGTGTTCCTAATAGGGCCTGTAAATCAGGGATAATGGGGCCTTGCCAACTTAGGGCAAATACCATCTTTTTTTTATTGATGTATTCTCGAATGACAGTACCGGTGTTTAGATGGGTTTCTTTAATAGTGTACAATTTAAATACAGTATCTTTTTCAGATAAAACCTCACCAGGATGTTGATGCAAACTCTCGACAGAGCCCTCTAGCCTTGCTTGCGCGCTAAGACAGATCAGTAGAGAACAAAAAATAATAGAAATTTTTTTGAGCAACGCTGTGTTTCCCAAAAAGATCAAGATCTATAGTGCATGGATTGAAGCACGAATTTTGTGCACCCTATTTTTTTCATGATAAATGATTTTGATAAGGACGTCGTGTTTTAATGTTGGATCCATGAGTGTTTGTGAAAAGCCTGATTTTTTTGCTTTATTTCGATCTCGATAAAATATTGATGTTATGTTCGCCAACGTTTTTCTAAAATGGGTAAATGCTTTAGTTGACGATAAAAAAAGGCGTAAATGGCAATGCCCAGGGTATCGGCCAGTATGTCAAAAAAAGAAGCCTCTCTATATGGAAGAAATGACTGAATAAATTCTATCAAAATACCGATGGCGACCAAAGAGAAAAACTTTTCTCGATTAAAAGATTGTTTTGGAAAAGAAAAGTCCGCCAAAAAAGCTAATGCACCAAATGCGAGCAAATGTTGAACTTTATCATTGGTATTTTGTAATAATGAAGGCCCAACGTCGGTGGTGGCAAGATAGAAGATCATGGCCAATATCAGAATAAATGAAAGCCTGAAGAATAATATAGGGCGTTGACTAAATTTCATAAAAAATAGATGTCATAGAAAGGAGGAGAGTTTTTTTTGGGGGGGGCTATTCAATCACAGTTTTAGTGCGCTCATCCAGTAAAGTGTATGCCACATCAATTCAATTCGGTGGTGGCTAGCATTATCTAGGCAGTGATTAAAAAAGTGGTTAGCTTTTTAAAACCCGCAAATTTATTGTCTGAGAGTGGGTAAGAATAAGCGTTACGGTAAACAGCTACGATTCAAACGCCTTAAATGGAGGCATCTTAACAATCATTGTATCCTTGAATAAATGATTATCCAAGATGCTTTTTATGGCTTTTAATGAATAAAAAGGCAAGGGTAGGGTAGGTTAGGTTAGGGCACTGGTATCTTGTTCTGACCGGAATTTGATTCCCATTGGGAATTAAATGCAAAATTCTTTCATTGAGAGGGGTTTTTTTGATTATCTATTTTGGTGCATTGGCGATTTTGTTGCCCTTATTGATGGGTTTTTTATTATGGCGACATTTCGAAAAATTTGTCATTCCTCAATCGATTGAGGAGGAAAATACGCTCCGTTTTTTTCTGAAGAAAATAGGGATTATTAGTCTTATCGTACTGCTGAGTCTTTACGTCCTTTTTAGTCTATTATTTACATTTTCCGCAAGTTTATAAAAAAATGGTTTTTGTTTTTTTGTAGGACTCAATGGATAGGATAAAAAAAACCCTCTTCCGTTTTATGGAAAAGGGTTTTTTACATTAAAAATTTGTTTCTCGGTTTTTTAATCTTTAGCGTAAATATCTACGTCTTTGGTTTCTTTAACGAATAGCATACCAATCACAAACGTGGCAGCAGCCACAGTGATGGGATACCACAGACCATAGTAAATATTGCCATTTTGGGCAACTAAGGCGAAGGTGATAGTGGGCAGTAGTCCGCCAAACCAACCATTACCAATGTGGTAGGGTAATGACATGGAGGAATACCGAATTCGCGTGGGGAAAAGCTCTACCAGCATTGCAGCGATAGGCCCGTATACCATAGTGACGTAGATCACCAGTAGGGTGAGGAGCAGTACTACCATCGGGTAATTAATGTCGGCAGGGTTGGCTTTGGGTGGGTATCCCCCTGCATCTAATGCTTCGCGAATAGCTTTAGAAAAAGCGACTTCTTTTGCCTTGGCATCGGCAGGGGCCATTCCGACCGGGGTGTAGCCTTCGATCTCTGTGGTTCCCAATTTCACTTTGGCGAGTGAACCGGCAGGACCTGCGATTGTTGTGTAGCTAGCAGAATTGCTAGCCATGACTTGTTTTGCAATATCGCATGAACTGGTAAATTTCTTGGTTCCCGTCAAATTAAACTGAAAAGTGCATTCACTTAAATCGGCGGTAATGGTTGCCGGATTGGCTTCCATGGCCTTTTCAAGAGCTGGGTTAGCGTTATGCGTTATTGCTTGAAAAATTGAAATGGGCGTATTGGGTATATAAGTCACGATGGCTAAAAGTAACCCAGCCATAATGATAGGCTTACGCCCAATTTTGTCAGAAAGCGTGCCGAATATAACGAAGAATGGCGTGCCTAGTAATAAAGCCCCAGCAATAAGGAGGTTGGCTGTTTTAGGGTCTACTTTGAGTACTTGGGTCAAGTAAAAAAGAGAATAAAACTGACCGGTATACCAAACGACCGCTTGACCGGCGACCAATCCGAATAAGGCAATCAAAACAATCTTAAGATTTTTCCAGTTCCCAAAAGACTCTGTTAGGGGCGCTTTTGACAGTTTTTTTTCATTTTTCATCCGTTGAAACGCAGGCGATTCGCTCATCGATAATCGGATGTAGACGGATACCCCCAACAGAAGAATCGAGACGATAAAGGGTATCCTCCAGCCCCAAACTTCAAAATCAGGCCCCGTGATTTCTCGGGTCGCTAAAATAACGAGTAAAGAAAGAAAAAGCCCTAAAGTGGCTGTTGTTTGAATCCAAGAGGTAAATTTTCCTCGCTGACCATGGGGGGCATGCTCGGCCACATAGGTTGCAGCACCGCCATATTCGCCACCCAGCGCCAGACCTTGTAGTAATCTAAGCGCAATTAATATCACCGGTGCGGCAACGCCAATGGAGGCGTAGTTGGGCAGCACTCCGACCACAAAAGTGGAGGAACCCATAATCACAATAGTCACCAAAAATGTGTATTTGCGTCCGATTAAATCACCCAGTCGACCGAATACCAGTGCACCAAAAGGGCGAACGATAAATCCAGCAGCAAAAGCCATGAGTGCAAAGATGAAAGCAGTATTGGGGTCTAAGCCTGAAAAAAATTGTTTACCAATGATGGCTGCTAGTGAACCGTAAAGATAAAAATCGTACCACTCAAATACAGTCCCTAAAGAGGAAGCAAAGATGACCTTTCGTTCCTCTGACGTCATGTTGCTGACTTTTGCACTATCTGTAGATGCAGACATATTTTCTCTCCCCAAAGTGTGAAAAGGACCAACTTTCTTTAACGTTTTTTAAAGCTGGCGCAAAGAATTAAAAAAACACTCTTTTATTTTTGTTCTAAGTATTTTTGCATACTAGCATACAAACGGATGACTCGTTTTTTGCCCTAGATCATATTGCGATGCAGCATTTTTAATGTGTTCCCTTGAATGCTAGCGATGCGGCTTGTGCGTTTTAAATCCATTTACAAGGGTTCTTGGAGTTGATCCAGTATGGCTGGATTTTCAAGGGTCGATACATCCTGAGTGATCACTTCCCCCTTAGCAATGGAGCGCAGTAATCGGCGCATGATCTTCCCAGAGCGCGTTTTAGGTAAATTGTCTCCAAACCGAATATCTTTTGGTTTGGCGATGGGGCCAATTTCCTTGGCTACCCAATCTTGAAGAATTTTGATAATTTTCTTTGCTTCTTCGCCTTGAGGTCTTGGGCCTTTTAAAACGACGAAAGCGCAGATGGACTCACCGGTTAATTCATCCGGTTTTCCGACCACAGCCGCTTCGGCCACTAAGGACGTATTTGAAACCAAGGCAGATTCGATTTCCATTGTGCCTAATCGATGTCCCGATACATTAAGCACATCATCAATGCGTCCCATGATACGAATGTAGCCTTGCATATCATAAGTCGCCCCATCTCCGGCTAAATAATACTGGCCTTTGAATTCTTCTGGAAAATACGTTTTTTTAAACCGCTCAGGATCAGCCCAGATGGTGCGAACGATGGCAGGCCAAGGTTTTTTGATGACTAAAATACCTCCTTGACCTCGTCCGACGCTCTGTCCGGTCTCATCAACAATATCCGCAAACACCCCGGGTAAGGGGAAAGTGGCAGATCCTGGCTTTGTCGCAGTGGCACCGGGTAGGGGCGTGATCATATGGCCGCCAGTTTCAGTTTGCCACCACGTATCCACAACCGGACAACGGCTTGCCCCTACGGTTTCATGGTACCAAATCCATGCCTCGGGGTTGATCGGCTCACCGACCGTACCAAGAATTCGTAAACTGCTCAAATCATGTTTTTTAGGTAAATCAGCACCGGCCTTGATTAAAGAGCGAATCGCAGTGGGGGCCGTATAAAATACGGTGACCTTATGGGCTTGAATCATTTGCCAGAATCGATTGGCATCGGGGTAGACGGGTATGCCTTCGAAAATAATTTCTGTCGCTCCACAGGCCAACGGTCCGTAACAAACATAGGAATGGCCTGTGACCCAACCGACGTCGGCCGTGCACCAGAAAATGTCTTGCGTTTTATAGTCGAAGGTCCACTTCATGGTTAAGATCGCCCAAAGCAAATACCCTGCCGTTGAGTGCTGAATGCCTTTGGGCTTGCCGGTTGAGCCGGAGGTATACAAAATGAAAAGTGGATGTTCAGCCTCCACCCAGGTGGGTTCGCAAATCTCGGATTGGGCTTCCAATAGTTGGTGAAGCCATACGTCACGCCCAGGATTCCAAGCCACTAGGGATTGGGTACGTTGATAGACCACCACGGTGTGCACACTCTCACAGCCGCCCATCGCGAGCGCTTCATCCACAGCGTTTTTCAGCGCTATTTGCTTCCCGCCCCTGAATTGACCATCTGCGGTTAACACCGCCACGGCTCCGGCGTCGACAATTCTTTCTTGGATACTTTTGGCTGAAAATCCACCAAAAACGACCGAATGAATAGCGCCAATGCGGGCGCAAGCCTGCATACAAATCACCGCTTCGATTGACATGGGCATGTAGATGATGACCCTATCTCCCATTTTGATCTGACGGGACTTTAGCCCATTGGCCATTTTGCACACTTTTGCATGCAATTGTCGGTAAGTAATTGTGCTGGTTTTACCATCGTCGGCTTCAAAGATGATGGCGCACTTGTCGGGTTGGGTTTGAAGGTGCCGATCCAAACAGTTGTAAGAGGCGTTGAGTTTTCCATCATAAAACCAACGGAAAAAAGGCGCATTGGACTGATCCAATGTTTTCGTAAAGGGTTGATTCCAGATCAATTCCTCATGGGCTCTTTTAGCCCAAAAGGCCTCAAAATCGGCTTCCGCCTCAGCAACCAAGGCATGGTAAGCGGGCATGCCAGAGATATTGGCCTGACGTATAAAATCCTCACTAGGCGCAAATAAACGATCTTCATGTAAGACGGATTCGATATTGGACATAATGGCCTCTCCAGTAATGGGTTATAGCGATTCGAATCTAACCAAAAAAGTAGTGAAACGTAGCTAGTCCCCATTCAGTATGAGGGGCTAGAAGTGTCATTCGGATTGATGGGGGTGAACGGGCACGAGTTATTATGCAGATCATTGTAGTTTGGACTTTGGCCTATGGCAATAATCAAGCAGTTTGTCAAACCGCTAAACGACTTGCTTTAACCGCCCAAGCCCCGGGTCCTTTGTCAGCGGCCTGAACACAGAGGCTGTAGGGCGATTTTGCTAAAGGTGAGCTCCCAAGGAAGCAGTGGAAAATTATTTCAATGAGGTGCATACTATGGGTCTAGTTTTTGTTCCCATGGCGGGCCTCCTCGCATTGCATGGTAGTGAACCTGGTCAGGTCCGGAAGGAAGCAGCCAAAGCTATTCTCTGTAAGTGCCGGGGG
>CAITMU010000035.1 GCA_903893565.1 uncultured beta proteobacterium | reverse complement strand
TGCTCGAGGGTCATGGTCACCACCTCGGTTGGGCGTTTGTGTCAGGACGCATTGCCGGTCGCCAGGCAGCCCTTTTTGAACGTCCTTCAGAATAAGACCGACGCGCGTTGACAACACGGTCGATTAATTCACTAATCGTTAAGACTGATAATCATTATTACCAACGCGATGACGAGGGCAATCAAAATTGGGAAGGTTTATTGAGCCGCGAATAAAAATAGTGATTAACTGCCATGAGACCCCCTCATACCCGCCCGATTAACCCACAGCCCCCATTTTAAGACATTCTTCCGCGACCCAGTCCAATGCCCCCGGCACAACAACTTCAGTGAACTCGTCAGGGCAGAACTGCATTAACTTGAAGGCACCTATCGCGAGCAGCCCACTTCTGAATCGCGACATTGCAGTGATGTAAACCCTTCGTGGAACCCAAGGCTAAGAAACTTTATTAGATACCTAGGTGAGTAGGTCAGTAGGTGAGCCCTGATGCGCTCATCTGTAGCGTTGTTTTACCTGGTTTTCTATAAATTAGAATTAAGTCCGGTTTGATATAGCAATCCCGATAGCTTTTCCAATCACCGATCAATGAAGGGTCACAATATTTATCGGGGAGTATTTTAATATCTTCGTTAATTCTAGCTCGCACAACAGCGTTAGCAGTCCTGTTGTTACCCTTTCATTGACTTTCTTCATGAGCGACATTGTTGCACAAAAAGAAAAATGTAATTAGCCAAGAAATTGGGCTTCCGAAAAATGGGCTTAAGTTCATTTCCCCTCTAGCTTAGCTTGTACAGAAACAACACAAGCCATTTTTGCTAAGTGGGTCGATTCAAACCTTGCCCTGATATTTCACCCTCACAACCCATTACATTAAAAGTCACATCAGAACGTCAGAAAGAAAACTCAATAGAAGAAATGTTCCACAAGCCCTGCGTGGACTGCATTTGTAGAGTTTTTCGGCACCGCATCACCACGGGCTTAATAATCGCCAACCCTAACCCGATATCCCCCGTCTCTGACGAGGCGCTCCAGGGTATATCAAGGTGATAAAAATAATAAATATGACATATACCCATTGAAAAAGTGGGAATTTTTAAAATCAGAATACAACATAACCTATTGTGAAAAATTTATTAAAACTCATTGGAAAAATAAAATTTTTTTTCAAAATTATTACAACAATGATGACCCAATGAAATTCTTTACGTAAAAAAACTTACGCTAAGTTGTCATATTAAAAATATAAAATAAACCTAATAAATGACATTTTTTACTCTTCCCCTCCTCCACCACCATCAACACCACTACCACGACCACTACCACCTTGGTGGTTAAAAAAATTCTCATGCCGAATTGACTGAGTATATTTTTTTAATTTATTTATTAAAATTTTAGGATAAAAAAATGAATTACAGATTTAAAAAGTCTTGCGTTGCCTTAAGTGTTAGTAGTGCAATTTCTTTCTTAAGCGCCTTTTATGCTCCCGCCTCCTTCGCACAGGAAACCGTTGACCTAGGCACCGTCGGTGGTAGCGGAAACGCAGGCTCCACCGTTTCGGTTAAAGTCGCGCCAGGAACGGCACAAGCCGTGGCACCCGCTCAAGCCAGTCTTGAAGCCACACAGCCCCAGGCGATCATATCTCGTGCTTTTATTGAAAGTTCAACCCCCCCTACGGGAAACTTCAATACCATCATGACCATTGCACCCAGCGTCACAACGCTGCCGAGCCCAAATGGTCCAGGGTTAGCGGACGCCAAGTCTGCATTAAGGGGCTTTTCTGACGGCAATTACAACGTCACGTTTGACGGCATTCCTTTTGGCGACACAAATGGTCCTAGCCATCACTCTACTTCATACTTCCCAGCCAGCGTAATCGGTGGCATGGTGATTGAAAGAGGTCCCGGAAATGCCAGTAACTTAGGCTACGCAACTTATGGTGGCACAGTCAATTTATTTTCTCTTGCTCCCTCAGCAACAGAACAAAAAACAATCTACGGGTCGATCGGGCGTTGGGGAACGCAATTAGCTGGCCTTACTTATCAGTCTGGACGAATGAAGGGTTCCGATGCCACTTTGCAAATTAATCTACAAGACATGCAAAGTAATGGTTACCTGACCAATAGTTATATTAGCGATAAAAATGCCACTATAAAATACCAACGCCCCTTGGGTGACACCACCTTGATCACTTTGTTTAGTAGCTACTCAGTAGTAAAAACTGACGTGCCTGACAATTCAAATGGTGCCACCAGTGCACAAGCCCTACTTCTTGGGAATAACTATTACCTTAATAACAACCCCTTAAGTCAAGGTTATTTCGGTTATAACATACAAAACAAAAAAACTGATATGGAATACATCCGTATTCAAAGCGCTTGGGATAGCGGTTGGCAATCGGATAATAATACTTACACTTATTCTTATGTTAATAAGACCCGCGCTGGCAACGATCCTGCTCTTTATAATGGAACCATTGATAGCCCCTTAGCTGTCGGCGCCACTGCAGCCAATCAAGTGGTTAACTTTACCTCTAGCAAAACCACCAACGCCTATACATCCTTGTCCGGTACGGATGTTCCTGGCTATGACAAGCTCAATGGATACCGCGTTTTTGGTAATATTTTAAAGGCTACTCGTCAATTTGACTCTGGTTTAGCCCGTGTAGGGCTTTGGTATGAACACTCATTGACGGGTCGCCATAACTTAGAGATGGATTTAACAACGGGGCAATTACTACCGGGCGTCACACAAGGCTTAGTGACCTCACCGGCAGGCATCGTTACGGCCACGAACTTTGCCCAACAGTCTTCTTCTTGGAGCAATATGCAGCCATTTGCTGAATATGAATGGGCTGCACTTCCCACCTGGACGATTACACCTGGGATGAAATACATGGCGACACAAATTCAAATGAATTCAGCATGGAATCAAGGTTCTGCAGTTGCTGGGTCTGCCGTCGGTTCTACCAATATAGCCAATGTCAGTCAATCGTATAATTTTAAATATGATGCATTATTACCATTTTTAACAGTCCACAAAAAAATCGATTCACAAAATTCAGCCTACTTTCAATATGCTCAAGGTATGTTAGTCCCATTTGTGAACAATGGCCTACCCACTACGACTACCCCGCAGCCCCAATTAACCAAAAACTTCCAATTAGGGGCAGTTCATAAATCAGATCAACTGGTCTTGGACGGTGATATTTATTACATTCCGCAATCGAATACTTATGCTAACAGCGGCACCAACGCCGTGCCAGTTTATACGAACTTGGGCTCTTCTCTTTATAAGGGCATTGAAGGACAAGCGACTTATTCATTTAAAAGTGGGTATGCCGCTTACTTAAATATCAGCAAAATGAGTGCTAATACAGATACAACAGGGGACGCTCGCATACCTAGCGCCCCCAATGGGGCTGCAACCGTAGGGGCTCTATATAACCAAGGTCCTTGGAATGCCTCGCTATTATACAAACTCATTGGTAGACAAAAGGACAGCACTTTGGGAACTTTAGCGCCTATTCCCAATACCGATTTAAATGTGGCCTATACCTTCAAGAACCCAGGATTTGACTTTAAATCCATCAAAGTTCAAGTAAGCTTATTCAATCTCACCAATTCACAACGCCTACTGAATGCGAAAACAGATCCTTATAACAAAAGTATCTTAGAGTATTCGTATCAAGCACCCCGAAGCGCCATGTTAAGCGCAAAGGCCATGTTTTAATAAACTCTTTTTAAATCAAAATGTAAACGAGGCTGACTTCCTATAGCCTCGTTTTTTTTGAAAAAGTAAAAAATGAATCTAAATAAATTAATTGAACTTGCTAACCATTCTGGTGGCACCCTATATTTCATGGCACTACTACTTTTAGTGGCACTAACCGTGATCATAGAACGCTCCGCTCATCTATCCTCCATGTTCCATCGTGGATCGGAATTAATGGACTTATTACAACAACAACTGGAATTTAAGACCCTTCAAGCAAAGCTGCAATTACCCCAATATGCTCATTTACCCCACACACGAGTGATTCAAGTGGCTGGCCTACAACAATCACAAGAAAGCACTGAATTATTATCGCGACGTTTCGAAGAATCTGTCATGCATGAAGTGCCTCAACTGGATCGATCTTTGTGGATGCTCGATACGGCCATTACTTTAGCCCCCTTGGTTGGTTTATTCGGAACCATCATAGGCATGTTTCATGCCTTTTCTGTTTTAGATGACGTTCAAAATGGAGCGAGTCAAATTACAGGGGGGATCGCCGAGGCATTAATTGCCACAGCCTGTGGTTTATTCATAGCCATGTTGGGATTGATCTTTTTTAATTGGTTAAATACTCGGGTGCGGCTCATTGTTCACCAACTAGAAACCATCAAAGTCATGTTACTTAACCGACGGTATTAAAAATGAGATATTTTGCGGTCAAAAAAGCGCGTATTGAAATCATCCCAATGATCGATATCATGTTATTTTTATTAGTTTTTTTTGCAATGATGACCCTTCGAATGATCCCGACATCAGGTCATCTAAGTAAAATGCCAACCAGTAGCACGGCCACTAAAATACCCTCCCCCAAATTACTGGTAGAAGTACAAGGCAATGGACAATTCTTAGTAGAAGGCAAATCTCTTTTATCGCCTCAATTGACTCAACTAGTACGATCACATAACCCTGAAACATTGGCGGTTACTATTGCAGGTGGCGCTTCGGTCAATCTTCAGGAATTGATGAATGCTATTGACGCCGTACGATCAGGCGGAGCCACACAGGTCGGGCTTGCGGCTAAAAACGTTAACCCATGAACGATACTTACGCTTTCCGTCTTCCTTTAAATGATCTTTCCGTAAAAAAGAATCGGACATTTAAGGCCTTAGGTATCGCTATTACGATGGAAAGTGTGGCTGTGGCTGCACTCATCGCTTGGCTAAGCATTCAGACGAACCTCACAAAAATTATTCCTCTACCCATTCAAATCGAAGAAATAAAGGAGGTTGAGCAGATAAAGCCCGAGGACCCCCCCAAGCCTATTCCTCCTCCTCCTCCTCCTCCCAAACCCATTCCAGTGCAGGCCAAAATAAAAGAAATTTCTCCTACAATAATGGAACCCAGACCCGTGCTGGCATCGCCTCAACCCGTAGAACCACTCCCCGTTGCTGTCACCCGAGCACCAAGTGATATACCTGCTGAGCCGGTTGTCGTGTCAAAACCGCCCAGTCCTGCACCGAGTCCTGCACCGGTACCGGTTAAAATCACACCCCCTCCACCCCCGCCTCCACCTCAAGCCTCAGGCCCCATCAATCCGTCTGAAGAATACCTTGCTAAGGTAAAATCAGCCGTACAAAATGCATTCGTATACCCTCCAGCTGCTTTAACCTTAGACTTCTACGGCAAGACGCGTGTTGCATTTAGTCTAAAGGATGCTATTGCTGACAATGTGAAAGTAACGGTACCTAGTGGGATGAGCTTGGTTGACAACGCGGCTATACGCGCAGTCACTAATGCAAGTTTTCCGAATCCTACGGAAGATCAAAAAGGCAAGAAGCTTAATTTTGAAATATGGGTAGAATTTAGAGGCCGACACTAAGGGTTAATTCAAGATTTTATTTTTCAGAAGACAATGAAACCCTATTTAAACTCTCACACGTAATCCAGAATCAACTCTTTTCCGATGCCCGTCCATTGATCTGATTCTTTACGTAAACTAAATTCAGTGAGTGGGTTTAACGCAATCCAACTATTAGCCAGAGTCAATTTGTAACCTTTTTTAGTCTCTTTAATCTGAATCACTGGTATTTCTTGTTGAGTGCGACGCCGACAAAGAATAATGGCCAGTCTTAAACATAAGAGCATCCGCCAATCGATAAAACTACGGGACAGAAAAAGCTTTCCTAATTTACCCGTATGACCTAAGAGTAATACCGATAGTCGATCTTGATCATTTTTAGAAAAGCCGGGCATATCAGAATAGGTCACGATATAGGCGGAGTGTTTGTGATATCCATTATGAGAAATCGACAATCCAATTTCATGTAGCTTTGCCGCCCAGCCCAGCAAGGCAGTATTATTTTTTCTGTCAATACCATCTGAGATGGGAAATTGTTGTAAAAAAACAATCACTAATTTTTCCACTCGATTGGCTTGCTCAAGATCAACACCGTAGCGTTGCATAAACTGATCAACAGTGACAAACCGCATATCTTGGTGATTCGTTCGACCAAGAAAATCGTAGATCACTCCCATACGTAATGCCGCTTCCACCACTTCCATGGACTCAATTTTGAGTTCGTCAAAAGCGGCAATCATAATTGCCAATCCACCGGGTAAAACAAAACGCCGGTCTGATTTAAGGCCGCTCAGTTTACAATCTTGAATATAGTCTGACTTAAGTAATAATGTTTTTAGCTGAATCAGGCTATCCCGAGTAATAGAGCCCCCAAGATCGGTCTCGGCCAAGTCATGGGCAGGGCCATCTAGTCCATTAGCAGCGATGAGCTCTGCAATGGCTCTGGCGGTGCCAGAAGAACCAATCACTTGCTTCCACCCTTTTTTGCGAAATTCCTTGCTAATGACCTGAATTTCCTGACGAGCCGCAAGCTCTGCTTGTTTGAAAAAATGGGCATCTATAGCCCCATCAGGAAAGAATTCCTTACTAAAAGATACACATCCAATATAAAGACTCTCCATCATCTTGGCATCGTAATCGCGTCCGATGATGAATTCAGTAGACCCCCCTCCGATATCAATAACCAGACGTAAATCATTACAGGCAGGCGCGTCATGAGCCGCCCCCAAATAAATCAAACGGGCTTCTTCCCTGCCTGCAATGACCTCAATAGGAAAGCCCAAAGCCAATTGGGCCTGCTCGATGAATTGCGCTGCATTACGCGCGACCCTTAGCGTGTTGGTAGCCACCACTCTGACTTGACTAGGGGGGAAACTTCTTAGTCTTTCGCCGAACCGGCGAATCGCGTCTAACCCTCTGACAAAAGACTCTTTATCGAGCTTTTTATCGGAATCTAAGCCTGCGGCTAGCTTAACAGGCTCGCGTAAAGTATCTATCGGCTTTAATTGAAGGCCCGAACGAGTCTCCAGAATTTGAGCGATCACCATTCTAAAGCTATTGGACCCCAAATCAACAGAAGCAACAATATTCCTGTCTACAAAAGAATTTAAAGGCTCTTGCTTTGGAGTAATATTAATCAATGAATCTGAGGGCATTTTATTAAAATTCACATTTCTTTCATAAATAGTCAGGACAATGACCAAATACTAAATTTAGAATTAGCAATTACGCTTATTTTGATATTCAACTTAAAGATCATTCAGAATGGTCAAAACAAATCATTGAAAAAATAATGACTCGAAATACCTTCCTCGATATACCTACCTCATCCATATTAAATCGCGAGCTCGGTATTCTAGAATTTAATTCTAGGGTACTGGCCCAAGCAGAAGATCCAAACGTTCCCTTACTGGAGAGGCTAAAATTTATTTGTATTGTCTCTTCAAATTTAGATGAATTCTTTGAAGTACGTATGGCCGGCATCAAAGAGCAATTGAAAAATAATCCAGAAAAAATATTGCTAGATGGAATAGCCGTATCGGATTCATTCAAAAACATTGCACAAAAAACACATGAACTGGTAACCAAAAAATATAGCATATTAATTGAACAGATCATACCCCAACTATCAGCAAAAAACATAGAAATTGATATCAATCCTCATTGGCACGATAAACAAAAAAAATGGGCCAAGCAATACTTTAAGCGCGAACTCTTTCCTTTATTAACGCCCATTGCACTGGATCCGGCTCACCCTTTTCCTAAGGTTATTAATAAAAGTCTAAACTTTCTAGTAACCCTACATGGGAGAGACAATTTCGGACGCAAAGCGCATTTAGCGGTGGTTCAGGCCCCTCGGGTATTGCCCCGATTAATCAAAATGCCGAAATACTTAAGTGGCAATAAAGACTGTTTCGTCTTATTGACTTCTTTCATGCAAGCCTTTGTTTCAGAATTATTTCCTGGGATCGAAACTACAGGCTGTTATCAATTTAGAGTCACACGTAATTCAGACCTTTTTGTCTCAGAAGACGAAATGACTGATTTACGATTAGCTCTAGAAGGAGAATTGCCAACCCGCCATTTGGGCGATGCAGTGAAACTTGAAATAGCCGCTGAAACGCCTAACGAACTTATCGAGCTTATTCGAGATAAATGTCATCTCACCGATGAAGATTGTTACCGCGTTAGTGGGCCGGTTAATTTGGTGCGTTTATCTAAAATTCCCGAACTGCTCAATCGACCTGAACTCAAGTTTAAACAAAAAACCCCTCGCTTTGCCTACGATTCAAAACAATACAGCGATCTATTTAAACTCATTAGACAAAAAGATATCTTGCTGCATTTACCCTACGAGAGTTTCGAACCAGTTTTGATGTTACTTCGCCAAGCAGCGGAAGATCCCCAAGTTTTAGCGATCAAGCAAACCGTTTATCGCACAGGGGATGAATCTGAAGTAATGGATGCCTTGATGAAGGCGGCCAAAAACGGAAAAGAAGTAACGGTCGTATTAGAGTTATTGGCCCGTTTTGAAGAACAAACAAACATCAACTGGGCCACAAAACTCGAAGAAGTGGGAGCCCATGTCGTCTACGGCGTGGTGGGTCACAAATGTCACGCGAAAATGCTGCTGATCATTCGAAGAGAACCCATTAACGGCATTAAGGGAAAAACTAAGCTGGCAAGCTACGTACACCTGAGCACGGGTAATTACCATCCCAAAACAGCAAAGTTATATACCGATTTCGGATTATTTACTGCAGAGACTAAGATTTGCAATGATGTGCATCTGGTCTTTCAACAACTGACGGGAACCGTGCAAAGGATTAATCTTGCCAGGCTTTGGCAATCTCCGTTTACCCTACATGGAAAAATCATTGATCATATTCGTCAAGAAGCCAAAAATGCCAAGGCTGGTAAAAAAGGTCATATCATTGCCAAAATGAATGCACTATTAGAACACACTGTCATTCAGGAACTTTATAAAGCTTCTGCCGCAGGTGTAAAGATTGAACTTATCATACGTGGAGTTTGCACATTAAAACCCAACATAAAAGGTCTATCAGAAAACATTCAAGTCCGCTCAATCATAGGGCGATTCCTTGAGCATCACCGCATTTTTTATTTCTACGCTGGTGGAGAAGAAAAAACCTTTCTTTCCAGCGCTGACTGGATGGATAGGAACTTACATCATCGAGTGGAAATTGCGTTCCCCATTTTGGATCCTCAAATAAAAGCCAGGGTCATTGAAGAAGGATTGAAAAATCCTTTGAAAGATAACTACGGGGCTTGGATCATGAATTCATTAGGTCAATATAAGAAAGTGATTGGGGGATCCAATCAGATAAATTCACAAGTCATGCTTTGGGAAAAAAGTTAATTACGTTTTACTATCAACTACCGACTATTCGCAATTGACATCATGCCCTCGTAACGAGCATTTAAGTAAGAGATTACCCTGATAATCAAAACCACTAAATGTCCATGCTGTGCTATCGGCAACTGCCTCGCGTTCAAGCAGGCTATAACCAAAAGTTCCTACTTTTGCGATTCCACGCTTTACTTGAAGACCGTTGATTAACATTCCGTCTGAGTGTGTAGGAACAGTAGTAGACAAGTCATCTCCACCGTGACCAGATACAAATTGAGTGGGGAATCCTTGCTCATAGTTTAATACTTCAAGCACATGATGGTGACCTGAGAATAATGCCGACACATTATCCGCAAAACCACTAGCGGCAGCCGCTGCAAGCGTCTTATTGTCACCAGCCGGTTTAGGCATCGTGGATTCAAGGGCCCAGATTGGACGATGTTGTGCTATCCAAACTGGTTTTTTTGCTTCACGTGCAACCTGAGCATATTGCTGTCGATAACGATCTGCCTGTTTTTCATTGACAGCCTCTTCATCTGCCGTTGAAACATCCATCACCGCTATCGCTACTTTACCAATATCCACTACATAAGGCTCAGCCGATGGCAAGCACCCATTATCCAAAGACCACGCATAGGGATCAAGGGTGCGCGCCCACCCCCTCCCGCCGCGTTCACATTCCTCGTGATTACCGCGCACCATGATCCAAGGTGCGGCTGCCAATAATTTCCCGACCGGCGAAAAGAAATCTTCTTTCCAAACCTCCCACGTGTCACCAAAAGAACTCCCCGCACACCCACTGTTGGCTGAGGGACAGGGACTCTCACGATAATGGAAATCCCCGACATGTAGGATAAGATCCGGTTTTAGCGATGCAACATGCTCAGCACCAGCACGAAAAGGCCACGCCACTGGATCATTGCAAGCCTGTACCCGCTTACCTTTAAGCCTGCATCCAGTGTCACCGATTACTAAAATACGTGTAGGTGTCAGGGTAGGCAACACTATCTTGGTTTGCCCCATCTGAAGACTCTGTGTGGTCAATGGCAATCGCAGAGCACAAACCGTAATCGGATATTGATCACCCGGTGTAGAACGCGGGTTCATGAGTGAGGAAACGCCATCTACCAGTAACTCAGGGCAAATACCATTCTCAGAAATCGCACGTGCCTCCAAGCCACCCGGTACATGCTGAACCCAATGAAAAGCATCAGCGGCCAGTACTGAACTAGCAGCAACAGACCAAAAAAGAGCGAACCCTCGAAGGACGGAAAAGAAACCGTTACTAGATCTTACATTCATAAATAGAACCCACTAAACAAATTAATCAATTATATATGCAAGCAACATAACAAGTTAATATTTCCTTTTTATGACATACCACATTATATTGACCTGTATGAAACCCTTGCAATAAGCATCGCCTAATAAAAACGTGGGATAGACAAAGGCCAATTCTAAAGCCATATCTCTTCTTTTGATGTGAGGGAAATAAAAAAAACAAAAGGATAAATTGTCATGAAATTGCAATAAATTTGTAATAATATTTAAACATTACGACGAAATCTAATGTAAATGCAATTATGAATTACAAAATTGATTAAAGGCAAATTGGTAAAGAATAGCTTACAATTCTTACCTGTTAATGAGATCACATAATTGAATAACACTTTGAGCAAAATATTATGAAAAAAATTATCGCGATAGTGTTAATACTTGGGTTGACCCCCTCGGTTTACGGCAAGCATACAAAGGCATGTCAAGAAGGGCAGCATTATGATAAAAAAATTAACCAATGTGTAAGAAATTAATTAATTAAAATTCAATAAAAACCGGCGATTAAGACGTATTCGTATCATTTTAAGTTCTTCGTCAATCAATGTTGATAAAGAATTTTTTTAGCAATGTACTGCCGAAGTAAACCATTGAGATCGTGCTGAGTCTTGATTTCTTTGGCGAACAGACCCTGGAGCCTGTAAAAATTTACTCACTGCATTGCGAACTAGAACAGAGCTTTTATGTGACACATTGGCCACCCTGGAGCAAACGCTTTTACTCTCAACTAATGTCATGATGACTTTTTCATGAACTATATCAATCATTGTGTCAGCTTCCCAGTGATCCACTGTATTACGTGTTTCAACAGCCTTCACAACGCTTTTTAACTGATGCATTGGCTTACTTTGGCAATAGCCTCTATTACCCTTATTTCATCTGATCTCTCCAGAGATAGTAGATTTATCCACCCCCAGATTATTGGCACTTTGGGAGTTATTAAATCATTCTGTCAAGAGACTAGGAATCTGATTTCAATTTTTTTGAATGACACGTTTATATTACACGGCAAGTTGGCGGTAGGAATCAAGGGACTCAGAAAAGAAAAACAATTCTCAGACACCTAACTTATATTCAACTTTTCACTTCGAACTAGAACCAAACTTTTATAAAATCTATTAAAAAACCATGAAAACTAGCACTAAAACTCTTTCCGATTCATCATCTTTGGATTATTTAATTTCAATTGCCCAAAAAACTGACTCAATTAATTTTTCAGATCTAAAAAAAATACCTTATTCAGATTTGGAAATTTTTTTTGAGAAAATAAAAAGATGGCATATCTATGGTGGAAATAATCTAGAAAACTTAAAATAATATTCTATTGATTACTTAATAGTTACAACATTCATGTCTATCTTTAAGCTTATTGAAATACTTGAAAAACAGAAGGTAGTTGGTGAATTGGTTAACAATCAAAAAATGATTCGTCACGAGGCAGTACAAGCACTATTAAATAAACAACATAATGCAGAAATTGCAAATTTTATCCATTCTAACGATTCCGATAAATTAGCTAGTATGCTCAATCAACTGAGCAAAGAAAATGCCCAACAACTTTGGCATCAAATCCCTTCTGAAAGAAAAAATGAAATTTTATGGGAATTGTCTGACGACCTGAGGTTACAACTCGCCCAAGGAAAAGAACCCGATTTTACTAGTGGAAAAGTTAACCTTTTTATAACCGTAGATAATCGATTACAAAGAATCGATATTTCAGGTCGCCACGATTTAAAAGAAATTCACCCCGTATGGGTTGACCTCGTTAATACCACACATCATGAGAGAGCTTTTTTAAGCGCCCACTTTTCAGTCGAATTACCTGATCCTATTGAAGAAACAGAATTAGAAGTGTCATCTCGTTTTTTTATTGATGAAAATCAATCCATTCACTTGCATTCTAATTTTCTCATTGAATCCAATCACGTTTCACAAAGAGTCCCTGTGGCCTTTATTCTTCACCAGGGAATTTTATTTTCTATTAGAAATCAAGAATTACCCGTTTTTCAATTAGAGAAGCGGCGAGCACTCACCCAGCCTCATTATGTCAATGACTGTGTGGATGTATTACTGAATCTTTACGGTGCCGACGTAGAATGCTCCGCCGATTCTCTGGAAAAAATTTATGACACACTCGGAAAAATTGGTCGCTTAGTACTTAACGAAACCGTCACTGATGAGCAAGCCGCTATGACCCTTGCCAACATCGCTGAGGAAGAAGATGAGAATGGACGAATCCGTGGCAACATTCTAGACACTCAAAGAGCTTTAAATTTTTTAATCCGATCAAAAAGATTGAAAAGTGATCAAACGGAAGATGTCAAACAAATTCTACATAATATTGACTCATTAAATCATCATACCTCTTTTTTGTTCGATAAAATAAACTTTCTGATGGATGCAATTATTGGCTTCATCAACATCAATCAGAATAAAAAAGTAAACCAATTAACCGTATTTAGTGTGGTCTGTATGCCAATCAACATATTGGCCGGGATCGGGGGTATGTCAGAATACTCAATGATGACGCAAGGTATTAGCTGGCCTATCGCTTATATCGTTTTTCTTTTAATATCCATCACAGTAGGACTACTAACCTATCGTTCTGTAAAATTTATAGACAAAAGAAAATTAAGCAAAAGACAGAAAAAAATGCTCTTATAAATTTTATATTTACAGTTAGAGTTATCTTTTGAAAAAGACATTCATCCACTATGAAGTGAAATAAAAGGGGAATTGATCTTCGCAACAATTAACTACCATTTGCCATAGATTAATGCAAAATAAGTTTTTTGATATAGAAATAAACATTAAATAGGCTCAATTGCTTTTAAAGTCATCTCGTGGGTATCCACAACAAGCGACATCCCCCTCCCCTCAAAAAAAGGGATAACGCGCTACTCTATTGCAAAAAATGCGGCTAAAAATTAATTAAGACAGGGAATCGGTTGACCACGAAGAGATTTTATTTTTTCTAATCCATTAGAAAACACCTCAATGCTTTCTTTAATGATTGGAATCAATTTCCCATTTTCCGAATCAATCCATTGCTTAATTAACTTACAAAGAACGACCAAGCAATTTTCTATATCTTTTTCACATTTTAATGACTGCAGATTAACTGGGAAACTACCTTGAACAGAGAAATCGTAACTATGAACACTCTCTGCATAAGCTTTTAGCAAATCGATGACTTCATTTTCTGATTTGAGCGTTAAAATAGCATTGGTAATTAGCATAGTCGATAATAGAAAATGTTAACGAAAAAGTTTTTTTGCGTAACGAGGAGACAACTGATTCAAACTTAACAGCATTAAAATATCTGCTGTATTAAAATCCGGATCCCAAGTTGGCTCTCCACAAACATAGGAGCCTAAACGAACATAACCTTTGATCAAAGCAGGTATCGGATAATTATCCTGCAATTGAAAACCATCTAATGACAATGGACTTCGAGGAAACACCCGGTAATCAATAGGACACATCGCCTTTTTTTCTAAAGATGCATAGATATTTGCAGCTCCAGCACCGCCATCAGCCAAGCTGATGCTAGCACAGCCCATTAGGTAATTAAAGTGATTTCTAATGGCATATTGAATTAACCCACCCCATAAAAGGGAAATAACAACGCCATTTCTATAATCTTGATGAACACAGGCTCTGCCAACCTCGACTATTTGGTCTCTTAAATAATCGAGACGAGACAGATCAAACTCTTGATCAGAATAAAATCCACTAATTTTTCTTGAATCAAAGCCAGATAACATTCGATAGGTACCTACAACGCGACCTAATTTTCTGTCTCTGACAATCAAATGTTTACACCAGGGATCAAATCGATCTTGGTCAAGCTCAAAAATAGAGGGATTCAGTCTTGCACCCATTTCCTCTGCAAATACCTTGTAGCGAAGACGTTGCGCTTCTTGCACTTCGTAAGGATTACAAGCCATTGAGACCGTGTAACCATGAGATTGTGAATAAAAACCATAATCTGAAGTGACTTGTAACATTGATCAATCTCCATATCTTTGATTCTTATCATTTTAAAAAAATTTAATGGCAGATTAATGATAGTTAAATGACGGATATATTAACTTGTAGTCTTTAAAAAATTTCCTAAAGTAATTTTTTTAAAGTTATATCCTAGCCCCACTTTTTTTCACAAAAAGTTCTTTTTCCAATAATAAAATTGACTTATAAAAAAAGTATAAAGGTGCTTGATCAATTAAAAAATTAACTAAAGTATATGAAAATTACTGTCATTGGTTCAGGTTATGTGGGTCTGGTTACCGGAACTTGTTTATCCGAAGTGGGCAATGATGTAATGTGTTTAGATACTAATCCTCAAAAGATATCGGCATTAAATCAAGGCAAGATCCCTATCTATGAACCAGGCTTAGAAGAGATGCTTGTAAGAAACGTCAATAGCGGTAGATTACATTTTACTGATGATTTAAAAAAAGCAGCTCATTTTGGTACTATTCAGTTTATTGCTGTAGGCACTCCACCTGATGAAGATGGGGGTGCCGATGTGGGATATGTATTAGAGGCTGCGCGGAATATCGGTCTTTATATGAATGATTATAAGGTGATTGTTGATAAAAGCACGGTCCCAGTCGGTACAGCTGACAGAGTCAAAGCGGAAATTCAAGAGCAACTTAACGCGCGGGGTGTCAACATTCCCTACAGTGTAGTTTCTAATCCTGAATTTTTAAAAGAAGGGGCTGCAATAGAAGATTTTATGCGTCCGGGTAGAATCGTATTAGGCTGTGATGATCATCAAGCTGAACTAAATATGCGAGCCCTTTATGCCCCTTTTCAAAGACACCACGAAAGATTGATTTTGATGGATATTAGAAGTGCTGAATTAACCAAATATGCTGCCAATGCGATGTTGGCAACAAGAATAAGCTTTATGAATGAATTAGCTAATTTGGCGGAAAAAGTCGGTGCCGATATTGAATGGGTCCGAAAGGGCATCGGCAGTGATCCCAGAATTGGATACGACTTTTTATATGCTGGGGCCGGCTACGGCGGGGCTTGCTTTCCAAAAGATGTGAAAGCGTTGATTAAAACAGCCAAAGAAATGGCCGGTTTAGATCTAGAAGTATTACATGCTGTTGAAAAAGCTAACCACTTTCAAAAAAAGGTATTGGCTCACAAAATAAAGCATCGTTTTGGAGATAATCTCCAAGGATATCATTTCGCAATCTGGGGTTTAGCCTTCAAGGCCAACACTGATGACATCCGAGAAGCGAGTAGTCTTGTGCTCATTAAAGAATTAGTGATGGCTGGAGCCACTGTGAGCGCCTATGACCCCATGGCAAGCCAAGCAGCCCAATCGCATTTTAAAGATCACCCAGAGGTTAACTTTACAGAATCTAAAATGCTAGCGTTAGAAGAGGCAGACGCATTGGTGATCATTACCGAATGGAAAGAATTTAGAAGTCCGGATTTTGACGAAATCAAGAAAAAATTAAAAAATCCCATCATTTTTGACGGTAGGAATTTATATGATCCTGAATTTGTAAGAGCCCTAGACATTGAATATGTTGCGATTGGTCGATAAAAAAACTCGACTTAAAGCAAAATAGAACATTTTTTTACATAAAATCCTCAATTCAGACTAGAAACGCAATTCGCTCTACTAAATAATTAAAAGAATGAGGTTAGGCTATGCTTAAAATGACAAGTATATTCACAGAAACATAACTTAAGCTTTCATAATTTTGAAAAGAATTATCGTTACATTGAAGTTAATTAAAAGGAGCTCGCTTTATGATTCAACAATTTTTCACAGAACTCACAAAACAACGCTGGGACGATCATCGGTATTATCATCATAGCCGCATCAACCAGTCCTTGCACTTAATCAGTGCTATTAGCTTTTTATTTGCCTACGCTTTTTTATTTATAGATCCGGCTTATTCTGGATTACTGGCCTGGTTAGTCTCAATGACGACCCGACAAAGCGGGCATTTCTTTTTTGAACCACTGGGCTACGATGAAGCAAACCAAGCTAGTAACGAATATAAAGAAGAAATAAAAGTAGGATACAACTTGAAAAGGAAAGCCGTTTTAATTTTGATTTGGGCTTTGTCCCCCCTATTTCTATATTTCAATCCTACCTTGTTCGGTCTTTGTGAAGCCTTTAACAATGCCCAAGAGTTTATACATCGCACCGGTCAAATCTGGCTTTACATTGGCATCGGCGGATTGATATTTAGAACGATCCACCTCTTCTTCATTAAGGATGTCTTATCAGGACTTGTTTGGATGACTAAGATAATGACCGATCCCTTCCATGATATTAAACTCTACTACAAGTCCCCCATCGCTCTATTACGCGGAGAATTGATAGAAGTTAGAAACTTTACTGGCATCAATCATTAGAATAGATTCTCATTTTAATTTTTATTTAAACTTGGCTCTTAACATCTCTTTTAATATTCTTCGCTTGATTTGTTGATTAGTGGTGGTATTGCTTTCGGGCCACCACTGATCTTCTTTCATTTTTTTTCCTGCAAGAATAAAACGCTCACAGACTTGGGAAAAATCAGCGTCTGTGTAGTTCAAACTAAATATAATACGACCTGAACCTACCCAACTTAATGCCAATCCTTCCAATCTCAAATAGTATTGAAATAACCAATTATAGCTACTGGGTTGGGTATAGACCACGGTCCAAATTGAAGACATATTCTTAACTTGAACTGGAATATTTGTTGCAACTAATTGCTGATTTAGTTGGTCCGCTCTGCTCTGCCAAGTTTCTTCTAGTGAGGCATAGATAGTTTGAATATCCTCTGTATGAAGTCGCTTAAGAAAAACATTCATAGCCCCCATAACATAAGGATGAGAGTTGAAGGTTCCTCGGGCAAAACAGATATCAGCAGGCGAACTTTCATCGAAACGTTTCATCCATGTTTTTTTGCCACAAACCACTCCAATAGGCAGGCCTCCACCCAAGGTTTTACCATAAGTGACTATATCCGCTTTAATATCAAAATATTCTTGCGCCCCTCCCAAACCCAAGCGAAATCCAACAAATACCTCGTCCAAAATAAAGGCAATCCCTTTTTGTTCACAGATGGACTTCACTTGTTTCAACCACAGCGTATAGGCAGCCCGAGAAAATCCTGCTTTTCTGGAGCTATCGAGCAAAGACGAATCACTCGGTGCAGCCACATTCGGATGCAATGCCTGCAAGGGATTGACCAACACGCAGGCAATATCAGTTCGCGAAGCCAAGATTTTCAGAGTTCGATGGCTCATTTCGGTCAACGTCAGTGTGTCTCTTGCCACAATAGGATTTCCAATCCCCGGCTGTACATCTCCCCACCACCCATGATAAGCACCACAAAACCGTACAATCTTATTCTTTCTCGTATGGTAGCGTGCCAAGCGAACGGCTTGCATCACTGCCTCCGTTCCAGACATGTGAAAAGAAATTTCATCCATTCCGGAAATCTGCTTCAATCGGTTTACGTTATCAATCAGCACCGGATGGTATCCACCCAACAAAGGACCCAAGGCATTCACCAACTGCCCTCCCTCTTCAATACATTGCTTGTAAAAATCAATACCGAAAACATTAACGCCATAAGAGCCGGTCAAATCATAAAATTGATTCCCGTCCAAATCCGTCAGCATCACACCTTCAGCAGAGGAGTAAAAAGAACCAATTTTAAGACCTTGCTTAATCAATGGTCGAAATTGAAAAGGCAATCGATAGGCGCTAACGAACTGCAAATCCGACAAACTATCTGCAATATTGGACGAAGCAGACAAAGTCTTTGGATAACGCGATTGAAAAATCTCCAGTATTTTTCCAAAGGATTTCTGACGAATAGCGCCGATCTCTTTGCTGGCATTATCCAAGCGAAAAACTTGTTTTTCATCGTAGACGTAGTTGGGCAAAAAGGCCGAAATAGTCTTTGCAATTCGTGGATGACCGGCTAAGGAACGATGCTTTGCCAAGGACAAACCCAGACGGGCTTTCATTTTAATTAGCAACACAATAGCACCGGCAGATGTTACTGCATAAAATAAAGCAGTTGACTCATTTATTTGATTAATCACAGCATTTGCCTTTTATATCGAATTTAAAAAAAAGGAATAGAAAAATTGGGATTCAAAGAGAAAATTCACCACTTATTTAATCAAGAAGATTTGAATTTTTTGCTAACTAACCGTCTACCGAGAATTTGGTTAACTCGCTTTATGGGTCGTTTTAGTAAAATTGAAATACCTTGGGTCAAAGATGCTTCAATTGGTATATGGAAGTTTTTTTCTGATCTTGACTTAAGCGAGGCTAAGAAAGAAAATTTCACGAGTATGCATGACTGCTTTACAAGGGAGTTGAAGCCCGGCCTTCGTCCCATTAATCCTTCTCACCGGGTATTGTCTAGTCCCGTGGATGCGATCGTCGGTGCATTTGGCACGATTCAAGGGGACCAATTGTTCCAAGCCAAAGGGCTTAATTATCGGCTGGAGGATCTTTTGGGACTTGAAGAAAATCTGAAAGATTGGCATGGGGGCTACTTTGTCACGCTTCGTCTGACATCGAGTATGTATCACCGTTTCCATGCTCCCTATAATGGTAAGGTAGAAAAAATTCGTTATTTTTCCGGAGATACTTGGAATGTCAATCCAATTGCACTGAAAAGGGTAGAAAAACTTTTTTGCAAAAATGAGAGAGCTTTTATTCAATATCAACTGGAGGACACTAGTCCCCTTCCTCCGCAAAAAATTGCTATGGTCCCCGTTGCAGCCATTCTGGTAGCGAGTATTCATTTTAACTTTCTAAATGTCATGTTTCATCTAAAGTATACTGGCCCGAACAACATGACGTGTGATAGCCGATTTGAAAAAGGTCAAGAAATGGGTCGCTTTGAACAAGGCTCAACCATCATTTTGCTGACTCCTCCGGGCTGGTCTCTCGACTCACGTTTACAGAATGGCAGTCGGATAAAGATGGGGGAATCGTTATTGGTTTGGACTGAATAATCGTCTCAAAATTATCCAACATGGTTTGTGAAAAATGTGTATTCTGTTTTTTAATGACTTGATTGAGTATTTTTACAAATTCATTGAATATGGCCTCCCAGCTTAAGTGAGAAACGCTAGAAGGACTGTTTAGCTGATAACGTTTTCGTTTTTCATGATTCGTGGAGACTTCCACTGCAGCATGGATGAATTCGAATTCATCTGCCATTGGAACTAAATATCCATTCGAACCGGAAACGATTAGCTCTTGTGCAGCAGCACAATCAAAAGCAACAACGGCTAATCCGCTGGCAAGAGCTTCGGGGACTACATTACCAAAGGTTTCTGTGAGGCTCGGAAAAAGAAAAATATCTGCCGAAGCGTAATAACGGGCTAACTCCTCACCCTGCTTTACTCCGGCATAAATAGCCTCTGGACAGATGGCTTTTAAAGATGAGAGTAAAGGACCATCTCCCACAAAGACTAATTTTACTTTTCCTACATGCGGTTTGATCGCAAGATAGGCAGAGATTACCAATCCAACATTTTTCTCTTTGGCAAGCCTACCTACTAGCAAAATAATGAGGTCATTTTCCTGAACTCCCCAACTTTCACGCAACGCATTCGAGCGCTTTGAAGGATGGTAATGATCGGTAGCCACTCCTCGAGATAACAGCGCCAAATTCTTATATCCGCGGGACCGTAACTGTTGCATCATCATTTTAGTTGGAACCATAGTCGCTAACGTACGATTGTGTAACTTTCGTAAATAGCTCTCAATGGGTTTTTTAAACAAACCGATTCCGTAGTGTTTCGAATAGGTTTGAAAGTTAGTGTGAAATGAACTGGTTACGGGCAGTTGTAATTGCCGAGCCGCCGCGACTGCTGACCAGCCCAATGGACCCTCGGTCACCACATGCACTACGTCAGGCTTATTTTGCCCCCACATTTTCAGTAACCGATTTTTCGAGGGCAAACCGAATCGCAAATCAGAGTATTGAGGCAATGGCAAACCTCTAGACAACACTTCATCTAGTCCTGATCGAGTTGATTTTTCCGGTTCTCTGGATTGACGAGGCCTGACAACCTGTACAGAGTGACCTAACTGCAACAAACCTTCTACAATACGCCCAAGGGTAATAGACACCCCATTGACTTCTGGGGGAAATGTCTCCGTCACAATCGAAATTCTCAAGCTTGTTCGATTAGCGGAAAAAGACTCTACGAGCAGATCATCTACTTTATTCATGTGGAAACACAATAAATGTCCTACATGACAAATTAGTGATGTTTTTTTGAATATTGCGTTATTTTGTCGTAAAACTCCAAAAATTATAGAAATATCACACCCATTACTTATTTTTTCTCATCAATATCAATAACATGGAAATACACACAAAAAAACCAAAGCAGAAGATTAGAATGAATAAAGGTAGGTTCTGAGCGGTTGCAAAGGCATACAGCGCCAAAATGATCAACATACCCAGATTTTCGAAAAAGCCCTGAACAGCAACTGAGCGGCCTGAACTTAATAAAGTAACGCCCCGATGCTGAAGCAAAGCGTTCATAGGAACAATAAAAAAACCTGATAAAGCACCGACAAATATCAGGAAAATTACCGCCCAAAATATTTGCGTGATAAACACGAGTAGAGGCACTAATAAACCTAATACAACGCCTAGCGGTATGAGTTTGTGGGCCACTTCTAACTGAACATATCGACTCGCAAGGATGGCACCAAAGACTATGCCTACTGCAATCGAGGCTTGCAAATAGGCAGAATATTCTAAAGACAACCCTAATTGCTCTGTCCCCCATCGCAAAACAATCAGTTGCAGCGTAGCCCCAACGCTCCACAGTAAGGTGGTCGCCATTAATGATAAGCCTCCTAATTTATCATTCAGTAATAACCTGTTTTCCTTTATAAATTGACTAATCCACTGAGAAGCTTCAGGCATATTAATTACCTGAGCAGAGTTTTTCATACTCAAACCTAAACATAAGACGATGACAATACTATTTAGCAAAAGTAAAAGTAGCAGTCCCCAGAACAAAGGACTTCCCATCGGATTCATGCTCGGACCAAACGTAAGATTAAAATTATTGAACCAAGTCCCGATCAACCAACCGCCAAAAACCGTACCAGACAAAACAGCACATACCGAGGCACTCTCAAAAATACCGTTGACTCTCACTAATTGGTTTTCACCCGCTAATTCGGTGAGTAAACCATATTTTGCCGGCGCATGAAGGGCAGATCCCAGTGCGTTAATCCCCATGGCCAATATAGGCTCCATCCCTGTCATTAAGGCCACAACACCCGTCAATCGTAAAATATTGGCGACCAGGATGATTCCCCCCTTGGCATACACATCGGATAAAACACCGATGATGGGGGCTAAAAATACATAAAAAACAGTACTGGTTAATTTAAGCAGAGGAATAATCCACGCAGCCCTGTCTAGTTCTAACACTCTGGCCATTACCATTAATAAAAAAGCATTATCAACAAATGTAGATAGAAATTGAATAAAAAGAATTGGATAAAGCGCTCGAGGCATTATTAGGGTAAGAGCTAAAAGAAATGAATGTTACATATTGCTGAATCAGTATTTCAGCTTTGTTAAAAGACAGCTTAAAAACATAAACCCGTTTGAAGTCACAAGAGTGAATTTAATATGTCATAAAGTCGCAACGAAAACTGACTAAAATTAAAAATTCCTAATGCCTACAGGTGAAAGATTTTGGGATTACTCAAGGGTTTGGCTGGGGGATTTCATGATGCCGTATTTAGCACTTTATATAACCGATCCTTGGTTTATAACGCTTGTTGGGAAGACCCTGCGGTAGATAGAGCCGCACTTGATTTTTCTCTTGATGACACGGTGCTGATGATTACTAGTGCTGGTTGCAATGCTCTAGATTATGTTCTAGCAGGAGCTGGTCGCATTCATTGCGTTGATGTCAATCCTCGTCAGACAGCATTACTAGAATTAAAATTAGCAGCCATCCAAAGTCTGGATTACGAGGATTTTTATGAGATTTTTGGAAATGGCTGTCATTCTGACTTCTTAAATATTTATCAAACACATCTAAATAAACATTTAAGTTTAGTCAGTCAAAAATTTTGGAATAAAAGAGTTCATTGGTTTAATAATAAGCCCGGTTCAAGCTTTTATTACCATGGTTTAGCTGGAACCGTTGCTAGGATGTTTCGAGCCTATTTTAATTGGCATCCAGAACTGAAACAATCCATTAATCTCCTTCTCGAATGTAAGGATCTTAAGAGTCAACGCGATATTTATGAAAACCGCATCTCCCCCCTTCTTTGGAGTAAGGGGGTCAAAAGAACTTTATCCTCCTCAATCACCTTAAGTTTTTTGGGTGTTCCCAGGGAACAACATTCTGAGGTTAAAAGACAACATCAAGAGGGAGTAGCTGGCTTTATTCGCGAATCGGTACGATACATTTCCTGTGACATTCCCATTCATAACAATTACTTTTGGCACTTATATATACGAGGGCGCTACTCAAAACAGTGTTGCCCTGAGTATCTCAAAGAGGAGAATTTCTTAAAACTAAAGGCGGGTCTTGCTTCTCACATCATCCCTCACACCTGTAGCGTTACCCAATTTTTATCCTCCTCCAAAGAGAAAATAAACAAATTCATTCTTCTTGATCATATGGATTGGATGGGACATGACGATCAAGCGTTATTAATTGAAGAATGGCATGAAATCTTTAAAAATGCAGCTAACGGCGGTAAGGTCATTTTTAGAAGTGCTCACGAAAATCCTTGGTTTATCAATAAACTTAAAATTCCGTTTGAGCAAAGCTTTTATTACCTGAAAGATTTATTGCAATTTGATGAGCCCTTAGCTCAGCGCTTACAAACCAACGATAGGGTTCATACTTATCCTGGTTTTTTTATTGCTAAAATGAAAAACGTCAATGCCTGATTTGCCAATTAAGTCAATTTGGCGAATATTAAAAGGCATGCCAAACGTGGGCAGTCATGCCCAGAACCTTGACATTTTCTATCGTCCTCAAATCGCAGGCTACGACGCCCTTCGTAAGCGTCTTCTTCATGGAAGAAAAACCTTAGTCGATTGGCTAGAGCCCTCAGAGGGTGCTCGTGTAGTTGAGATTGGGGCAGGAACGGGTGCGATGATCGAATTTTGGGGAAATCGTATTAATCGGTTCTCTAAATTTTACTTAGTCGACTTGTGTCCTGCCATGCTCGAAATGGCTAGAAGCCGAAGTAGACATATACCCCAAATCGAAGTCGTTGAATGTGATGCCACGCAATTTCAACTAATAGAGCCTGTTGATATTGTCTATTTTTCCTACTCTTTAACTATGATTCCAGATTGGGAAAAAGCGTTAAATCAAGCAATGACTCTATTAAAGCCGGGGGGGAAACTCGGAATTGTAGATTTTTATATCTCGGAAAAAAAAGCTGCATCAAACCACATTCAACACGGCGCATTCACCCGTTGGTTCTGGTCCCATTGGTTTTCCCATGATCAAGTTCATTTGTCAGCCGACCATCTCCCCAAATTACATATATTAACCCAGCCATTAAAAATCACAGAATCATGGGGTCCTTTGCCTTGGCTACCCTTAATTCATGCTCCCTTTTATATTTATATGGGCCAGAAAAGCGATGCCGTTTAGCTCGATCAATAAACGGATGAGATCCCGTTTTTTTCTTGTCTCAATAAATACTCATTAATGCTCTTTATGAATCCTTCTTTAACTTTTTAAATCTGATTTTTCAAAAACAATGAAAAAAGTTCGCTCCCTATTTCTTTCTGACATCCATCTTGGTACCCGTGCCTGTCAAGCAGATCGTTTACTGGCTTTTCTTAAAGAATATGATGCAGAGTATCTTTACTTAGTCGGTGATATTATTGATTTATGGGCCATGAAAAGAGGTTTATATTGGCCTAAAGAACACAATACTATTGTCCAAAAAATCTTACGTAAAGCTCGTCATGACACTAAAGTAATATTTGTGCCCGGCAATCATGATGAAGGAATTCGACGTTATATCGGCATGTCATTTGGTGCTGTTGATGTTGTTTCAGAACATATTCATGTGACTGTTAATGGTAAGAAAATGCTGATCATTCATGGAGATGAATATGATCAAGTCACAACCTATCACCGCTGGATCTCACATTTAGGTGATTTGACCTATACCCTACTGGTGCATATGAATCGAATTTTATCGGTCATACGTAGAAAATTACGTGTCAGTGGACATTGGTCCTTAGCCGATTATGCCAAACGAAATGTTTTAAAAGCCGTCGCCTTCATCGGTGATTTTGAAAAAGCAGCTGTTAAAGGTGCCTCATTACGGAAAATGGATGGCGTTATTTGCGGTCACATTCATACCCCAGTCATGAAAGTTGTAGATGGGTTAGATTACATTAACTGTGGGGACTGGGTTGATAACTGTACGGCAGTTATTGAAGAATGCGATGGAAGTCTTCATCTGATTAGGACCACCCCTGAGTATGAGTTAATGACGATTTTCAATACACCGACGAATGGCCAACTCAGTTTGCAAAAAATTTAGCTTAGGATAAAAAATGGGGTGTCAATGACATTATCATTAAGGGGTCATTGACAGGCCTTCCTCCTATTTTATAGGTTCGAAATATTGCCATTAGATGAGAGCGCTTCAGAGTGCCTTGGCCACTAATGGCATTTTTTTATTATGATTATTTTGAAGTTTCTTTTAATGATAAAAAACTGCGAATCGTTTGCCATTCAGGCCATTAAGATCGAGCGCGTTAACTCTTCGCTTTGATCATTTAATAGATTAGAAAGCCAATTCTTAATGAACGGTTCGACCCTCGGCGTCTTACTTTGAAATGGGTAATATCATTAAAAAAAACAAACCGTCCCTGTTCATCGCCTATCGCTAGCAATTAAAAAAATCAATATAATTAGATACTTAAGTTATACCAATCAAGCAACGCCAACCCAACCCATTGCAAGCGACAAGGGTTATTGAAAGCAATTAAGTTATAATAATCAAACAGACTGGCGAGATTTGATTCCTTTTTCGTTACAGATCAATTTAAGGAAAATCTGATGGATAAGCTCGAAAAAAGTAAAAATATATTATGGCTAGCTGAACCAGAAAAACACGACTACCCAGCCGCTTTTTCTTATTTAAATCTTCTGTATGAAAAGAACAAATCCGATCGATTTGTCCAAAAGCTTAAAAAAGCCAAAATGTCCGCTTTCAAAGCCAAAGATATTTTTAGGGCATCTCAATTATCTTTACTGGGTGTCAGTAATAGCCATGTCGATAAAAATACCCAAAAAATAAAAGAGAAAAAAACCTTATCCCCCTTACTCCTCGTCCGAGATTCCACAGTGGGAAAACTCATCGTTGCTGATGGATATCATCGTTTGTGCGCGGTTTACTTGGTAAATGAAGATGCACTGATTCCTTGTAAAATTATTTGATTTTTATTTTTTAATTTTAACTTAATCAAATAGTTCATTTAATAAGCTAAATTGATCCTCTAATCAACAACGAAACTCCTTATCAATTTCGATCGAAGAGAGTTGGTGACACGGCATATTCGTTAAAATTAAGTCAATGAGACAATTATGCCATTTCGACTAATCGCGATGATCTCGCAGCACAATCCAATCACGCTGACACCAAAAAAAGCTAAGGCTATTTCACAAGTCCGCGTCAATCGCTTTTGCAATCGTTTCAGATAATTACTTTTAAAAACCTAACAGAACACCCCCTTGAATCGCAAAAAGTTGGGACGCCCCCTCTTTATCAATGCGATCAAACCAGGCCCAACCAAGATACTTATCTGACTTTCTCCCTCGTCGTCTATGCGACAAGCAACGGATTTTGTTGTTGATGATCGGTGCGCCAATACGGAAATTCGATAGAAAAAATGCTTCCCTCTCCCAACGTAGATTCAATTTTTAGCGTTGCTTGATGGCGCATCACTACGTGTTTAATAATTGCCAATCCCAATCCTGTGCCCCCGGTCTCCCGTGAGCGCCCTCGGTCTACTCGGTAAAAACGCTCTGTCAATCGTGGTATATGTTCAGCAGCAATCCCAATCCCAGTATCTTGAACCTTAAACACACCACAGCCATGCTCATTTTGCATCCAGCTAATCAAAATCTTACCGCCTGCTGGCGTATATCGCACGGCATTACTGATGAGATTGCCAAATGCACTACTTAATTCATCCATCGCTCCGGTCATTCCTGCCTGTTGAGGCAATTCCATCTCGATAGTATGGCGATCTTGACTTAAGGCTTTAGCATCGTCTAGCAAGATACTTAATAAGGAGGGCATCCCCACCCATTCTTCTCTGGCCGGATGATCCCCGGACTCCAAACGAGAGAGCATCAATAAATCATCGACTAACTTCAACATTCGATTTGATTGCGTCATCATCAAGTGAATTGGACGCCGCCAAGGATTTAATTTCGTACCCTGATCCTGTGCTTTATCATCATACATGTGCTCGATATAACCATGTATGACGGTTAACGGGGTTCTTAACTCATGAGATACGTTAGCGATAAAGTCTCTTCGCATGGTGTCGGCTCGCTCAATGCTAGTGACATCATAACTGACTAAAAGTTTACGTCCATCCGCAAAGGGGATTACATTAAGAGATAAATATTGATTCGGGTTATGAATGGGTCTGTAGTCAAGTGTCTCCTGCGGGTTGTGTCTTTGCAAAAAGACCGCAAGTCGAGGCACTCTGACTAGATTGGTAATACGAAGGCCGTGATCCCCTTGATTCTTTAATCCTAGATGTTCACGGGCCTTGTCGTTATACCAAATCAGTTGATCACTACTATCGAGCATCGTGACCCCATTAGGCATCGCCTGCGCAGCCAAAATAAATAACTCTAAATCCTTTATCCCTTTGTTACTTTTTTTAATCTCTTGTCGCAGCGCAGCATAAATGCCCGAAAAGACTTTGCCCCACACACCCCAAGCATCCGGTAGATCATCAATTTCTGGCTTTTTTAACCAGCGTTCCAAACGGAATAACTGACGGATATTGATGAAATACAAAAAAGCCAAGCCTAAGCAGGCCGTAAGCCATCCGGCAGTCTCTCCTTTCCAAAACCAAAGGGACACAGCAAGGCCTAGAACGAGTAGGTATTTAAAGACTAAAGTTAAAGTAAACGAGATCAAAGCCTAAGACCCTTTTTCTATCAAAACTAGGAAAGTATGATAGCGCTTTTTTTCAAGAAGGGCGATGCGCCGACAATTTATATCCAGCCCCTCTTACTGTGCGAATCCATTGCTCATTGCGATCTCCCAAAGCTAAACGTAAACGGCGAATATGCACATCGACCGTACGCTCCTCAATAAAGACGTGATCGCCCCAAACCTGGTCTAAAAGTTGAGTACGACTATAGACCCGCTCGGGGTGGGCCAAGAAAAAATGCAGCAACTTAAATTCAGTGGGACCTAGTTGCACAGTATCGTTATTGAGCTTCACCTCATGACTTACCGGATTTAGAGATAATTCCCCTACCTGAAGCGCTGAATCCGAGGCATGCGGGGCACGTCGACGTAGCACCGCTTGAATACGTGCAATCAACTCCCGTGGACTGAAGGGCTTCACAATATAATCATCAGCGCCCTGATCTAATCCCTTGACCCGATCCGATTCTTCACCCCGAGCCGTCACGAGGATTAAGGGCAACTGCGCCGTTCGCGCAGAATCTCGTAACTCTCGCGCCAGAGTGAGTCCACTTTTCTGTGGCAGCATCCAGTCAATAAGGACTGCATCCGGCAACTCTTTACGCAAGCTCTCCAACGCTTCTTCTGCGCTGAAAGCGCCATAGGCTACCATACCCGCTTGCTCTAGACTGTAGCAAATTAATTCCTGAACTGCTGGCTCATCCTCAACGACTAAAATACGGGC
The DNA here is from genome assembly GCA_903893565.1 of uncultured beta proteobacterium. Classification (GTDB taxonomy): domain Bacteria; phylum Pseudomonadota; class Gammaproteobacteria; order Burkholderiales; family SG8-41; genus UBA5216. Next base: position 20,670 of record CAITMU010000035.1, on the reverse strand, counting down.
TGCCATAAATTACTTAATGTCCTTTATTATTTTAGAAAAAAAAGAGTTAACTGGTTAAAGCATCACTGCGATGACGGATATCCGTACCCATCGCAATATAGATGACTTGTTCAGCGATATTTTTAGAGTGATCCCCGACTCTTTCAATGGCCTTTGCAATCCAAACAATATCCAAAGAGGTGGTAATCGTACGGGGGTCTTCCATCATATAGGTAATCAATTGGCGCATGATGGCACTAAATTCAATGTCGATTAGCTTATCATCCGCTATGATTTTAGTCGCCTCTGGTGCATCAAGTCGTGCCATGGCATCTAAAACGCGGCGCAACATCAATACCGCTTTTTGACTCGTGCTAGGAATATCAATGGTTTGGGGAATATTCAACACCCCGCGAGCATAAATTGCACGCGCGCGCCGTGCAATTTTATCGGCCTCATCTCCAATGCGCTCCAAATCCGTTACGACCTTAGATATACCCATGATAAGGCGCAGATCACTGGCAGCCGGTTGTCGACGGGCCACTAAATGAATACAGGCGTCATCAATATCTTTCTCACATTGATTCACTTGTTTTTCATTTTCTAATACCCGATTAACACTGTCTTCCGAACCGATATTCAGCGCCTCCATAGCGGTCATAATTTGCGACTCTACCAATCCCCCCATCTGCAGTACGCGAGATCGAAGGTCTTCCAACTCGATATCAAATTGCTTAGACGTGTGCTCTGATTGATTCATAGAAATTCCTCGGGAGGGGTAAGCCTCAAATTAGCCAAAACGACCCGTGATATAGTCTTCGGTTTCTTTCTTCTTGGGTTGCACAAAAATACTATCTGTTTCACCAAATTCCACCACTTCACCCAAATACATATAAGCCGTGAAATCAGAAATCCTTGCCGCTTGTTGCATATTGTGAGTAACGATCACAATCGTGAAATCTTTTTTAAGATCCGATATCAGCTCTTCGATACGAAGTGTTGAGATCGGATCCAGTGCTGAGGTAGGTTCGTCCAACAACAAAATATCAGGTTTTACAGCAATACCACGCGCGATACAAAGTCGTTGCTGCTGCCCCCCGGAAAGACTCATTCCACTTTGGTTCAATTTATCCTTTACTTCGTCCCATAACGCAGCTCGTTGCAAAGCCCACTCAACCCGCTCATCCATCAAGCCTCGGGATAATCGTTCATGTAAACGAACACCAAAAGCGATGTTGTCATAAATTGACATAGGAAATGGGGTTGGCTTTTGAAACACCATTCCCACGCGAGAGCGTAACTCATTAACATCGACAGAAGCTTCTAAGATATTTTTCCCTTCTAACAACAATTGGCCCTCGGCACGTTGTTCGGGATAAAGAGAATACATACGATTCAAAGTACGCAGCAACGTAGACTTACCACACCCAGAGGGGCCAATAAAAGCCGTCACATGGTTTTTATAAATATCCATGTTAATATTTTTTAGCGCATGAAAAGCACCATAATAAAAATGAAACTGGCAAATCTTCAATTGCACAGTAGGCGTTGGTTTCTTCTTTTTGTTTATATCAATTTCAATATTCATGGTCGCTTGTCTCATCAAGAAACGATTTTTTGCTTAAATAGGCTACGCGCAACAATATTCAACGCGAGTACCCCCACTGTAATCAACAATACTGCTGCCCAAGCCAATTCTTGCCAATCACTAAACGGACTCATCGCAAAGCGGTAAATCGTCACAGGTAAATTAGCCATAGGCTGATTAAGGTTAGTGCTCCAAAATTGATTGGATAGCGCCGTAAACAATAAAGGTGCGGTCTCACCCGTAATACGAGCAACGGCCAATAAAATACCGGTGAGAATCCCGGCCTGAGAGGCGCGGATAGTGACCTGAGTAATCATCACCCATTTAGGTGCTCCCAAAGCACTGGCAGCCTCGCGCAAGGAATTAGGCACTAATCGTAGAATATTTTCTGTGGTACGGATCACCACCGGTACGACCAAAATCGCCAATGCCAATATACCCGCAAAACCTGAAAAATGACCGATCGGCAATACCACCGCAGTGTACACAAATAGGCCCACAACAATGGAGGGCGCCGACAATAAGATATCGTTGATAAATCGTGTCATATGTCCCAACACGGTATTTTGTCCATATTCGGCCAGATAAACGCCAGCCAAAATCCCGATGGGTGTACCTAAGAGTGTGGCCAAACCTACCATCGTCACACTGCCCCAAATCGCATTAGCGAGACCGCCGGCACTTCCTGGGGGCGGGGTCATCTGCGTAAAGACAGACAGATGGATTCCCGACACCCCAAGCTTCACAATAGTGGCCAAAATCCAAATCAACCAAAATAAGCCGAAGGCCATCGCACCCAGCGATAACATCAAGGCAATTCGATTAACCAGTTTTCTTTTTTTATGTAAATCCATAGGGGTTTCTTGATGATAAACAAGACAATTGAAACTTTAGGTTTTCGAGCCTTCATTTTTTGATAGGCGCATCAACAACAATTTCGAACACGAGAGCACAATCAGGGTCAGCACAAAAAGGATTAATCCTAGTTCTATTAATGAAGCCGTATGCAATCCTGGTTCAGCCTCGGCAAATTCATTCGCCAAAGCCGAGGTGATACTGTTACCGGGCATAAATAAAGATGAACTAGATAAGAAATTCGTATTTCCGATCACAAACGTAACCGCCATAGTTTCACCTAATGCGCGGCCCAGGCCTAAAATAATCCCTCCAATGACACCGGCTTTGGTATAGGGCAAGACAACGCTCCACACTACTTCCCACGTCGTGGCACCCACACCGTAGGCGGATTCTTTTAACATGGGGGGTGTAATTTCAAACACATCACGCATGACGGAGGCGATGAAAGGAATAATCATAATGGCTAAAATAATGCCAGCGGACAACAATCCCACGCCGATCGTCGGCCCCGAAAAAAGCTTACCCAAAAGGGGCACTTGCCCTAAGGTTTTAGCCAGCAAGGGTTGAATGTATTTACCGAATAAAGGGGCAAAAACGAGTAAGCCCCACATCCCGTAAACAATACTGGGAATGGCAGCCAATAACTCGATCGCCGTGCCCAGCGGACGGCGTAACCATAAGGGTGACAATTCAGTAAGAAACACAGCAATACCAAAAGAAATGGGAACCGCAATCACTAAGGCGATAATAGAGGTGACCAGCGTGCCATAAATCGGTATCAAAGCACCGAATTTTGCCCCCGGTGGATTCCAGTCAGCCGTCCACAAAAACGGTAATCCAAACTTCTCAATCGAAGGCCACGCCCCAATAACGAGAGAAACAATAATCCCAGCCAAACAAGCGAATGCAAAAATAGCAAAACTTCGGGTGATTTGAGCAAACCAGAAGTCACCCCAAGGTGAGGGGGAGTGTCGTTGTTTTTTATCCATGGTTATAGGAATCTCAAAAAACCTTTAAGCATTCGTTTTTAATTGATGAAGCTCACTAACAGAACCAAGAAATTTCAGGACTGGTTGAGCTTGACAACCCGCCCTGAAATTATCTTTATAACTAAAAAATATCTATTATTTACTTAGAACTTATTTACCAGTCCAAACCGCTTTACCAGAACCATCCTTGACCTGCTCAGCCCATACGGTTTTAATATCTTTGATCAACGCCGCTGGCAACGGTACGTATTCCAATTCAACGGCCATTTTAGCGCCATGAGTGTAGGACCAATCAAAGAACTTCATCACCTGTAAAGCGTGGTCGGGTTTAGGTTGTGATTTGTGCAATAGGATAAATGTAGCACCGGTGATAGGCCAGCTCTTGGCACCCGCTTGTTCGGTCAAAATAGCACCAAACGCTGCTTTATGCCAATCAGCACCGGCTGCAGCCGCTTTAAAAGTTTCATCATCTGGCTCCACCACTTTACCATCGCGATTTTTTAGCTTGAGGTGAGTCAGTTTATTTTGCTTGGCGTAGGCATATTCCACATACCCAATCGAACCCGGCAAACGTTGAACAAAAGCGGCTACCCCTTCATTCCCCTTACCACCCATGCCGGTGGGCCACTGAACCGTTTGACCTTCACCGACTTTAGATTTCCACTCCGCATTCACTTTGGATAAATAGTTAGTAAAAATGAAACTCGTGCCAGAACCATCTGCACGACGCACGACTGCTATATTTTGATCCGGGAGCTTAGCCGTGGGATTCAATTTCTTAATAGCTTCATCGTTCCAGTTGGTGATTTTTCCCAGGTAAATGTCACCCAGCACTTCACCAGAAAGAACCATTTCACCCGCTTTAATCCCCTCGATGTTAGCCACAGGAACCACACCGCCAATGACGGCAGGAAACTGCATCAGACCGTCTTTTTCCAATTGTTCGGCACTCAATGGCGCATCGGTCGCACCAAAATCAACGGTCTTAGCAATAATTTGCTTGATACCGCCGCTAGAGCCAATGGATTGATAGTTCATTTTAACGCTGGTTGCCTTTTGATAGGCTTCAGCCCACTTGGAATACACTGGGGCGGGGAAAGTTGCACCTGCCCCGGTGATCTCTTGTGCTAATGCACTTGTTACCGCGGCACTGGCCAAAACCGTTGCCAATATACAGGATACTTTTTTTAACATTGAGTCCATCTCCTTTACCTTTACTTTTAAACACCATCATATAGGGACTGCTTCTTAACTGACTCGAGTATATGACCGATTTATGACAAATTGATGACAAGGATTGACTGACTCAATATCTTAAATTATTGTTTTTATTGAATTTTTTAAAAATTTCGTCACAATTCTGGCGTTTCACAATTGGGTTATCAGAACACCACAATAAATTCGATAGACAACAAAAATCTAAAAAAGAGGACAGGCAAATCCTAAGCCCCCGTTATCTTTCATTTTATTAGCCGGATCGATTGCAGACTTGATTAAGGTCATGATCCCTCTCACAAGATGAGCTATCCGGTGAGGGATTAATTCTCACGAATATAAGGCGAAGGCCTCCGAGTAAGTTCGCTCCACGGTTTTGATTCTTCCCGTGTAATCTGCGCTAACGTTTCTGCTGCAGTAGCGGTCATTTGAGACGCAATATTCTCAAATTAAGAGGAAAAACTACCAAACACCGATTGCGCTTCGTCGGTTAAGAGCGTGGTGAGTACCCCCAAAATATTGCCTCCAGCCCGGCCTTAATTATCAATGACCCACACCTGCCCACTATCTGCGGCAAGCTTCGGGGTCATCATACGAGCGGCCTCATCGATGCATCCCCCGGAGGAAAAGGCGGAATTAATCGCACGGGTTTTTAAGGCGACTTTAAGCCAGTTTCTGTGGCACGGACTGTGCCCTACATCAAAACACTGACTCCGGTGCAAAGAAGAACACCCCCCTCCTAAACTCTCATTTACTTGGGCAGCAACATGTCGACAATCACCCGTACTAACTCCACAAAACTACGCATGAGAAGAAATAAAAATAAAGAGCCCACGACACCAGCCACCAACACCAAGCTTGGCAACCCATAAAGAGCTACTAATGCCACACTGGCAACGAGAGGGAGCAATCCACACGCAATCGCAATCCAGTCACCTTGTTTAACAATAAATTGCAACATCCAGTAGGGTGAGGGTGGGATTTCAAATTCATTATCCATAGAAGGCCTGTTCATTAAAAAGTGTAAAAACTATTGGGGCGTCTAAGCCCGCTTAATATTGCGAAAGTAATGCGCCAAAGCCCTCGATGCACTCTTGGCGTCCAGCACTGCGTAATAGCTTCCAAAGTGTAACTTGGGTAGAAGTAAGAACAGGGCAAGAAAATTCCTGCTCTAAAGTCTGAATCACCTCGTGGGAATTCAGATTTAAGCACGTAATCAAACAAGCCTCAGACTTAGGCGTCCAAGATTTTCTGGCTAACGCTACAATCTCTGAAGCGGTGGGTTTGGCTAAATCAAAAGCATCTTGAATCCCAAGATAAGCCCCGCCCAAGATATCAAAACCTGCTGCTTTAAAAAAATGGTGTTCCGCTTCATCAATCGTTTGACTATAAGGGGAGCAAACACTAAGACGCCGAATCCCCATTAATTGCAAGGCTTCAATAATGGCTGCCGTCGCGGTAAAAGCAGGCACACCGGCTGCTTGATTTAAACACGCATTCAAATGACCGTCGTATTCCAAACCCTGAACAATACTGGAAGCCGTACAGCAATAAGCCACACTAGAAGGACGGCAACTTAAAATCTGCTTCATCCCCAACATCCCTTCCTCTCGATCCATCCGCTCCAAAGCCTCAGAGCTCAGTGCATTGTCTAAAAACATGCGCGAGGCATGTAATGTGATGCCGGCAGGCAAGACTTGGGAAAACCAAGGCTCCACCACGGTATTCACACTGGGTAAAATAACGCCCAAACGAGTTTGAGAATGTAAATCAGTCATAGAAATGACTTTAACATAAAATAAATAGGTTCTTCCTGGCAAGCGTAACGATGAGGGCTTTTTTTAATCATTCGCAGGGGCCATCATAAAATTAAACCATAGACTTTCTTTCATCGACTTTCAAAAACCATCCGGCGCATTAAATCATCAATAGACTTCCGATCATCAAGGGCTTTGATTTCGGTCAACAAAGCCGCTTTTTGTTGGGTTGGCATGAGCGCATCAGCCAGCATCGCAAACTTCCATTCGATTTGCTCATCGGTCATCGGGTTTTTTTCATGACCCTTTGGATAATGCGCGGTCTTTGTAAAACGCGCACCCCTTTTATCCACAATATCTATCTGTGTAATCAACTGATGAGGATACGCGGCAGTAAAATCCTTGTTCTCCGAAATTTTAATGCGAGACATCAGGTCCACTAATACGGGATCCTTCATTTTTTCCATAGTAAAACTGTCCTGATCAATACGTGCATCCACCAAAGCCAGCGATAAAAGATACGGCAAGCTGTGATCCGCCGTCTCACGCGTTGTAGGATGCCACTTTTCCAATTCACTCCCAATCTCGCTATACGCGGTGTAATACGTTTGGACTTGAATCTCAGCAATGTGCGACCAAGGCACTTCTTTTCTTAACTCCAAAGCCATCGCCAAAGGGGCTTGAGAATGATATTCAGAAGGGAAAAACTTGATGGCCGTGCGATCAATACCAAAATCGGCTTTGGCACCTAATTGAAGTTCAAAGGGACCGGTGATTTGATCAAACACCCCGTGTCTTCCCTCAAATGCCGCCGTGGGGCCACTCATGCCTTCTTTGGCCAATAAACAAGCGCTAATAGCCGCTCTAACACTCCAAGCGGTTGCGACCCCCTTCCACATCGACAACTGCCCGCTTCGGGTCTGACGAGTCGGTAGGTTTGCGCTGACCGCGATGGCTAATGCATCGGCCGTTTGTTCACGATTCAAATTCATCAATTTAGAAACCCCGGCGGTTGCACCGAGCACCACAAAAAACCCCTGATCCCAACCTAAATCACGAATCCCAATCACATCGGCTAAGGCGGTAAACACTTCATAGGCTACAACGGTGGCCACTAGCAAAGCCGATCCACTACAACGCTCGGCCTGCGCCACCGCGATTAAGCCTGCGATCATGTCACTCGGGTGGCCTGAACCTTTGGAGATATAGGTATCGTTATAGTCGAGGTAACGCACCATCACCGCGTTAGCAAAAGCGGCCATTTCCATGGAGCTCGCCTGACCACTGCCCCACACCTGGGCAGGTGCCTTCGATTGAATTTGTTGCGCTAAACGACAAGCAATCAAGGCTGGAGGACTATTAAGACCGCCTAAAGCACAGGCTAGTGCATCCATCAAACGCATTTTCGTTTGATGCATCGTATGTGAAGAAATCTTTTTTTCTGATAAATCTAAGATAAAGCTAACAATACTGTCGGTTGTTCGATCCACGGTTTGACCCCACCCTTTTTTTAATTTGTCAGCAAAGGCCCAAAAGCCGGCGGGGGAATCCGCCGATCAGAGGCGGCCTCGTAGCTCGAGGCGATTTTTAAAATAACATCTTCCCGTCCCGGTTCAGCCCGAAAGACCAGAGAAAAAGGCAGCCCCGGTGCCGGTATCTCAGTGGGGATATCAGAGGCTTGCATGAGATATCGGGTTCGGTCCGGACTGAGTCTAAACTGCGGATCATAAGCCACCCGTACGTATCCGGCTGGCACCAGCACCTCGGTCAAGCCTGCATTCGGTCCATAATAGGTTTCCGGTCGGGTATTGCCTGGGTAGCCGGGGTGATGCGCACCACCGATTAAACCCGGCGGATACACGGTATGTAATCTCACCAAAGCGTCGAGCCTATTTTCTTGGATCACCATCATATCGACTCGACGTAATAATTCTCTGAGCATAATGCGTTCATTCACCCCTTGGCGTCCTAACAAAGGGTTTCGCGGATCCACGGTCTCTTGCCAGTTTTTAAACGCTGAACGCTGGTCATCGCCCCAAAAGGCAGAGCGCTCATTTAATTGCGAAAAATCAGTTAACGTTTCGACAAAGCCTTTTTCGTGCCAATCAGCTGCACGTCGTTTCAAATACTGCGGCAAGTGAAAACGAAAGGTATTGGCCAATTTCTGATCTTGAATGGTCGCAATATCTAAATTGATCGGCGGCTTGATGCGGCCATCAGCCAACTCAATCAAATAATCAATGGGGCTCATCTTGCCTGAACCAAACACTTTTCCCGGAGCAAATTCAGTGGGCACGATCGACTGCGCAAACTCAAGGAATACGGGTTGATCGTTCGCATCCAAACGAAATAAAATTTCAGGCATAAAAACCGGAACCAATCGTGCGAGCGCCGCACGAAAATCCACCCGCATCGGCTCACACTGCGGATCCGGCGTCCAATTCGGATCGGAGGATTCGACCAAGGTTGCGCCTAATTGTAGAGCCAATACGTTTTTAATTTCAGCCTGCGCCGCCGTGACGATCGGCTCTTCGGCCTTTGAACCGGACGGATAGGCCATTGACTCCCGAATCACGCCGAGCCGGATCTGACTTAACTCACCGGCCTCACCCCGCGATTGCACATGCGGCGTATAACCCGTAATCAGCACCGAAGAGCGCGGCACCGTCGTATACACGTCCCGCGGATCATAGTAACCGAGCTCCGGATGCTTTAAAGCGTCGAGCACTTTAGCGCAATCGGTAAGCCTACGACAATGAATACCAGCGCGATCGCAATAGATATCCGCTCCAATAGCGCCGCCATCAAAACCCAACATTGCTTTATGCGGCAAGATCAGTGCCACGGCATTATGGTTGGATGGTCCACGACAAGAGGCCCGTGTTTCCTCCCCCAAGCTTGCCATCACCATGTTGGTGCTCACCGAAAGGGCTGACCCAGAACTAGAGCCAAGAGACGCAGCCCTAGTCGTGTCATAGGGGTTGGAGGGGTTCCCCCCCCACGTGCTACGTTGATACCCTAATGTGGAAGGCAACACCGCTTCAGGTCGATGTCGTCCCCCAGGATCACCGGCTCGCCCGTTGTATTCGGTATTCACCGCTTTGGCAAAAATGATCGCCCCTTTAGCCCGCAACTGCTCAACCAATTGATGGTCTCGGGCCGGGAAATCGATGTCATAGCGCGCGTCCCCGCCTCCGGTGGATCGCATGTCTTTGGTATCGAAGGGGTCCTTAAAAGAAAACACCACACCATACATGGGCAATTTTTCTAAGTCAGGGTGGCGGCCATACAACGCATCGAGTTCTACAGCACGCTCTAGGGCATCTGGTAAATGACGAAACTGATCACACACGGGCGGGGCACCAACGGGCAAAGGTCCCAAAGCAGGGTGGCGATCAAAGGCCCCCTTACAGGTAACGGAACGCTCGCCCCTAATATTCAAAGTCGCCAAAGCGTTAACTTGGCCCGCATTGGGAATACCCGCGATCATGCCAAACTGTTGTTCAACCAGAGGGTCAGAGGCGGTGGCCTGCATACGCCCCCACTCAAGCGGGGGCCCCTGATAACGATCAAGATCCGGTAATAACGTAGAGGCCTTACGGGTGTGGGTTGGAAACCGTAACGCCTCTTGTCCCCGCACCACCCCCTCGCGCACCGATGCCGGCGCCCCGTCTTTAGTCACCAACTCTGAAGACACACCGTTATAAGCCCGTACCCTCGCGAGATAAGCCTTTACAACACTCAACACACTCGTCTCGCCGGATCGAATAGCGGCGTGTAGCGATTCGATAGTCGCCTCTTCCAGTTGGAATGGACTGGACTTTGAACTGAGGGGGGAGGCCATACCGTAGACTCCTTTGATAATGAGGCTCGCCTTAATCAAATCACTGATTGGGCTTTAAGCTCGCTCACTTGCGCCTGAGTGTAGCCAAGCTCTTGCAAAATCGATTCAGAATGATCTCCGATACCAGGCACCCCATCCATGCGGGCCTCAAAATCACTACAAGTCACCGGGGGCAACAAAGCGTCAATCGGGCCCTTAGGGGTGTCTACTTTTCGCCAACGGTCCCGCGCTTTGAGCTGCGCATGGTCCCACACTTCATCTGGACTATTCATGCGCGCATTGGCAATGCCCGCTTGATCGAGCTTGGCCACCACTTGCTCAGCGTTCCAATGCGAGAACACCTCATGAATCAAAGCCACGAGCTCAGTGCGTGCCGCATTGCGCTTGGTATTGTTGTCGTAACGAGAGTCAGTCGCGTATTCGGGGCGCCCTAAAACGATGTCACAAAAAGAAGCCCATTCACGCTCGTTTTGAATCCCGAACATCACATCCTTACCATCGCCCGTGGTAAAACGACCATAGGGCACAATGGTGGCATGGTCAGGGCCACTGCGTTGAGGCGCCTTCCCACTAAAATGCGCATACATCAAAGGGTGACTCATCCATTCGACCATCGACTCGAACATCGTGACTTCAAGCCGCGTGCCCAGACCCGTTTTTTCCCGCTGATACAGTGCACCCAGTATCGCAGAATACGCATGTAAGCCCGTTCCGATGTCGGAGAGCGATACGCCCACTTTACTCGGCTGATCCTTAGTGCCTGTCACAGACACAATACCCGCTTCACTTTGAATCAATAGATCGTAGGCCTTTTTTTTCGCATACGGCCCACTATCCCCGTAGCCTGAAATATCACACACAATGAGTCTGGGATATTTTTCGCGCAAGGTGTGAGCCGATAAACCCAAACGACTGGCAGCCCCTGGGGCTAAGTTCTGAATAAATACATCGGCTTTGGCCATTAATTTATCTAAAATATCTAACGCCTGCGGTTGCTTCACATCGAGCGTTAAACTTTCTTTAGAGCGGTTTAACCACAAAAAATAAGCCGACTGACCGTTCACCGTCTGATCATAATCGCGGGCGAAGTCCCCCACTGTAGGTCGTTCAATCTTGATGACCCGAGCGCCCAGATCGGCCAATTGTCTTGACGCGAATGGCGCCGCAACCGCCTGCTCGAGCGATACAACCGTGATCCCTTCTAAAGGTAACATCTCAAAAAGAGCGGGGCATGCCCAACACATGCTCCCCGACATAAGAGAGAATTAAATTAGTCGAGATGGGCGCCACTTGATATAAGCGGGTTTCACGAAACTTTCGCTCCACATCGTATTCGGCCGCAAAACCAAATCCACCGTGCGTTTGTAAGCAAGCATTGGCCGCCTCCCAAGAGGCATCAGCGCAGAGCATTTTCGCCATATTGGCCTCCGATCCACAGGCCTTTTTCTCATCAAACAAAGCCGCGGCTCGGTAGCGCATCAGATTGGCCGCCTCTATATTCACATAGGCACGGGCAATCGGAAATTGAATCCCTTGATTTTGCCCAATCGGTCGATCAAAGACGACGCGCTCGTTAGCGTATTGACGAGCCCGGTCGATAAACCAATACCCATCCCCAATACACTCAGCCGCTATTAAGATACGTTCGGCATTCAATCCATCCAAAATATATTTAAATCCCTTACCCTCTTCACCAATGAGGTTTTCAACCGGGATTTCTAAATTATCAAAAAACAATTGATTGGTTTCGTGATTGACCATGTTACGAATCGGCGTGACGGTCAACCCCCGTCCAATCGATTCACGCAAGTCGACCAAAAAGATAGACATGCCCTCTGACTTACGCTTGACCTGATCTATTGCCGTCGTGCGCGCCAAAAGCACCATTAAGTCAGAGTGCTGAATGCGCGAAATCCACACTTTTTGACCATTCACCACATAACGATCGCCCTTTTTGACCGCCATGGTTTTTAACTTCGTCGTATCAGTGCCTGTGGTCGGTTCTGTCACCCCCATCGACTGCAGTCGGAGCGCTCCGGAGGCAATTTTAGGCAAGTATTTTTTCTTCTGTGCGTCCGATCCATGTCTTAAAATGGTGCCCATGTTATACATCTGACCGTGGCAGACGCCGGCGTTGCCGCCTGAGCGATTAATCTCCTCCATGATCACAGAGGCTGCCGTCAACGACAATCCCGAGCCCCCATACTCCTCCGGAATTAATGCGGCCAACCATCCGGCCTTCGTCAAAGCCTCCACAAAGGCCTCGGGATAGCCTCTTTGTTCGTCGATTTTCTGAAAATACAAATTATCAAATTCAGCACACAGGGCACGAACGCCATCCCTGATGTCTGCATGCAGATCGTGATCTGAAATACCTTTGAGCATGAGCGTTAACCGGAAAAGAATTATAAAAAGAGATTCATTATAGCAAGTCCCTACGGCGGGCGAAGGGGCACCATTGAGAAGAAAAAAAACCATTATCAATGGAGTCCACCATTTTATTAGGTGAGTTGACCTCAACCCTTTTGGGCACTAAGCTTAAGCGAGAAGTTCCCTAATAAAAAAAATCTGGAGGAAAAAAATGCGCAATTCCCTTTTCTTAACGCAACGGTGGCTGGCTTACCTTGGTCTTTTATTCATTGCCTTATTAGGGTTTACCCCCCTTATTTCGCACGCACAGATCGCAAAAGGCACGCTCACTGTCACTGGCAGCCCACTACCGGCCTATAAAGCCACTCCTGCCGATACCGAATGGCCCATGTATAACAAAGACTTATTAGGCCAACGTTACACCGCTCTTAATCAAATCAACTCTACCAATGTTGGAAACTTAAAAGAGGTCTGCCGCGTCAAAGTGGGCGAACTCACCTCTTTTCACACGGGCCCCATACTGATTGAGGGCGCCCTGTATGTCACCACAGCCCGCGATACTTTTGCCATTGATCCGACCAATTGCAAAGTGCTTTGGAAATCGACCTGGGAACCAGAAGATATGATGGCGCCCACCTCTAACCGTGGAGTGGCCTACGCCCAAGGCCGTTTATTCCGTGGCACCAACGACGGGCGGATGATTGCGCTTGACGCCAAGACCGGTGCGCTATTATGGAAAACCACGGTCGCAGATCCCAAACTAGCCTACTACATGAGTGCTGCTCCCATTACTTGGAATGGCATGGTTTTCATGGGTACAGCCGGAAGCGACTCCGGTATTCGCGGAAAAATGTTCGCCTTTGATGCCGCCACCGGAAAAGAAATCTGGCGTTTTAATACCATCCCCTCAGCGGGCGAAATCGGCTATGACACATGGAAAAACGGGGTCGCCGTTGAAACCGGTGGTGGAGGGTTTTGGACTTCTTTTTCTCTCGACGTACAATCCGGTGAGGTATTTATTCCAGTAGCCAATCCGGCACCTGACTTTAATGTCGCCTATCGACCCGGCGACAACCTTTTCACCAACTCACTGGTCGTGCTCGATGCAAAAAACGGTAAATTAAAATGGTGGTATCAGGCTACCCCCAATGACGGCTATGACTATGATCTCGCCGCAGCCCCTACACTTTACCAAGATAGTCAGTCTAAGGCCCTTGTTGCACTGGGTAGCAAAGATGGATATGTCTACCGAATCGATCGTGAAACCCATAAATTGCTATCAAAAACACCCGTTACAACCATTGATAATGTGGGTGCACCCACCCCCGAAGGCGTCAAAGCCTGCCCTGGTACCTTAGGCGGTGTGGAATGGAATGGGAACGCTTTTGACCCGATCAATAAATCCCTCTATGTGGGTGCCGTCGACTGGTGCACAGAGTTTAAATCAGAGCCCGTAAAGTATGTGCCGGGAGAAGCCTTTTCTGGTGGCTCTAAAAAACAAGTCGGCAAAGCCACTGGCTGGGTCACCAGCATTAATTCCGATAATGGTGAGATTCGCTGGAAATACGAGGCCGGGTCTGCCATGGTGGCGGGAATGACACCAACGGCCGGTAATATATTGTTCAGCGGCAGCATGGGCGGGAGTTTTTTTGCACTCGACAGCCTGTCTGGAAAGCCCCTATTTACCTTTAACACGGGAGGGGCGATTGCCGGTGGTGTTATTACCTACTTACAAAAAGACAAACAGTATGTAGCGACCACCTCCGGTAATGTGTCTCGTTCAAGCCAATCGTTTAACCCCTTAAGCCTTGGCACCCCTACTGTCATCATTTTTGCGCTGCCCAAATAGATGATTACATCCAAACAACACCTTTTAATCCGCACACTGATCCTGCTAAGCTTAGCGAGCCTGATCAGTGTCGCCAAGGCTGCGGATCCAGCCAAGGGCATCGTTACCTTTAACAACATCTGCGCTGCCTGCCACGGCGCTAAAGGGGAAGGCGGCATAGGACTTCCTTTAAAAAACATTCTCAGTCGCTTCCAACACAACGAAGTAATCGAGAAAATTAAAAATCCTAAACCCCCTATGCCAGCCCTCTACCCCTCGTTTCTCAACGAGGAGGCGGTCGCCGATGTCGCAGCCTTTATCGAAACACTTTAAAATCCGCGTTTGGATTAGTATTTTTTAAAACGAAGGGGATGTTTTTTATCCCCTCTCTTTAATCGCCATGGATTCACCCAAATGACCATGGGTCTTGAGCCCGACAATGAGCACACTAAAAGCCCTGACTAAAACCCCCATCGAGCTAGGACCTCAGCATCAAGGTCATTACTACAGTCTTAAGAGCCTTGAAAATCAGGGCTTTAAAAATCTTCACCGGCTCCCCGTGTGCCTTCGTATTGTTCTGGAATCTTTACTCAGAAACAGCGGCGGTAAATTGGTCGATGAATCTCAAGTCATTGAATTGGCACGTTGGCAACCACTGGCCCCTAGGGTCGCTGAAATTCCCTTTATCGTCGGGCGTGTGGTCTTAAACTGTATGGCAGGCATTCCCTTGCTCGGGGACTTAAGCGCCATTCGGGATGAAATTCATCGACGGGGGCTACCTCTGAATATGGCAGAGCCACAAGTGCCTGTCGATATGGTTTTGGATCACGCCCTCATGGTTGACTTTCATGGCACACAGGACGCCTTGAAAAAAAATATGGAAAAAGAAATGGAGCGCAATGCCGAGCGATTCCGTTTTGTGAAATGGGCGATGCAAGCGTATAAAGGCATTCGTCTCATCCCGCCTGGCGGCGGGATTTTGCATCAAGTCAATTTAGAATTCTTAGCCTCTGGCGTTTTGCAGCGCGATCAAGCCTTCTTCCCAGACTCCTTGGTCGGCACCGACTCTCATACCGGCATGATTGCGGGTTTAGGCTGTGTCGGTTGGGGAGTGGGCGGCATTGAGGCCGAAGCCGCCACTTTAGCCCAACCGGTGTATTTACTCACCCCCGATGTCGTGGGTGTGCATGTGGTGGGGGCCATGAAACCCGGCGTCACTGCGACCGACGCAGTACTTCATTTCACCCAACTCATGCGTCAACACAAAGTGGTGGGTAAATTCCTCGAGTTTTTCGGAGAAGGGGTGGCAGGACTCACCGTTCCTGACCGTGCAACTTTATCTAACATGTCGCCTGAGTATGGCGCCACCTTGGGCTACTTTCCCGTGGATGAACAAACGATCCGCTATTTAGGTCAAACCGGACGCGAAGCCGCCCAGATCGAAGCGACTGAAAAATACTATCGACTGCAGGGTCTCTTCGGCGCACCCGCCAAAGGGAGCATCGACTACTCCCAAGAAGTCACCTTTGACCTGTCACAGATCGAGCCCAACGTGGCCGGCCCCAAACGCCCTCAGGACCGTGTGGCCTTAAAAGACTTAAAATCTCATTGGACAGACGTCCTGCAAAAACCCGTATCCGAAGGCGGCTACGATAAAACAATAACCAACCCCATCGCCTCGGGCCCAAAAAACGGCGATGTCGTGATTGCCGCCATTGCCTCTTGCACCAATACTTCCAACCCCGGCGTCATGATCGCCGCAGGCCTCTTGGCACAAAAAGCCGTCCAACACGGACTGCACTCCCAACCCTGGGTAAAGACTTCGCTTACCCCAGGCTCTGTGGTGGTCAGTAAATATCTTCAAGCTGCTGGACTTCAAAGTAGCCTCGATGCCTTAGGGTTTCATATAGCCGGTTACAGTTGTGCCACTTGTTTTGGTGGAACAGGGCCCATTGATGCCACATTGGAAGAGGCTATTCTGGAAGACGATGTGGTCACTTGCGCAGTCGTTTCTGGAAACCGCAATTTTGAAGCGCGTATTCATCAGGCGGTGCGCGGCGCTTATCTGGCGAGCCCTCCACTAGTGGTCGCGTTTGCTCTGGCGGGTCGAATTAATATTGATTTTGCGATAGATCCTATTGGTCACAATGCCAAAGGGGAAGCCGTATTTTTAAAAGATCTCTGGCCTAGCAACGAGGAGATCGCTGATAAAATGTCCATTGCCATGAACCCCGAACACTATCGAGCCGTTTATAGCATGAGCGCCTCAGAAATGAATCCTCTGTGGGATGGGATCACTCAAGCCAGCGGGCCTTTATTCCCTTGGGATCCTCAATCCACGTATATTAAGGCCCCGCCCTTTGTCTCAGATCCCCAGTTAACCCAATCAAGCCTCCAGGATTTTAAAGGGGCACGAGCCTTGGCTATACTCGGCAACTCCATTACCACTGACCACATCAGTCCGATCGGAAACATTAAAGGTAGCTTGCCAGCAGGCGTTTATCTCCAAAGCCGCGGTGTCACCCCAGAGCACTTTAATAACTACGGTTCGCGGCGCATGAATCATGAAATTATGGTTCGTGGCACTTTTGCCAATATACGCTTACGTAATTTAATGACCCCGGGCACCGAAGGGGGCGTCACCGTGCATCAACCGAGTCAGGACACCTTAAGCATTTTTGATGCAGCTATGCGCTACGCCGAAGAAAAAACGCCGCTTATAATTTTTGCAGGTGAAGAGTACGGCACGGGCAGTGCACGCGATTGGGCTGCTAAAGGCACGCGATTACTCGGTGTACGGGTGGTCATCGCGAATAGTTTCGAACGCATTCACCGCTCCAATTTAGTGGGCATGGGAGTCGTGCCCTGCCAACTGCCGGATTCGGTGAACGCGGTTAGTTTGCGGCTCACAGGCGATGAAGTGTTTGATATCTTGGGATTAACCGATCACTCAACCCCTAAACAAACTCTCACGCTGATTATTCACCGCAAAAATAAAACAGAAGAACGTATCCCGCTCATCTTACGATTAGATACCCCTGCTGAAATTGGCTATGTCAGACATGGCGGGATCTTGCCCTATGTGCTGGCAGAACTGGCCGCCTAGTAAAATAGCCTCGGTCTCTCTTGTTATTATTGTAATTTCCCATGATGATCAAACCCACTCTTTGCTAGGCCCGCCCTATGAACCCAACCCCAATCCCTTCCCAAGCGCTACTGATTTTGTTAGGGGCCCTCTCTGCCCTTTCTCATGCCGCACAACCCTACCCCAATCGCCCGATCCGTATTGTTGTCCCAGGCTCTGCTGGTAGTTCCAATGACTTTACCGCACGTCAAATTGCGCAACGACTGTCTGAAACCTGGTCTCAACAAATCGTCGTCGATAATCGCATGGGGGCCGGTGGAGTGATCGCACATGAAATTGTGGCCAAAGCCTCCCCCGATGGTCATACGCTCATTTTTTCCACCTCTGCAGGGCTCATCATCAACCCCTTACTACAAAAAACGCCCTATGATCCTTTTCGAGATCTGGTGCCGATTTCAATGGGTTCTGTCAATCCACAAATGCTCTTTTCCAATCCGAACCTACCGGTTCGCAATCTCTCAGAACTGATCAATCTTGCCAAGCAAAAACCCGGACAGTTAAACTGCGCCTCGGCTGGCACCGGCACGCCCAATCATTTGGGATGTGAGTTATTAAAATCGATGGCTGCTATCGACTTTGTTCACATCCCCTACAAGGGCTCTGGAGGGGGGGTCACCGATGTGATGGGGGGGCAAGCTCAGTTTATGTTTAACAGTATCCCCGCAGTACTTCCCCAGACTCGCTCCGGCAAATTACGCGCCTTAGGGGTCGGGGGACCACAGCGATCCCCGGTCGCCCCGGAAGTGCCTGCGATCAACGAAACCTTACCCGGATTTGAATGTGTTAACTGGTATGCCCTGCTCGGGCCCGCGCATCTACCAAGACCCATTGTTAATGCGTTGAATAAAGAGATGGTGAAAATGATGGCGGATCACTCTTTTTCACAACGTTTACTCGATATGGGCTCAGAACCCCAGTCGAGCAGTCCAGAAGGCCTGGGGCAATATATGCGAAAAGAATCCGATCGCTGGGCTAAAGTTATAAAAAACGCCAACATTCAAATCAAAAATTGATCTACAAACAAAAGCTTTTAGATTACATTGAATGAACGCGGCCACACTAAAAAAAACGAACCCGTCACAGTCCGCGCTCGATGCCGGTGGTTCGATGTTCACGGCCCCATTGCAGTTCAAGGGCTATAGCGCTGGTATTGGGATCAAAGGTCGGGCTTGAACTTCCGATGCTGGGAATCTTAGTGCGTTCAAAACAGAAGAGAAAGAAAATCTGCGGTATAGTTAGGTCCATCGCAATGCCATGGGGTCGGAGGAGACCCTTTTCGACATTTGTCTCTCGCCGGTGGCCCTCAAAAGTCCCCCAGCAGAACGGCTCCTCGTTTTGTTGCTATAACCTTGTGTCGTTTATTTTTAACCCTCGTCAATAAATCCGTATTTTGGGAGATCCGCCTTGAAAGTCCTAAAAAAAGCCAAACCTACTTGGCCACTTGAAATTTACAACGTCTTTGAAACAGTCAATATCCAACAAGTGGCTTTTGTGCCTGACGCCGGCCACACGACCCTCATCAAAGCTTGTCAAGCCAACCCCAAAATGCAGACAATTTCACTGACCACTGAAGAAGAAGGGGTAGCGATGCTAGCGGGGGCTTGGCTAGGTGGGATGCGAGGCGCACTGCTCATGCAGTCCTCCGGCGTGGGCAACTGCATCAACATGCTCGGCACCATCCGCGAATGTCGTTTTCCCTTGCTATGCCTTGTCACCATGCGAGGCACTTGGGGTGAATTCAATCCCTGGCAATTACCGATGGGACAGAGCACGGCACGGGTTCTGGAAGATGTGGGTGTAGTGGTCGAAGCTGTTAACGAGCCTTCGAATGTCGCAGAGACCGTATTTGCTTGCGCGCAAATGGCGTTTCAAACCAATCGGGCCGTCGCGGTGTTAATCGGTCAACGTGTCGTTGGCTTTAAAGACTGGAGTAAATAAAATGGCTAAAAGTAAAAAATCTACCCTAGACCGTCGTGAGGTTGTCAAAACCATTTTGGCCCAAAGACAAGATGCCTTGCTCGTCACAGGCCTTGGCTCATCCTGCTACGATGCGGGCACCGTGGATCATCCTAATACGTTTTACCTTTGGGGCGGCATGGGCGGAGCAGCCATGATCGGCTTGGGACTCGCACTGGCTCAACCGAAGCGACGAGTTTTAGTGATCACCGGTGATGGTGAAATGTTAATGGGTTTGGGCTCGCTGGCCACCATCGCTGTTGCCAAAGCGTCCAATCTCACCATTCTAGTCATCGATAACGAACTGTACAGTGAAACGGGGATGCAACCTACCCACACGAGCCAGGGAGTGGACTTGGCGGGCATCGCTGCTGCATCAGGATTTAAACATGCTAAAACCCTTCACTCTTTGAGTGAAGTCAAAGATTCGATGACAACCATTTATAAAACCCCAGGCCCTGTATTTCTTGATATCAAAGTCAACGCCAACCGCTACCCCCTGTCGATTCGACTTCGGGATGGGACTCATATCAAAAATCGTTTTCGCGAATCGGTATTGGGTGCCAAGGCTTTCGATTAAACAGAATTTTTTATACTCGATTTTTAGATGAACGAGACAGAAAGATAATTATGGTATGAATACCCCCAAAGCCGCCTTGAGCCCCTACGCTATGCAGATTAATGGAGAGTCGGTTCAAGCCGCCTCCCAAAAAACCTTCGAGTCAGACAATCCGTTCTTAGGCCAACCCTGGGCCTTGATCCCACGGGGTGGCCCACTCGATGTGGATCGTGCCGTGCAAGCGGCCCATAGGGCTTTCACCCAAGGGGCTTGGCCTAAAATGACTGCCACCCAACGTGGTGCGCTACTCAGAAAGTTGGGCGATTTAATCACTACCCATGCCCCCGCTCTAGCAGAAATTGAAGTGCGTGATAACGGTAAGCTCTACGCCGAGATGAGCGCACAAACGGCCTACATGGCACAGTGGTACCACTATTTCGGAGGGTTACAAGCAGTTAGCTTAAAATATATTCAAACCTAATTTATACTATCCATTATGGAAAGATTTGTAGCCATTGGTGATGCAGCAAAAGCCCTGGGTGTGTCGATAACGACATTGCGCCGCTGGGAGGCAGAAGGCCG
>CAITMU010000034.1 GCA_903893565.1 uncultured beta proteobacterium | reverse complement strand
TGAGCCAGTGGAATGTAGTTGGGGGCCGCTCTTGCCATGGCGGCAGAAACGGCAGCAGCGATTAATTGCGCCAATGGGGATCCGGAATTGTTCTGTTGAGGGGTATAAACCATCTTTTGCCGCTGCTTCCAGATTTCTGTTCCGTCTTTAGATACCATACGATATTCAAATTCGACGGTGACGGAGGTGCTGATAATGGCGTATTGGGCATCCCATCGATGGATGGTGACGTAAAGGATGGCATCGGCATCAAATAATTTTGCTAGAACCGTGGGCGATTCATTCTGAATGCGTTCTCCTTCATAAAAGCCCTCTTGTTCTAAGACGTATTTAGAGGTGTTAACGGGGAAAACGTAGTAACCTTTTTCAGCTACCGGAATGGGCAGCGTCGCTAATACATAATTAGGGGCATCGACGTCTAGTGATTTATTGACAACCGGAACGATTAATATGGAACGAGGCGCTGCCGCCACAAAAGCACTCAAATCTTGTTTAACCGGGGGAGCAACGCATCCGCCTAAAGAGGCCAGAGCGAAGAGAAAGAGTATTTTTTTCATTGAGTTTTCTCCGCTTTTTCTTTAGTTCTCCGCTCAAGGTTTTGAATCATAGAATTCATTAATCCTTGGCTTTCTGGCCACGCCTCTCGTTCTTTTTTATACATATTGATGGCCTTATCTGAGGAGCCTAACTGAAGGTAAAGCGTGCCAAGTTCGGCATAAAGCCCTGGGGCTACTTTTTGACGATTCGATTCCATCAGTACGGTGTGGGCCTCTAGATTGATTCTTAACGCTTCCACCTTGGTCGGATCTTTGTAGCTTTGAAAGAGGTTGCTCTCATAGGTGCCCCATTGATACATCGGTTGGGAAACGCAAGCAGCTAAGCAAGCCAGGAGTAGTAATGCAATGGGTGTGCGGATCATTTTTTCTTTCATTTAACAAGAATGGTGCGATTGACGCCATCGCTGACATAGAGTTTTTCATCGATGAGGACTCGGCCATTAAGATCGACACGTATTTGATGGGCTCCTGATAGAATTCGTAATGAGGCTACACCGTCACTAAAATGACCAATATTTCCCATGGCCAGTCCGTCGACTGAAATAACGGCACTGCCTAATTCATCGCCTAAAAATTTAAACGACAATTGAGGGCGCATATCGGTAACACTTTGTTTTTCAGTCGGCATCTGCGTGCAGGCGCAGGCGAGTAGGGCAATGGCTGTGCATTGAATCATGCGATGGATAAAGTTTAGGTTTGCTTTCATTTCAAAGTCCCTTCAAATCGGATGACCAATTGATCTGGTTTGTAATTGCCGATGGAGCCCAATATCAGTGAACCTGCTGAGCCCTCATTTAATTCCCCTTCACCAAAAAGGGAATCAATTCGGATTTGTGCGATGGTTTTGCCAGGTAATGAGATTTCCGCCCCTGTTTGTTGTGATTTGATCTTTTCTCCCTTGGTCATTACGGAAAAAAGCATACCGGGACGAATGCCTTGGCTTTTCCCGCCACTGATATAAATGGAGTTGTCCTCGGCCTTTAAGATGTAGGTCTCCCAAGGGCGATTGCCTAATTCAGTGGTGAGTCTGTTAATGGCATCTGACACGGCTTGTCGGATCGCGGAATCGTTAAGGGTGCCGTCATAGCCTGCTTGAGAGCCAAAACCGAAGGTGGAGGCGGTCTCCGTAGAGGCCTCCCCGGAGCCAGAGGCCGCAAAAAAGACATGTCCGTTACTGGTATCGACTAATCGAATGTCAATTTTGGCAAAAGCGACTTGTTTTTTGCTTGCTGAGGCAAATCCAGATTCACCCATGGTTTTTCGGCCAAACTCAGTCAAAGAGCCGACGATGAGGGCGTCGACTCCTATTAAGTTAAGCTTTGCCCCACTAATCTGGCTTTCTGTGATGACTCGATTCAGATCGGGTCTTTCAAATACAAGGTAAGCCCCTGATTCGGTGAGCGATTTACTCATTAAGTCGGTCACTTGTTTACCTAAGGGATCATCAAATCGATCGCGTAATAGTGATCGACCATAATTGGTTTCGTTGGTTATTCGACCAAGCGCAATTTTTCTCTTTAGAGTGGGCATTAAAGGCGCTTGAGATGCGAGGGCTAATTGCGCTGCTTTTTGTTGTGCAGTGGTTTGGGGGGCTTCTTTTTGTACGATGGGTGGGGCTTGAATGGCGCAGCCAGCGCAGATGATCAAGGCGCTGATGGAAATGAGTAAACTAATTTGTGGGCGTGACGTCATATGCTTACCATGATTAATAAAAAAGTGGTTTGCTATTCGTTATCGACATCGACTCATGTCTAATCTAGCGAGAGGCAATAAAGAAGTAATCGTTGTTTTTATTCACTTGCAGCACTACTTTTAAAAAATAGTGTTATGACGATAGCATCCCGAAAGCTCAGCAGTTGAGCTTTCAATTTTTATATCAAACTATTTTTGAAGGAACTGCATAAAATATGACAAAAGAATAATTTTCCTTTTGAATATGGTTTTTTTTCAAAAAACTTGCCAATCTAATTGCGACATGAAACGTCTGTAGGTGGGATAAGCCAATCGAAATTATTTTTTTACGTGATTCGAAGTCTGCGCGTTATGACTATTTGAACGTTGACTCACATCAATTTGATCGAGTTGGAATAAACGCTACAACGGTGCGAATTAAATGATTTGTGGTTTTAGACTGGATCAAAAGCTCACTGGGTGAGCTTTTGATGGAACAATCACTCAATCTACAATTCCTTAAACTTCATGCCTATTGTTGGCGGATAACTCGTGGCTTTTTTGCAACGATGTTTTTATCTACAGATTAAGCGGTTTGAGTGGGGTATGAAGCCCTTGAGTGCTGATTGCCGAAGAGCTTGCGCTGTCGATAACGGCACAATTATCGCCATGTTTTTCGATGTTTCTGAAGCCATTACATTGGGAGCAGATGTAGTTGAAGCCCTTTTAAATGCCGTTGATGTAATGGAAACGGGCCTATTCATTTATGTTGATGATCGAAAATCGTTGTCCATTCCTAGTAAAGCAAAGATGAGGCAAAAAAAATTGAGTCCCTTCGCTTTGGAATATGCAAAGCTTGGGATTTATAAAGCAATGAAAGAGGAGGGGATTAAAAAAGCCGAGTTAGCCAGATGACTTGGATGGCACATGCCCCAGCGATTGGCTACCTCGGTTTCTGACATCACTGACATGGTTTTTCCTTCTTGAGCGTTGAACCTCGATGAAGGCCTCGGTCGCCAAGGAAGGCAAGTAAAAAGTTTCCAGGATGTTCCGCCGCAGCCTCGAGGCGATGGCGGTGTGAGCAACGGTCGGCGGTTCGGTTTTCATTGGGAATTGAATCGATAGCCAGACCAGGAGTGATCGCCTAGCTGACTTTCCATCGGGCTGCGACTTGCTGCTCAGTCATAACGGGATAGTGCATTTTCGTCTCCACAGCAAATGTCACCACGACAACGCTGTTCGCCGCAGAAGCCAAGCGCGCTCGATTCAGGGCAGCACCTGAGCCACCCCTGACGCGATGCGCTGCAGGCGGTCACCCTCAGTTCGCGCCTCGGCCAGCAGTTGATTCCAGTCGCCCGGGGGATGGCCACTTTCCAGCATCTTGCGGAACACCCTGTAGGCATCGTCGCTACTCTCGTAAGCGCGCTTGGTTTCCTCGTCATTTACCCACGCGTAGACGATCACTTTGCTGGACGCGTGGTAGCGGAAGAACAGTCGGTACTGCTGGAAAAACTTGGCGCGAAACCAGTGCTTGTGGTCTTCGCCGAGCGTGTTGCCTTGCCGGTATTCGGCCCGTGACGGATCTTGTGGAATCGCCTCAAATGCCAGCTTGGCAATCGCTGCCAGTCGTTTGGAGGCATTCTTCTTGGTGAATCCGATGGCGTCTTTCTGCTTTTGCCCTTCGACCTGCCGAGTGATTGCTTCAAGCTGGGCGAGGAACAGCGGGTGGGCGAATACCCTCCAGCCGTTCACCACTAAGGGAGCGATTTGACTCCCGCTCATTCATCGTCTGCCGACAGTGCGGCATCGAGATCGACTTCGAGACCACCGACCAACGAATGGATGCGTTGCACGAAACTGGCGTCAACGGTCTGGAGTCGTTCCGGATGATTGGCGATATCGCGGGACAGAAAACCCAAGAACCGTCCGAGCACGGGATCGTCTTCCTCGGTAATTTCCACGCGAGAGAGTACGACCTCGCCGCCGGGACGGATCGTGTAGTGAATCTTGTCCCGCTTTCCCAGCCTCAGGGCGCGGCGCACTATTTCCGGCACCGTGGTCTGGTAGCGGTCGGTCAGGGTGGATTCGACTTCAAGGATTACCGCCATAGCACGCTCCGATTAAAGGGATGGACAGCGTTTATGGTAATGCAATCGCCTTGCCTTGTCAATGCAAGTGCATTACCGCCGAGTAGGAGCCCTAATCCGACGATTTCCCTGCATTCACGAATGAGTTTCAATGCGGGGTTTGGATGCCGTAGGAACTCCACCACCAAAATCAAATGATGCCCTGCTTTGTGCAGGGCATTTTCTTTTGGGTTGGCAGGATGGTTCCTCGGGGAAAGATTCAGTCACTCAGGCGGCAATCTTAGATTTGGTCGTAATGAGGTTTCCGTTGATGACTTTTTTCTCAACGAGCTTGATTGATTTAGATTCTTTTTTTATTTCTCCAAGAAGTAGATTAATAAAAGTCTGCCATCCATTACCCTTAGACTTATAAAAAGCCAAGGTATCGCTATCAATCCGTAAGGTAACTTGTTCCTTGGTGCCGCTACCTAGTGGCCGACCTCGCCCACGAGTTAGAGTTGGTTTAACCTTATCCCACTGCTTGTCTGTGAGGGGGCGTGAATGAGGATCAGACTTTGCGGCTTTTGTAATTGCCGCATCCTCTTTGGCGCTAGGTCTAATGAGTTTCTTCTTCATATCTATCAATCTCACGGTTATTGGCTTTTCTCAAGCTAATGATTCTTCTGATTACTTTTGTATCAACATAAACTACACAATTCAACCGATGCTTCATTGGTGCCAACGCAACACTACGAATTTCACCATAATCTTTTCTGTTATCAATCCAACTTAAAGCATCAGCCCAATCTAAAAATTTAGCCTCAGACAGAGACAGGCCGTGTTTGTGAAAATTAGTGCT
>CAITMU010000033.1 GCA_903893565.1 uncultured beta proteobacterium | reverse complement strand
TAAACTAAAAAACACAAATGCCACTGTTTATAATAATTTTGGGCTCGTCCAGCATGAACTTCAGCAATTAGAGGGGGCGCTGATAAGCTATGACAAAGCGATCGGTCTACAACAAGACTATGCTTTGGCTTACAACAATCGCGGCAGTGTGCTGCACGATCTTAAACAGTTAGACACGGCCCTTGAAAGTTATAACAAGGCCATTGTTTTACAACCTGGCTATGTAGAGCCGTATTACAACCGTGGCGTCGTTCAAAGTGAGCTTAAAAGATTACCAGAAGCGCTAGAAAGTTATAACAAAGCGATTGCATTGAAAATAAATTATCCAGAAGCTTATAACAATCGGGGGAGCGTTTTCGAAGAACTCGGGCAGTTAGAAAAAGCACTAGCTAATTATATTAAAGCGACTCAACTGAACCAAAATTTTGCAATGGCCTATGTTAATCAAGGCATCGTGCTGAAAGAACTTAAACAAATAGAGGCCTCTCTGGCTTGTTACGAAAAAGCGATACATTTAAAACCAGTTTTCCCAGAAGCTTTCTGGAATCAGTCTCTCACCTTATTGTTAAAAGGAGAGCTTGAACGAGGCTTTTCTCTGTATGAATCGGGGTGGCTCACAAAACAAAGGGGGATACAAAGGACGTTTACTAAACCTCTATGGTTAGGAAAAGACTCTTTGGTGAATAAAACCATCTTACTGTACAGTGAGCAGGGCTTAGGCGACACCCTTCAGTTCTGCCGTTATGCGAGTTTAGTGGCTAAGCTCGGTGCTCAGGTTATATTAGAAGTTCAAAAACCGCTCAAAAATGTGCTCTTCACATTACCTGGCATTCATCAGCTGATCGTGGAGGGGGAAGAACTACCCGCATTTGATTATCAATGCCCTTTAATGAGTTTACCACTTGCATTTAAAACAACCTTAGAAACAATACCCAACCGAGTTCCCTATCTTTTTGCCGATCCAGATAAGGACCGGTATTGGCGAGATAAATTAGGTACAACTCACAAATTAAAAGTGGGTTTAGTGTGGTCTGGTGGGTTTAGACCGAATCAACCCGCGGTATGGGCTGTCAATGAGCGAAGAAATCTTCCCTTTCACCATTGGTCCGCTTTAAAAGATGTAGATGTATTTTTTTATAGCTTACAAAAAGGTGATCCAGCCGAATCTGAATTTAAGCAAATCATGCAACTCGAATGGAATGGGCCTTCAATCATTGATTACACTGCCGAACTTCATGATTTTGCTGATACTGCGGCGCTCATCAATAATTTAGATCTTATTATTTCAGTCGATACTTCAACCGCTCACTTGGCTGCCGCCATGGGTAAACCAGTGTGGCTATTAAGTCGTTTCGACGGCTGTTGGCGGTGGTTACTTAATCGAGATGATAGCCCCTGGTATCCCTCTATCCGTCTATTCCGTCAACGTGAACCTGGAAACTGGAATGAAGTCATTCAGAAGATACGCGCTCAATTAACGCAAAAAGACTTTTTTAGTTAAATAGCGATTCAACTACAAAATATATCTAGAAGGCGCCACGAACACTTTCGTAACACTTCATTACCATTGGAGTTCGATGCTTCATTGTGGGGTCGAACGAGCGATCACACGCGCCTCGATCCCTTCAAGTTCAGGGTCTAGACAGCTCATAGGCGGTACTGCGGCAACCCTCCGGTGTCTTCGTCAAAAAGCCGAATGCCATCAGCCCGTTGATGTCGTGTCGTGCCGTGCCGTGTCGGAGGAACGCTTGGCAACAGCGGCCCACATGCTGCGGGTCAGCTTACACTCGAAACCATCGGGCAAACGTTTGAGCCATTTGATCTGCCGCTCGTTCCTGGGCGTACCGGTCCAGCGTTGCCAGAAATCCCAATTTTTTTAATTTATTTGGTGCTTACAAGAAAGGATTGAAATGTGTAGATACCCATTTTTATCGCTCTTAGCAATCTTTACTCTGAAAAACAGTGGGACACAGAAATAAAAAACCCCGTTCTAATAAGGATAAAATGAGCGAGTTTACTGAAAAAAGTTTAATCAAGTATAATTTACTACATAATGGGGACGTAGCTCAGCTGGGAGAGTGTCGCGTTCGCAATGCGAAGGTCGGGAGTTCGATCCTCCTCGTCTCCACCACTATCTCAAGGCCAGACATGCTCTGGCCGGCAGCCTATTATTTCAGTGCGGGCCAACCCGTCATCCCGCCCCGAAACCGACAGGTGCGCCACACGATCCGGCCGTCATGCCGTGCACACTGCACCCGCGGATTGATTTGCCAAAGGCAAGCGGGCATTCAGGATGTTTTTCGGCACATCGCCGGCGATCCTGCGCGAAACTTCGCAATTGCGACGAAGATCGAGAATGCCTACAAGCAAGGCCGTAAGGTCCTCGTGCTGACGGAACGCACTAGCATCTCGATTCCATGGTGGCGGCTCTAAACGGCAAAGTTCCAGCACTGACTGTTTTGCATGGTCGGTTAGCAAAAAAACGGCGTGCCACGTTGGTCGCTGAACTTGAGGCGCTACCTTCTGATGCCCCTCGCGTACTGCTGGCGACCGGGAAACTGGTCGGTGAGGGTTTTGACCATCCGCCGCTCGATACCCTGTTGCTGGCAATGCCTGTGTCGTGGAGGGGCACGCTGCAGCAATACGCAGGTCGACTGCACCGTGAGCACGCCACCAAGACCGATGTGCGCATCATTGATTTCGTCGATACCGGTCATCCGGCAATGCTGCGAATGTGGGGTAAGCGCCAGCGCGGCTACAAGGCGATGGGCTACCGGATGGCGTAGGTGCTTACAGCATAGGGCTGAAAATGCCATATTCTGACCTGTCTAGTCAGAATACTCAAAGTGGAGGTTCAGCATGCACGTATGGCAAATGCAAGAGGCCAAAGCCCGGTTATCAGAAGTGGTCAAGTGCGCAGAGAGTGAGGGGCCACAAAACATCACCCTGCACGGCCAATCGGTGGCGGTGGTGGTCTCCCGCTCCATGTTTGAACGCCTGACAGGCAACGAGCATTCCCTGGTCGACTTTATGCGCCGGTCCCCACTGTATGGGGCGGATGACATCACGCTCGAGCGCAACACCAGTTTGACCCGCGAGGTGTCGCTTTGAGCTATTTGCTCGATACGAATGTCTTGTCTGAGCTTCGCCGCAAAACGCCAGAGGGCGGTGTGGTCGAGTGGTTTTCTCGCCGACCGGCATCCACACTGTTTTTGAGTGTGCTGACGCTGGGCGAATTGCGTAAAGGCATCGAAGGGGTGACAGATGCCGAACGGCGCATGGCCCTGACGGATTGGCTCGAAACAGACTTGCCGGGGTTTTTTGCCGGCCGCATTCTGGCAGTTGACGCTAAAGTGACAAACCGCTGGGGCAGATTGGTGGCCACCGCAGGCCGCCCATTGCCAGCCATTGACAGTCTTTTGGGGGCAACCGCCGCGCAGCATGGCTTGAGTATGGTCACGCGCAATAGTCGGGATTTTGCAGATCTGGGGTTGGACGTGACCAACCCTTGGACCCACTGAGAGCCTACGCTGTACACAGTGATGCCGTGAACCGTTGATACCCGCAGCATTACTATTTGACCCCAAGAGCTACGGCACCTCCGGCACCCGTCGAATGGTCGTGTGCGGCGAATAGCACCTGTATTCAATGCAATAAATGCGGAGAATATATAGCCTTTGCGGGAAATGCCCGGCATAATCACCGCATGAAAAGCGGAGAAAATACCTACATCTGGCAGCAACAAGACTGGCCGCACTGGCGCTATGACGTACAGCGGCTGATGGGTCTGCTCGGGCAGGTGCATCGCGCGCAGGGCAATCTGCTCGGCCGGATGCAGACCTTAGGGCTTGGTCTGCGCGAGCAGGCCACCTTGCGGGTATTGACCGAAGACGTGGTCAAAACCAGCGAAATCGAGGGGGAACATCTCAATCCTGATGCAGTCCGATCTTCAATCGCTCGGCGCTTGGGCGTGGACATCGGGGCCTTAGCGCCCGCCGACAGGCACGTTGATGGTATTGTCGACATGGTCCTCGATGCGACCACCCATCATCACTTGGCTCTGACGCCGGAGCGATTTTTTGATTGGCACGCCGCGCTTTTCCCAACCGGTTATAGTGGCATGGTGCAAATTCGCACCGGACGCTGGCGCGACGACTCAAGCGGGCCCATGCAGGTGGTGTTCGGTCCAGTGGGCCGGCAGAAGGTCCACTTCGAAGCGCCGCCCGCCCATTTGCTGAATGCCGAGATGTCGGACCTGTTGTTGTGGTTCAACATCGACCAGAAAGCCGATCCACTGGTCAAGGCAGGCCTCGTGCATCTGTGGTTCGTGACGATCCACCCTTTCGACGATGGCAACGGCCGTATTGCCCGAGCGGTCGGGGATATGGCACTGGCTCGCGCCGATCAATCGCCGCAACGGTTCTACAGCCTGTCGGCGCAAATCCAGCGTGAACGCACGGACTACTATGACATGCTGGAACGCACCCAGAAGGGCTCGTTCGACGTGACGGACTGGCTTGAATGGTTCCTGGGTTGCTTGTTGCGCGCGATGCAGGGTGCAGAGGTAACACTGTCCGCCGTCATGGTGAAGGCGAACTTCTGGCAGCGCTGGGCCGGCACGCCAATGAACGAGCGGCAGATCAAGTTGCTCAACCGCCTGCTGGATGGTTTTGAGGGCAAGCTCACCAGCAGAAAGTGGGCAGCCGTTGCCAAGTGTTCTCCCGACACCGCTCTGCGCGACATCAACGCGCTGGTGGCAATCGGCGTTTTGACGAAGACGCCGGAAGGTGGCCGCAGCACCGCCTACGATTGGAAAACTTGACTGCATCTATCAAGAAACCCGCAGCATAACTATTTGGCGCCAAGAGCGAATAGTTCAGTAGTAAACTACACACTACCACCAAAATTTACTTAAGAAAAATAGGTGGATTTTTTTCATAGTATAGAATTGACTATACTAGAACGATGACCCAACCCTCGCCAAATCCTTTGGTTTTTACCCCTCATAGCACTACCCCCATTGTGGGTACTGTAGATTCCGTGCCTTACTACCCCACAAAATTGACCCTCTTCCGTGGGGCCGTAAGGCCTTATTATTGGGGTCTGGATTACGACAGTGGACGCCTATTAAAAAAAAGCACCAAAACAGACAAACGCGCTTGCGTGTATTGTCTGCCTCATTATTCGATCGGCTCTACCTCTTTATTTCTTACCACCTAGCGAAAGTTTTTATGACTGAACAAACCGAAAAAAACCTACCCTTACATGGGCTGACCGTTATTGACTGTGGACAGGTAGTTGCGGGCCCCACCATTGCCATGATGCTCGGGGACTTTGGTGCCGAAGTTATTAAAGTCGAAAATCCGAAAGGGGGCGATCAGGGACGTTATTTCGGGCGCAATAAAAATGGCGTGCCCTTGACATGGAAGCAGCTCTCACGCAACAAAAAAACGGTGACTCTGTCGTTAAGTCACCCAGCAGGACAAGCGCTTTTTTGTCGTTTAATTAAAGCCACTCAGGCGGATATCTTAATTGAGAGTTTTCGCGCAGGTACTTTTGAAAAATGGAATTTAGGCTTTGAAAAGCTTCGTGCACTGAGTACCGGCTTAACCATGATACGCGTGTCTGGTTTTGGTCAAACGGGCCCCTACAAAGATCGGCCTGGCTTTGGCACGTTGGCTGAGGCCATGAGTGGATTTGCCCATGTCACGGGCCAGCCCGATGGCCCTCCCACATTACCTTCTTTTCCAATGGCTGATACCGTTGCCGCCCTTTATGCCGTCATCGGTGCACTGCTCTGCCTTTATCAGCGAGACGCGGGTAAAAGTGGCCGTGGACAAAGTATTGACGTGAGCTTGCTCGAAGGTCTTTACACCCTACTGACCCCTCATGCCGTCGCTTACGATCAATTAGGACTCCCGGGTAAACGCACCGGCAATCGCACCTCCGGATCTGCCCCGAGAAATACTTATCGCACACAAGATGAACGTTGGATCGCTATTTCAAGCTCTACTCAAAATATCACGGAACGCCTGTTCCATGAAATGGGTCGAGCCGATCTTTTACAAGATTCACGCTTTGATACCAACCAACACCGCTTGGCTAATGTGGAAGCGCTTGATCAAATTGTGGGAGACTGGGTCGCACAGCTACCGCAGAAAGACTGTATTGCACGGCTAGTTAAGGCTCAAGTGGCGGCTGTTCCCATTTACGATTTTAAAGATTTAGCTGAAGATCCCCACATGATTGATCGCAAAGTCTTGAAAACTCTGGACGACCCCGATTTAGGTACTATTCGCATGCCAGACGTTTTACCACGCTTATCAGAAACCCCTGGTCGCATTTTGCATACGGGCCTTGACATGGGGGTTCACAATAAAGAAATTTACATCGATCGCTTAGGATTAAGTGTCACGGAATTTAATCAATTAAAAACTGATGGCGTGATCTAAGAACCTTTCAGTTGAGCACCATGGGCCAACCATGGGCTCAGCCTTAGCTTCGACGATTAAACAACGCCCTGCTGACGCAACTGAA
Organism: uncultured beta proteobacterium; assembly: GCA_903893565.1. Lineage (GTDB taxonomy): Bacteria > Pseudomonadota > Gammaproteobacteria > Burkholderiales > SG8-41 > UBA5216. The sequence goes on along the minus strand of CAITMU010000033.1, from coordinate 51,342 downwards.
TAACCTCACTATCGGTCTTTTTCAACACTTGCCGCAAAATCTCATCCGTATGCTCTCCCAAGGTGGGCGGGGGCATTTCATGATGAATCGGTGTCTCAGAAAACCGCATCGGACTCGCCACCAAAGTCACTTTGCCAGCGGCCGCATGAGGTAATTCAATCTTCATACCCCGAGCTAAAACCTGTGGCTCTCGAAAGACCTCCTCAATCGTATTAATCGGTCCATTAGCCACTCCCGCCTTATCGAGCAACGCCACCCATGCCTGCGTGGGACGCTGAAGAAAAATTTGATTAAGGATTTCTGTGATTTGCACACGATTTTTTACCCGATCGGCATTGGTCGCGAATTGGGGGTCCTTCACCAAATGGGCGCATCCAGCCGCCTCACAGAATTTAACGAATAAATTATCGTTGCCGCAAGCGAGAATGACCGCACCGTCTTGCGTTTTGAACGTCTGATAAGGAACGATATTCGGATGCGCATTTCCAATCCGTGTGGGCGAGGTTCCCGTAGCAAAGTAATTCATTGCCTGATTGGCTAAAAAAGCCACGCACGTATCCAACAATGCCACATCAATCCATTGACCCTGCCCACTCACGGCTCGGTGAGCCAACGCGGCACAGATGGCAATCGTGGCATACATGCCGGTTGTCATGTCAATAATCGGGATCCCCACACGCTGAGGTCCCCCACCTGCCACGCTATCGGGTTCGCCTGTCACACTCATCAGGCCCCCCATGCCTTGCGCCATAAAATCATACCCTGGACGATCTTTGTAAGGACCCGTTTGACCAAAACCGGTGACCGAACAATAAATCAATCCAGGATTCAATTTTTTTAAATCCTCATAACCCAACCCATATCGGGCTAGATCCCCTACTTTGTAATTTTCAACCAATACATCGCAATGCGTTGCCAGTTCGCGCACCAATTGCTGGCCTTCGGCTTTGCTTAAATTAACCGTAATCGATTTCTTGCCTCGGTTGGCCGCACAAAAATAGGCGGACTCCTCAGTTTGTTGACCCGCTTCATCTTTTAAATAGGGGGGAGCATAGGCCCTGGAGTCGTCCCCTTTGCCTGGGCGCTCAACCTTGATGACCTCGGCGCCCAAATCAGCTAGATTTTGCGCGGTCCACGGCCCTGCTAGTACTCTTGATAAATCCAATACTTTGATATGAGATAACGGTCCTGCCATGATTTTTCCTTTAACTAACTAAAAATTAAACTTCCAACACGAATAAAGCACCAGCCTTTGTCTTGATTTTCTACCGACCCCCATCGATCATGAAAAATGACTGCGTTGACAGATCTGGGCATTACGCTTAAACCTCGCGTCACACCACAATGCCTAGCGGCCTTGAAATTGGGGCTTTTGTTTTTTCATAAAAGCCTCGTATCCTAATATAAAATCCTGCGTATCAAAATAATCAAAACTCGCCTGCCGGTCTTTTTCCCCGATTGGCTTCACCGGGGAGGACAGACGACGTATCATTTTTTTGTGCCAACGCGCCACCAAGGGCGCCCCCTCAACAATGCGTCGCACACAGTCGCTGACTACCTGAGCTAACTGGTCATCGGGCACCACTTTACAGACCAACCCTTTATCAAACGCTTCAGCAGCATCCCACACCCGTCCTTCTAGCAAAAGCTCTCTTAGGTTTGTCTCTCCAACAATCGGCAATACCGAGGTTAATTCATCCAACGCAATCGAAAAACCCAATCGATTAATCGGCACCCCAAACCGGGCGCTGGTGGCAGCTAAACGCAAATCACACTGAGAAGCCAATTCCAAACCCCCGCCCACGCAAGGGCCATAAATCATGGCCACAACCGGATGAGGGCACTGTGCCAAAGCCTTTAATGCCCCTGATACATATTCCTGATGATAGATCATGCCCTGTTCGCGCGTTTGACGAACACTAGCAAATTCAGCGATATCGGCCCCCGCAGCAAAAGCGCTTTGGCCAGCTCCCCGCAACACTACACATCGGAGGGTTAAATCCTGCGACAAGGCGTGCACCACTCGCGCCAATTCAATCCACATCCAAACACTCAACGCATTTAATTTCTCAGTGTTTTCCAAGCTAACAGTGGCCACAACTCCCTCACGGCTCACATGAACCGCACCTTGCTTTTGCCACTGGCACGTTTCTTCTGACCCCTTCGTTGACAAAGGCAACTCCCTCGGATTGATTCCTGCATTTCGCTAAAGCAAGCCCACTGGGGCTCGTAACGTAAAAACCTTCAGCCTATTATTACATAGACAAAAAATCAGAGGTTGACGACAACCCTGCTGAGCGCTTAAGTTACGTTTTAGCGGCCCGTTGCCTACACTTAGAATGCCTAACAATAACAATGAAAGTGGGGGCCGCCACCCATTGGCATAACCCTTTATTACGGTTTTTACGGAGATTTATTATGAGTGCTGTTGTTCGCATTGGCTTATTCATTGGTCTTTTTTTCTCATTGGCTCCGGTCTTAGCACAGCCTTCTGTCGCCTCATCGACCGACGATTATCCCAATCGATATATTCGCCTCGTTGTGCCCTACGCTGCTGGGGCCGCCCCTGATGTGGTGGCTCGAATTTTAGGTGAAAAAATAGGACTCAATGTAGGCCAGCGCGTCTTACTGGAAAATCACGGTGGGGGTGGGGGTGCAATTGGTTCAGCTTTAGTGGCCAAAGCCTTACCCGATGGCTATACCCTCTTATTAAACACGGCCGCCCATGCAGCCTATCCCTTTTTCAATAAAAACCTGCCTTATGATCCCCTCAAAGACTTAGCGCCGGTATCTATTTTGGCTAAGAATTTTGGCTACCTTCTCGTGATTAATCCAAGCCTACCGGTCAAATCGGTCAGCAACCTCATTAGCCTTGCAAAAGCCAATCCCGGTTCACTCAAGTTTGGTACTGCTGGCCTAGGAAGTGCCATGCAAATGGCCGCTGAACTGATGAACTATCTTAGCAAAGTCAAAATGACACCGATTCATTACACCGGTGTTCCTGCCGCATTGACCGACATTATTTCTGGCCAAATCGAGTTAGGATTTCCAGCTGTCGCCTCAGGGCTGCCTTTGGTCAAAGCCGGGCGCTTAAGAGTTTTAGCGATCTCCTCTGACAAACGGTGGTCAAAAATGCCCGATATCATGACCCTTGCCGAGGCCGGCATTAAGGGCTACCGCTACGTGGGGTGGTATGGACTTTGGGTGCCAGGCTCTACCGCCCCTGGACTGATTACAAAAATACAAAATGAAGTCGTTAAAGCCGGTAAAGATCCTGTAATACACCAAAAATTTGATTCTCAAGGACTCGAACTCGTCGGCTCTACTCCGCAGGAGCTTGCAAAACTGACTGAGGAAGAGTTTGCTTTGAATAAAAAACTGACTCAATCGATGGGCATTATAGCGGAGTGATTAAAATACGCCCCCTCTTCGGGGTGGGCTAACCGACCTGAGACGGCTTATTCCGATAAGCCCATCGCATCATTAAAACGCCCGCGACCACCATTGGCCATGATAACCACTGTCCCATCGACCAATTCATCATCAATAGACCGAGATAACCGTCGGGCTCACGAAAATACTCTGCAATAAATCGAAACCCTCCATAACCGATTAAAAACAAGGCGGACACAGCGGCCCGCGGGCGAGGTTTGGCAGAAAACCACCACAGAATAAAAAAAAGCAGTAGCCCTTCCAACGCCAACTGATACAGTTGAGAAGGGTGCCTGGGTTGCCTGTCGACCTGTGGGAAAATCATCGCCCAAGGCACATCGGTGACTCTGCCCCATAATTCAGCATTAATGAAATTGCCCAACCGCCCTGCCGCCAACCCTAAAGGAACCATAGGGGCAATAAAATCGGTGATATCCATCCAATGTTTTTTGTGTTGATGGGCAAACCACATCAAGGCCACTAGCACTCCTAAAAAGCCACCATGAAAGGACATACCGCCTTCCCACACATAAAAAATTTTAAGCGGTGCTTGTATATAATCCGTTAACTTATAAAAAATTACATAACCTAAGCGTCCACCTATGACAACACCTAAAATGCCATAGAACATCACATCCTCTAGCCCTTTCAATGTCCAAGAGTTCGAAGGATTCGTCCTCATCCGAAGTCGACCAAACCACCACACCATGCCAAATCCTAGCAAATACATTAAACCGTACCATCGGATCAACAAAGGCCCCCAGTGCAATGCCACAGGATCAAAGTTAGGATGAATGAGCATGGGAAGCCTGGATAGGATGAGTTAAAATCATAATGGCCTATTATAGTAGCCTTTTTTAAGTGGAGAGACTCAATGCCCGCAAGTAAAAAACCCTTAAACCGTCGCAGTCAACTGATCACCGCTGGAGATTCGCGCTCCCCTAACAGAGCGATGTTGCGTGCCGTTGGCTTTGGCGACAAAGACTTCGTAAAGCCGATTGTGGGTGTTGCCAATGGCCACTCGACCATGAATCCTTGCAATGCCGGCATTCAGCCCCTCGTAGATCGGGCCATGCAAGCCCTCAAACAAGCTGGCGCTATGCCGCAAGTGTTTGGCGTCCCCACCATTACGGATGGTATTGGGATGGGGACTGAAGCCATGAAGTACTCTCTGGTTTCGCGAGAAGTCATTGCCGATTGCATTGAAACGGCAGTCAATGGTCAGGCCATGGACGGGGTGCTGGTGTGCGGAGGCTGTGATAAAAACATGCCCGGTGGCATGATCGCCATGCTAAGAATGAATATCCCTGGTATTTATGTCTATGGGGGCACGATTAAACCGGGCCGATGGAAAGGGGTGGATCTAACCATCGTCAGTGCCTTTGAAGCCGTCGGGGCGTTCAGTGCCGGAAAAATGAGTCGTGAAGATTTCGTTGGCATTGAAAAAAATGCCTGCCCTAGCGTCGGGGCCTGTGGCGGGATGTATACCGCAAACACTATGTCCAGCTCCTTTGAAGCGTTGGGCATGAGTGCTTTAGGGTCCTCACAAATGGCCTCGCCGGACCCTGAAAAAGCCGACTCTGCCGAACATTCAGCACTTTTATTAGTTAATGCTATCAAAAAAAATATCAAGCCACGCGATATTGTGACTCGTAAGTCAATTGAGAATGCCGTCTCCCTGATCATGGCCACTGGGGGCTCAACCAATGCGGTTTTACATTACCTAGCGATTGCTCATGCCGCAGAAGTCAAATGGACCATTGATGACTTTGAGCGGGTACGGCGCAAAGTACCCGTCTTATGTGATCTTAAGCCTTCGGGGCGTTACGTGGCCGTCGATTTTCATCGGGCGGGGGGGGTTCCTCAAGTGCTTAAAATGCTCTTGGCTCAAGGCCTACTCCATGGAGATTGCATGACCATCAGTGGACAGACGCTAGCGCAAGCTTTAGCTAAAATACCCACTCGCCCCCGAAAAGACCAGGACGTCATTCGTCAATGGGATAACCCTCTTTATGCACAAGGCCATCTGGCCATTTTGAAAGGCAATTTATCCCCCGAAGGCTGTGTGGCCAAAATCACCGGCCTAAAATCAACGACCATCACGGGTCCGGCACGGGTTTTTGATTCTGAACGAGATTGTATGAAAGCCATCATGGCCCGAAAAATTCACCATGGTGATGTCGTGGTCATCCGCTACGAAGGCCCCAAAGGGGGACCCGGGATGCAAGAGATGCTAGCGCCCACTGGCGCACTGATTGGTCAGGGACTAGGAGAGACCGTGGGCTTAATCACTGATGGGCGTTTTTCAGGGGGAACATGGGGAATGGTCGTCGGTCATGTCAGTCCCGAAGCCTATGTCGGAGGGCCGATAGCGCTGGTGGAAGAAGGCGACTCCATCACCATTGATGCCTCCACGTTAAGTATCAGAATGAATGTATCGGCCAAAGAAATTGCGGCTCGAAAAAAACGCTGGAAGCAACCCAAGCCTCGCTATACCCGCGGTGCTCTGGCAAAATTCATGAATAGCGTTTCCAGCGCGAGTCGGGGTGCGGTCACCGATTAAACGCGCCTTTACGCTGCCCCCAAAAAAAGCCCCCCCGTTGATCGAATGACCGGCAACTTAAGGGGGTGGGGTAGACTATGCCGACTTGCCGCCCCTTTCGATTGAAGGGGCGCTTTATATTGTTTTTAAGTAAAAATCGGGCTACGCATTAACACCTCACTATGAGAGCTTTATTTACTTGCCGCAATTGACGAGCCCGCCTGATTAAGTGGCCCTAAGCGAAGGGAAGAATCCCTCCTATTAATAGGGTTCGGACTAGCCTCCTGCGGGCTCAAGCAACGACATTGACAACCTAGTGACTGGCGCAGATAATCTTTTGCACAACTGCATGCACACTATGAGGATTTTTTTATGTTGCGTTTTGATTTAAAGAATATAGTTTTGTGCCTAAGCCTGACCGTTTTTTTATCCGCTTGCGGTCAAAAGTCTAACGACACCCACATCATTAAAATTGGAAGTGCCTCTCCGCTGACCGGGGCCCAGGCTCATATCGGTATTGATATTCGCAATGGTGTCGAATTAGCGATCGAAGCGGTGAATCAAACCGGACTTCGCCTTGCCGACAAACCCGTCAAGCTGGAGCTGGCGGCAGAAGATGATGAAGCCAACGCCACCAAAGCCACAACCGTAGCTCAAAAACTCGTCGATGCCAAAGTCGTCGGCGTCGTAGGGCATTTTAATTCTGGCGCATCGATTCCCGCCTCTAAAATTTATGCCGATGCCGGCATTCCTCAAATCTCACCGGCTTCCACCAATCCTGACTACACTCTCAAAGGGTATAAAACCACGTTTCGCGTCGTGGCCCATGACGGACAGCAAGGTCCTGCCTTGGCTCATTTCGCATTGGATCAATTACACGCTCATGCCATTGCCATCATCGATGACAGCACCTCCTATGGTCAGGGCTTAGCTGACAATTTTGAGGCAACCGTCACCGCTGCAGGTGCCAAGGTCGTCGCCCGCGAACACACGACCGATAAGGACACGGACTTCAAAGCCATTCTGACTAAAATCAAGGGTAAGAACGCCGATCTCATCATGTTCGGCGGTATTGATCCTCAGGCCGGTCCGATGAAAAAACAAATGGTTGAGCTAGGCATCAAAGCCGCCTTGATGGGCGGTGATGGTATGCAAACCCCGAATTTCATTAAACTGGCTGGTTCCGCAGCCGAGGGCAGCTTTGCCTCTATTCCCGGGTTACCCAAAGAAAAAATGCCCGGCGGACCTGCCTTCCTCACCCAATATCAGGCCAAATACAAGACCGAAGTCCAGCTCTTTGCTCCCATGGGCTATGATGCGGTGATGGTGTTGGTCGAGGCGATGAAACGTGCGAATTCATCCGACCCAGCTAAATATTTACCAGAGATTAAAAAAACACAGTATCAAGGCATCATCGGTCCTATCGCTTTTGATGAGAAGGGGGATCTTGTCAATGGCCCTATCACCATTTATCAAGTCAAGAGCGGGCAGTGGGTCGCATTAGAAAACAGCAAATCACCTGTGCCTGAAACCAACCCAACCCCCGCTGCGAGCCCGGATAAGTCAAAAAAATAATCCTTGTTAAAAAAGCACCCTGATTGTTTTAAACGCGTCTATGACTCGTTTGCTTTTTTAACGCGACGAAACCATCTTTTTTTTGTCCGCGCCCTGAAGCCTTACCACAGGAGTCGGGATTCTTAAGCCTATGGACATCTTTCTCCAGCAAATGGTCAACGGGCTTTTACTGGGCAGTATTTATGCCTTGGTGGCGCTGGGCTATACCATGGTCTACGGCATTCTGGGCCTCATCAACTTTGCCCATGGCGACATTGTCATGGTCGGAGCAATGGTAACCCTGAGCACGATCGGAGTCCTCGAGGGACACCTACCGATAGGGGTCATATTACTCGTCGCTTGCTTGGTGGCTATTGTGGTGTGCGTCTTGATGGGTCTCTTACTGGAACGAGTCGCTTACCGACCCTTACGCCATGCCCCTAGACTCGCCCCGCTGATCACAGCCATCGGCGTGTCTTTGCTGATTCAATATAGTGCCGCCCTCATTTGGGGAAAACAGTATATTGCCTTACCTGAGTTATTCAAGCCCTCTCAATATGTTTGGGCAGGTGTTGAAATCAACGCCTTACAAATTTTTATCTTTGTACTGGCGCTACTCATCATGGCGAGCCTCGCCCTATTCGTTAAACACACACGGCTCGGTCGGGCAATGCAAGCCACCGAGCAAAATGCCGATAGCGCCACCCTCATGGGGGTTAACACCACGGGTGTCATTGCCTTGACCTTTGCGATCGGCGCCGCCATTGGCGCCGTGGCCGGTGTGATGATCGATTTATACTATGGACAAGCCCATTACTTCATGGGTTTTTTACTAGGACTCAAAGCCTTCACTGCCGCCGTGCTCGGTGGCATTGGCCATATTGGCGGCGCCATGCTCGGCGGATTATTACTCGGGGTAATTGAAAGTCTTTCAGCAGGCTATATTGGGGATTTAACGGGCGGTTTATTCGGTAGCAATTATCGCGATGTTTTCACTTTCTTTGTATTAATCGGTGTGTTGATGCTTCGTCCCAGTGGCCTCTTAGGGCGCGCTACCACGGAGCGCGCCTAATGTTATTGGTATCAAAATGTCATTTCCTGGGCCATAAAAAATTACTGGGTCTGATTCTTTGTATCGTACTTTTTGCACTGCCTTTTTTACTCGATCAATATCTGGGTCGCGCTTGGGTAAGAATCATTGATTTTGCTTTGCTTTTTTCACTTTTAGCGCTCGGCTTAAATATTGTGGTTGGATACGCGGGCTTACTGGATCTTGGTTATATCGCTTTTTTTGCTGTCGGTGCCTATTGTTATGGCTTACTGTGCTCGCCGCAATTTGGCCTACATTGGCCCTTTTGGTTCGTATTGCCCTTAGGCGCACTCCTAGCGGGCCTTTTTGGTATTGTGCTAGGGGCTCCGACTTTAAAGTTACGCGGCGATTATTTAGCTATTGTGACATTAGGTTTTGGAGAAATTATCCGTATATTTCTTAACAATCTAAACCATCCCGTTAATATCACGAATGGGGCCCAAGGCATCACACTAATTGATCCCTTACAATGGCAATCAATCTCTCTGGCACAAACCATCCATTGGGGGGGGATTGAAATTGCACCGGTCCATTATTACTATTTCGTGTTTTTATTTTGCACGATGTTCATGTTAGTTGTGTCATCGCGCTTAGAACGCTCGCGAATCGGGCGGGCTTGGATGGCCATTCGCGAGGATGAAGTTGCCGCGGCTTGCATGGGCCTTAATACCCGCAATATTAAATTAACTGCCTTTGCTATGGGCGCCTCATTCGGTGGGTTAGCCGGAGGCCTTTTCGCCGCCTTCCAAGGCTTTATCAGTCCTGAGAGCTTTACCCTAACGGACTCAATTATGGTGCTTTGTATGGTTGTATTGGGTGGGATGGGTCATGTCTCTGGTGTGGTATTAGGGGCCATACTACTTAGTGTATTGCCTGAAATACTGCGCTACGCAGGGCCTTTACAAATGACACTACTGCATCGTGTCTGGGTTGACCCCTCCGATCTTAGAATGTTACTTTTTGGGTTGGCGCTGATTGTAATGATGCTGCTTCGCCCCAAAGGCTTATGGCCAGCCAAACACGGTGCGTCCACTAACGCACCCAGTGAAAACACTGAGCCGCCTGCAAAGAACGCTCAACATGGGTAATCAATCGCTGCTTGAGGCGCACCACCTTGGCAAACACTTTGGTGGCTTAAGAGCATTAAACCAAGTCTCTTTGAATATTTTACGAGGTGAAATTTTTGGACTTATCGGACCCAATGGTGCTGGTAAAACCACTTTATTTAATCTCATTACCGGCATTTATCCGCCCGATGAAGGAACCCTTTTTTTTAATCAGCAACCTCTGAATGGCTTAAAAACCCATCAAATCACCCGTGCCGGTATCGCCAGAACTTTTCAGAACATTCGTCTTTTTTCTCAAATGAGTGCCTTGGAAAACGTCATGGTCGGATGCCACCCTCGCACCCGTACCGGTGTTTGGGGTGCCCTTTTCAATACCGCCTCGGCTCGTGCTGAAGAAGCCATGATCCTGGCCCGCGCACACGCCTTACTAAAGACCTGTGGTCTTAGCCAACAAGCCCAACGCCAAGCCTATCAATTATCCTATGGCGATCAACGCCGACTTGAAATAGCACGCGCACTGGCCACAGAACCTCAATTACTCGCCCTAGACGAGCCGGCAGCGGGATTAAATCATACTGAAACAGAGGCGTTGAAAACCTTGTTACTTCACTTAAATGCTCAGGGCATGACACTGCTTTTAATCGAGCATGACGTCAAACTTGTCATGGGCTTGTGTGATCGCATGGCGGTTCTAGATTTTGGAGAAAAAATCGCGGAAGGCTCCCCTCGAGAAGTGCGTCAAAATCCTCACGTCATTAAGGCCTATCTTGGCACTGACCCTATAGATGAACCCGCTCCGGTCAACCCCTCTTAAGGCCTTTACATGAGCCTACTTAAAGTAGAAGGCCTTCAGGTGCACTACGGGGGTATTCAAGCGCTCAAGGCCATTAATTTCGAAGTCAAACAAGGCGAACGGGTCGCACTGATTGGTGCCAACGGAGCAGGAAAAACGACCACCCTCAAAGCCATTGCTGGCTTATTAAAACTTCAGCAAGGCCATATTTTTTTTAACGGCAACGCCATCGACAACACCCCCGCCCACGCGCGCGTGGGATTAGGCATTGCTCTAGTGCCGGAGGGGCGCGGCGTATTTGCCCACTTAACGGTGGCTGACAATCTTTTGATGGGGGCCTATCTGCGTCATGACCGAACGAACATCCGATCCGATCTTGAACGCTACTATGCTTTGTTCCCTCGTTTAGCACAACGCCAAAAACAGTGGGCCGGCACTCTGTCTGGAGGCGAACAACAGATGCTTGCCATTGCAAGGGCTCTTATGAGCCGGCCCCGTCTTCTCCTGCTTGATGAGCCCAGCATGGGTCTGGCTCCCTTGATCGTGAAGCAGATATTTAACACACTGATCGAAATTACCCAAGAAGGAGTGACCCTGTTGCTGGTTGAACAAAATGCAAAACTCGCCCTCCAGACCTGTGAACGTGCCTACGTGCTGGATGAAGGATTAGTCAGCCTTTCAGGCGCTGCGAACGATTTACTAAAAGACCCCAAGGTAATCCACGCCTATTTGGGCGCTTAGGCGACCTGGCTCCTATCTAAACATCCTTTTTTTATCGGCCGGCCAACGCCTATTATTTTTCCCGGTGAGCCTTAATCATCATGTATCGTGCCCTAAGCGATGTCAGCAAGGACTTACTTTCGCACCGCTTAGCCATTCTCATCCAATTTTCTTCGGCACCATGACAGAGCCTGTGGACAAGTCTGTTAATGAATACTCACTTTAGAACGATTCAAAATAAACCGTTGTCGTTCGCTAACGGGTCAATACCTTATTTAATTAAATAATCATTAATAATCAATCGCTTATATTTTACGCTCCGATTTCCCCGCCAACGCCTACGGGGTTCTCGCTTTTGGCTACTCTGTGAATAGCTTTTTCACCTTAACGGTGATAAGGCAAGCTTAACTGATGCACTGCATCAACCAATACCCTCACCCGATCTGGGTCAGTAAACTGCGAAATCCCGTGCCCTAAATTAAATACATGCCCACTCCCCTTGCCATAAGAAGACAACACTTGGGCAACTTGGGACTGAATCACTTCAGGAGGGGCGAATAAGCACATGGGATCTACATTGCCTTGTAAGGCCACTTTTGAGCCCACCCGATTCCTCGCCACGCCGATATCGATCGTCCAATCTAGGCCCACAGCATCACAGCCAATATCAGCAATATCCTCTAGCCACAGCCCCCCTCCTTTGGTAAATACAATGACCGGTACGGTTCGGCCCTCATTTTCTCGGGTCAGTTGCGAGACGATACGACGTAGATAGTCTAATGAAAACCGTTGATAGGCCTCAGCACTTAATGACCCCCCCCACGTATCAAAAATCATCACGGCTTGAGCGCCCGCAGCAATTTGAGCATTCAGATATTGGGTCACCGCTTGAGCATTAATGGCTAGGATATGATGCAATAAATCAGGACGCTCCCAAAGCATCGTCTTAATGGTCCGAAAGTCCGTACTGGCCCCCCCTTCAACCATATAACATGCCAGTGTATAAGGGCTACCCGAAAAACCAATCAACGGTACCCGCCCATCCAACGCTTGGCGAATCTGCCGCACAGCATCCATCACATAGCGCAAATCTTCCTCGGGCTCAGGCACCGTCAGCTTTGCAATAGCTTTTTCATCGCGCAAGGGTCTTTCGAATTTCGGGCCCTCACCATCAGCAAAGTAAAGTCCTAATCCCATCGCATCGGGAATCGTTAAAATATCAGAAAACAATATCGCCGCATCAAGATTAAACCGTTCTAGCGGCTGTAACGTGACTTCAGTGGCAAAGTCAGGGTTTTTTGCCAGACCTAAAAAACTACCAGCCCGCCGACGGGTCTGATTATATTCTGGCAAATAGCGTCCCGCCTGACGCATGATCCATACGGGCGTATAGTCGGTCGGCAGACGTTGTAACGCACGTAAAAAAGTGTCGTTTTTAAGCGGGCTTCTGGGCAACTTCATTTATCGAGGTAAATCCGAAGCACCCATGAGAAAGGCATCCACCGCGTGTGCGCACTGTCGACCCTCCCGAATCGCCCACACCACCAACGATTGGCCCCGCCGCATATCACCAGCAGCAAATACTCGATCAACCGAACTGTGATAGCCCTCAGTGTCGGCTTTAACATTACCCCGTTCATCTTGGGCAACTCCCAATTGCTCGAGCAAGCCCTCACCGGTTGGGCCTAAAAATCCCATCGCAAGTAGTACCAAATCGGCCGGCATTTCAAACTCCGTACCCGGCAATTCACTCATCTTTCCATTTTTCCATTCCAATCGTACGGCTTGAATCGCTTTGACTTGTCCTTCGCTTCCGATAAACGCTTTGGTGGCAACGGACCAATCACGTTGCGCGCCTTCTTCATGCGAACTGGATGTGCGTAACCGTGTTGGCCAATAGGGCCAAACCGGATTGCCCTTAGGATCGTTAGGTTTACCCATCAACTCAAATTGCGCAACCGATTTCGCCCCATGCCGATTCGCTGTACCCACACAGTCCGATCCGGTATCTCCCCCGCCAATCACCACCACATGTTTGCCGGTTGCCATAATTTGGCCCGACACTCGGTCGCCGGCAACCACTTTGTTTTGCTGGGGTAAAAAATCCATCGCATAATGCACCCCTTTTAACTCTCGTCCAGGCAAAGGCAGATCTCTCGGACGCTCAGCGCCACCGGCTAACACCACCGCATCAAAATCTTTTAACAACGCGCTTACCGGCACCGCAGTGCCGACCGCCTGATTCACTCGAAACTCTACCCCTTCCTGCTGCATCTGCTCGACACGGCGATCAATGAATATTTTTTCCATTTTAAAATCGGGAATTCCATAACGTAGCAATCCCCCAAGACGATCATTTTTTTCTAGCACCACAACGTGATGTCCCGCACGGGCGAGCTGCTGCGCACAGGCCAATCCAGCAGGACCCGAGCCAACGACCGCCACTTTTTTCCCCGTTTTAAGGGTAGCGATCTGAGGCTTCACCCACCCCATCTCCCAGCCCTTATCGATAATAGCGTGCTCAATTGACTTGATCCCTACGGCATCCGAATTGATACGTAGCGTGCAAGCCTCTTCGCAAGGAGCCGGACAGACGCGCCCTGTAAATTCGGGGAAGTTATTGGTCGAATGTAAGGTTTCGAGCGCCTCTTGCCAATTATTTTTATAGGTCAAATCATTCCAATCCGGAATGATGTTATTAACCGGACATCCACTCATGCAAAAAGGCGTGCCACAATCCATGCAGCGGGCCGCTTGTATGGCCGTCTGTTGGTCACTTAAACGCGCGACAAACTCATGATAGTGTTTAACCCGTGAAGATTTATCTTCCGCCGCCTCATGTAAGCGCTGATGCTCTAAAAAACCGGTGACTTTACCCATTTCGTTTTTTCCTCGTGCACCGGAATCCTCCGATGCACGTGTTTGACCAATGATTAATCTTATGCTGCCTTTTGTTTGTTAGCGGCGGCAATCTCTCCCAAGGCACGACGATATTCATTCGGGAAGATTTTTACAAACTTCGTGCGCTGCGTATCCCACTGGGCCAATATTTTTTTCCCGTTGGGGCTAGCTGTCTTCGCCACATGCGTTTCTAACATCTGTTTTAACTGCGCCTCATCACTTAAGCCCCGGTGCCAGAACTCACGACCCAGTTTTGCTTCCTGTTCTTTTTCGCTTAACACGGGCTCTCGTTTAACCATCGCCGGATTGCATCGGGTAGAAAAACTACCCTCTTCATCATAAACATAGGCAATGCCCCCGGACATACCAGCGGCAAAGTTTCGTCCCGTCATTCCCAACACCACGACCGTTCCTCCGGTCATATATTCGCACCCATGGTCTCCCACCCCTTCAACGACCGCATGAGCACCTGAGTTACGCACCGCAAACCGCTCTCCCGCCACACCACAAAAATAAGCCTCTCCTTCAATCGCACCGTAAAGCACCGCATTGCCAGTGATGATATTTTCAGAAGGCTTACCTGTGAATTTTTGTGAAGGCATCACACTAATGTGTCCACCGGAGAGACCCTTGCCACAATAATCGTTGGTATCTCCTACCACCTGCATCGATATCCCATGTGCCAAGAAAGCCCCGAAGCTTTGTCCAGCCGATCCGGCAAACCCCACCTTAATCGTGTCGTCCCGTAATCCGGCATGCTGATAGCGCTTCACCACCTCATGAGAAAGCATCGTTCCTACGGTTCGATGAATATTACGGATCGGCATATCAATTTGCACGGGAGTTTTATCGTTGAGCGCGGATTGTGACAACGCAATCAATCTTTGGTCAAGCGCCTGATCTAACCCATGGTCTTGATTTTCATGATGGTAGCGCAACACTTCGGGCCCCACGTTGGGTTGTGCAAACACCCGAGAAAAGTCCAAATTCTGCGACTTCCAATGCGACAAGCCTTTTCGCATATCCAATAGATCCGATCGCCCTATCAAATCGTTAAATTTTCTTACTCCCAATTTAGCCATGAGTTCACGGATTTCTTCGGCAATGAAGAAGAAAAAATTAATCACGTATTCCGGTTTGCCCGCAAATTTCTTGCGTAGGACCGGGTCCTGTGTAGCGACCCCGACAGGACAGGTGTTGAGATGACACTTACGCATCATGATACAACCCTGAACGACTAAGGGGGCCGTGGCAAACCCAAATTCATCCGCTCCTAACAGCGCACCGATCACCACATCACGCCCCGTTTTAATCTGACCATCGACCTGAACCGCAATACGGCTACGTAACCGATTTAATACGAGCGTTTGTTGGGTCTCTGCCAATCCCAACTCCCAAGGAGAGCCCGCATGCTTAATAGAGGACAAGGGACTGGCCCCCGTGCCACCATCATGGCCCGAAATCGTGACATGATCGGCTTTTGCTTTAGCAACCCCAGCCGCCACAGTTCCAACGCCCATTTCAGAGACTAACTTAACGCTGATAGAGGCCTGCGAGTTCGCATTTTTCAAATCATGAATCAACTGCGCCAAGTCTTCAATCGAATAAATATCATGATGCGGTGGGGGAGAAATCAACTCCACACCCGGGGTTGAATAGCGTAATTCGGCAATATATTCCGATACCTTCTTACCCGGCAATTGCCCGCCCTCACCCGGTTTTGCCCCTTGCGCCATCTTGATCTGTATTTGCTCCGCACTGGCCAAATACTCTGCTGTCACTCCAAACCGTCCTGAGGCAACTTGTTTGATTTTTGATTTCAACGAGTCACCGGCTTCAATGGGCGCGTAATTTTCAACGCGTGTCGCTCCCAAACGGGATTGCAGGCTTTCTCCTGCTTTAACGGGGGCATAACGATTTCGATCTTCGCCCCCTTCACCCGTATTGGATTTGCCACCCATACGATTCATGGCAATAGCGAGGGACGTATGTGCCTCCGTAGAGATCGAACCTAAGGACATAGCCCCAGTTGAAAACCGCTTAACAATTTCTGCGGCAGATTCCACTTCCTCCAAAGGGACGGGTTTGCAATGATCAAACTGAAATTCAAACAATCCGCGAAACGTCATCTGGCGCTTTGACTGATCGTCGACCAAATGAGAATACTCTTTGAAACTAGAAAAATTATTCTGTTTGGTCGACTGCTGTAACTTCGCAATCATATCCGGGGTCCACATATGCTCTTCGCCACGCGCTCGCCAGGCATACTCCCCGCCCGCATCTAAGGCATGCTTTAACACTGGGTCGTTACCAAACGCGGCTTGATGAACACGAATCGCCTCTTTGGCGACATCAAATAAATCCATCCCCTCGACCTGTGTACTCGTACCAGTGAAATACTTGTCCACCAAAGGACGCGATAATCCCACTGCCTCAAAAATCTGAGCCCCGGTATAGGACATGTAAGTCGAAATGCCCATTTTCGACATCACTTTACGAAGCCCCTTACCGAGGGCTTTTACAAAGTGCTTTACCGCTGTTTTGCCATCGATATCAGGGCCAAATATTTTTTTATCCGCTAGGTCGATTAATGTTTCCATTGCCAAATAAGGATGCACTGCCTCTGCACCATAGCCGCCCAGCAAGGCCACGTGATGCACTTCGCGCACACTGCCCGACTCCACCACCAAACCAGCGCTGGTGCGTAAACCCTTATCGACCAAATGCTGATGTATGGCTGACAAAGCCAACAATGCCGGGATGGCGACATTGTCACGACTGACTTTTCGATCCGAAACGATAATAATGGAGTAACCCGAGCGCACGGCATCCTCTGCTTGTGCCGCTAGGCTAGCCAGGCGCGCCTCTATCGCCTGCATGCCCCAAGCCAGTGGATAGGTAATATCGACTTCCCACGATTTAAATTTACCATCCGTGTAACGTTCAATATGACGGATTTTATCCATGTCATAAAAATCCATCACCGGCTGACTGACCTCTAAACGAATAGGAGGATTGGTTTCATCCGTTCCCAACAAATTGGGTTTTGGGCCAATAAACGAGACCAAAGAGGTGACTAATTCTTCTCGTATGGGATCGATCGGCGGGTTAGTGACCTGGGCAAAGAGTTGCTTAAAGTAATGATAAATAGTTTTATTTTTATTCGACAATACGGCTGGGGGCGAATCATTGCCCATAGAGCCAATCGCCTCTTCTCCCAACGTTGCCATCGGGGTTAATAAGAACTTAACCTCTTCCTGCGTCCAGCCAAAGGCCTGTTGCCGATCTAATAATGACTCTGGGCCTGCTTCTACCCCAGGCCAGTCACCTTCCACATCATCCAGTTTGACGCGGATTCGATCGATCCACTCTGCATAGGGTCGCATCGAAGCCAATGACTCTTTCAGTTCTTGATCATCAACAATGCGTCCTTTCTCCAAATCAACCAAGAACATCTTACCGGGTTGCAAACGCCATTTTTTAATGATGTTCTCTTCAGGAATGGCTAAGCACCCACATTCCGAGCCCATGATCACCAAATCGTCACGCGTCACAATATAGCGGGCTGGGCGAAGTCCGTTGCGATCCAAGGTCGCTCCAATCTGACGCCCATCCGTAAAGGCAATGGCCGCCGGACCATCCCAAGGCTCCATCATCGCGGCATGATACTCATAAAAAGCGCGTCGACTCGGGTCCATAAACGCATGGCCCTCCCATGCCTCGGGGATCATCATCATGACCGCATGCGCAATGGAATAACCACTCATCACAAGCAATTCCAGGGCATTATCAAAGGAGGCTGAATCGGATTGGCCCGGATAGATCAAGGGCCAGACTTTATTCAAATCGGCTCCTAAAATGGGACTGGAAATAGCCCCTTGACGAGCGCGTATCCAGTTAACATTGCCCTTCAGCGTATTAATTTCCCCGTTATGGGCAATCAGGCGAAACGGGTGCGCTAGGTCCCAAGTAGGAAACGTATTGGTAGAAAAGCGTTGGTGCACCAACGCCAAAGCCGACACCACACGCGCATCTTGCAAATCTTTGTAGTACACCCCAACCTGATCGGCCATCAACATGCCTTTGTAGACAATGGTTCGGGCTGAAAAAGAGGGGACATAAAATTCTGCGCCGTGAATGAGACTTAACGATTGAATCGCGTGCCCCGCCACTTTGCGGATGATGTAGAGTTTTCTTTCTAAGGCATCGGTGACGGTGACGTCGTTTCCCCGTCCAATAAAAACCTGGCGTATCACGGGCTCTATTTTTTTGACCGATTCCCCTAAATCTTGACTATCGACAGGCACATCGCGCCATCCGAGTAATTTTTGTCCTTCATCTTTAATGGCTCGTTCTATGGCATATTGGCAGGCATAACGAGACGCGGACTCCCGTGGCAAGAACACCATTCCAACGCCATATTGCCCTTTAGGCGGTAGCTTAATCCCCTGTAAGGCCATTTCTTCCCGGAAAAATTGATCGGGTATCTGAATCAGTAGCCCCGCACCATCTGATGCTTTTGGATCCGCCCCCACGGCACCTCGGTGGGTCAAATTTTTTAAAATGGTGAGCCCTTGCTCTACGATTTGGTGACTTTGCCGGCCCTTGATATTGGCAACAAAGCCGACTCCACAACTATCGTGCTCATTGGCTGGGTCATATAAGCCTTGTGCTCGCGGCGGGTAATGCGAATCAACGGTATCCAAAATTAACCTCTAAAAAAGACGAAATAACAATATAAAACAATTACTTAAAAGCGAAAAAAGCCATTGCGCGGATTTTTTCGCGCTGCCTGTCAGTATTTCGGGGATATTAAGTATCGAGTCTACCGGTACTAAGCCCCTGCTTCAATAGGGAAATTCAGGACTTTTGTGCAATCGATTCTCCCACCAGAATCGATTGCCCGACAGCCCATCCGCTGATTTTTCGAAGCTTACCCTACTCCCCGTCGCTTTATACCGTCTCCACCGCAAACAAACGACGGTGCTCGAGCATCGCATATCGATCTGTCATCCCAGCAATGTAATCAGCAATGGCCCGGGGCTTATCCTCCCTCGCCCTGAGCTGAAAATCAGGGGGTAACAATTTGGGCTCCGCTGCAAAGGCGTTAAATAACGCTGTGACGATACGTCGAGCCTTACTACTCATGCGGGCCACTCGATAATGTTGATATAAGTGCGTTTGCAAAAACCCCTTCAATTGGGCCTGCTCCTTTTTCATTTGCGGGCTAAAAGCAATGATGGGGGGTAAGGATCTGACTTCGGCCACAGAACGAGGGCCCATTTCTGCGATTTTTGCCGCACTTTGCACAGTTAAATCCTTCACCAAGGAACCAATCATGCGCCTGACGGTTTCATGCACCAAGCGGCGCTGAGGCAAATCAGGGTATTCTTGAAGGGCTAAATCACGATGACGACTAAAAATGGGGATCGAGCATAATTCTTCTATCGTAATCAGCCCAGAACGCAAACCATCGTCCACATCATGATTGTTATAGGCCACCTCATCGGCTAAGTTAGCCAACTGAGCTTCCATAGACGGTTGGTGTTTTTTTAAAAAACGCTCGCCTATTTCGCCTAATTGAAGGGCATTGCGTCGTGAACAATGTTTTAGTATGCCCTCTCGCGTTTCAAAGGTCAGGTTTAACCCATCAAACCCACCATATCGGGCCTCCAACGTATCGACCACACGCAAGCTTTGTAAATTATGCTCAAATCCCCCATAAGGTTTCATACAAGCATTTAATGCGTCTTGGCCAGCATGGCCAAATGGCGTGTGGCCCAGATCATGGGCCAAGGTGATCGCCTCGGTAAGATCCTCATCCAAATTCAATTGTCTGGCAATTGAGCGACCGATCTGAGCCACTTCAAGGCTGTGGGTTAAACGAGTACGAAACAAATCCCCTTCATGATTAACAAATACTTGCGTTTTATATTCCAAACGGCGAAACGCGGTGGAGTGAATAATACGATCGCGGTCACGCTGAAATTCACTTCGGCCCTGAGCCTTAGCCTCTGGATATCGGCGTAGGGCTTGCGCGGCTTGGGCAGCATAAGGGGCCACTTTAATCATGCCAATAAGTCAGGCGTACGAAGCACTTCATGTAAGGCCGCCTCCTCATAGGTGTTGGTCATAAAAGCCTCGCCTAAACTGCGTAATAATATAAAGTGCACACGCCCAGCCTGTACTTTCTTATCATGTCCCATATATTCTAAATATCGTTCTACGCCCAAAGCCGGTGCCGCCACCGGAAGCTTTGCGCGTTGCAGAATATCGACTAAACGCTGCACTTCATGTTGAGTGATAAAACCTAATTTTTGGCTCAGGCGAGCTGCCATCACCATACCCGCGGCCACAGCCTCCCCATGCAACCAAACTCCATAGCCCATTCCAGCCTCAATAGCGTGGCCAAAAGTGTGCCCGAAATTCAGTAAGGCTCGACCTGCCGTTTCCCGCTCGTCTTCGCCCACGACTTGCGCTTTGTTCCAACACGAGCGCTCAACGGCAAAAGCCAGCGATTCCGGCTCCAAAGCATTGAGGGGATCGATATGGTCTTCCAACCACGTTAAAAAGGTTGCGTCGCGGATAAAACCATATTTAATCACCTCGGCTAAACCGGCGGCTAATTCCCGTTGTGGCAACGTTCTTAAAGTATCAATATCGGCCAACACCCGCTGTGGCTGATAGAATGCGCCGATCATATTTTTGCCCATCGGATGATTTATCGCCGTTTTACCACCCACGGCGGAGTCGACTTGAGACAACAACGTGGTGGGAATTTGGATAAAAGGCACCCCGCGTTGGTAGGTAGCCGCTGCAAATCCGGTTAAGTCCCCGATCACCCCACCACCTAACGCGATCAATGGGGTCTTACGCTCACAACGGTTGGAGAGCAGCGCATCAAAAATAGTATTCAAAGTCGACCAACTTTTACTCCCCTCGCCGTCGGGCAATACAATTTCAACACATTGCACGCCTTTTGCCTGCAAGCGCGCACGCAATGCAGGCAAATACAATGGTGCAACCACTTCATTGGTCACCACCACGACTTTATTGCTGCGTAAGTCCTCCTCGAAGAGCTCATCACGGGTGTATAACTGACTCCCAATATAAATGGGGTAGCTTCGTTCGGCTAAATTAACAGTTAGGGTTCGCATCGGGTTTTCAATTTATTTTAAAACCATTCCATTTTCTTGTGGCCCCTCCAATAAGCTTTGGATTTGGCTCGCCAGTAAACGCACACTTTGATCTGCCGTATCGACCACAATATGCGCGATTTCTCGATACAAAGGATCTCGTTGCTCAAATAAACGTGTCAGCTTTTCCTTGGGATCAACCCCCTGCAACAAAGGTCGATTGGGGTCACGACGGGTTCGCTTAACCAAGGCACTCACAGGAGCACGCAAATAAATGACGATGCCCGCTGAAGACATTCTTTCTCGGTTCTCTTGCGCTAATATGGCCCCACCCCCGGTCGCCAGCACCATGGCCTCTTTATCCAGTAACTCCGCCAAAACCTTGGTCTCACGAAGCCGAAACCCCGATTCACCTTCAATTTCAAAGATCAAGGGGATTTTTACCCCCGTCAAACGTTCTATTTCTTGATCAGAATCACAAAATGACTTGCCCATTAATCGGGCTAAGGTTTTACCAACGGATGTTTTACCTGCGCCCATTAAGCCCACCAAAATAATATGATGGGGTTTTGAATTCGTTGGCGGGACTTTACTTTCACTTTGCATGCACGAATACTAACTAAATTAGCGGCAATTGGCCAATTTAGGCTGCACCTGCCTGGATAAGAAACTATCGCAAATTCAAATTTTCTTTCAATATTTTAGGGGTAATAAATACGAGCAATTCCGAACGGGTATTCGATTTACTGGTTTGTTTAAATAATTGTCCCAAATAAGGAATATCGCCCAACCCGGGCACTTTACTCCCACTTAATTGGTCATTCTGCTGATAAATTCCACCGATCACTACAGTACCCCCATTTTCCACCAATACTTGGGTGGTAATTTGCTTGGTATCGATAGCCGGTGGGGTGGTGATGGTGGAAGTTGACACGGAATCTTTGTTTATTTTTAAGGTCATGATCACATGATCATCCGGAGTAATTTGAGGCGTTACCCGCATAGCCAAAGTGGCTTTTTTAAACGATACACTGGTCGCACCACTCGAGGTGGCGGCTTGGTAGGGGATTTCCGTGCCTTGTTCAATCAACGCTTCGCTTTGATTCGCGGTAATGACTCTCGGACTGGAAACAATCTTACCCTTGCCATCGGCTTGCAAAGCCGATATTTCCATGCCTAAAAACCTTGACTTACTTTGATTAAATAACAACATTGAAAATAAGCCCGCCGAACCACTGGCAGGCAAACTGACGTTGGTAAAATCCGATAATCCCGCATTGGCCACATTGGTGACCCCAGCCGCGGCGGCTGTACCGTTTAAACTGCCCCCCAAGGCCGTCCCAGCATTCAATGCATTGACAGCCAGGCGCGCGCCCAAGGTACGAGAAAAATTGTCATTAGCCTCCACAATCCGTGACTCAATCATGACTTGGCGTACAGGCACATCCACACTTTGCACCAGACGTTGGATATCTTGCAGGCGACTTTGGGTTTCTTGTACAAAAACTTGATTCGTCCGAACATCAATCACAACACTTCCGCGCTTGGATAAAAAACTCTGATTAGGATTTTTAAGCAAAGTCATCACATCCAAGGCTTTATGATAATTGAGCTGAAAACTTTGCGTCTGTAAGGGCTCCAGTTCAGCCAACTGGGCGCGCTCCTGTAAAGTCTGTTTTTCTCGCCCCGTCAACTCTTCGCGTGGTGCAATCCAGACCACCGTACCCTCTTTTCGTTTATCTAACCCTTTGCTGCGTAAAATAATATCTAACGCCTGATCCCACGGCACCTCTTTTAAACGCAAGGTGAGGTTTCCCTTCACCGATTCACTCGTAATAATATTCAGACCCGTAAAGTCCGCCAGCACTTGCAACACGGCACGCACCTCGACGTTCTGAAAATTAAGACTCAGTTTTTCACCCGAATAACCTGCCTGTACTAATTGATTGGGCTCTTCTATGAGTTTTTTAATATCAATGACTAATCGGTTCTGCGTTTGATAAGCCAAGTGCTCCCAAGGCCCTTTCGAGTGGATCACCAACCTTGCTTTATTTTTTTCGTGAGACGTCTCGATCCGCTCCACTGGGGTGGCGAAGTCAATCACGTCATACTGTTTCATCAACGCGATGGGGATTTGTGTGTTTAACATGTCCACCACGAGGTTTTGCCCTTGTTTTTGCATATCAATGGCCACCTGCGGGTCAGAAAGTTCAATTTCAATACGCCCTTGGCCATCTTGCCCTCGATGAAACTCCAGCGTCTTTAGAGAATGGTTACGCTGATCTTGGGCCTCGTTATCGGCAAAAACCGGTGTTGCAACCGGCGCTCCCGTTGCAGCGAGTTCTTGAGGCAGCAAGCTAATAAAAACACTCTTACCTTCTTGACGCAGTTGATAAGGCTGGGCTTTGGTCAACTCCAATACCAAACGGATTTTTTTCTCAGCTTCTACTATATTGACTCGCTTTAATTGTCGCTCCGATACGTCAATTTGTCGTTTTCCTAAACCATTGGTCGTGTTATTAAAATCAAATACCAGCCTTGGGGGCTGATTTAATAAAAACCCTGAAGGGATATCGATCCTAGGCTCTTTAAATTCCACTTGCACTTGCACCGCACCAGCAACGGCAGGCAACACAGTCAGTTTTTCTATACGATTTTGTGAATAGGCTACATGTGCCACACCAAAGAGCATAAAAAAAACGATCGCCCCTAATTTCAATAATCGAGAGCCAGGGGTTTTTAATATCATCTTTTTCTCCTATTCATTCTTCTTCCAGCAACAATTGTTTGGCTTGCTCTTCCCAATTGCCGTTATTGTCTTCAACCCACTCTTTGAATTTGATCGCGGTTTCAGTCACTTGTAGGATATGGCCATAATTTTTTCCAAGGTAACCGCCTCGTTTGACCAGAAAAAAATTGTTATCGGGCGTTTTCACATAGGCAAAAATCTCTTTTTGCTTAATAACACCGACCATTTTTAGCGATTCAATCGGGTAGTTTTCTAGAGGCTCACGTCGTCGATTTTGATTTTTTCCGCTAGCTACCCCTTGCAGGTAAGGCGGGGGTAAGCCCAATGCTCGGGGTTTAAATGGGTCCACTAAAGAAAAGGCCAAATAACGGTTAGGCACATAAGGCGCCACTAAGGGTAATGGCGCTATAGGACTGTGGGTAATATTGTTGGATTCACTCACAAAACGCACTAGATCCTCATTATCCGTCGTCGAGCAAGCACTGAGTATCCCGGTCATGAAAAGTAGGAGCGTGATAATCGCTTTCACGAGCCCTTCCCTTTGGCTTTTGCCTTGGCTAATGCTTCTTGTTTTCTTCGTAAAACAATTTCAGCCTCATCTAAATATCGGTAAGTAACCGCATTGGCCTCGAACACTATTCGATCTTTTCCCGAGCTTACATTGATCAAATAAATATCGTTAAGCGTTACGATTCTTGAGAGCTTGCCGATATCTTCTGCAAATCCGCCGATATCATGATAATTGCCCGTCAGTCTTAAAGTAATAGGCAATTCTGCATAAAATTCTTGCAATATTTCAGTGTTGGCGGGTTTGAAAAGTTCAAATTGCAATCCTCGACTAATACCGGCCTGGTTTATGTCACTAAGAAGAGCATCCATCTCCGACTTGCCCGGTAATTGACGTAACAGGGCACCAAATTGCAGCTCAATATCGTTGAGTTGTTTTTTGTAGGCCGGCAAATTGATAGCCAATTTTTTCTTTTCAAGAAATATTCCCTTGAGTTCATCTGTTTTATTTTGCTCTACCTCAATTTGAGCCCACTGATCTTGCCAAACCCAAAAATACGCTCCTGTCCATATAACCACAGCAAACAGTATTAGCAGGCCTAATTGTATCGATCGGGGCCATGAACTTATTTTTTTCGGGTCTAAGGCCTTTATTTCTTCCCAATGCATGGCGCATTAACCTTGCTTTGAATCGGTTAATTTATTTTGTGTTTTTTGCGATTTTTCCCGCAAAATCATCACCGTCAGCGTGAACTCACTTTCCCGTCCGTTACCGTTAGGAATCGCTTTGATTTCCACTAATGCCGGTTGCCCAATTTTTTCTGCTTTTTCAAAGTTACGCATCAACGCCGAAACGCGTGCTTGTGATTGCGTCAATCCGATAATGGTAATTTTTTGGCCTTCTTGCTTGACCGATTTCAAATACAAGCCCTCTGGCATCAGGCGCACTAACTGATCGAGGATGTAGACCGTCTCTGATCGAGTACTTTGCAGTCTTTCTACCACTTGTTTTCGTTCTAACAAGGCATTGGTTTGCTCTTTCAATTGCAGGATGTCTGCAATTTGCTTATTCAATAGTTCTATTTTTTCATTCATAAATACATTACGATTTTTTTTCTTAACTAAACTACTGTCTAGGTACTCGTATACGCCACAAGCTAACGACACGCTTAACAAGGCAACGAGGCCTAGCAATATTAAATACTGTCTTTGATATTTTTGTCGTTTATGCTCCCGATGAGGCAGTAAGTTGACATGCCACATTAATCAAACCCTCTGAGCGCTAAACCACAGGCTACGAACAATGATGAGGCATCCCGGTTCAGGGTATGTACTGGCACTTTATCGGATACGGTAAGCGCATTAAAGACTTTAGCAACAGAGGTAGGGATCATGGTTTGTGTTTGCACAACGCTGGCCGCTTGCGCCAAGGCTGCGCACCCGCCAACGAGCACGATTGAGTGAACTTGATTGTATTCACTCGTAGAGTAAAAATACTGGATGGATCGGGCCACCTCTTCCCCCAGATTTTGTAAAAAAGGCATCAATATTTTGTTTACATAGCTCTCGGGCAAGGTGCCATCTCGTTTGGCCGATTCGGCCTTCGCTTCCGGCAGTTCAAAATAGGATTGTATTTCTTGAGTCAGCTGCGCCCCTCCAAAGGGTTGTTCGCGCTGGTAAATTGAAAATCCTTCACGAATAATATGGATAGACATTCGCCAAGCGCCTACTTTCACTAGGGCTATATTTTCGACCTCTCCCCAGTTTGTTTTTTCATCGATGGGTTTTGTCAGCGCATAAATACTTTGCAAGGCAAATAAATCCACATCCACAACCAGCGCCTTAAGCCCGGCGGCCTCTACCGCAGCAACACGGTCTTCGAGCTTCTCCCGACGCGCCGCCGCTATCATGACATCAACATCCTCCGGACTGTCTCGGCTGGGGCCTAACACCTGAAAGTCAAAATTCGATTCCTCTAGTGGAAAGGGAATATATTGACCCACCTCGAGAGGGATTTGCTGTTCTATTTGTTCTTCTTTTAATATGTTTGAAAATAGCGTTCTTTTAGTAATAACATCTGAAAACGGTAATGCAATCGCCACGGACTTTAATCCACTGCCTAAACGTTGATAGGCCCTTTTAATTCGGTCACTCACGATCGACAATTCGTTAATATTGCCCTCGGTCACCGCCCCTTCGGGTAATGGTTCAATAACGTAGCGCTCTAGTTGAAATTCCCGAGGTCCTTTTTTTTCTAAAACCACCATTTTGATAGAAGAGGATCCTATGTCGAGCCCAATCATAGGAGGGTTTTTTATTTCAATGGCACGAGATAAGGCTCTTACGCCCAACGCTATCCATTGGCTTATGGCCGGACTCAATAGTTTTGGGGGCATAAGCTCAATTGGCATGAAAAAACGGGTTGGTATAATGTTAGGAAAATCAAAAATTGTTGTTAATAATTCTTTACAATTTGCATTGTCCTACTTTTTTATCCAACAATCTACCCCCACAAACCAGGTGTACCCCTTGGGCTCCTGCCAACCCACTTTTCACGTCCTTAACCCTCGCTTACTGATGCCGATTAGGCACCGACCCAGGCCAGTGCTCACGCTGAAGTAAAATTTAATCAAATACATGACTTATAATGGTTTTATTTTTTCCCCCCTGATAAAGTCCTTGAGAGTTCGAACCATCACCTTTTTTTATTTCCACTTCTGGATTCCTTTAGCTCGCCTTCGGGTTAGCGGTGCCTTACATTTTTTTCATTTTTTTATTGAATCCTAAAAAGAAGCCCATACATCATGTTTCCCCGTTGGATCCTTTACCCTTTGTTTGTCATCTTCGCGGGTGGTCTTGCCGCGACTCTATTCGTGGGCTTTATTGCAACCATGGTGTGGCCAACACTCCCCTCGCTTGAATCCCTGACCGATTACAAACCCAAAATACCACTTCGCATTTATAGTGCAGAAGGCCTCTTGATCGGTGAGTTTGGCGAAGAACGACGGGATGTCGTGGCCATCAATCAGGTACCAAAAGCCATGGTAGATGCCATTTTGGCGGCAGAAGATGAGCGGTTTTACCAACACAATGGGGTGGATTACATTGGCTTAGCCCGTGCTGCCTTAGCCAACTTTATCTCCGCTGGTGCCCGTCAAGGGGCTTCCACCATCACCATGCAGGTTGCACGTAATTTTTTTCTTTCGCGAGAAAAAACCCTCACCCGAAAGTTAAATGAAATATTACTCGCTTTTAAAATTGAGGCTAATTTAAATAAAGCCCAAATTCTAGAGCTTTATATCAATCAAATTTATTTAGGCCAACGCGCCTATGGTTTTGCCGCGGCTAGCCGGACGTATTTTGGCAAACCGTTAAACGAACTGTCACTCGCAGAAATTGCTGTTCTGGCCGGCTTACCCAAAGCACCCTCGAGCTTTAATCCTGTGGTCAATCCCAGCAGAGCCAAACTTCGCCAGCAATATGTTTTGCGTCGCATGCGAGAAATGGGCTCTATTAGCACCGATCAGGAACAAGCCGCTGTGCAATTACCCTTGAGGACTAAAAACGAAATCAAGGAGTTCGCCACCCACGCCGAGTATATTGCCGAAATGGTTCGCCAAAAGTTAGTGGAACAGTACCACGAAGCCGCCTATGTGATGGGCCTGAACGTCTACACGACGATCCGTGTGCGTAACCAAACAGCTGCCTACGAGGCACTACGTAAAGGCGTACAAAGTTACGACCGCCGACATGGTTACCGTGGCCCCGAAGGGTTTGTCGATCTTAATGCCGACTATACTGAAGAAGACTTAGAAGAGGCCTTACAAGAGCATGCAGATAGTGACGAAATACACGCCGCGGTCGTCGTCGAGGCCAACCCTAAGCACATCAGAGCCTATCGACGAGGCGGCTGGATTGATCTTTATGAGGGTGGATTAATTTTTGCGGCTTCCGCACTCGACAGTAAAGCCAGTACAAATCGCCGTATACGTCGAGGCGCAATTATCCGGGTACAACTCGACGACAAAAAGCGTTGGGCGATCACCCAAATGCCCTTAGTCGAATCCACTATCGTCTCAGCCGATCCCAAAGATGGAGCCATCCTCGCTCTGGTCGGAGGCTTTGATTTCAAACGCACGCAATACAACCATACCACGCAAGCCCTACGTCAACCCGGCTCCAGCTTCAAACCCTTTATCTATTCCGCCGCACTAGAAAAAGGTATTAGCCCGGCTAGTATTTTCAATGATGCACCACTTCAGTTAAGTTCTGGCGAAACGGGAAGCGAGCCCTGGGAGCCCAAAAATTTTGAAGGCACGTATGAAGGCCCTATTTCCATGCGCACCGCTCTCATACATTCAAAAAACTTAGTCTCTATTCGTATTCTTCAGTCTATTGGCACCCAATACGCCCAAGACTACATCACCAAATTTGGCTTTGACGCCAAGCTTCATCCTCCCTACCTTACCATGGCGCTAGGCGCCGGATCGGCCACTCCTTTGCAAATGTTAGTGGGATACTCTGTTTTTGCTAATGGTGGGTTTCGCATCAATCCTTATTTGATTTCGCGCATTGAAGACAATCACGGCAAAGTTTTGTTCGAAGAAAAGCCGGTGCGCGCCAATCTAGAGGCTGAACGAGCCATCGATGCACGTAATGCCTATGTCATGAGCAGTATGATGCGAGATGTCATTCGAGCCGGCACGGGGGCCGCCGCCAAATCCTTGGGACGAGGCGACCTTGGGGGTAAAACCGGCACCACCAATGATTTTCTCGATGGCTGGTTTTGTGGCTATAATTCTAATGTCGTGACGATCACTTGGCTCGGCTACGATCAACCACAAACCCTAGGACACAACGAAACCGGTGCTTCCGTAGCACTGCCCATATGGATTCAATATATGGCCACCGCCTTAAGCGGCATGCGCGAAGAACCTTTAGAAATGCCTCCAGGAATCATACAAACGAATGGAGAGCTTTATTTTCAAGAGTTTTCTTCCGCCCCCGACTCAGAGTCCCCATTGAGCGCCCCACCCAACGAGGCTCTTCGCAAACCCTAAAGACATCCTTAGGGTGAAATCCTCGTTTCACCAGCAATGATCCCGATGGGCATTAGGCTACCCGACGAATTGTCGATGACTGCTAGGCCCCCTCCTGCAACCACCCAGCGGCCTCCAATGCAAAATACGTCAAAATTCCATCGGCTCCCGCTCGACGAAACGCCAGCAAGGACTCCAGCACACAGCGCTTTTCTTCTAGCCAACCGTTTTGTGCTGCCGCCTTCAACATCGCATATTCCCCGCTGACTTGATAAACATACGTAGGAACTTTAAAGGTCTGCTTAACTAAACGCACAATATCCAAGTATGGCAGGCCCGGCTTAACCATCACCATATCGGCCCCTTCCGCTAAATCTAGCGCGACCTCATGTATCGCCTCTTGCGCATTGGCCGGATCCATCTGGTAAGTATATTTATCTCCGCCCGCGAGATTTTTTGTGGACCCAACTGCCTCTCGAAACGGGCCATAAAACCCTGAGGCATATTTTGCCGCATAAGACAAAATACGGGTATTGATAAAACCCTTCTCATCCAAAGCTTTTCTAATTAAACCCACCCGTCCATCCATCATATCGGAGGGCGCCACAATATCAACACCCGCCCGTGCACATACCAACGCCTGCTTTTGTAATACAGCAACCGTTTTATCATTGAGCACATAGCCACGAGCATCCAATACGCCATCATGGCCATGCGTCGTATAAGGGTCTAGTGCAGCATCAGTAATCACACCCAATGCGGGAAAATGTTTTTTTAAGCTCGCCACCGCCCGTGGAATCAAGCCGCGGGGATTAACCGCCTCTTTCCCGTCAGGCGTCTTCAAATGGGGTTCAATGGCCGGAAATAATGCCAAAGCCGGTATACCCGCCTTCACACACTTGGCCGCAAGTAACAGTAATTGATCAATACTGTGGCGCTTAACCCCCGGCATCGATGCAATCACTTGGGTTTTGTTTTTACCATCGATGATAAAAACCGGCAAAATCAAATGGTCTGCACTCAAATGGGTTTCTCGCATTATTCGGCGAGAAAATTCATCATGACGCATACGTCGCATGCGCTTTTGTGGATAAGAACCAAGAGTGGGTGCGTTCATGTTTAAATAAAAAAATGAAGGTTTACAATCAATAACCCCGCTAACTTGGGGTCCTTGTGGGGGTCAGTAGACCCAGATGTTGTCAAAAAAGAAGACCCAATGGGAACTTTTGTTCATTATAAACATCATATAGAGTAGACGATGTCTTTTTCGTCTCCTGCGTCGACTCCCTACGTAGGTTGTGTCTTTAGCCTTTCATACCCTAGGTTAAATGCCTTTGGCCTGAAATATGAAGGTTCGTATGCCAATAAGGCTTTCAAAGACACTTTTGCCCCCGGTGATTGCCCTTACCGGGGGCTTTTTATTTCACCTTACCCTAAACCAGCTCTTCGGCCTCTAACCACTGTGCCACCCGAGTATTCGCCTCATTAACGCCCTTATTCGCAGTAGCGGAAAATAATTGCGCACTGCACTGCGGATAACCCTTCATAAGCTCTTGATTTACTTGCCTTAAAATAATTGAGGCCTGACTTTGACTTAATTTATCGACCTTGGTCAGCAATACATGTACCGGCCGGCGCGTTGGCTTAAACCAATCAATGAGCTGCCAGTCTAAGGGTTTTAGTCCATGGCGGGAATCTGCCAATAAAATCAAGCCCATTAATGAGTTTCTTGTACTCAAATACTGACTGATTAATTCTCCCCAGTAAGCCCTTTCCGTTTTTGAGACCTTCGCATAGCCATAACCTGGCAAATCGACCCAACGGCGCTCTTTGCCCACACTAAAAAAATTAATCGTCTGTGTGCGCCCAGGCGTTTTGCTAACAAAGGCCAAGCGATGCTTAACGGCTAACGCATTAATGGCACTCGACTTGCCCGCATTGGAACGCCCGGCAAAGGCGACTTCGCGCCCCACATCGGGTAAAAACTCCTCTACCCGATGGGCAGAAGCCAAATATTGAACGCTAGGATGACTCATATTACCTTGTTTATCTAATGGGCTATGGTGCGGAAATCACCGTGTACTATACAATATAGGCTTTGAATCCTTTTATTGCCAATTTTTTTGCGCACCTCGGAGCATTTATGAAATTCCGCCTTTTACTGGCGTTGGTTGCCTGCGTGTTAATAACCCCCCATTCCTTTGCTCAATATGTCATCAAAGGCGATGCGGCCAAAGGACAAGAAATTGTGAGTAAAGTTTGTTCTGCCTGTCATGGACCCGATGGCAACAGCCCTCTTAGTGCTAATCCAAGCCTGGCCGCTCAGCATCCAGAATACACTTACAAACAATTAAATAATTTCCAATCTAAAAATGGAAAACCCCCAGAACGATCTAACGCCATTATGGCCGGGCAAGCGGCTGGGTTAAGTGATGAAGATATGAAAAATGTCGCCACCTACTTTGCCGCTCAAAAACGTCGCCCTTTGACGGCCCACGATCCTGAATTGGTTAAAAGGGGTCAACTTATTTATCGTGCCGGCTTAGCTGAGAAGGGTGTGCCTGCCTGCGCGTCTTGCCATGGCCCCAATGGTTCGGGATTACCGTCTCAGTTTCCCCGCGTTGGCGCCCAACATGCCGAATATACCGCCTCACAGCTCAAGGCCTGGCGTTCAGGAGAACGCAAAAACGATATGAACCGCATGATGCAAAGTGTTGCGGCCAATCTCACCGACAAGGACATCGCTGCTGTTTCGGAGTATTTAGCAGGACTGCGGTAACTAAAAAAAATTTTGGAAGTCATTAGACTATTTGTGCAAAGGCCACGTCAGCGGCTGCGATCGTTTTTTTGATATCGGCGAGCGTGTGTGAGGCCGATACAAATCCTGCCTCATAGGCCGATGGAGCCAAGTAAACTCCCTCGGCAAGCATGGCATGAAAAAACCCTTTAAAGCGCTCAATATCAATATCCAACGCTTGGGCGTAGTTTTGTGGCACGCCTGTACGAAAATATAAACCAAACATCCCTCCCACCTGTTGTGCCGAAAAGGCCACTCCGCGTTTGACTGCCACTTGGGTGAGCCCCGTACACAGGGCTTGCGTGGTGGCCCCCAATTTTTCATAAAACCCGGGAGCCTGAATCAATTTTAACGTCGCTAGCCCCGCTGCTACGGCCACCGGATTACCGGACAAAGTTCCCGCCTGATACACGGGGCCTAACGGCGCCACACATTGCATAATATCCCGCCGTCCACCAAACGCGCCAACCGGAAGACCCCCTCCAATGACTTTACCCAAAGTCGTCATATCGGGTTTAATCCCCCACAATGCTTGCGCGCCACCCAACGCCACGCGAAAACCCGTCATCACTTCATCAAAAATTAACACACTACCGTACTGCGTACAAAGTTCACGCAAGTTTTTCAAAAAATCATCTTGCGGACAAATCAAATTAGCATTACCCACCACCGGCTCAATAATCACTGCGGCGATATGCTCCCCTTCACGCTGAAACGTCTCACGTAAGTTTTGCGTATTATTGAATTCCAAGACGAGAGTATTGGCCACCGTTTGCTCCGGCACACCGGCCGAAGAGGGTTGGCCTAGGGTTAACGCACCCGATCCGGCTTTAACCAGTAACGAATCGGCATGGCCGTGGTAACACCCTTCAAATTTAATAATTTTATTTCGCCCAGTAAAGCCT
Organism: uncultured beta proteobacterium; assembly: GCA_903893565.1. GTDB lineage: Bacteria > Pseudomonadota > Gammaproteobacteria > Burkholderiales > SG8-41 > UBA5216. Next base: position 18,110 of record CAITMU010000033.1, on the reverse strand, counting down.
CGGGCTACGCGGATCGCACTCATCGTGGCCTCCGTGCCAGAGCTCACCAATCGTACCTGCTCCATCGACGGCACCAACTGCACCAATAAACTGGCCATCTGTAATTCCGCTTCGGTGGGCGCACCAAAAGAAAGCCCTTTCTCTGCAGCCCGCTGCACCGCTTTAACCACTTCAGGATGCGCATGTCCCAAAATCAACGGTCCCCACGATCCCACATAATCAAGATAAACATTGCCATCCACATCCCAGATCTGCGCTCCACGACCCCGCTGAATAAACAAAGGAATGCCACCCACTGAACCAAAAGCACGTACCGGGGAATTCACTCCCCCGGGAATGACCCATTGCGAGTGATTAAAGAGTTTTTGACTTTGTTTCATGGCCTTCACTTTTAAACAAATCGGTAAATTGCCGCGAGACCGCGGCCACATCGGGCGCACTAAACAGTGCGGTGATCACAGCCAAACAATCAGCGCCTGCCGTAATCAAACTCTTAGCATTTGACAGAGTAATTCCACCAATAGCCACCACGGGGACCTTTAAACGACGTGCGGCCACTAACAACTGCACCGGCGGACGCACCGCCCCTGGTTTGACTTGAGAGGCAAAAAAACTACCAAACGCCACATGATCAGCCCCTTGGGCGATGGCTTGCTCTGCCAATTCAATTTGGGCATAACAAGACGCCCCCAACCACTTATCCGGCCCCAATTGACGACGCGCCTCCATAAGACTCCCATCTTGGGCCCCCAAGTGCAATCCATCCGCATCCACCGCCAAGGCCAAGGCCAGATCATCATTCACAATCAAGGGCACTTGGTGCGCCCGGCATAACGTGACTAACGCTTTGGCCTGTTCCAATTTCAATTGCCAAGCCGCTCCTTTATGGCGATATTGCACCACTCGTGCACCGCCAATAATCGCTTCCTGAACGCGCGCAAGTAGCGCGACGGTGTCGGGCTCATCAGGAGTCAGAGCATATAAACCGTTTAAATTGGATCGTTTCATTGCATTCGCGGTTAGCTCATCATTGCGTTTGTTTATTCAAGCTTACTATGGACTCGGATTTGTCCTCTTCACGGGCCCAGAAAAGACGATCGGGGATATATTGACCCATCCCAGCACGAAACCCTGCCTTCAACGTCTGCCACGTATAGTCTTGCGCATCCTTAACCGCCTCGAGCATTGGCAACCCATTGGCAATCGTTGCGGCAATAGCAGAGGCCAGCGTACAGCCCGAACCATGATAAGTGCCTGCTAGACGCGGCCAACACTCACTGCTTTCTATGCCTGACTCACTATAGAGGGTATTAATGACTTGCGGTGTATTTTCATGCGTACCTGTAATCAATACATACTCACAACCAGAGGCAATCAGTCGCTTAGCACACTCCGCTAATTCCGGTTCTTCTTTGTCGTCTCGCTCGCGCCAGCACAAGCGTCGCGCTTCCAAACTGTTCGGTGTGATGATCGTGGTCTGGGGGATCAGCAACTCACGCATCGCCGCTACGATCTCCTCATTCGCCAACTCATCGCCTCGGCCCGAACTTAATACAGGATCTAAGATGAGCGGAATCTCAGGGTAGTCTGATACCACCTCGGCAATGACGGCAACATTGTCAACGCTGCCTATCAGGCCAATTTTAAAGGCCACCACTGGCATATCCTCGAGTACGCAACGGGCTTGATCGGCGATCCAATCAGCATCCATCGGCAATAGATCGTCTACCCCCATCGTATCTTGCACCGTTATGGCCGTAATCACCGACAACGGATGACAACCCATACTCGCTAAAGTCAGCACATCGGCCTGCATGCCAGCCCCACCCGTCGGATCGGTGGCGGAAAAAACCAGAACTATGGGAGGAACGTCTGACATGGAAAAAATGCCTAAAAAATGTGAACGCTACGTTGATACCGTCAAAGTCGCTAGAATCGTTTAAAATGACGTCTTCCTTCCAATTTTAGCGCAAATCCTTTGCCTACCCTCAAACATCATGAATGAAAATCCCTCCGCTAACCGCTCCTGGATGTGCTTAATTTGTGGATTCATCTATGAAGAGAGCAAAGGCATGCCTGATGAGGGCATTGCCCCTGGCACGAGTTGGGAAGACGTTCCCATGAATTGGGCCTGCCCTGAATGTGGGGCTCGCAAAGACGATTTTGAAATGGTAGCCCTCTAGTTTTTAGGAGCACTGCCCGTTGAGACTATTGCATACGATGATTCGTGTCGGTGATTTAAAGCGCTCCATCGCTTTTTATACCGAAGTGCTCGGGATGAGCTTGCTGCGGCAAAAAGATTACCCTACGGGACGTTTTACCAATGTCTTCGTCGGCTATGATGATGAGTCTAAGACAGCCGTGTTGGAGCTCACCCATAATTGGGACACCTCACACTACGAACTGGGTAATGGTTACGGTCATATCGCCATTGCCGTTGAAGATATCGTCAAAACCTGTGATGACATCCGGCAAAGAGGCGGCAAGATCACCCGCGAACCCGGACCCATGAAACACGGCTCCACAATGATTGCGTTCGCAGAAGACCCTGATGGGTACAAAATTGAATTTGTACAGCGTTAGAGGTCCAAAAGGCCTTGGATCCGAGCAACGCTGGGGGCGCCTCACCTTACTTGTCAGATGACGTTTTCGCTTTGGCTCCGCGCACGGTCAACACGTTGGTCATCCTGACATAATCGTCCACGCTCAATGTTTGAGCACGGGCACCAGGGTCAATCCCCATCGCTTCCAAATCAGGGCCCGTGAACCATTGGCGCAAAGTATTGCGTAACGTTTTACGTCGCTGCGAAAAGGCTAGGCTCACTAACTGCGAAAACAAGGCTGGATCACGAGCCTCTAAGAGTGCACTGCGTCGCGGCACCATACGCACAAAAGCAGAATCCACCTTCGGTTGCGGATCAAAAGCATGGGGGCCGATATCCAACACTTTATCCATATCAAAATAATACTGTAGTGACACGGATAGGCGTGAGTAATCACTGGCTCCGGGACGTGCCACCATGCGTTCAACCACTTCTTTTTGCAACATCACGTGAATGTCTTGAATGCCAGCAAAGTGCTCAATCAAATAAAACAGCAATGGGGTTGAAATATTGTAGGGCAGGTTACCCACCACACGAAGACCAGAGCCCAAGGTGGGGAAAGCAAACTTCAGCGCATCTCCCTCGTAAATGAGGACATTTTGATCCATAAAAAGGGTTTTCAAATGCACCACAATATCGCGATCGAGTTCGATCACATTTAAACACTTCAAGCGCTTAGCCAGTGGGATCGTCAAGGCGCCTAATCCGGGCCCAATCTCTACCATGGTATCCCCCAATTGGGGATTAATGGCAGCCACAATATCGTCTATGATCGTGGCATCTTGCAAAAAATTCTGTCCAAACCGTTTTCTTGCTTTATGCGCCATTAAGAAGACCGCTCTCGTGTTTTTTTAACCTCGGCCAATTCTATGGCTAAACGCACCGCCGCTAACAAACTGCCTTCGTCGGCACGGCCCGTGCCCGCCAAATCAAGGGCTGTGCCATGATCCACCGAGGTGCGAATGATAGGCAAACCCAGCGTAACATTAACGCCCGTGCCAAAACTGGCAAATTTAAGTACCGGCAAGCCCTGATCGTGGTACATCGTCAACACCGCATCAAAAGACTTCAAGCGTTGCGGATTAAACAGGGTATCAGCGGGCAATGGTTCTGACAAACAAAGACCCTGGGCTCGTAAGCGTTGTATCGCCGGCAAAATAATCTCGATTTCTTCTCGCCCCAAATAACCCGATTCTCCTGCGTGCGGGTTTAAACCTGCCACCCCAATACGGGGATTCTCGATCCCAAAGCTTGTGCGTAAGTCTTGGTGTAACACGAGTAATACTTGCTCTAATCGGTCTATTGTCAACGCGTCCGCCACCGCTCTTAAGGGCAAATGTGTGGTGGCTAACGCCACCCGTAATCCCCCACCGACTAACATCATCACTACCTGCCGAGTGTTAGTGCGTGCGGCCAAGTACTCTGTATGCCCCGTAAAATCAATGCCCGCTTCGTTGATAACCCCTTTATGTACGGGAGCTGTGGCCATCGCATCAAAAAGCCCCTCTTGACAACCATCACAAGCCACCGCCAAGGTGCGCAACACATAAGCACTATTTTTTACATCCAACACGCCCGCCACACTGGGCGCCGCCAACCCCACATGCAAAACACTAACACTGGCTCGGGTGGAGTCACATCCACCACTAAACTCTAACCACTGCGATTGTGTTCTTTGGTTTAATAAGGCTCGATCCGCAATAACCACTAGGCGTGCGGGCAATCGCGCCTTCAGTAAGCACTTACAAATCTCCGGGCCAATACCAGCTGGCTCACCAGCGGTGATGGCAATCGTGGGTAAGGGCTTAATGGATGCAGCTCCCACCATACCAGTGTGGTTGGGTTCGATCAATCATCGATATGTTTTTCCACAAAAGCCCGGTCCCGAAGTTGACGCACCCATTCCTCCAAGGCCTCATCCGACTTACGCTCATGCAAGGCCTTGCGCGCACTTAACCGACGACTTTCTTTTGACATATCAGAACTTCGCCTCTCCAACACTTGAATTAAATGCCAGCCAAAGGGTGACCGCACCGCCTCACTGACCTGGCCCACTGCCAAGCCGTCCATCGCTCGCTCAAAATCAGGCACCGTATCCCCAGGAGACAACCATCCTAACTCTCCCCCTTTGGCCGCACTCGTATCTTCTGAGTTTGATCGGGCCAGTTCAGCAAAATCGGTTTTGTTTTCTATTCTTTCTTTCAGTTTTGCGAGCCGGGCGCGGGCCTCGACATCCGTGACTAATTCACTGGCTTTGATCAAGATATGTCTGGCATGGGTTTGCTGCACGATGACGGGTGCTTGGCCCCCCCGACGATCATTTAACTTCAAAACATGAAACCCATTCGGGCTTCTTAATACTGCACTTAACTCGCCAGGCTTCATGCTTTTTAACGCTTCAAAGAAAATGACCGGTAATCGCTCTCCGTCTTTCCAACCCATATTCCCCCCTTGCAATGCATCAGGGGCCTCGGAAAAAGTAGCCGCTATTTGTTTGAACTCTTCGCCTTTTTTTAACTGTAATAACGCCTGCTCCGCCCTTTGTCGCTTGATATTAATTTGCTCCGGAGACGCGTTTTCAGGTAAACGCACCAAAATGTGAGAGGCATCAAATTCCCCTGCCCCTTCGACCTGATTTTGGGTGTTATTAATTAGATTATCGACCTCACTTTCTGTGATCACAATTTTGTCATCGACTTCTTTCTCACGTAACCGTGAAACGATAATCTGTTGACGCAAGTCTTCCCGGAATTTTTCATACGGCACGCCATCTTTTTTCAACAAAGTACGGAGTTCCTCTACATTTATTTTGTTGTCCTGCGCAATGCGATCAATCGAACGATCCAAATCGGCCTCCTCCACGCGCACCCCAATTTCTTTTGCATGCTGCACTTGAACGCGATCGTTTATCATTCGGTCCAGAAGTTGTCGTTCGAGATCGCCCCGTGGGGGTGCTTTCGTGCCCTGCCTTTCCAACTGCATCAAAGCAAGAGTCACCCGCTCACGCAATTCGTTACGCGTAATCACTTCATCGTTTACAATGGCCAAAATACTATCCATGACCTCAACGGGTGCGGCTTGGATTGGCACTCCTACGCTTACAAGTGTTAACCCCGCCAGTAATGCGGCCCACAAAATCTTTGTTTTCTTCATGATATGTACAACCCTAAAAAATTAACCACTTAATTCGGTGCATAGTATTCATTAGCGCGCCCGGTTCTTGGATCGGTGCGACTGTAACCGGAAATGCTTCGACGTAACACATCTAAGGGATTCGAGCCGATTCGGGTGGCCCCACTTAACTCGAGTTCAATGAAAAAAGCGGTTGTCGCCGCGGTCGTCGCGGTCGCCAAACGATGGGCAACGACCCTAAAAGCCCAGCATCCGGCGTTATATTCCATTCCTCCAGCCGATTCCAATACCCGAACATCCGGCAAAGAATAATTCCATCGGCCCAACACATTTAAACGCCCTCGGAGCGGCCATTGCCCGGAAAAATCAATTTGCTCAAATCCTTCGGTGCCAGAGTGTTTGCGATAAGCCACATTCAACACCTTGCCGGGCTCAGGCAAGTATTTAACCCCTGTAAACATGTTTTGTGTTTGTCCCATATCCGTACTGTACTGAAAACCTGTATCGGCCGTCCAATGCGGGGCTAATCGCCCCCCTACGGCGCCCAGGATATCCGCACGCGAAGCCGAATGAGGTGATACGCTCGGTAAACTCACACGCGCCATATTAAAGTATTGTCGTTGGGCTAGCGTTCCACGTAATAGTTCAGAACCACTGGCGGGGTCTATTAAACGAGAACTTACCCCCATGGTGAGTTGGTTCGCATCATTAATCCGATCCTGTCCACTGAATTGGTTTTCAGTATAAATGGTCGCTAAGCTGACATCCTGTAGACCACTTTCAAAATTTGGCAACGCACTTTGATTCCGATAGGGAATGTAAACATAGTAAAGCTTGGGCTCCAACGTTTGGATAAAGGACTGGCCGAAATAACGAGTCTCTTTTTCAAATGTCATACCACTTTCAGTGGAGAAAATTGGTAATACTCGAGTCTGATTGGAAAGATTACTCGAATTGGGATTAATGTAATAACTGGTCGCATGCACCCCCACTTTGGGGGTAAGGTAAGCAAAAGCGTTTGTAAGTGGAAACGATAAATTCGGATAGGCCACCACTCGCTTTCCCGAAACCAAAGTGGGGTGAGTGAAATCCACATAACTACTGTATAGATCCATATCCCCATACAACACATCCTGCTTTTGTGCGGTTAAGGTGAGCTGCGGTCGTCGACTATACGGAGCCACCACCGGTACCAGTGGATCTGTTTGTAAGGTCTGCCATCCTTGGGTGAGCATATTAAAACTATAAATACCGCCATTACCCCAATTGCCTGTTCGCCCCAAACTTAATTGTCGCGCCAAATTCGTCTGCGAGGTTAATGCCACTTGGGTCGACATGTCAGTAAAATATTTACTGTCTGAAACCTTTGTCACGTCTACCAGGGCATTCCACCCCCCCCCCAAGTTTTGGGCATGATTGATTTTGACTAATTCTCGATTCGTACCGGTTATCAAATCATTGGGCATGTATTCCACTTCCCAAGTACCCCTATAATTGGGTTCAAGGTAGCGAAACTCATCTTTTAATTGCAAACCGCGTCGTGACATTAATCGTGGGGTAATTGTCATATCCCGATTCGGCGCCATATTCCAATAAAAGGAGACCGCGGTATCCAATCCACCAGTATTCGTACTGCCATAGTAGGGTGCTAAGAAACCTGATTTACGCTCTGCGTGTAAGGGAAACGAAAAAAAAGGTGAATATAAAAGTGTTTCTCCCATAAATTTAATGGAAACATCAAGGGCTTTGCCCTCATTTTTGTTGTTGTCTATCAACATTTCTCGGGCATGAAATAACCACGTCTCATCTCCAGCATCGCAGGTCGTGTAAGTGGACTGTTTAAAGCGAAAAAGCCCTGGGCCTTCAAAAAATATCTGTTGCGCTGTGCCGTGCGCATCATAAGCCGTTAACAAGGGGTGTAATGAAGGCAAGTTGGCCGTTTGACGCGGACTTAAAAGATAGGAGGCATTGTCCATAACCCCCTTATCCGTATCGAGGTTGTAGCGTAACTGGCGACCTTCTGCTAATTCCGCCCCCTGATCCATCCTTACCGCACCAACCGCGGTTATCTCATTGTTCGTTTGGTCATGCCGCATCCAATCGGCACTCACCGATTGCTTACGACCCCTAAATCTAGCCCCTCCTTCCGCTTCCAAGGTCTGCGCATTAAGTCCTTGCACACGGTCCGCTTCAATGAAGTAAGGCGTATCCTCCCGATAGGCTCTGGGCAAATCAATGAGTCGCGATTGCAAACGCAGTTCGAGTCCGTGCTGCGCCAGGGCCATTGCCGTAGGGGCCAAACAAAACCAGAGGATTAGAGAAAGTTTGCGAAAGTTGCCGGTCATTTAGGAAGGCATGGCGAAAACGAGGTGCTAAAATCTCATAAATTCTCTCTTTAGGCAATGGAAGCTTTGATACAAATCGATATTCGTTTAGAAGCCCTTCGAACTTGGCTAGGTAAACACTTTTTCTTGGGTCGCCCCTTTAGCCTCGCTCCGGCTTCAGCCGATGCCAGTTTTAGGCGCTATTTCCGTGTCACGTGTGAGAATAAAACGTGGGTTGCCATGGATGCCCCACCCACCCAAGAAGATTGCCGGCCCTTCATTGCGGTCGCAAAATTAATGCTAGCGGCTCAACTCAACGTTCCGCAGGTCCTCGATCAAGACCTCGATCAAGGTTTCCTCTTATTGTCAGATCTAGGTAAAACCACTTATCTTTCCGCCCTAAGCTCACAGCCGCCTGAAAAACTCTTCTCCGATGCCACCCGAGCACTCATTCAATGGCAATTAGCCAGTCGGCCTCAGAGTTTACCCCCCTACCATCGTGATTTATTGCTCAGGGAAATGGATCTATTCCCACACTGGTATATTGGTAAGCACTTAAATATTTCATTAAACCCCACTGAAGTGGAAGCACTAAATTGCGTTTTCGAAACATTAATCCTTTCCGCCTTACAACAACCCTGTGTGTTTGTACACCGGGATTTCATGCCCAGAAATTTGATGGTTTGTGAGGACAACCCCGGCATCCTCGATTTTCAAGATGCCGTTTACGGCCCCATCACCTATGATGTCGTTAGCCTTTATCGCGATGCTTTTGTTAGTTGGCCTGAAGAGTTTGAACTGGATGGCGTAATTCGTTATTGGCAACAAGCCAAGAAAGCTCACCTACCTGTAAACCCCGATTTTTCGGCGTTTTGGCGGGAGTGGGAGTGGATGGGCTTACAAAGGCACTTAAAGGTGTTAGGGATTTTTGCGCGTATCAACTATCGTGATGGGAAATCACATTATTTAGCCGATACACCCCGATTTATGACTTATGCCAAAAAAGTGTGTGCTCGCTATCGCGAACTAACCCCACTAGCGCAGCTCCTCGACCGCCTAGAAAATGTTATCGTAATCAAAGACTTACCCGCGCCATGAAAGCCATGATACTGGCTGCAGGGCGTGGCGAGCGAATGCGCCCATTGACAGACCATACACCCAAACCCTTACTTAAGGTGAATCATAAACCTCTTATTTTTTGGTGTATTGAAAAATTAGTCAGCGCGGGTATCCACGACATCGTCGTGAACGTTTCTCATCTGGCACAATCCCTCTATGAGGCTTTAGGTCAGGGCAAGCCCTGGGGCGCCAATATTCAGTATTCCAATGAAACAACCGCCCTAGAAACCGCCGGTGGCATTGCGTGGGCGTTACCCTTGCTGGATGAAAATCCTTTTTTGGTCATCAATGCAGACGTCTATACCGATTATCCGTTTAAACAACTGATCCAAGAAGCGCAGGGGCTTCATGCCAATCGTCTTGCGCACTTAGTGCTCGTTGATAATCCCGCCCACCATCGACAAGGCGATTTTGGTTTACAAGATACGCACGTCAACTTTTCTTCTTCAACACTCACCTTCAGTGGCGTAGGGGCATATCATCCCTTACTTTTTTCCAGCGTTGCGCGAGGAGAAAAACAACGCCTTGCAACCTTATTAAAGCAACCCATACTCCAGGACCTCATCAGTGGCGAGCACTACCAAGGCTTGTGGAGCGATGTCGGCACACCGCAACGACTGGCTGAATTAGAAACCCTTCTTTCTTCGATGGCAAAGGCGCCTTCGCACACCCCATGAGCAGGGCTATAATGGATCCTATGTTCAACTATTCTCCTTTCCAACAAAGGCGCTTGCGCTTAGCCCAACAAATCACTCGCGGCGTGGCAATTGTGTGTACTGCCCCAGAACGCACTCGAAATCGGGATACACACCATCCCTATCGATTTGATAGTTACTTTTACCATCTAACCGGTTTTACCGAACCAGAGGCCGTGTTATTAATCGTCGCCGGGGATAAACCACGACATCTACTTTTTTGTCGCGACAAAAATCTCGATCGAGAAATTTGGGACGGGTTTCGCTTCGGCCCACAAGCCGCCCAAGTCCACTTTGGCTTTGATGAGGCTTACAGTATTGATCAACTCGATACCATTGTGCCCGACTTACTGGTCGATCAACCCGCCGTATTTACGCATCTAGGGGCCGACACCGACTGGGATAGTCGCGTATGGCATTGGATCAACACGGTTCGAAACCGGGCTCGCAGCGGCGTTCATGCGCCTCGTGACGTTATTGATGTTCATACGCTGCTAGATGAAATGCGCCTCTTTAAAGACCCCCATGAATTAGAACTCATGCGTAAGGCCGCACTTATTTCCTCTGGCGCTCACGAGCGCGCCATGATGACCACCCGCCCGGGACTGACTGAATACGCCATTGAGGCGGAATTACTTCATGAATTTCGCCGCTGGGGAGCCCAAGCCCCAGCCTATCCATCGATTGTGGCCTCTGGGGCCAATGCCTGTGTTCTTCACTATATTAATAACAACGCCCCCTTAAAAGAAGGTGATTTATTGTTGATCGATGCCGGCTGCGAAGTCGATGGCTATGCCAGTGATATTACGAGAACCTTTCCTATTAATGGTCGATTTAACGCCGCGCAAAAAACGCTCTATAACCTGGTGCTCGCGGCACAAAGCGCCGCCATCGCCCAAGTCAAGCCAGGGCAGAGTTGGAACGCACCCCACGAGGCCGCCGTTCAAGTATTGACCCAAGGCTTTATCGACTTAGATTTACTCCAAGGCAGCGTGGATGAGGCCATTGAAAAACAAACCTATCAAAGTTTTTACATGCATCGCACCGGTCATTGGCTCGGTTTAGACGTGCACGACGCGGGAGACTATAAACCTGAGGGTCAGTGGCGTCCCTTAGCCCCCGGCATGGTACTGACCGTCGAACCCGGTTGCTATATTCGGCCCGGCCCGAAGATCCCGCCAGAACTGGAAAATATTGGCATTCGGATCGAAGATGATGTGCTCGTCACCGAAAGCGGTCACGAGGTGTTAACGACCTGCGCCAAGACGATTGAGCAGATCGAAACACTTATGGCAGCGCCTCACCACTAGTGGTCCTCAGATAACCTCATGACGCCTACGCGCTACGATATTGCCATCATTGGTGGAGGGCCCATCGGTGCAGCCTTGGCGTTGGCTCTTCCTTCGAAAGGCTTACGGATCTGCGTCTTAGCTAACAACGAACCACAAAATAAAGCGCTTCGCCCCATTGCCCTATCCCATGGCAGTCAACTCCTTCTCGAGCGTTTAGGTCTCTGGCATGCCTTAAGCCCCCAGACGACTAAGATTTTAAATATCCACATCTCCGAGAAACACGCCCTTGCCGCTGTCACCATCAAAGCGCAAGAACTTCAACTGCCCGCACTGGGTTACGTACTGGATTATTCTCTACTGTCCCAATGCCTTAGCCAGTCAGCGCAAAAGGCTCACCCTGACTTTCGTCTAGGCTGCAAAGTGTTAAGCCTCGCACCGCATGAAGGAGGCGCAACCGTACATTACTTAGAGGAAAATCAAGCTCAATCGCTCAACTGCCGCTTAGTCATCGTTGCCGATGGTGGTGCCCTTATCAACGACAACCCCACACAACACGTAGACTATCAACAATGCGCACTCACCGCGCGCATTGGTTGTGATCATCCGCAGCCACAAAAAGCCTTTGAGCGCTTCTGTCAAGAAGGTCCTGTCGCCTTGCTACCTTTTGGCGAGGACCTCGCCTTGGTGGGGACCGTCTCACAGGAGCGGGCTGAAATGCTGATGCGAGCAGAGCCACCCATTTTTTTACAATGGGTCCAATCCTGCTTCGGAAGCCGATTGGGAAAATTTACCCACCTTGCCGATCGTGCCACTTTCCCCTTAACCCTACATTACCAAAAACCGGGCTACGCGCACTTATCTAAAACTCCCATCATCCGTATTGGCAACGCGGCCCAACGTCTGCACCCTGTAGCCGGACAAGGACTCAATCTAGGACTACGGGATGCTTGGGCTCTGGCTCGATTCATCCAAACCACAGAGCCTGAAGCGCTTGGGAGCGCGGTCACGCGTCATCAATTTGAAAAAATCCGCCACTCAGACCGAACGGCCAGTATTGCATTCACCCATGGATTAGTCAGACTTTTTTCTAACGACTGGCCTATTCTCACGCAAGCACGCCGCGGCGCGCTTTTCACATTAGCCTGCTTTTCACCAGCGAGAAATTGGCTTGCACAACGTATGATGCACGGCGTCTATGGTTAATTGGCCGATTTAACTACCCTAGCGTTTTTTTATTTTTCTTCCTGTTTTGTTTTTTCATGCCATATTTCTGTGCGTATCGCAATAAAATAGATTGAAGCCACCATCCTATACGTGCCTATAAAAAAACATCCCATTTTTTTCTTTTCACATTGCGCGCAGAAGATTAAAATTCCATCCCTTCTGCTCATCTTCGTCCGTTTTTTACCCTCGCCTCCTAAAGCCTCATGAAAATAGGTCCCCATCTTTTGAAAAACCAGTTGATCGTTGCCCCCATGGCTGGGGTAACCGACCGACCTTTTCGACAACTGTGTAAGCAAATGGGGGCTGGAATGGCCGTGTCAGAAATGGTGGCGAGCAATTCCTTGTTATGGGGCTCTGAAAAAACCAGACGACGCGCCAACCACGAAGGGGAGGTCGATCCCATTTCAGTTCAAATTGCCGGTGCTGATCCGCAGATGCTAGCCGATGCCGCTCGCTTTAATGTGGATCACGGTGCTCAGATTATCGATATCAATATGGGCTGTCCGGCAAAAAAAATCTGTAACGTCATGGCCGGTTCCGCTCTTTTAAAAGACGAACCCCTCATTAGCCGCATTCTCACCGCCGTGGTCAGTGCCGTGTCTGTCCCGATCACCCTTAAAATTCGTACGGGTTGGGATAAAGAGCATAAAAACGCCATTGCTGTAGCTAAAATGGCCGAGCGTTGCGGCATTCAAGCCCTGGCCATTCACGGTCGCACCCGCGCTTGCGGGTATTCAGGACATGCCGAATACGACACTATTGCCGCAGTAAAAAGCGAAATTAGTATCCCCGTCATTGCTAATGGCGATATCGATTCTCCTGAACGGGTGAAAGAGGTTTTAGAATACACTCAGGCTGATGCTGTCATGATTGGACGTGCCGCACAGGGTCGCCCGTGGATGTTTCGAGAAATCACCCATTTTTTAAATACCGGCACTCATCTGCCTCCTCCCGAGGTGACGGAAATTCACCGCATCCTGTTAGCCCACATCCAAGAGCTTTATTCTTTTTATGGCAAAGAGCGCGGCGTGCGCGTCGCCCGCAAACACATTTCCTGGTATAGCAAAGGCCTGATCGGCTCAGCCGCTTTTCGCCACGCCATGAATCAGCTCGAAACGTGCGAACAACAATTAATGGCAACCGATCAATTCTTTTTAGAATTGGCGACACAACATCAACATCTCATCTATCAAGAGGAATTGGCTGCATGATGAAAGACAATGATATGGCACGCACCCTACGCCGTGCCATCGATGGCTACTTTAAAGACTTGGACGGCGAAAAGGCGAGCGGCGTGTATGACATGGTGATCAACTGTGTTGAAAAACCTTTATTAGAGTCGGTACTCACGCGCGTGAAAGGCAATCAAACCCACGCAGCCCAAATGCTCGGTTTGAATCGCAACACTTTAAGAAAAAAAATGAAGGCTCACGGCATCAAATTTTAACTTCTCCTCCCTATAGGTGCTCGATTGACATCCCCCATACAAAGAGCGTTACTGAGCGTCTCCGATAAAACGGGGCTCGTCGCTTTCGCTCAAGGTTTAGCTACACTCGGCATAGAACTGCTATCAACCGGTGGAACTGCCCGAACATTGATTGACGCTGGACTTCGTGTCACACAAGTCGCCGATTTCACCGGTTTTGCCGAAATGCTCGATGGCCGAGTCAAAACCTTACATCCCAAAATTCACGCAGGCATTCTTTACCGTCGCGACCTACCAGACCATGTCGCCGCTTTAGAAAAAGCCCATTTCGCCCCCATTGATCTGGTGGTCGTCAACTTATATCCCTTCAAGCAAACCATTAATACCCCTAGCGCTACTTTTCATGATGCCATTGAAAATATCGACATTGGTGGCCCCGCTATGGTGCGAAGTGCGGCAAAAAATCACGCCCATGTCAGCGTTCTCACCAACCCTGCCGATTACGCTCCCGTTTTAAGTGAAATACTGGCTCAAGGTGGGGTGAGCGATAAAACCCGCCTTCGTTTAGCGGCCCAGGCCTTTCAGCATACTGCTGCTTACGATGCAGCCATTGGTGAGTATCTGCATGAGCACGCCCATCCCCAATCGCCTCAACCCTTTCCCGAGCAACTGCATTTTCAATTCCAACAAATTCAATCCCTGCGCTACGGTGAAAACCCACATCAACAAGCCGCTTTCTACCGTGACCTTAGCCCAGCACCCGGCTCCCTGGCCAATTACCAACAAATCCAAGGCAAGGCGCTGTCTTACAATAATATAGCGGATGCGGATGCGGCCTGGGAATGCGTTAAGAGCTTTGCCTTGCCTGCCTGTGTCATTGTTAAGCATGCCAATCCTTGTGGTGTCGGCATTGCCCACTCGCTACAAGAAGCGTATCAAAAAGCACTTCTAACAGACCCCACCTCAGCCTTTGGTGGCATTGTGGCTTTTAATCGTGAACTGGATGAAGACACGGCTCAAGCGCTGTCAAAGCTTTTTGTCGAAGTCATACTCGCCCCTCGTATCAGCACGCAGGCGGCTACCGTATTAGCTGGCAAAACCAATGTTCGTGTTTTACAAGTGCCGGTCGGTACAGGCAGCAATCCCTACGACCTTAAGCGTGTTGGTGGTGGACTTCTGGTTCAAAGTCCAGACAATGCCATCATGGACGAGAAAGGACTAAAGATCGTCACCCGTGTTAAACCCACCCCTAGCCAATTATCGGATTTATTATTCGCCTGGTCTGTCGCAAAATTTGTAAAATCCAATGCCATCGTTTTTTGCGCTAATGGTCAGACCCTCGGCGTTGGCGCAGGTCAAATGAGCCGTGTCGACTCGGCTCGTATCGCCTCTATTAAAGCCAAAAATGCCAACCTCACGTTAGAGGGCTCTGTCGTTGCCTCGGATGCTTTTTTTCCGTTTCGTGATGGACTCGATGTAGTGGTTGCCGCGGGAGCACGCGCCGTGATCCAACCCGGAGGCAGTATCCGTGATGATGAAGTCATTGCCGCGGCAGATGAACAAGGGATTGCCATGGTTTACACTGGGTTTCGCCACTTTCGTCACTAATCTATGAAAATTCTCGTCATCGGTTCCGGGGGTCGTGAGCACGCGCTAGCTTGGCGTTTAAGTCAATCACCTAAAGTCTCTCGTATTTTCGTTGCACCCGGCAATGCTGGTACAGCTACCGAAGAAGGCCTTGAAAATATCCCCCTCACGCATATCCCTGATCTTGTCGCCTTTGCTCAAAAAGAAAATATTGCCTTCACTATCGTCGGACCTGAAGCGCCCTTAGCCCTCGGGATTGTGGACCAATTTCGTCAGGTCGGACTTCGTATCTTTGGCCCAACCCAAAAAGCCGCGCAATTAGAAAGTTCCAAGGATTTCGCTAAACAATTTATGAAGCGCCACGCGATTCCAACCGCCGCCTCAGAAACCTTCACCGATCCAACACTCGCCCATGCCTACATCACCCAGCATGGGGCGCCGATTGTTATTAAAGCCGATGGACTGGCCGCAGGAAAAGGGGTCGTAGTGGCCATGGATGAAGTCCAAGCCCACGCTGCTATCGACCATATGCTTGTCGATAACCGGATGGGCACGGCCGGTGCGCGTGTCGTCATCGAGGCCTTTCTCGAAGGCGAGGAAGCCAGCTTCATCGTTTTGTCTGACGGCCGCAACGCCTTAGCTCTGGCCACAAGCCAAGACCACAAGCGCTTAAAGGACGGCGATCAAGGACCCAATACGGGGGGTATGGGTGCATACTCTCCCGCCCCCGTCATTACCCCCGCGCTGCACGCCAAGGTGATGCGTGAAATTATCATGCCCACACTCAATGGCATGCAAAAAGAAGGCCTGCCTTACACTGGCTTCTTGTATGCAGGGCTTATGATCAGCCCTACCGGCGAGCTCAATACCTTAGAATTTAACTGCCGTATGGGTGACCCCGAAACACAACCCATCCTCATGCGCCTAAAATCCGATCTCGTCGATCTTATCGAACAAGCCCTTGATGGCAAACTACATGAAACCCAGGCCCAGTGGGATTCACGGGTTGCACTGGGTATCGTATTGGCTGCCCATGGCTATCCCGACCATCCGCGTCAGGGTGATGTCATAAAAGCACTGCCCGCAAATAGCGAGGAGGCCCATGTATTTCATGCAGGTACCACTTTAAAAAACACACAAATTCAGGTCAGTGGTGGCCGCGTGCTGTGCGTCACCGCCTTGGGACACAATGTACAGACTGCAAAAAAAATAGCCTATGCGGTGGCTGATCACATTCATTTTGACGGTTTACAAATGCGCCGTGACATCGGCCATCGAGCCATCGATAGGAAATAAATTCCTCTCTACCGGAGCCCCTCCTCAACCCCCGTGCTAAGCCTCACACTCTGGTTTATTGCGGATTTATCTCCTTATTTTATTTCCTGAACCCTCATGGATACCCTGTCCGTAGAACGCTACTTAAAAGCCTTACAAGCGCGTATCGTCAAACATCTGGGGCAACTCGATACTCGCCCCTTTGTTCACGACCGTTGGAGCCGCCCAGAAGGCGGAGGCGGGCAAAGTTGCTTACTCGAAGGTGGTAGTGTATTTGAACGGGCCGGCGTCGGGTTTTCAACGGTCGAGGGCGCAAACCTTCCGCCTTCAGCCTCCGCCTCTCGCCCCGAGCTTGCCGGGAGACGTTTTCAAGCGATGGGGGTATCTTTAGTCGTTCATCCTCTTAACCCGATGATCCCCACCGTACACATGAACGTTCGTTTTTTTTGTGCACACAAACCCGCTGCAGCTCCCGTCTGGTGGTTTGGTGGTGGCATGGATTTAACTCCCTATTATGGTTTTATCGATGATGCACGGCATTTCCACCAAACTTGCCATAATGCACTCGCTCCTTTCGGACCCGATTACTACCCGCGCTACAAAAAATGGTGTGATGATTATTTTTATTTAAAACACCGCCAAGAACCTCGAGGTATCGGTGGGATTTTTTTTGATGACCTGCATGAGCCCAATTTTGAAACCTGTTTTAATCTTCTTCAAAGTGTGGGCGATCACTTTCTTGCCGCGTATGAGCCCATCGTTCGCCAACGTCAAACCTTGGCGTTTACCCCCGAACAAAAAGACTTTCAGGCCTTTCGTCGCGGGCGCTATGTGGAATTTAATTTGATCTATGATCGAGGTACGTTATTTGGTTTGCAATCCGGTGGGCGCACGGAGTCCATTCTCATGTCCATGCCACCCCTAGTGCGATGGCGCTACGATTGGAAACCCCAACCCGGTTCGGCAGAAGAGGATTTATATCGTCATTTTCTTGTCGCTCGTGATTGGTTGGGAAATCCACCTCCCCTAACGATTTAATCCTTTTAATTCGTGACACATTCCTTTTTTTTATCAGACTTTACTCTTCATAGCCCCCCATTTCATAGAGTTCTCCCATGACGGTCGTACGCGTGGGTTTCGATGTGCCCATCGATGGACTTTTCGATTATTTGGCTGAAGCCATCCATCCGAAGGATATCGGCAGTCGCGTACTAGCCCCTTTTGGTCGCCGCAACCTCGTCGGCATTATTCTCGATATTTGCGATTCTAGTCATTTACCTGCCGAACGACTCAAACCCATCACACGCCTCTTATCCGATGCTCCAGGCCTAACACCAGAAATCATCGAATTAATTACCTTTGCCGCCCGTTACTATCAATATCCCTTAGGCTCTGTGGCGATCCATTGTTTACCCACCGAATTAAGGCGAATT
>CAITMU010000032.1 GCA_903893565.1 uncultured beta proteobacterium | reverse complement strand
TCCAGCTACATAAATCAATGGAAAATGCGTCATGATTTTTCGCGTCCGTAGGTATCAGCGAAACGAACGATATCATCTTCTCCCAAGTAACTTCCAGATTGAACCTCGATGATTTCAAGATCCGTTTTACCAGGATTTTCAAGGCGATGAGTCACCCCTAGGGGAATATAAGTGCTTTGGTTTTCTGTGAGTAGAATTTGCTCCTCGCCTTTGGTAACTAAGGCTGTGCCTTTAACGACAATCCAGTGTTCAGCCCGGTAGTAATGCATTTGTAGGCTTAATTTTGCACCGGGTCTGACGGTAATGCGTTTGATCTGATGGCGTTCACCCACGTCAACGCTGTCATAGTTGCCCCAGGGTCTGCCAACTTTGCGGTGTTGAACGGATTGGTATATATTTTCTTGTTCTAGCTTGGCTACGACTTGTTTGACTTTTTCAACGTGAGAGCTAGCTGCAACTAAAATGGCGTCAGGTGTATCGATGATAAATAAATTATCTGTTCCTAATGCAACGACCAGACGGTTCGGTGCATGGATGAAAGTATGTTTGCTTTCGATTGAAATGGCTTGTCCATGGTTACGATTGCCTTGAGGGTCTGCTGGGGTTAAATCAGCAACGGCATTCCAGCAGCCGACATCACTCCAAGCGCTGGTAAAAGGGATGACAGCAACAGGGTTATACTTCTCCATGACTGCGTAGTCAATGCTTTCAGAGCGACACGACTCAAATGTGGCTTTGTGCGGTCGAATAAATTGATTGTCTGTACTTGCCTTTGTCATCGCTTCTTGGCAAGTGGATAAGATATCCGGCGCATGTTTTTTGAGTGCTAAAAGTATGGTTTTTGCGGTGCATAAAAAGATTCCTGAATTCCAAAGGGCTGTACCAGACAGCAGTAATGCTTGCGCTCTATTAAGGTCAGGCTTTTCGGTAAATTCTGCCACTTCAAACGCATTGATACTGTTTTTTTTGTAAGTTCTTAATGATGTGCCTTGACGAATATAGCCATAGGCTGAGCTGGGATAGGTGGGGTTGACGCCAAAGGTCAGAATAGTGTTTTCTGTGGATTTATTAATTGCTTGCTTCAATAGGAAGGCTTGGCCCTGCTGGATGAGTGTTGTGAAAGCTATTACATCAGGAACGTGATGGTCAGAGGGACAAAATAGTAACAGTGTTTCAGGCTTAGATAGCAAGGCTGCTAAAGCCATGGCAGCGGCAGTATTGCGTGCTACCGGTTCTAATATGACATTCCCGTTTATGTTGGCGGCATGCATCGTATCGATCACCAAAAAGCGATACTCTTCGGAAGACACGCAAATTAACTCTTTATTAAGATGAGACACTCTTTCTAAAGTCAGTTGCAAAAGGCTCTTATTATCGATAAGTGGCACAAATTGCTTGGGAAAGCTTTTGCGGCTATGTGGCCATAAGCGTGTGCCAGATCCCCCACATAAAATAACAGGCGTAATCATTTTCTCCCCCTGCTTTTCATAGAAGTGAGTTAGCGAGGTGGTTTAAGGGTAATTTGAGTCGATTTTTTTGTTCATTTTCCGGCACCGGTTGCTCCTTTTTAATGCCAGCAGTTCTCCAAGAATATAACGTACCTCTTGGAATGCCTTCCATTCTCATTAATTCGGATACCGACATACTCAAAGGAGGTAACATCTTTTTAATAGTCGCTTCTTTACTTTCTACGGAATAGTTTTGCCTAAATAACCCACTTTCCGCCCTCAGTCTAATTTACATTAAAAGCGACAACTTCCCTGACACCTGGGGGCCGGGTTGGAGATGTTTGTCTAAATGCTATATCACTGTTTTTTTTGGATTATACTGTAAGATGCATGTTATTCAGATAGGAAAATTATGACGATTCAACGGCCAATCCAAGATATTCATTGGCATAAGCAGTCTAATCCTCAGGCTATCGTGGCGAGATGATGAAGCAGCGACCACAATGCATTTGGATGACCGGCCTCTCAGGAGCTGGGAAGACCACTCTGGCCACTTTACTGGAGCAGCAACTGGACTCTCTGGGTAAGCACGTGTACGTGCTCGATGGCGACAACCTCCGTCATGGTTTGAATCGAGATTTGGGATTCACAGAGGCTGACCGTTGTGAAAACGTTCGGCGCGTGGCTGAGGTGGCAAAGCTAATGGTAGATGCTGGGTTAATCGTTGTGGTGAGTTTAATTTCACCCTTCAGGAAAGAACGAAGGTTTGCACGCAGCTTGTTTTCTCAGGGTGAATTTGTGGAGGTGATTGTCGACACCCCGATGCCCGCCTGCGAGAGGCGGGATGTGAAAGGTTTGTATGCCAAGGCGCGTCGGGGAGAATTGAAGTATTTCACGGGAATCGATAGTCCTTACGAAGCACCTGAAGCGCCTGAGGTGCACCTTTTGTGTGATCAAGTGTCGCCGGAAGAAGCGTTGCAGCAGTTGGTGAGCGTGTTAAAGACGTAAAGTCCCTACCATTTTGGTGGAGCAGAAACGATTGGTTTTTTTTAAGAAAGCGCTTACGGCTAAACACGTTGACCCACTTGAAAGTTATCGTCTCACATTCCATTCCCCTTAACTCTTTGAGTCTACTAGCGCAGTCCTCTGCAGGCTAAGTATTGGGGCAGGGCGGGGCTACTAACAGAATAGACGTTATTGGTTTTTAAGCCAATGGACGAGCTCTTCTGGATGATCGATGATGTGATCTGCCTGCCACTGCGCGGGATCGCTGTCGTTTAGATAGCCATAGGAAACGGCTATGGTCGTCATTAAGGCGGCTTTACCCGCCTGAATATCTCTCTTATCATCCCCGAGGTAAACGCATTGATTGGGGGGGATGCCGATGGATCTGGCTGCGGCGAGCAGGGGTTCAGGGTGAGGCTTTGTAAAAGGGGTTGTGTCACCGCAAACGATGCAGGCAGCTCGATGGTCGTAACCCAAATACTTCATCAGGGGTAGGGCAAATCGACTGGCTTTATTGGTGACGATGCCCCAGACGAAGTGGGTGGATTCAAGATTATCAATGAGTGTGGAGATGCCATCAAATAATCGACTGTAGCGACAGAGATTTTTTTCATAAAGATCTAAAAACTCATCCCGTAACAGGGGGTATTCTGGGTGTTCAGAGGAAATCCCGAGTCCCGCCGCAATCAAGCCGCGAGCCCCAGAAGAAGTAAAGGCGCGTGTTTGAGACTCATCGATTGGGGGCATTGACCGAGTGCTACGCATGCAATTAAGCGCATAACTGAGGTCAGGCGAAGTGTCAGCAAAAGTGCCATCGAGGTCAAAGAGTATGGCTTTAATCATGGTTTTGAGTAGCGTGGAGTATGTAGTTAACGGCTGGGTCTTGTTCCAAGGCGTAGCGTTGATTAAAGGGGTTATAAGTTAACCCGATGAGCCCATTCACATGAAGCTCGGATTCACGACACATGTGAGTGAGTTCTGACGGCTTAATAAAGCGTGAATACTCGTGGGTGCCACGCGGTAGAAGGCGAAGGATATATTCAGCCCCAATGACAGCGTAAAGATAGGCTTTGGGATTACGATTAATGGTCGAAAAAAAAACGTATCCGTTGGGTTTTAATAGTTGGGCACAAGCCTTAACGATTAAGAGGGGATCGGGCACGTGTTCTAACATCTCCATGCAAGTGACGACATCAAAGGTATGGGGTTGCTCAATGGCTAAATCTTCAGCCGATATTTGACGATAATCAACACTATGGCCCGTTTCCAGAAGGTGTAATTGGGCGACTTTGAGGGACTTAGGTGCCAAATCAATACCGGTAACTTTTGCGCCACGGGCGGCCATACTCTCAGCTAATATCCCACCCCCACAGCCCACATCCAGCACTTTTTTATTGCCTAACCCACATACAGAATCAATGTAATGAAGTCTGAGCGGATTAATGTCATGCAAAGGCTTAAATTCGCTTTGGGGGTCCCACCAACGGTGGGCGAGGTCGCTGAATTTTTTAAGCTCGATGGGGTCAACATTTAGCATGCCGAGTCTCTTTTGATTATTTCGAACCAGTGCTGAGTGCTTTTGATCAGTGCGTCTTGATCAATGTGGAGGAGTTGACCGTGTTGGAGCACTTGGACTCCGTCAACCCAGACATGATTGACATTTTCACGGCCGGCGCTGTAGGTCAGATGGGATAAAGGGTGGTAGCAGGGAGAAAGCTCAAGGGTATTTAAATTCACTGCCACTATATCAGCCTTTTTGCCAATTTCAAGGGAACCAATTTTTTGATCTAATCCTAGGGCTTTTGCTCCATTCAGAGTCGCCATCTCGAGTGCCTGGTGAACATTGATGACCCCAGCATCGTTTTGTTTAAATTTAGCGAGTAAGGCGCCTAATCGCATTTCGGCAAGAATATCTAAGCGGTTGTTGCTGGCTGATCCATCACTACCTAATCCCACATTGACCCCTGCTTTAAGTAAGGCCCCAACATCACAGAGGCCATTGGCCAATTTTAAATTAGACGTGGGGCAGTGGGCTACATGAGCGCCGTGCTCGGAGAGGAGCTCGATTTCTTCTGTATTTAAGTGGACCGCATGTACTGCCACTAAATGGGGATCCACCAGGCCTAGATGTTGTAGGCGCTTAAGGGGTCTGACTTGATATTGTTGAAGGCTTTGCTCGATTTCGTCGATCGCTTCATGTAAGTGAATGTGCACAGGAAGATCGAGCTCGGCGGCATAAAGGGCAATGCGTTCTAAGGTTTGGTTGCTGACCGAATAAGGCGCATGGGGAGCCAAACAAAAACTAATAAGCGATTCGTCTCGCAGCGCATCGCGCGTGGCGAGTCCCTTATTTAAGTAATCTAAGGCATCCATCCCGTAGGCGGAGTGAGATTCAATCGCAAGAATGCCTAAAGAGGCTCGCATATGGACTTCGATAGCCGCTTTTGCAGCAGATTCAGGAAAAAAATACATATCATTAAAACAAGTCACTCCACCTCGGAGCATCTCAGCGCAGGCCAGTAGCGTGCCGTCTTTCACGAATTCCGCACTCATGACTTGATTCTCAAGGGGCCAGATATTTTTTTGAAGCCAATCCTGTAAGGGGAGATCATCGGCCCGCCCTCGCATTAAGCTCATGGCGGCATGGGTATGTAGATTGACGAGTCCGGGGATGAGAAGGTGCCCTGACAAATCAACGCAATCGGCATGAGGGTATTTTTCTGCCAAGTCTTTGGTCGATATTAGGTCAATAATTCGATCTTGATGCATGACCACAGAAAAATCTGCCCACAGTTGTTGACGGGGGACCACAGGGGCAACCCAAGAGGCATTTAGTGCTGTGATGGCATCGTTTTGCATGGCAATAAGTGGTGTGAGGGGATAGATAGATTATACAAGGGTGGTTTTTGGTCCGAATCTTATTTTTTGCCTTGTGGGCTATACAGGGTAGATGGCAGATGGGAGAAGGCAGAAGGCAGAAGGGAGGAGGAGGGGGGGGCAAGTTGACATCCCAAAGTGTGAGTTTTATGGGTTGTACAATAAAAAAATCCCTGCAAAAGCAGGGATTTTTAAAAGAGCTGAACTAAAACTAACTTTTTTATTTTGCTGCGGGCTTCGGTGCAGGCATCGCAGTACCAACCACTTCAATGGTCACGCGACGGTTCGGGCCCAAGCATT
>CAITMU010000031.1 GCA_903893565.1 uncultured beta proteobacterium | reverse complement strand
TCCCGTGATGTTACCCGTCCGTGATCTCGAACGTAATCCAAAATTTGGACGGCTAACTCTGGCAATGCTGTCATAGCTCCTTTTTCTCGCTCAACCTTGGCGGCAAGTCTGCGTTTTTGTTGTTGCAATGCCCGCATAAAGAACAGTAGCCAAGGCTGCCAGTTGGGTGCTTCACTATGCAAGGATTGCCTCACTCTATTTCTAAGCACCGGCCCTAAAGATCGATTTCTTAAAAACAATCATGACTCGAAATCTATGACATGATTTCAAGCCATGATCGGCTTTAAATTCCTAGCCTCGCTTTGGCGTCCAACCGTAGGCTTTTTCACAAGCCCCGCCCATGAGCATCGCTCGTTCACTCTGAGTTAAACGATCCGTTACACGAAAGGGTTCAACGGCCTGCTCATAATTAGCCACTGCAAACGCTCGGGTCCAATCGGTTCCCCATAGACAACGCTCAAAACCCCAGGCATCAAACAATCGAGCTAACGGATCCCAAATGTCAGGATAGGGGTAGGGTTTATGAGACAACGTACAGGCCCCGCTAATTTTAATCACAGCATTGGGGCGCTTTGCCAATTCAACCATCTTAGGCAAATCAACCCACGGCTCTGCCGCTGCAGGTGGGGTGCGTGGCTGCATCAAGCCCATATGGTCGATAATAAATTTAACATTGGGGTGGCGATCGATTAATTGGGTGCCCGCATCAACGTTACCCCAAAAAAGCACGTTCACGGGAAAGTTATGCCTTTGGGCTTCACGCATAATGCCGTCTAAACCGGGATCATCGGGTTTACGTCCCGACTCCTTAGGCAACATGATACGAATACCCACCGTTCCCGGAGCCTTCTTCCATTCAGCAATCACCTCAGCGACTGCAGGATTATCCGGATTCACTGGTTTGACCAATGCAAAACGATTCGGATGTGCTTTTTGCACCAACTGCGCATAGCTGGCGTCATATTGATACATGGCAAAGGGAGAAATAAAGATAGCGCCATCGATATTAAGTTTATCCATTTCAGCCACCATCTCATCACCGGTGACGTGGGCTGGCCAATTGGGCACACTATGCCAGGGACGAGCCGCTGAATTAGCTTCATAAGCGTGAATTTGGGAATCAATGATTGCCATGATGTTGAGTCACTCCTCTGCTGTTTAAATTTTAAGACGGATCAAGTTGAAAAAATTGACCGTATTTGCATCCCTTTCGATTATACAACCTCTGGCTCGGGACTCCCATAGAAGGAATGGGCAAATCACAGGCAACCAAAGCGCTCCCCCCATAAGCGTCATCTTCAAAAATTAAGGTAGATTCGTTAACAAAGACCGCGACGCACCAAAATTTCGCATCAGCACTTGACTCAACCAACCGAGTGCGTCAATCTTTGTAGTGAATACGCGGTTTTTGAACAGCCGTAGATTAATAAAAAAAATATTTCGCCTCACTCCCCTCAAGATGGGCGTCTGGTCACATTTAACAATAATCATAAGGAGTCACTGTCATGGCATTTTTCGAAAAAGGTAAGGTTAAAATCCACTACGAAGAGGCGGGTTCAGGCTTTCCGTTACTGATTCTTCCTGGTGGGGGTTTAAATTCAACGCTCGGGTTTTTTACGAGTACAGCCCCTTTTCATGCGATGAATGAGTTTAAAAGCCAATTTCGATGCATCGCCGCCGACTTACGAAATGCTGAGGGAGGCCAATCCAGCGGCCCCCTGGAAATCGATCGCCCATGGGATAGCCATGCCGATGACCAACTCGCTCTGATGGATCATTTAGGTATTAAAAAATTCATGGTGATGGGCTTTTGTATTGGCGGGCCTTTTATCTGGAACCTTATAAAACGCGCTCCCGAGCGTGTTGTCGTCGGAGTGCTGGCACAACCCAGTGGTTCGCGCCCTGAAAATCGTGATCTGTTCTACAACAACAACATGAAGGAATGGGGACCGGCTTTTCTGGCTCGTCATCCCGAAATAACCCCAGCCATGGTGGATCAATATCTCACCAATATGTATCGCACCAATCCCGACTTTGTCTTTACCGTAACGCGTGAATTTGTGAAGCAGTGTCAAACCCCCGTTTTGATTCTGCCCGACGACGTCGCTGCCCATCCTTATGCCGTAGCCATGGAGTCAGCCATGCTAGCCCCTAAGGCCGAGGTGAGCCTATTCCCCTGGAAACAACCCCAGGAAAGAATCCCTCTGGCTATTCGTCAGATTCACTCCTTCTTGCGTGCGCATAAACCTGAGGCTTAAAAAAATCCTCCACCAATGACACTGCCACAAGCGGGGGGGCCTAATAGAGGACCTCCCTTCTTGAATATAAAAAAAGTGACCGTTTCAAACCACCATCCCATCCAAACCACAGGGGCTTGACCGATGACTCCCAGTCCACGAGACATCGCCTACAAAGCTTGCTGGCTTCTTTGCGTAGCGGGGTTCATGACGCTTTATTCCGGATGCAAGGACCTTTCTCCTCTTCCTACCAATCGCCCCCTCATCGGTTCAGATCGCGACATGCATGGCTGTATTGGCTCTGCCGGTTACACTTGGGATGAGACACAAAACACTTGCGCCCGAATCTGGGAAACACACCCCAAAAAAGATTAAAATCGTTCATCACACAACCGATTGAACGTGTCATTTTTTATTTCCATGAGTTCATCGACAACGCAAAGTAATTCATTATGAAAATTGCTATTATTGGAGGGGGCATTGGCGGCTTAGCCAGCGCTCTGGCTATGACCCAAGCAGGCTTCTCAGTCACGGTATACGAGCGCTCCAAAGCCTTGATCGATCTGGGCGCGGGGATCACCTTGGCCCCGAACGCCACCCGTGTGCTCTATCATCTAGGCTTAGGCGACGAATTAGAAAAAACCTCGGTCACCCCGCCTAAGACCGAGTACCGTCATTACCACAGTGCCGAGGTCATCATGCGCTTGATGACCAAAGATTTCAAACAACTGTATGGCGCACCCTATATGCGGCTGCATCGCTGGGATCTACAAGAGGCGATGGTCAAGCTCCTTAACCAAGAAGCCCCTGGTGCACTGCGATTGGGGGCCGAGGTGCAAAGCGTGCACTCGGACTCGAATCAAGCACATTTAAAATTTGCGGATGGATCGGTGAGTTCGGCCGATATGGTGGTAGCCAGTGATGGCATTCGCTCCACCGTGCGCGATCAGTTGTTTAAACCCGCCCCTGCTACCTTTACCGGCTTTGTGGCTTGGCGAGGACTCGTGGACACGAGCTTACTGCCTCGCCATTTACATGAATCGGTAGTCGCTTTTGGTCAAGGTCGACATATCAATCGATATCTTGTTAGACGAGGCGAATTACTGAATTTCATCGCAATCGCCCATCGCTCGCAATGGGAGGCTGAAGGGTGGACGATTCCGGCGCCAATGGATGAATTTTTAGAAGAGTTTTCTAATTTCGACGAAGGCACACGCACGGTGATTTCAAGACCGGCAAAAGGACAAGTGTTTAAGTGGGGACTCTTTGGTCGCCCTTGGCTTAACCAATGGCACTCGGGGCGCATCGTTTTATTAGGCGATGCCGCTCACCCGATGTTGCCATTTCTAGGACAGGGGGCGGCTAATGCCATCGAAGATGCCATCATCCTCACCCGATGCTTAAAGAGCGAATCGACACCCGAAAAAGCCTTTGACCTTTATCAACGAAGCCGTGCGCCTCGGGTCAAGACCACCACTGAGCATACGGAAAGACGTGGCGAACGTTACTTGGGAGAGCCCACAGCCGATAGCCTTAAAGGCGAGGATCCCGGGGTTCAATATGCTTATGATGCTGTCAATACGCCTTTGGGATAAACCGTTAACCCAACCAAACGCTACTGCGGCAAAAGATTGGCAGCACTCACCATAGCTCCCACGTTAACAATCTCATCTCGAATGCTGGCGGCAAATTCTTCCGGGTGACTGCCAACGGCATCTAAGCTTGCCGAGGCAATATACTTTTCCACAAATTGGGGCTGCTTTAAAATGCGCTCTACATCCCGATAAATTTGTTGAACAATCTGAGGGCTCGTAGCGGCCGGGACAAAAAGACCAAACCAAGTCAGATACGTCAGATAAGGATACCCTGCCTCCACCACACTGGGCACTTGGGGGAAAAGTTTTAAACGACTCTTACTGGTGATGGCAATCGGTCGCACTTTGCCTGCGCGCACCATCGCACCGCTGCCCGCTGGTGTAAAAACCCCAATCGAATCCTCGCCCGAAGCTAACGCGGTCATGGCCGGGGCCACTCCCTTGTAGGGAATATGGTTAAAACTAATTTTTTCACGCTTACCTAAGGTTTCTAATACCAATTGCGCGGCAGAGCCTCTACCGGTAGAGGCATAGGCAATTTGACCCGGCTGGGCACGGGCCATATTCACCAGTTCACGAATACTGGTGGCTGGGAATGAAGGGTGCGTCATCAAAAAACTTCCGCTACGTGCGACCATAATCACAGGGATCAAGCTTTTATCAGGGTCATAAGGCATTTTTTTAAAAAGAAATCGATTGCCTACCAATGATTGGGAATTCGTCATTAAAAGCGTATGGCCATCGGCAACCGCTTGAGCCACCCGACTCGCCCCAATCGTGGTGTCCCCACCGGGCACATTTTCGACCACCACCGAATGCCCCCAATGGGCTGCCAGGGCCTGACTTAAAGGTCGGGTAAATAGATCTGCCGTGCCACCCGCGCTAAAAGGGACGACCATTGAAAGATTATGATTGGGAAAAGATTGCGCCTGAACAAGGCCCAACAGTGCCGGCCAAAGAAGCATTAAAAAACTGTTTACTTTTAATATACGAATCTTCAATTTTTTTCCTTAAAATGGGAAGACGATAGTAATAAGATTTATCCCTATCAGCAAGTTTTAGCCGCCATTATAAGAAAACAAAGCTTAGAAAATTCACCCTACCTCTTCACTTCGCATGCCTGCCTGCCTATACATCATAAGGCCTCCGATACTAAAGCCCCAGTAGGGTTGTAATACCCATTCACCGCAAGGCTCATTGGCTCAATGGCTCATTGGCTCATTTTCTTAAGATTTCTTTTTTTTATTAATCAATTGAAACGAAACTTTTAACGATTAAGCATTGTCTACCTTACAGACCACAGCGCTTTGACCTTAGCGAGAGTCGCTAACCTTTTAGAAAAATTCATGCCCTCCCAAAAAAATTTTTTAGCCTACTTTTCCCATATCCCCTCCCTCGTGGTCATACTAGGGTTAGGGGGTCTCATCCCTTTTGTGGGGCTTTGCCTACTCATCATTTTCTATTCTGAGGTGTGGTACGCGTTCTGGCTTTCTTGTCTACTTCAATATGGCGCCGTGATTTTGTCTTTTGTAGGAGCCCTACAATGGGGCGTTGTACAAAAACGCAATGTTCATCAAAAAACCTTTTCCCTGCGCTTGATTTGGGGGGTGATGCCCGCCTTGATCGCTTGGATGAGTTTTCAATTTCCGGTGTGGACTGGGCTAAGAATACAAGCTTTCACTTTTATGCTTTGCTATTGTTTTGAACGTTTCACGGATCGCGTTGACAGCCAAGACCCGCTTGCCTTAGATACATTGCACAATCAGTCAGAGGAGAATCTTGAATGGATGACAAATTGGATGACATTAAGACTCGTGCTAACTACCGTTGCTAGCTTTTCATTGCTAATGGCGAGTTACTACTAGCCATTGCGTTTTTTTATTGCGCGTAAAAAAAAGTTTTCTATGGATAGCGTATTAAAACCATCAATCTAAAGCATTGGGTTTACATAGATCTGACAAAAAACAAAAAAACAACGCTCCCGATATTTTTATCGCTTAAGTGCGCTTATGCCCCCCTTGACTTCTCTGCCTCAATCCACCCCGTTAATCCATCTTTCCCAATCCGATGGCGTGATCAGTCTTACCAACCAAAATACCACCATTGCCTACTGTCGCTATAGCCCAGACGGGAGCATTGAATACATTTTTGTTGCTAAAGAATTTCGTCAACAAGGCTATGCCAAACAATTGCTTAAACTGGTCACAAAAAATACAGGTCACCCCCCCACTTTAGCTCCTCCTATCAGCCCTCTAGGACACTATTTAGAAGCTTACTGTTATCCAGCAAAATGGGCTAAAGAATAATCCTATTACCTAGGGTATTAATTATATTTTTTTAGTAGGGTTCTTCTGATTTAGCGCACGCAATGATTGTCTAGCAGCCTCTCGAGTAGACAGCGAAAGGGAAGAAGCCAGGGTTTGTGCTTCTTGCGCACGGCCCTCCCGTATTGCTACAAATAACTCCTCCCACATCTTTGCGGAGACTATGCGCCGATCCACTGAGTCAAGCGCCATTCTCGTATAACGACTCGTCTGTAAGGTCAAAGCCTTTAAAGTCGATCGCAACCAACGATTGCTCAACCCTTCCGTTAATGTCTGACTGACTGACAATGCCATAGCAATATACATTTTCTTTTTCGCTGGGACTTTTGCCATGGTTGAGAATTGTGAAATAAGTTCTTCCACTTCAGTCAACACTTTTTCTCGCGCTGGATCCTCTGCCAACCAGCGTGCCCTTAGGCCCACCAAGGAGGCTCTGACTTCATAAATTTCCTCCAACTCTCGCTCCGATAATTCGGTAACTTGGGCGCCTTTAAACGCGGCGATAGTCACCAAACCCGAATGCTGCAACCACCGCAGGGCATCTCGAATCGGGCCATGGCTAACATTTAATTGCTTCGCCAAGTTTGATTCAACCAGTCGTTGTCCTGGGGCATAATGACCTTCCACAATACGCTCAGCAATCGTAGCGGCAATACGATCCGATAAAGTTTGTGAAAGCATGAAAGTATCCTGGGTCAATCAAAACTCCTAGCATTGACATGAAGTGAAATAATGCCATAGAATAAAGACTCCACGCAAATATTATTAATAATTAATAATCAACAATCAATAAAAAATTGTGAGGTCTCTAGACCCACTGGCTCCGCGTTCCCGCAGCATCGTTTTGCTAGAATTTTTAACGATTCCATTCCTTACCTTACGGTTCCTATCATCGATCTTTTTTTGGGAGGCATTCAAAAATGTCCAACGCTGCATTAAAAACAACGTCTTCTGGTCTAACCATCGTCCCCTTAGGCAAAACGATCGGAGCAGATGTCATAGGTCTTGATGTATCACAAGCCTCAGAGGCAGAATTTAAAATCGTATTCGATGCATGGATGAAGCATCAAGTGCTACGTTTTCGTGGACAAAAACTGACAAAAGAGCAACTCCTTGCATTTAGTGCCCGCTTTGGCGAACTGGACCGAGCGCCGATCAATGCAAAGGGTAAAGACTGGATTGAGGGATTTCCTAATATGGCCGTCATGTCTAACATCATGGTCAATGGTGAGCCTATCGGCAGCTTAGGCTACGGTGAGGCCGTGTGGCACACCGATATGTCCTACAACGACACCCCTCCTTCGGCGGCGCTTCTATATGGCGAGGAAGTCACGAAATCCGGTGGAGAAACAGGCTTCATCAATATGTATGATGCCTACGACAGCTTGCCAGAAGCGCTCAAACAAAAGGTGGAGACGCTAACGATCAAACACGATGCGAGCCGCAATAGTGCGGGCACTTTGCGTAAGGGCTTTGAATCCGTCACCGATCCCCGCCAAGCAATCGGCGCCGTTCATCCGGCTGTGCGTCGCCATCCAGTGACAGGGCGGCGCGCGCTCTTTCTTGGCCGTCGTCCAGCAGGCTACATCATGGGCCTTCCCTTAGAAGAAAGTGAAAAATTACTCGACACCCTATGGTCCCACGTAACCCAAACTCAAGACTCATGGTTTCAAACGTGGTCTGTAGGCGACCTTATCATCTGGGATAACCGCTGTGTCATGCATAAACGCACCGCCTTCGACCCCGCTGAACGACGCTTTTTGTTACGGACCCAAGTCAAAGGCACCAAGCCAGTGGCTTAAAAGGATCCATCTATCGATAAGGAACCCTCCAATATGGTCAAACTGGCTGATTTACCCGAATGGGAACGAGAGCACATGTTGGAGAAAATTCCGGCAATGCCTGAATTTGGACTAAATCCCTGGGTTGAGGGTCCCGCCTTATCTCGTCGCCGTGTAGCACTCATCACCAGTGCAGGCATTCACAAAAGGGGGGATCGCCCCTTCGGTCATGGCCAGGCAAGAAACGACTATCGGATTTTGCCAGCCGATATGAACACTGCAGATATAGTCATGAGTCAGATGTCGGTTAACTACGACCGAACCGGTTTTCAACAAGATATTAATGTCGTATTTCCAATCGAGCGTTTAAAAGAACTAGCCGCTGAGGGGCATATTGGCTCTGTTGCTGATTTTCATTATTCGTTCATGGGGGCTGGTTCGCCTGTTACACGAATGGAGACAAAAGCACGCGAAGTAGCCCAATTATTAAAACGCGATAATGTCGATGCGGTGGTATTAACCCCGGTTTGACCCAATTGCACGTGCGCCGTTGGCGCACTGGCTCTTTATATCGAAGACGAAGGCATTCCCACCGTTCATATTAGCCTCATTCGTGAACACACTGAAACGATTCGTCCGCCACGTGCGCTTTGGGTGCCTTTCATGTTGGGGCGCCCACTAGGCGCTCCTGACGAACCTGACTTTCAACGCAAAGTACTGAAAGCGGCGTTGGATTTATTTGAACTTCCCCGAGGCCCAGAACCGATTCTAGAGGATTTTCCGGAGCCAGCCCCCTTCAATGACTCAAGCGAAATCAGTGAGGGTATGACCTGCCCTATCAGCTTTAATGAATCGTTAGTCGAAGAAACTCTTAATAAAAAAGTATTAGACGAAGTCTCTCAATTACGCGTCTGGTATGACCTAGCGCTTACTCGTCGAGGTAGAACCACCCTCGGAGTGGCAGGGGAAAGTGTTGAAAAATTAGTCCACTTTCTTTGCGCCTGGATGCAAGATCAGACAACGCCCTCCTATCGATCAGATCAACCAATAGGCAATGCGCTGCGTTTGGCCTGTGAAGAAATTAAAGCTTTTTATTTAGAATCTGATGCAGGCCAACCCGGAAAACGTTCGCCACAGATTGTTCTACAATGGTTCTGGCATCAAACGAAAGCGGGTGACTTATTTAAGCAAATACAAAATCTTGCCAGTAAAAGTCCCGACAAAGACGTGAATCATTTCTCACAACAGAATCTAATGCCTCGAGCCGCCATCGAACCAAACCAACCGTTACATACTAAGGATGCCTAACACAGATGCTCATTAAATGGTTCTCAGCGTCTTACCGTCAATTACTATGCTGGGTCATCTTATTGTCTTGCAATATCCACACCACTCGGGCTGCTCCAACGTTTGACGACTACCCCAATAGACCTATCAGAGTTATCGTACCAGGCCCTGCTAGTGGGGGTGGCGATACACTAGCACGGATTATCTCGAATGAACTTAGCTTACGATTAGGAAGACAATTGATCGTCGATAATCGCCCCGGAGCCAGCGGGATGATTGGCGCTGAATTGGCTGCTAAAGCTCCGCCCGATGGTTACACATTATTTATGGGGCACAGTGGCACACATGCTATCAACGTCAGCATGCATAGTCATATGCGCTACGACCCAGTCAAAGATTTTAGCCCTATAGCCTTGATCGCAGTGACTCCTAACATTTTAGTGGGTTACCCCCTTCTACCCACTAAAAACATAGTGGAGTTGATTAAGTTAGCGCAAAAAAATGACGGGCAAATCAAATTTTCTTCTGGCGGAGTGGGCTTCTCACAGCATTTAGCAGGGGTTCTTTTTGGCTTGATGGCAAAAATCAATATCATGCATGTATCTTACAAAGGCGGCACCCCAGCATTAATGGATGTCATGAGCGGTCAGATTGAACTGATGTTTCCTAATATTCCAGCGGCTATACCCTTTATCGAGAATAAAAAACTATTTGCCTATGGTGTAACCAGTATAAATCGCTCTCAGGCTTTGCCCGATGTGCCCACCATTGCTGAGGCAGGATTAAAAAACTACGAAGCCGTAGGTTGGTTTGGACTAATGGCTCCCAGTAAAACCAACGAATTCATCACTCGTAAAATTAATCAGGAAGTAAGATTAATCCTAAAAAAACCCGACGTACTAAAACTTTTGAAAAGCTTAGGCGCTGATCCAGGCAATACCACCCCAGACCAGTTCACAAGCTTCATGTCAACCGAAACCAAAAAATGGGCCACTATCATCAAAGTGGCTGGCATTTCCGAACAAAAAGAATAACCCTTACCTCACTTCATTGCATTAAAAATAATCCTTATCAAAATCACCGCTATGAAAATCACAGAAATTAAACTACAACGACTGAATCTACCCCTGAGTGTGCCTTATAAGGTAGCCCATAGAACACACCTATCCTTTACCCCCTTTGTGGTGCGTATGCACAGTGGCAATGACCACGTAGGGTGGGGAGAAGTGTACATCTCTCCGGGCTACACCGAGGAGACTGAAAAAGGGGCATGGCAATTTTGTCAGTCTGCAGCGCAAAGCAGCGTGGGACAAGAAGCCGCTCACATCAGAACCCGGGTGATGGAAAAAGCAGCCGACAGTCCAGGTGCTGCAAGCGCCTTATTAACCGCACTCGATATGCTTGAACAGCATCCTCTCTTACAAATCAAAACCTCAACACGCGTACCGCTTCTAGCACCCTGCCAAGGTAGCGAACCCGAAGAGGTTCAACGGGAAGTGGACCGACTGATTAAAGAGGGGTTTAAAACCCTCAAAGTTAAAGTAGGCTTTGATGTGGAAAAAGATTTAGCCCGCTTAAGACTCATTCAAAAAACGGTCGGTAACCGCGCCACTATTCGCCTAGATGCCAATCGTGGTTATAACCAAGCGCAAGGCTGCGCCTTTGCCTCCCAAATCGATCCGCAAGGTATAGAACTATTCGAGCAACCCTGCGGCTCTCATGAGTGGGAATCGAATGCTGCCGTGGCCAAAGTCTCAACCGTTCCGGTGATGCTAGATGAGTCGATCTATGATGAACGGGATATCGATCGTGCAGCCACAATGCCTGGGGTGGGCTTTGTTAAATTAAAGCTTAAAAAAATGGGAAGTATTGATATGCTTCATTCTGCCCTTCAAAAAATACGTAACCTTGGCATGGAACCCGTTTTAGGCGATGGGGTATCCATGGAAATCGGCTGCTGGATGGAAGCTTGTGTCGCCCGTTCTACCATCACTAATGCGGGAGAAATGAACGGTTTTTTAAAACCTAAAACAAGAATTCTTGCCAATCCACTGATCTTTGCACATGGGGCGATTGAATTACCCGCTCACTACTGGCCAAAGCTAAATGAAGAACTGTTTCATCAACATATGATCCAAGAGGAAATATTTCGTTAAATTCAATAGATGAAAAAAATAATTAAGGCTTGGCTAATGATTCCACAATGCAATATCCGCCTGATCTCGAACACGCATAGGAGCCCCGGCGCATTCCCAAGGCCGTCATCGAACGCGATTACGTGCTGGCCTGGTTCCTGACCGGACTTGCCGGTATCCACTGCGCGAAGTTCTGGCATTCAAAGGTAGCACGGCTCTGCGAGGTGGCTCATTTGAGGACTATCGGTTTTCGCAAGACTTGGATTTCACATTGACCCGTGCGATCACCCTCGAAGATATTCGAAGCTGGGTTAGCCGAAATCTTTGCGGCGCTTGAGGCCGCGTGCATGGTTTTACTTCCTAAATGGAATTCAGAAATTACAGAAAAAAAATTATTGGATTAATATTTTTTTAGATTTTGAACCTACAAAAAATTTTATCCAAATGCCAGACTGACAGCATCGCAACTTACTCAGTCAATGACGACTTATCAATTAATTGCACAAAACTACTGTTAATTAAAAAGTTTTTTAAATCCTTAACATGAGAAGACTCACAAATGGGTCAAAGAAACGTGTGGATTATTTTCTTTTTTCAAATTTAAAGAAAAAGAACCGGAATCATCGAAAACACTAACAAAAGCGCCATGGTGATATTAAAGCGCTTACGATGAATGGGGTTTAATAGCTTATTTTGTAAACTCCTGCCCATCATAGCCCATACCCCCACCGACAAAAAATTAATACAACTAAACATGACACAGGTCGGGATGATCACACTCCAAGGCGCGTCTGTTGGCATGTAATTCGTAAAGTATCCCACCGCCATCATCCACGCCTTAGGATTGACCCATTGGAACAAGACTGCTTGAAAATAACTCATCGGCTGTTGAGTCGTATTGGGTTCTGAGGACGGGGCCGCCGCATGAGCAACCCCCCAGGCCAGATATAAAAGATACATAAATCCCACCACATTCATCACAGAATAAAACCAAGGTGTCGACTGAAAGATTTTTTCTAATCCAGCGCCCACAGACACCAGCATCACAAAGTGACTGGTGGAAATACCGATCATGTGGGGCACTGAGCGTAGAAAACCAAAATTCACACCAGAACTTAACAGCATCATATTATTAGGGCCTGGGGTCACAGAGGTCACAAAGGCAAATAAAGCCATGGCGGCAAGAAGGTGCCCAGGAATCGTCATATTAAGATATGCTAATTTAATAATAAAAATAAAAAGGCGGCTAAAAAAGAGCAGAACGCTTCGATAAAAATTATAATAACAAAAAACGAACAAAATTATTCTGCTTTGTGTTTTCCACGTTTTCCATAAAGATGAGACACCTTTTTCTCATCTTTCATCACAAAGCTATATTTTCGGGGAGCCTCCATGAATTCACGTCGCCAATTTATAAAAAACATCGCCTCGGCCAGTGTGACATTTTGTAGCTGTTGCCTCCTCGATACGGTCCAAGCACAAACCCCGCCAACCAAGCAACCCTTTATTTCTCACCAACATCCCTTATTAGGAAAAAAACACGCTCCAGTTTTTATTGATGGAAAAAAAATTCCGGTCATTGACACCCATACTCATTGTTTTTTCAAAGAAGCGGTTGATCTGGCCGGTAACGGCTCGGTCCTCTTTCCTGTGCGCTCGGGTCCGCAGAAATTTTCTCCCGACGACACCGATCAAGTCATACAACAACGCATCGAAAATATGGACGCCAAAGGCGTCGATATGGAAGTGCTGTCAGTCAATGCATTTTGGTATGGAAAAGACCGTGCTTTAGCCAGTCAAATTATCGAAGTCAATAACCGCAATCTTGCGGCGATTTGTGCAAAACACCCGACGCGCTTTAGCGCCTTCGGTTCAATTACCACCCAATTTCCCGATCTCGCTATTGATCAACTGGAAA
This sequence comes from uncultured beta proteobacterium, assembly GCA_903893565.1. Lineage (GTDB taxonomy): Bacteria > Pseudomonadota > Gammaproteobacteria > Burkholderiales > SG8-41 > UBA5216. The sequence goes on along the minus strand of CAITMU010000031.1, from coordinate 37,292 downwards.
CAATCATGAAAAACCCCAGTTTCAAGGGAGTCGCCGTGATGGCCAGTGTATTAGGTACCGATTTTTCAGATCCCCAATTTCACCCTATATGGGCCAAGGCAGAAGCGCTTGGCGCGATCATCTTCATCCATCCAGAAAACATCCCTATGGGTAACCGTTTCAAAGGCAGTGGCTGGATGCCTAATTCCATTGGCAATCCGCTCGAAACAACCATCGCCCTACAACATTTGATCTTTGAGGGCGTGCTCGACAAATTCCCCCGACTGAAGATTTTAGCTGCCCACGGTGGAGGCTTCTTACCGACTTATGCAAACCGTATGGATCACGCCTGTTTTATTTTTCCGGGGGGGTGTGATCCACAACTCACGCTACAGAAAAAACCCAGTGAATACTTAAGGCAGATTTATTTTGATGCTTTAGTCTTTACCCCAGAAGCTTTAACTCAGTTGGTGTCTCAGGTGGGCGCTAGTCAAGTGATGGTCGGCACCGATAGCCCTATTCCATGGGAAGAGTTCCCTATTGAACACATCATGAAAACCCCTCTGTCCAATCAGGACAAGGCTGCCATTTTGGGCTTAAATGCAATGAAACTCATGAATATCACCGCCGTCTAATCCTATTAATATCGAGACTAAAGAAAAAAATTCACCATCGCTTCGCTTGCCCTGTCCCTAACAAGTATTCGGGTTATCGCTGATTTATATTAAAAACCTTACTAGTGCTGAAAGCCAAGAGGGCGATGAAGATCGGCAGCCAAAAGACGCATTCTAGAGTTAGCAAAGCCCCTTCTACCAACGGCTCGTACACTCCAGTTCGCCCCCGGACGAGGCTTTACTAGTAACGCAATCGTTAAAAAAATTGTCTTCTTAATTGAATAACCCCCGGTTGCCAACTCGATTTCAGCCTGAAAGGTCATGTCATACATGCCGAAGGCTACCTTTAAAAAAATTTAATTGCCTAGGAAAATTATTTTTCAAAAATATACTTTGTTATGAGAAAGACTACAATGTAACTTAGATTCTTTCACTTTATTTATAAGGTGATAGAGGACACAAAAAAATAATCCCATTTAAACAAAGAGGAGAAGCTCCGTGGATATAAAACGACGTGACTTATTAACGACCGGTGCCATGGTCATGGCGGCGGCAAGCGCGCCCCGTGCCTTCGCTCAAACCGATATGAAAGTCAGTGCAGAGAAAAAGTTTTATCAAAAAAATGGGGTTCGGATTTGTTATGTCGATGAAGGCTCTGGTATTCCGCTATTAATTATTCCTGGCGGCGGACAAAACTCCTCGATCGCTTGGGGGGTAAATAGTGCACCCTTTGATGCAGCCGCTACCTTTAAAAACGAATATCGTTGTATTACCGCTGACTTACGAAATGCGACGACTGGCGCATCCGTTGGACCTTTGGAAGTTGACCGACCATGGGATTCTTACGCCGATGATCAGTTAGGACTGATGGATCATTTAGGGATCAAAAAATTTATGGTATTCGGCTTTTGTATCGGCGGACCCTTCATTTGGAATCTTATCAAACGAGCCCCTGATCGAATCATTGCTGCTGTTGTCTCACAGCCCGTTGGATTTCGTAAGGAAACTCCCACACTGGCTTACGACACTTATATGAAAGGCTGGGGGCCGGATCTCGTCAAACAAAGACCAGATCTGAACATGGAAACGGTGGAGCGTTTTCTCATCAGCATGTATGGTGGGAAAAGAGCCGACTTCGTACACTGCGTCAACCGAGAAGACGTGCGCGCTTGTCAGAGCCCCATTCTGCTCATGCCCGATGATGCGCCTCCCCACCCCTTAGTAATCGGTATCGAATCCGCCATGCTCGCACCAAAATCGGAAATCGGAATGTACCCATGGAAAGACACTCCCGATAAAATTCCAGTAGCGATCCGTCAAGTGCGCACTTTCCTTAAAGCCAATCGACCCACCAGCACTTAAAATAAGTGCCGCACTCAAGCCCTTAAAAAGCATCCATCGTTGGGCCATGAATCTTATAGCTCGCGGTGGGAATCAAGGCAAAACTATCGGTAGGCAACCTAACCCACTCGCCGGCGCGCATCATTTCCAATTCTCCTTCGAACACATAAATACCTTTTTCGAAGGCGTGCACCACCGATAACACATAACCGCCCGGTTGCAGCCTTAACATCGCCGTCTGACTATGCACGGAGCCGACCCTACGATCCGTCAAAATCATGCGTTCAAAACCAGAAGATTGACCCAAAAAACCTTCTGATAAAGCATATTTTAAGTGTTGTAGATGGCCCACATGATATTGCATTACAAGGTTTTTCTAAAAATTCTAAAGTATCCTCCAGAATTTATTTCACAGTAATACCTGCCGCCTTAATTACCTCTGACCAACGACTCACTTCGGAACGAATGTGATTTGAAAATTGTTCAGGATTACTCCCGACGAACTGAACGTCGAGTGCGGAGAAACGCTCTTTGACCGCTGGGAGGGATAAAGACTTCACAACTTCATCATGCACTTTACTGATGATCGTCTTTGGGGTGGCAGTGGGCGCCACCAACCCTATCCAGTTATATACCACCATATCATTTACCCCCTCCTCTTTCATAGAAGGCACATCGGGCAACATCATCGAACGCTCCCCATCGGTGGTCACACCCAGCGCCTTCATTCGACCAGCTTTAACATTACCCATCACACTCGGAATGGTGGTGATCAGCATTTGCACCTGACCACTTAAAAATCCTGAGTTCAAATCCCCTGCCCCTCCATCGTAAGGGATATGCACAATATTGACTTTGGTTGCTGTATTAAAAAGTAGACACGATAAATTACTCAATGCACCTTGACCGGCAGAGCCATAGTTATATTTACCTGGGTTCGATTTTGCCGAAGCGATAAATTCTTTTAATGTATTCATGTTTAGGGAAGGAGAGATCACTAAAACATTGGTCGAACGAGTCATTTGCACAATCGGAGCAAAATCCTTCAATACATCAAAGGGTAATGATTTAAATAAGCTCGACATGATGCCGAAACTCGTATCTGACAAGAGCAATGTATGGCCATCAGGTACTGATTTAGCCACAAACCCCGTACCGATCGTGCCAGAGCCTCCCGGTCGATTTTCTACAATAAAGGATTTTCCCAGTTGATTCGTTAATTGTTGGGCCACAATACGTGCACCGATATCAGCCAACCCGCCGGGTGCATAATTCACAATGATACGAACCGACTTATTGGGATAGGCGTCTTCTGCCCCAGCAAAAAAAGAAAATATTAACCCAAACCCTAATACCAATGACTTTAACAATTGAATCTCCTCAAAAAAAAGAACGCCTCGAAAAATACAAAATCTAACAATGCTGATGATTACTTTTTATTGTACTAATTGATGAATCATCTGCAACATAAACTCCCGATCTTCATACTATCGAGATATTTTTACTCTTTCATTGAATCCATGACAATGGTTGCCTTTAGGATCAATGCCTATAACCCGAAACCCCACCGCCGTTGGTGAGTGATACAACATAAATAAAAAAAACAAAGGGTTATGTTGACCACCCTATTTTTTTATCCCACTCATTATCTATACGATTATACGATCAAGTTTCCCGCACTGACATTTAGGTTGACACCGGTAATGTAACGGGCGGCTGGGGAGGCTAGAAATAATACCGCTTCAGCCGTGTCCTGCGGTTCGACCAGACTTCTCATAGGGTTTTGCATTTTTATTTTTTCAATACTCGCTGCATCACGAACCTTACGCACTCGGGGGGTGAGTGTTGTGCCGGGTGTAACCGTGTTGACGGTTATGCCAAATTCTCCTAAGTCTCTAGCCAGTAATTTGCCAAACCCAATTAATCCGGCTTTCGCAGCACCGTAGGGCAAGTAAGAAGGCGCATGCGTTCTTGGCCCCACTCCAGCACCCGAAGCTATACTGATAATGCGCCCTTTGCGCTGATCCATCATAATTTTTGCTACCGCCTTAGTGCATAAGAAAGCTGATTTTAAGTTCAGTGTTATGACCCTATCCCACTCCTCTTCCTCAATTTCAGTGATCGGCGCAAACTGAGTAAATCCCCCGGCAACATTGACTAAAATATCAACAGTGGAATAGTTCGACATCACCGCTTGCACCATAGCTGTGACTTCAGTCGAACGGGTCACGTTGCAAATAAATCCCATCGCGGTGCCTCCGAAAGCAGCGATATCCGATTGAACGCGTTGCAGTTCTTGGTTATTGATATCCACCAAAGCAACCCGCGCCCCTTCTCGCGCTAATATTTTTGCAATCTCCTCACCCAGCCCTTGCCCGGCGGCGGTCACAATCGCTGTGGCACCCTCCAATTTTTTCAATTCCGTCATAGCCCCTCCCTCATGTTTAAGACTTCTATTCATTTTATGCGTGATATTATAGCCAACAAGAAAAATTTATTGAGAGCCAATCCATCTGGCGGACTCAAAAAAAACATATTCTTCCTGATAGACCGCTTAAACACATTTTTTTCTTTTATTCCATACCATTATCTTTCGCCATCGTAAGGAGAAACGCCCATGCATATCGATTCAACTCTCTTAGTCCTAGACGAAAAACAGGTCAAAGCTGCCCCTGGGGTCACACAAGGCCAAACGCTTAAAGCACTCATTGGTAGCGGAAAAAACAAAACCGATCGCATCCGTATGGCTTTAGCTAACTATGAACCGAATACCATTGAGAAACTACATTGGCATCCCATTGAGGCCTGTTATTTTGTGATTTCGGGTGAAGCCATTGTTCGAGACATTAACGGGAAGGAATACACTGCTGGTCCTGGCACCACCATTTATTGCCCCCCAGGCATAGCGGGAGCTCACGAATGGGAAGTGAAAGAAAAAATGCAATTACTCAGCATTCGTGCTTCTACCGAGTCCAATAAAAAATTGCAGTTTACGGTGGAGAAAGCGACCAAACGCTCCTACATTGATCTCGAAGACCTCGTCAAACGGGACGCCATCAGCTTTACTTCCCATTATTGATTGAATATTTTTATTAGAAGGATCCTTAAACGATGCTCATCGTTGACTCGCAGGTTCATATTTGGGGTGCAAACACCCCCAAGACCCCATGGCCCAAAGATCATATCAAACCGCACCGTGACACGCCGTTCATGAAAGAGGAACTGCTTTCACAAATGATAACAGCCGGAGTCGATTGTGCCGTGCTAGTCCCCCCCATTTGGCAAGGCGACAGTAACGAATTTGCGCTCGAAGCCGCCCGCAGCCACCCGCAACGATTTTCGGTCATGGGCCGAATTGACACCTCCACCGAGGCTTCAAAAGAACTGATCTGCGGTTGGCGCTCACAACCCGGGCTCATGGGTATTCGCGTGGTGCCTCGTAGAGAACCGCTTCGCAGTCAGTGGGCCAATGGTCAAATTGACTGGCTATGGGCTGAATGTGCCAAAGCGCAGGTACCGGTGATGGTCTTAATTGATATTGCACAAATCAATCTCATCGTCTCGGTGGCACAACGCTATCCTGAACTAAAAATCATTTTGGATCATCTGTGCCTACCCAGTGGGGCCAAAGATGAAGCCGCCTTTGGCAACATAGAGCCCGTACTGGCTTTAGCCCAATATCCGAATATTGCCGTCAAAGCCTCTTCTATGCCCTCCTTTACCAAAGACACCTACCCATTCCTGAGTCTACACACCCCGCTCAGACGCTTTTATGATGCCTTTGGGCCACAACGCATGTTCTGGGGGACGGATTTAAGTCATATCCCCTGCACCTACCAAGAAGCGCTACATTTATTCACTCAGGCCTTGCCTTGGCTCACGCAAGAGGACAAGACTTGGATGATGGGGCGAGGGATTTGCGAGTGGATTGATTGGCGAAACGCTGGCGCTGCCCTCTAAAAGCGCTGTTAGCGCTATTAGCGCTCATGTCGTCCTATTCGGCTCCAATAGCCCTTGTTACAAGCTGCAGGAGTCGTCTAGGAGGCCATTCACCAACCAACGAAGGCAGAGGCTTTAGGACTTACGTTCTTTTTTGACAAAGCCATCCAACTTTTCCTTCCATTCATCGGAATGCATGCACCCGATCCAAGCTTGCGCATCGAAGCGAAGCCCTGCTCCCAAACCTACTTCCATCGACTGATTGAGTGCTCTTTTTGCTTGCATCACGCCAGTGGTAGGGTAAGAGGCTATTTTTTTTGCCATCGCCATCGCCTCTTCCATCACCTTTTCAAGAGGCACCACACGGTTAATGAGTCCTAATTCCTTTGCCTCTTTAGCATCCCAGCGTCGTCCCGTCAAAATGAGTTCACGAGCCATTTGGTAGCCGACTAACCTTGGCAAACGCTGGCACGCCCCTCCCCCTGGAAAAAAACCATGGCTTACTTCAGGCAGACTAAAAATAGCATTATCGGATGCGATCGTAATATCACACTGCAACACCAGTTCATATCCACCAGCCATACAATAGCCCTTGATAGCGGCAATCACAGGCTTACTCACGTTAGCCAACGCAATGACAGACTTGGGCACCATATACTGCCTTTCATACACCATTTGTTCTGTCGAACGTGCGGCGCGCTCCTTCAGATCTGCCCCCGTACAAAAGGCCTTATCCCCGGCCCCCGTAATCACAACGACGCGAACATCCTCCCTTTCATCGAGGGCAGGAAATAGGGACATGAGTTCAGAGCGCAAAGCACTATTGATTGAATTCATCGCCTCAGGCCGATTTAACGTCACTAAAGCAACACCGTCCTCAACATGCAGCAAATACAACGAGGAATTTGACATAAAAAACACCTCCAAGGTGTAGTGGTTAGGTTTTTTAGAGTAAAAAAAGACACACTATCTCATCATCGAAATATTTACCAGTTTTTTTATCCCCACGCACTCAGCGTTTCAAAATCAAGGATCGAGACAAAGCCATCCATAAGCGTCCAGTCCCCCAAGTGTTGACTTACAAAGGCATGGACATAGGAGGGCTACAAATCCCAATTTGAATGAGCCATTGCCTCTCATTCGCAATTTTTAAAAGCTTAGCCTGATGAGCCCAGTCTTTCAGGGTAGGAAGGTGGGGCGTAATAGTGGCGACATCATCCTAAAAGCTCTCAATGGGCTTAAGAAGCCAGTCAGCAAATCTAAGGGGCCACGACTAAGCTGAGCCCTCCGCCTATCAATTACTCTTTTAATCGACTGTAGATCCCATCTTAATTAGATGATAATCGCTGCATGTGTCTATTCTCAATTTCATAATTTCTTCGAATACCATTTAATGATGCCAAACGAGAAATTTTGGAAGGGTGTGATGTAGAGCCTATTTCAGTAGGGGGAATTAAATTTTTAAGTCCCAAAATAGGATCATATCCCGATAAAATAAGTAAATGTCCCGCACGTGCATCCGCATCGTATTCTTGCATCCAACTATTTTTATAGTTTGTTATTAATTTTTGCGAATGATTAAGTTGGCAATGTGCTACTTCATGCGCTAATAAAAAGGCTTGTGCGTTGATCGAATATAGATGAATGACATGTGGATTAATAACAATCTTACATTTTTTAACGATACTTATTTTATTATTATCAGTAACGCTAAATTCTGAGGAACTGGTCGAGTAAGCTAGACTTCCAACTTCGGAAGAAAACTCAATTTTATATACGTTATTATGATCATCAGGATATCGATCCAAAATAAAATGAAGTAAAGTTTTTAAATCGCGGCGCACTTCTGCAATAGCTACATTGGTCATAAGAAAACATACATAAACGATAATGACCAAGAACAACTTCGAACTCACTATATTATTTATTTTTTCATGATGAGAAAAATGTGATACCCATTAAATGAAATCATGCATTATCTTTTCGGCGTTCTCTTTATTTTTTTATCGTACATTCACGCTTGCCTTAACTAGAAAACAGCGAAGGAGAAATGGATCAATGATTAGCTTAAGTAATTTTTCATCAATTACCCTTACGTCATCTCTTAAATAGACTTACATATCGGCTTGTAATTTTTGTGAGGTTGCACCGTTTTTAAATTCGCTGACAGATGAGCTGTAACCATTACCCTTAAAGGGCAATGTAAAACTAATCATCATATTTAATCCTGACTGCAATTGAATCGGTGTTGCCTCATCAGCAGCTCCAATAATTTTATTCTCCTTTAACCAATAACCTGATTCAAAAGGTTTGTAGGTGTTGTTTTCCGCTCGAACAATCACTGTGTTATCTAAAGGCAAGTTAACAACAAAAGAACCGTCTGATCGTGTTTTAAAATTAAATAAGGATTGACCGGAATGAAAGTCTCTAACTCTAATATTCATACCCGATAAACCGATACCGCCGCCCCGAACAATACCGGCAAGTCTTGTCCCAGGAGAAAGACTAAAGTCTTTTTTTTCAACACGACTACCTAATATAAAAGATTCAGAATCACGAAAAAAAGCAATTAAATCTCCCTTTTCAGTCCAACATCCACTGGCCGCCAAAGAAGAATAACTGGTGTTCAAAACGCAAACCGCGTAGCTCTTGCCGATCGGAGCATTCATTCGATATCGGCCTTCGGAATCGGTTCTCGTTATCGCCCTTAAAAGACCCGTACCATAATCGAGCAACTGGACACGCATTCCGGATAGGGGTTGATCATTCCAATCCTTAATCTGCCCCATCAAAATGCCATAGGATGACAAACTATGCACAATTCGGGAGACTTCTTTATCTGCCATGGCTGCCGCAATAAGCGCTTCCGTCGCCATACGGATCGTGGTCGTAGAGGCTGCCATAAAAGTCGGACTGGCTACCAAATCTCTCATCTCTTCCTGCAAGGAAAGAATAGATTGCGCGCTCAAACGACTAAATTGAGAACGATTGGATTGGATCGAAGAATTTAATAACCGGTGTGCCGCGGTATTGACAGGATTTAAGTTAACATTCGCCCCTGTTATTTCAGAAGTTAATTTTTCGCCATGGATACCGATAGCCTCTACAACATAATGCACACCCGAAGACAGTGAGACGGAGACTTTCATTTGGTAGGATCCGTCTTGCACGGTGAGTGCTTGATCTAAGACAGGACCAATCTGATTGCACGCTTCATCTACTTCAAATAGCCTAACGACAACACCAGGTCCAGCCCCGACAAAAAGACCTTGAATTTCGGTTAAAGAGTTAGGTTTTACCCAACTCACTAATTGCTCCCACAATCCATCGGGGGTCTTAAAAGCAAGAGCTCCCCCAGGGGCTGTCACCAATCCATTGAGCTGCGTCAGCGCATCAGTTGAATGCTTTTCTAATTTATTATGGCTAAATACAACTCCTGATTTCAATTGAACAGTATCATTGTCGCTATTCGCATAAAAGAAAAAAAGATAACAAAAAATAGAAATAAAAATAACAATAATGCTTTTTTTATTTTTCATATTTTTAGTCACGATCTTAGATAAAGTCTCAAGAATAAATTAATCCTAAAAGCTACTTAATGCATTTTTAGTCAATCATAAAATATGTATCACTTACCACTTCAATGTAGTTACATAGTAATGATAGGGGGATCTAGAATCCTGAACATTCCTGAACACTATCTTTTGTTTTTACAAAAACCATCCCCTCTTTGCGATTCAAGCATCAATCCTTATTAGGAAACCTTCTAGGCAAAAGGGAGTGAACTTAGCGAAAAATAATAATTACAAAACGATCCAAATGAATCTCAAGATCTTTAAGCCTTGATTGGCCAAGGGTGCGATATTTTTGTCGTGTATCTTTAAATGAGGTTTTAGGGGGGAGATGATTAGCGTTACTACTTTTCATCTACTTCAATGAAAAAATAAATTCAAGCAATGCCACGCGGCTACTTTTCTACAAACGTTTTTGAATAGGAGCCTGACATTTGCGCTCCTCCCCACTCGATCACGAGAATAGGGCGCTTTGAATGAAACAGCGGCCCGCCTTCTTCGCCTAATGGCCAGTAAGGTATAGAGGCTTGTAAGGGGGGGGCTAAATGGGGGGAGCTAAATGGGCGGGCTAAAGGGGGGGAGCCAAAGGCAGGATCAAGGGATTCATCACTGCCTTCATCTCGTGCCCAACTCTACGATGACCAACAAGACGACGTTCACCGTCTTTTCTATCAAGATCTAGACAAATTAAACCGATTGCCCCTCAGCAAAAAGCATCAGGAGTTAGAAGGTTGTCATGAAGCGCTCTGTAGAGATTCTTAAATACGCTGATTTTAAAAAATTCAATCGCCTTCAATCGTATTTTTCTCTTTATCAATCCCGGATCAAAAGACAAAAAAACCACCCGCATTAAGGGATCGGATTAAACGCTAGCGTCATCAACGCACGGCACTAAATAACAAATGAAGATACCCATTGATGTATCCATCCGAATTGAAATATCTGCCCTTTAAAGAGTAAAAGGCTCACCATTAATTTCAACCGTACTATTCAAAGGGACTTTTTGTTCAATTAATCCCTCAGCAAAGCAACCGGCCTTTGCATTTTTTATTAAATGCTGAATACGAGAAGGGTCCGCATTTGATTCCAAAATGAGATGGGTATCCACTCCATCCCAACGGTGATAGACAGTGCCTTTTAATACAGAACCGCCTAAAAATTTTCTAAACCGCACTTTAACACGAGCATTTTTAATTTCGATTTTCATCATGTGGGCGTACCGCGCCACTTGAGTCAGCAATCAAAACCCTACCCCCATCGCCAGGTAAGTCATGGGGGAAGGATATAAATCATCACCGCCCAGACGCTGCGCTTCATCACAAAAAATTTCAAATTGACGAAATAGGCCGCGTTTTAACTGTCCTTTGCCTAAAACGACTTCGGTATACACTTCATTATCAGTGAAAACCCCCTGTCGGGGGAGTTCGGGTTTATCAATGATCCGCTGACCTTTTTCAAAGGGCAATAAATTGCCATCGACTGGTTTTTCCATATCCTATGCCCTCTCTTACCATCGTTTTAGATACGTAAACCCAACACTCTTTTAGCATTACCACTCAAAATAGCGACCCGATCTGCGTCCGTTAAATTAGGAGTCTCTAGTAAGTGGTCAACGGGTTGCTCTGACCAGGGAATAGGATGGTCAGTGCCAATCATCACCTGACTCACCCCAACTTGGGCCACAAGATGCCTTAAGGCCTCTGGAGTAAACACCAAAGAATCAAAATACAACTGATCTTTGAGATACTCTGTTGGCTTTTTCCTCAATACAATGCTCGGGTCACACATCATAGGGGAAACCGTACATCCGTGATCCGATCGCGGAGCATAAGAGCCTAGATAACCACCGCCATGCGCTGCAATCACTTTAAGATGGGGGAACGCATCTAAAGTCCCATCAAAGATCAATCGCTGCAAGGCAATCGTGGTGTCCAACGGATTTCCGATAACATTCGACAACCAACCATTACCCTTAAAGCGAGAAGACAACTGGGGCGTACTCTGAGGGTGAATAAACAAACTCACGTTCAAGGACTCTGCCTTGGCTAAAATAGAGCGAAATTGTGGACGAGAAAAATCTTCCCCCGCAACACTCCCCCCAATGGCTGCGCCCACCAAACCCCATTTTTTAACCGCTTCCTCCAATTGCTGAACGGCCAAATCAGGATACTGCATTGCAATGGAGGCAAAAGCTGAGAAATGTTTCGGGTTTTCTGCGCACAATTGCCCCAAACGCTCATTATTAATACGACAAATTTCAGCCGCTGTCTCCCGATCCTTCTTGTACCAGAAAGGATTAATACTAAGCACTTGCATATCTATGCCTTGTGCTTGCATGTTCGCAATTCGCTCCTCGACTTTGATAAAGTTCTTATCTTGACCTCGCGTGGGAGCTAATACTGTTTTAGCTTCGGGTCCCATTAAGTCAATCGCGTCTTGAAAAAAACAATGTGCATGCACATCGACTGCAGTGACTTTTTGCCCATTAATGATCACTGGGGCGCGTGGCGCAGGGGTTGACTGAGCAAAGGCAACGGTCGACATATCACAACCGCAAAAGGTGATGCCCCCGAGCACCGTACCCGCTTGCTTTAAAAATGCACGTCTATTTTTCAAAAGAATTCTCCCTAAGTTAATAAATACGGTTGATATTGAATAAATATTCATTTTTTTGCTACACAGCCAAGAAGCAACCAGACTAAAGCTCAAGGCAAATGCCACACCCTTATCAATCTACGCATTGGGGGCAAAGCACACGCTTTTACGTATAAAATAAATGGAAAAAAAAATCCCCTCATTCAGTCACTATCGGGGAAAAAAAACATAAAAAAAGATCGACTGACTGGGACTAAGATATCCCCAAAAAAATTAATCGTCTCCTAACTAGACTTTCCTGCCGTTTTTTTTATAATCGGTAGGCAATTTTCCCCAACTTTTAAAAAGATTCCATTTTTCACATTCTTACTTAAAACTCCGTAGGGCGCAAATGAATTTATCGTATTGCAACGTATTCATGCTCAAAAGCAAAAGAAAATACCAAAATAAACCCTCCCTCCTTTCTGAGCTTATCCCTTGATTGATTCTGATTGCTAGCGTACAAATGACGCTCAATCCTACCGACACAGGAAGATCTAGTGCCGCTATCGAACGGCATCACAGAAACGGAAATTTTAGAATATTTACCACAATAAAGTATAAAGACATAACGCTCGTTCATTCGCCTGCTGCGAATCGAGAATTCATCGTTTTCAAAGGTTTTATGAGGGGTTCAAACAATGGCCCAATGAGCCAAAATCAAAAGAACCCCTCATTTGAGAGTTATTTAAATTAAAAAGAAATAAAAGACCCCTGAATGGTGCAATTTATTAACTCAGGCTCACCCCATAAGCCACTAAACTCGTATCATTAATAAATTTCATAAACCCCTTACAAAGAAACTGATGATGCTGATATCAACCGATGATTTTATTTTATTCATGATTGCTTGCACCTTGGGAGGTGGGCTCACTTTTCTTTTTTTAAAAAATGAGCACCGGCAGTCAGAACAAAAAAAACAAGTTAAAGCAGAGTTTGACCAATTACTTTGGACCGAAAAATTAAACGCTAAAACCGAAGAAATCGAACAACTCAATCGTAAAAATGACATACACGAAAAGCAACTTCAGACATTACAATCGGATAAAAACGCACTCATCGAAGAAAAAACTCGACTCATTGAACGATCCGAACGTCTCGATCGAATCGAAAAAGAGATCTCAATACTCCAGGATGAAAAAAGTCTCTTTATTCGAGAAAATGCCGAACTTAATCAACAATTAATTCAATCACGCGATCAAGCTCAAAAAGACCTCAGTGTAATTGAGAACGCAAGAAAAGAACTCACTGCACAATTTGAAGTGTTAGCGCAAAAAATTCTCGAAGATAAATCTAAAAAATTTACCGATTTGAATCAAGTCAACCTGGCTCAAATACTGACCCCTCTTGCACAAAACCTCACTGACTTTCGCACTAAGGTGGAAGAGGCCTACGATAAAGAGAATAAAAATCGTAATGAACTGGCCGGACATGTAAAAACCCTAATAGAGCTCAACAACCACTTAAGTGAAAATACCCAAAACCTAACGCTTGCCTTAAAAGGAGATAGCAAAGCACAGGGCAATTGGGGGGAAATTATATTAGATACGGTTTTAGAAAAAGCCGGCCTTGTTAAAGATATTCACTATGAGCGCCAAACCGCCGTCAAAGCCGATGATGGCATTAATCACGTCATTCCAGACGTCGTGCTCAAATTACCCGGGGAGCGATTTTTAATCATCGATTCCAAAATGACGTTACCGGATTACCGTGCGTTTTCGGAAGCAGAGACAGACGAAATACGCACTACCGCTTTAAAGCGCCATCTGCAATCGATTCGCTCACACATTAAAGGCTTATCTGAAAAAAATTACCAGAAATTATATGATCTTAAGTCACTGGATTTTGTCGTAATGTTCGTGCCACTCGAACCCGCTTTCATGTTGGCGGTCACTCATGATGCCGATTTATTTCAAAATGCCTGGGAAAAAAATGTCTTACTCGTCTCCCCCAGCACACTACTTTTTGTAGTGCGTACAGTGGCATACCTTTGGCGGCAGGAAGATTTAAGCCGTAATGCGAAGGATATTTCTGCCCGTGGGGCTGAACTGTACGATAAATTAGTGAGCTTTGTAACCGATTTACAAAAAGTGGGAGAACGCTTGGATCAAGCGCAATCCAGTTACCACGATGCCAGAAAAAAATTAAGTGAAGGCCAAGGCAACGTTGTGCGTCAAGCAGAAATGCTAAAAAAACTAGGCGTCAAACCTGCCAAAGCACTGCCTTCTCAATGGATCGATGCCTCGCGTCCGAGTCAAGAAGACGAAACTTAGTGAACACATCAATACCACTTATTCTTTTTTAGCGCGTATCCAGTAAGCGCAACATTCTTGACTCGACTTCAATAGTTGATGGCCTGTCATTTGGCAGTATGCCGGTATATCTGACGGCGCACCCGGATCCAGCGCGATGACTTTCAAAACCTTTCCAGGCATCGCCCGTAATCGTGTACGTAACACCATCACTAATTCCCCACAGCCTAAATCACCCGCATTCCATTGGTCATCTTCATGAATTTTTTTGCTGCTCATTAATTGACCTTTCGCACCATGCATTCATTTAAAAAAAATATTTTCCCCACAATTCTCTCACTTAACACATTAAATAAAAACTCATTCATTTCATTTAATAACAAAATCCCACTTTTGACACTGACGCTCCCTTCGTTAAGGATTAATTCAGCGCCTAACGAGTCCACATAAACATGCAATTATTTTTAAAAATCTCGTTTTGGGCAAGGGGTAGATTAGCTTGGTGCCATCACCTAGCCCCCCTCTAAGAAGCCTTTAGGCTCTGCGATGACTTAAATCAGAAAAATAGGGGGAGGGCTCGGGTTTTTGTAGGAAAAAACGCTCTTTTTTTATAATCCATCCCATTGGATAAGGAAAAAATACAAAATCCCACAACTCGCATTGAATGTCATAGAATGAAACCGATTGATCGCAGTTGAAATCCTAAACCATAAAAAACATGCATGATTTCAATGTAGCGAGAGACATAATAAAAAAAAGGAGCCTCTACATGAACAAGACCTTTGGCATCAGGCTAGCGTTTATCCTTGTGAGCTTACTCCCCTATTACCCTCACGCTCAAACCCCTGCCACTTTTCCTAACCGATTCATTAAAATTATTGTCCCTGTCACTCCCGGTGGCAATAATGATATTGTTGCCCGTTCGATCGGCAAAGAGCTGGCTTTAGGATTAGGACAGTCAGTCATCATTGAAAACCGTCCTTCAGCCAGCAGTTTATTAGGCACGCAAATAGTGGCCAAATCGCCTCCGGATGGCTATACGCTTTTGCATGTGGCCAATGCATTTGTCACGGCCCCAATACTCATTGCTAATGGGGGTTATGATCCGGTTAAAGATTTTAACGGCGTTAGTCTGACTTGCTTAGTGCCCAAGGTGCTCACGGTTAACCCGTCCCTGCCTGCTCAATCGGTGAAAGAACTCATTGCCCTAGCCAAATCTCAACCCAACACACTGACCTACGCGAGCTCGGGTATTGGCGGCACTAGCCATATGGCCACTGAGCTTTTCAGTCACCAGGCCGGAATCAAAATGATTCATATCTCCTATAAAGGCAGCTCTCAGGCCATTGTTGATGTGGTGGGAGGTCAAGTCGGATTAATGTTTGATGAAATTAACACTTCGACCCCCTATATCCGCTCTGGCAAACTAAGAGCCTTAGCGGTCACGAGTCGAAAGCGCTCAGCCTTGTTTCCTCAAATACCCACCATTGATCAAGCCGGATTACCCGGATTTGAAGATATGACGTTTACAGGCTTATTCGCCCCAACCGGCACCCCCAAAGAAGTCCTCACTAAAATACAACTTGAAGTCAGTCGCATCGTTGCGATTAAAGAATTGCATGAACGTTTTATCAGCAATGGGGTTGAATTAACCGCAAGCCTTAATCCAGAAGAACTCTCTGAATTCATCAAAGCGGAATACATCAAAAAAAATCAGCTCATTAGACAACTCGGCATCCAAGTAGAATAATCACTGTGTTACCCCACTTTTTTTCTTTTTTTCAGAAAGACGACCTCTAGATATGAAATCAGTTACCGTCCTTGGTTTATCACTCACCTTGATCTACAACATTTACAGTCTACCTAGCCACGCGCAACAAAACTCAACCTATCCTTCCAAGCCCATCCGCGTGATTGTCCCATTTGTTTCAGGAGGGCCCATGGACTTAATTGGCAGAATCGTAGGGCAACAATTCACCAAAAAATGGGGTCAAAACTTTATCATTGATAATCGGGGTGGCGCCGCTGGGACCATTGGGACAGAAACGGCGGCAAAATCAGCGGCCGATGGTTATACCCTTTTACACACCTCCAGTGCACACGCCATGTTGCCTGCCTTTAACAAACTAAACTACGATCCCGTACAAGATTTTAGCGCGATCACCACAGCTGCACGTATGGTGGGTTACGTGCTTTGTGTGCATCCGAACTTATCGGCTCATAATGTCAGTGAGTTGATCGCATTAGCCAAAAAAAATCCCTCAACCCTCAATTATGGCACTTCGGGTTACGGGGGCGTTTTGCATATGGCAAACGAACTCTTTAATGCCGCTGCAGAAATTAAAATGACTCCGGTACACTATAAGGGTGTGGGCCAAGTGGTCACCGACCTAGCAGGAGGCCATATTAATCTTTCTTTCATGGGCTCCTCTAATACGGTGAGCGTTGCCAAAACCGGAAAAATTCGCCCCTTGGCTATTTCTGGTGCGAAACGTTGGAAACAACTGCCTGAGGTGCCCACCATTAGCGAATCAGGCCTTAAAGACTTCACCTATTATGCCTGGTTTGGTTTTTGGTTTCCCGCTAATACCCCTAAAGATATCGTGCAACGTATGCATGAAACGATCGCCTCAACGGTCAGAGAACCGACGGTGATCACTCGTTTTGACGAGCTAGGCTTTGAGCCTTACATATTGTCCTCTGAGGCCTTCACGCAGTTAGTGCAAAGCGACATCAAAACAACTAAAAAAATTGCCGAGAAAATAGATAAAACCTCTTCTGGTGCGGCACCCTTACAATAAAAAAAGTCTGATTTTCCCCATAAAAAAGAAATAACCATGTCAACGAATGAATCAGTTTCTGGTAGTTGCCTTTGTGGTGCCATTGCATTTGAACTCATTCCGCCTTTTACAGCTTTTCGATACTGTCACTGCCATCGCTGCCAAAAAACCAGTGGTAGCGCTCATGCAGCAAATCTTTTTTTACCCACAAAACAATTTAAATGGACAAAGGGCGAAGTGTTGATTAAACGCTTTGATTTACCTCAAGCGAAACGCTTTGCCGTTTGCTTTTGTCAGGACTGTGGCTCCCGTGTACCCCATGAAGTCAGCAATACCCCTAATATGTTGATCCCAGCAGGACTACTGGATCAAGATCCCTCCATTCGACCAGAAAACAGTATTTTCTGGAAATTTAAAGCACCCTGGTATATGTCTCCTAACGAAATGCCCCTTTTTAATGAATACCCTTGAAAAAATTCATTACAAAGTAACCATTGCCAGAATCATCTGATCCCACTCCCCCTCCTCTGAAATCGACAATGAGCGCACACACCCACACAAATCGCCCGTGGAGTCTTTGTTACCTCGCCTGTTTATTGTTTCTACTGATGGACCCAACAATTACTTTTTCTCAAACGACAAATACTTTTCCAAACAAAGGGATTCGTATTGTTGTGCCTTATCCACCGGGTGGAGGCGCAGACTCAAATGCACGACTCATAGCACAAAAAATATCGATCCAATTAGGCCAACCCATCGTCATCGATAATCGACCCGGAGCCAGTGGTGTATTGGGAGCTGAATTAGTTTTACAGTCTCGCGCCGATGGTTATACCTTGCTTTTTGATACATTTCCTTACGCCGTTAATGCCGTCATGAGAAAACTCCCCTTTGATCCGATCAAAGATTTACTCCCTGTTTCCCAAGCCATTAATATGCCTTTGATTCTCGTCGTGCCCACTTCCAGTGCCTACAAAAGTATTAAAGAACTCATTGACGAAGCCCGATCCCACCCTGGGAAACTAGACTATGCATCCTATGGGGCCGGTGGCGCAGCCCACTTGGCAGCCGAGATGCTCAAACGCGAGGCCGCTATCGATTGGGTGCATGTTCCTTACAAAGGCGGTCCTCCCGCTGTATCCGATTTATTAGCCGGTCGAGTCAGTGCCTATTTCGCTAACCCCGTTTCTAGCTTAAGCTACATTCGGGCGGAACGATTGCGCGCGCTAGCCACGACGGGACGCTCGAGAATCAGCATTTTGCCCGAAATACCAACGATGATTGAAAGTGGCTATAAGGACTTTGAGGTCACAGAATGGAATGGGCTTTTTACCCCGGTAGGCACGCCCCCAACGGTCATTAAGCAACTCTCACAAGCCGTACAAGAAGCCTTGGAAAACCCTGACACCCGAAGCCGATTACTTAAAATGGGTATAGAGCCCGTGGGAAACTCCCCCGAACAATTTGCCACGTTCCTAAAAGGTCAGATAGAACGCTGGTCTAGTCTCATTAAAAGTAATGGGATACGAGCGGACTAATAGTTTTTACGTGTCCCAACTAATTCACCAAATCACCAAATCACCAAAGGCACTCAGGGTTCCTAGAAAAAAATGATGGGTGACCTCACTGTGGGATTGCCGATTTCTTACGAAATAACTGCGCTTAAAATGTGGGCCATTGCCTAGCCTAAGAGCGCCACCGAGTAAGCGTCTTGAATCAATGGACTGGAAACACAAAATCTGACCCAGTCAAATGATTCTTTCCAATCAGGAGAAAAAAGCGCTTTCGCAGTCATCTGTGCAGCCAAATCCAAGGGAAACTGAAAAACACCAATGCCAATAGCGGGTATGGCTAAAGAACGAATCTTTTTTTCGCAAGCCAGCTTTAACATGGAATGCAAAGCATCGGCCATAATTTTTGTTGCGTTAAATTCAAGATGGTAATGAGCGGCACAGGTATGAATGACCCAAGGGTTTGGCAACAAAAATCCTGGCGAAATCATCGCGGTTCCCAATTTTAAGGGGGCAAATGGCGCACAATAGTCAGCCAATTGGGCGCCTGCTGCCTTATGGATGGCACCAGCCAAGCCAGTACTGGGGCGTAAGTAGGTATTGGCACTATTGACAATGGCCATGGCATCTGGCTGAGCCACAATATCGCCACAAATGACTTCTATTTTCATGGATTGAATAAAAATGTAATCATTAAAACAATGACTATCCTACAATACAAACAAAGGTTTTAAAATAGGCACAAAAGAAAAGCTTGGGTCATTGACTATTTGCCGGCAAAAGGCTCTGATGGAGTAAGAGTTTTTTGGAGGGGGAATCTTATTGCAATATGACACGTATTGACTTGTCGCAATGCTAGCAGTCAAATACCAGCACTGTATGGCTAAATCGCATTTTCATTTTATCAAATGGAAAAAAGCATGAATCGTCTGGAACGTTTTTACAAAATCGATCAACTCCTGCAACAAAGAAAAATTGTATCTCGGCAGATGTTTCTCGAAGAATTAGAAATATCACCAGCGACCTTTAAAAGAGATTTGGAATACATGCGTGATCGCTTCCAAGCCCCTGTTGTCTGGGATACGGAAGCACGGGGTTATCGCTTTGAGACCAGCACCCCAATAGGTAAAAAATTTGAGTTACCAGGACTGTGGTTTGATGAACAAGAAGCCTACGCGCTATTAACCATGCAGCATCTTCTCTCCTCTCTTGATCAGGGGGGATTAATTGGTCCGCATATTGCCCCATTGATGTCCCGACTCAATGCGATCCTAGGCACGGCCAATACGAGCGCCCAAGATCTTCGAAAACGTTTTCGGATACTGACGGTAGCCACCCGTAAACTCACTTTGGAGCATTTTTCAGCGATAGGGGCTGCGCTCACACAACGCGAGCGTATTCAAATTCAATACCATGCCAGGGGTAGCGATCAGATCACGGAAAGAGAAATCTCACCACAAAGACTGATTTACTACCGAGAAAACTGGTATATCGATGCCTGGTGTCATTTACGTGAAGGACTAAGAAGTTTTGCCATCGATTGCATTCAATGGGCAAAACCGTCTGGCAAAAAAGCAAGAGAGGTGGCGAACAAGGTTCTGGAGGACTATCTCATTTCCGGTTATGGGCTGTTTGGGGGTGAAACGCTGCAATGGGCAAAATTACGATTTAACCCAGAGCGCGCCCGTTGGGTAAGTGCTGAATGCTGGCATCCCAAACAACGCGCAAGCTTTGATCAAGAAGGGCGCTACATACTCGAAGTGCCTTATGCCAATGACCAAGAACTGGTCATGGAAATCATGCGCCATGGGGCTGCGGTAGAAGTCTTAGAACCCAAGCCACTTCGAATAAAAATTCGCCAAGAGCTTACAAAAGCAATGACGATTTATTCATCCTGATCCATCCCCTTTGTTTGTCAGCGATTGGATTGAGGGCTATGTCGAGGGACTGACTTTTTTTGCAAAATCTAACTGGAGCACCATGACATGTGCCGATGGGTCGCCTATGCGGGAAAAGCAATCTATTTGGATGAGATTTTATTTCATCCAGAAAACTCTATTGTGCGTCAAAGCCTTTCCGCCAAACAATCGCCTCAACCAACCAACGGCGATGGGTTTGGAGTCGCATGGTATGGCCTCCCCAAAACTCCTGGTCTTTATAAAGACACCCTACCGGCTTGGAACGACAGCAATTTAAAATCACTCGCCGCACATATCCGGACTCGATTATTTTTCTCGCACGTGAGAGCCAGTTCCGGCACGGCGATCACCCGCACAAATTGCCACCCTTTCACTTTCCAGAACTGGTCATTTATGCACAATGGACAAATCGGCAATTGGCCTGTTTGTCGAAAGCTATTCGAGTCTCACATTAGCCCGAAGTTCTACCCCTACCGAGAGGGCTCAACCGACAGCGAAGCCTTTTTTTTAGTCGCTTTGAGCCTAGGCCTTCAAAAGGACCCGATCTTGGCCATCACATCGACCATCCAACTTATCCTTAAGATTATGAAAAAAAATAAGGTAAAAGAGCCTTTTCGCTCCTGTATGGCGATCAGTGATGGAAAAAAAATATGGGCATTTCGTTACTCCAGTGACCATCAATCCCCTAGCCTCTATTATGGTACACCTAGCATCCCCGCCTCCCACTTGGCTTTGCAAACGATTAATACCATTGCCTCAGAACCGCTGGATGCCCACAGAAGTCATTGGCATAAAATCGAAGAAGGCAGTGCACTAATGTGGTCAAAAGGGGTCATTAAAAAAATCAAATTAAATGTCTAGGAATCACAGCCCACAGCCAGTCCACAGCCAGTCCACAGCCAGTCCACCGCCAGCCCATTACCAACTCACTGCCAGATCATTGCCAGCGCTTAGGCCGTTATGATCGTTGTTTTCTCTCTTCTTTTTGTCTCCTAAATGACCAGCACAAAGCGGCCCAATATTCCTTTCATTCACATTCGATAGCATGTCTTTGGGAATAGGCCGACTTAACCTATGCTCCGATTGCGCTGCCTATCGAAATAGCTCAGCCAAAGCTACACCGTAAAGGGCTCATTTAACTCCAAAAACGAAAATTCATAGGGTCTGTTTTTGCTATACTAAAGGCTAGCCTAAATTTTTAACCTTTTTCGGCCGTCTATCCATTCAGATATATTCATTATTACTTCATTGTCAGCAGACCACCGACAATGCATCTTTATACAAACTATCCGCTGATCTTCATTATCTGGACATCACTTGAAAAAACATAGACATTTTACATTTTTGATCGCTTTATTTCCCGATTCCATTAAGTGCTATAGCCTTGTAATGGCTTTTTTAATGCTGCTGTCGACAAACTTTAGTTTTGCGAAACAGCCCTTTGCCAATTTCATCGATATCGGGGTAAGCACTTTTCCCAGTTACACCCGTATTATGTTGGAATCGAAAAACTCACTCCAACACCATATTTCAACCCTAAAAAATCCAGACCGGCTGTTAATAACGGCATACAACATCGACTTTACTGAAGAACAAAAAGATTTTTCAAAAAAAATAAGCTCGAACGATCCCTTTGTAAAATCCATGAACATATGGCAACTGAAACCCGGCATTACTCAATTAGAATTGGTTCTCAACCCACAAACAAAATTTAAAATTTTTCAAGAAAAACCGGCGGATAACCATCAGCATTTATTAATCGTCGATCTTTACTCCCTAGCCCCTCCTAAGTTATCTGAATCGACTAAAAATACGCCCGACCCAGCCAGCACTAGCAACAAGCCCTCTAACCCTCCCAGCCAGGTTGCTACGCCCTCCACAGCAACGCCTGCACTGCCACCGTCACCTCCCCCCCCTCCTCCTATTGCAGTGCCGTCCATTCCACCAGATCAAATTTCACGTGATAAAAAGTTAGCCTTCCAAGCAGAGGCTGACAGAGATTATGTTCAATCTTTTGCCCTATGGAAAAAGTTATCCGATACCGGTGACGGTCAAGCCTCTAATCGCCTAGCCTTTCATTATTTAAATGGTTGGAATGTTCCTATCGACATTAATCAGGCTGCTATTTGGTTTGAAAAAGCCATCAAACAAAACTACATTGTCGCCAAATACAGCTATGGCCGAGTGCTGATGTCAGGATTCAAAGGAACCCCTGTCAATGCAGCCCTAGGCAAACAATTAATACGAGAGTCCATCATTTCTAAAGACCCTGGCGTGATTGAATTACTTGAAAGTAATCTTTTAAGTGCTCAACCCAAACCGCCACTGTATTTACGTGAGATTACTCGGGATCTTTACAACGAGGGACTATGGGTTCCTTCAACTACCGTAATTTTAAATATTATTGGCTTACCCACGTAGATTTCAGCGCTTTCATCAAGACGAGAGAGAAAAACTTTTTTGACTAGTCGGCTGATTTCTAAGCGGTCATGCCATTTTTGCATTTCTCAAAAACTTCCTGTTTTTGAACTTCAGGCGTTGAAGCAATGCTTTGCTTCATAACGAAAAAAAATTCGCCGTAGCGCTTGAAATATATTTTTTTATCCCTATTTAACAAGTGTCTGGATGCCTTTGGGGTTCAGACAACATTCAATCACTTGCTTAAATTAAGGAGATATTTTCATGGCTTATACCTTTGGACGTCAATTACTGCTCAATTCTATTGGTTTTGAACGAATACTCGATGCTTTCGAGCAACTCGAATCAGGCGAGGCTGCCACAAAAGCACAGAGCTACCCCCCTTACAATATTCTCAAAATGAGCGATCGAGATTATGCTATTGAAATTGCAATAGCAGGTTTTCGTCAGGATGAGATTGAAATCACCTCTGAAGGCAACAAACTGAAAATAGAGGGCAAAGTCAAAGCAACCGCGAGCGCAGAATACTTACATAAGGGTATCGCTACACGGGACTTTATACACCACTTTAACCTTTCAGAAACGGTGATCGTACGCAGCGCTGATATGAACAACGGGATGCTAGTGATTCAGCTCGAAAATGTTATCCCGGAGGAAAAACAACCTCGTAAGATTTTGATTGGTGGAAATACGAAGACCTTAGTCAATGAAGACAAAAGGCAAGCGGCCGCTTAATACGGATTTTACATCGCAGCGCTTTTTAAACGCGTGCTAATGCTTCACAAGGAGCTTAGTGCGCGTTTTTTTATAGGATCGCTAAACTGTAGCGACATTGAAACCCCTGGTTGAAGGCTTTATACTGGTTGTCTCCTTATAAGCCCTACATAAAAAAAATAGGAGGTTCGGGTTCTTTCGAGAAAGCCTTTATCATCTTTGCGCTACTTTTTTCACATCCTAGTAGGAATAAAAATGTATCTTAATCGCCTAGTATTGATGCTTTTGATATCGATTAATCTGACTCCCCCTGCCTTTTCACAAATGACATCTGACTACCCCCTTCGCCCTGTGCGGGTGGTGAATCCTTCCTCACTAGGCGGTGGTGGAGATGTAGTGGCTCGAATCTTGACTCCGGAGCTTTCACGATTATTGGGACAAAATTTTTACGTCGATAATCACCCCGGTGCAGCCAATATCATTGCAACCGAAATCGCGGCTAAAGCACCCGCCGATGGCTATACCCTCTATCTTGCTGCAACCGGCACATTCGTGACTAATCCTCTGGTTTATGCAAAATTACCTTATTCTTTGAGTAGTTTTCAAACCATCAGTAATGTGGCCGATGCGCCATTTATTTTGTCGATCCACCCATCCTTACCTGCATTAAATTTTAAAGAATTGCTAAACCTAGCCAAACAGCAACCGGGACAATTAACTTACGCCTCCTTTGGTAAGGGCAGTACGCCCCATTTAGCTGGAGAAATGTTGCAGGTTTTAACTGGCATTCGTCTCATTCACGTGCCCTATAAAGGCAGCGCCCCGGGCATGGCCGACCTTATCGGGGGTAACATTACCATGACCTTTGATGCAGGCATGGCCTCCATTGCCCAAATACGAGCCAAACGCATCCGTCCGATTGGCGTCGCCGCCAGTAAGCGGTTGGACGTATTAAGTGATCTACCAACCCTCGAAGAACAAGGTCTCAAGCAATTCTACGCTGGCTCTTGGTATGGATTTATGGCCCCAGCAGCAACACCTCGTCCGATTATTGTCAAAGTCTATGAAACGCTGATTAAAGCGCTTCATCAACCCCGGGTTGAGGAGCGGATTCATAATTTAGGGGCCAGTGTCGGGGGCAGCACTCCCGAGGCCTTTTTTGCTCAAATTCAGGCTGAACAGTTACGTTGGGCTGAAGTAGTCAATAAAGCCGGCATTAAGCCTGAGTAGTTTTTCCTAACAGTATGGCACCGCTGTTGACTAAATCTTTTATTTTATTTTCGTCATAACCTAACTCCCGCAACACCTCAGCAGTGTGTTCTCCTAGCAAAGGCGCACTTCTCACAATACTGGGGCTGTCGTGGCTGAGTAAAACGGGATTACGTACCGCTTTTTGTGGTCCCATCACGGGGTGCTCAACGTCCACCAACATCGCTCGCTCAATGATATGGGGATCGGAAAACACTTGTTGGTAATCATTAACTGTAGAGCAAGGAATACCGCAAGCGGCCCACTGCGCTTCTAATTCACTCGCTTTCCATTTGGCGATCACGGGAGAAACCAGTTCAATCAAGGCCTCTTCATTTTTCTTTCGAGCAATATAGCTCGTAAACCGCTCATCCTGAAGGTAGGAGACCAACCCTAGCACTGTCATAAAGCTTTTGAAAAATTCATCCCGTGCTGCTGTAACAGCGATATATCGACCATCGGCTGTTAAAAAAAGCTGGTAGGGGGAATTGAGTCGATGTTTGTGCCCTAGTCGTTGGGGCACTTCACCGGTTGCTAAAAATCCTGCAGTTTCCCACGCAGCTACCGCAATAGAGGCCTCAGCAAGAGATACATCACAACTATTGCCCTCCTGATGTCGTGCTGCCCCTAAAAGACCTGACAAGACAGCATAGGTTGCAAACAAAGCGCCAAACATATCGGCCGTTTGTAATCCTGGTCGCATGGGCATGTCTTCGGGATCGCCAGTCACAAAAAGTGCTCCCGAAAAAGCTTCCATCGTTAAATTGACACCGGAACGACGCTTTTTAGGGCCCGATTGGCCGTAACCTGAAACGGAGGTATACACCAACTTTGGATTTAACTGCCTTAATGCTTTTTCTCCCAAGCCCAGGCCATCCATGGCACCTGGTCGGTTATTTTCAAGAAAAACATCACTTTTCATGACGAGATCCAAAACGACTTGACGAGCCGCAGGTTGCTTAAGATCCAACACGATGCTTCTTTTATTGCGATTAAGCGCAGCAAAACTCGCACTTTCACCGTTAATGAAAGGCAGCATGCCTCGGGTCATGTCACCGGCTTTAGGTCGCTCAATTTTAATGACATCAGCCCCCATATCAGCCAACAACATGCCACAAAAAGGACCCGCAATTAAATTGCCCACTTCAAGAACCCGAATACCGGCTAAAGGTTTTGCCAACTTGATACCCCTTTTTTATTTATTCAATCTATAGAGAAAACTTTTTTCTACCTATTCTTAAAACTCACCCATAAAGCACTTAACCTTTGGGGCGTTGAAAACTCTTGATCGGCTCCCGCCAAGGCGAGGCAGCCCCTTCATAGGCACTGGGACCAAGAATGAAGTGCTTGGCCTGCTCCAAGGTTTCTATGCGCGGCATATCCATGGGATACAGTTTATGGTAGCGTGGTCGCGGACCCGCCTTGGAAACAAAACCGTAGAGACTGTGACCGACAATTTCCTCAGCCATCCAAACCACTTCAATTAAGCGATAGATATCGACTCCGGTATGAATGCCCATTTCTTCCAACATATGCATCAAGTCTTCGGTTGCGATCATCATAGCGGCCCGACCGTTCCCGCAGTAAGGACAACCGGCCATACCACCAATAGCGGTTTGCAAACGAAGAATATCTCCTCCATCCAAAACCCGTAACGCCGCGTAGACCGACGCCAAAGCCGTTCCACGGCCATTGTGCATATGTAAATTGAAATCTTTTATGAGTGGCCAACGCTCTTTAATACGGGTGAGTTGCTCCTCTACTTGATGGGGCATGTTCCAACTCATTGCATCGGAAAAATCGATACGAGTGACGGGAATACCCGCCTGCGACCATAGCTGATGCATGCGGTCTAACATCCCCATGCGCTGGTCTAAACTAAATTCTCCCGTCCAGTTCGACCCCCAGGCATTACTGGCAAGCGAAATACCCCCTTCCGTTACCCCCTGACTCACCGCATGACGAATGACTTTGGACCATGCTTCAATTTGTTGGGCTTGAGTACGGTTATTGTTACGTTGCGCAAAAACATCGCACAGGTCTACTTTAGTATTAAATTGTGTGGCCTTCGGCGACAAAGGAGGGGTATAGGCATTGGCCCGCTCAAGCCCTAAATCATTTAAAGCCGTATAAGTGTAGCGGACACCAGGCTTAGGATGAAAGCCTTGAACAAGCTCATCTATACAAGCCATTTGAGGTGTCCATTTAGGACTCACGAAAGAGCCTACCGCGATTTCCTTCAAACCAGTTTCTGATAAAGCGTCCAACAAACGAATCTTATCGGCCACTGGTATATCGGCATTTTCAATTTGCAGTCCGTCACGCATACCCTCTTCAGTATGCATAATTGTTGGATATCCCGCCATGACGTGTCTTCTCCCCATTGAATCATTGTTTTTTATTAATCCCTAAGTATAACGCGTGTCACACTCACCCTTCTATCGAATCAGAGAGGTAAATAAATGAAATTTCCATAAGAAAAAAGGCCCACAATATAATCTTTTTCTCTGTTACCTTCAGTCTCTTCCCTCATCAATCTATGTCACCTAGGGATAAGAAGGGGTTATTCTATTAATCAATATTTCCAGCTTTCGCCCCACTTCGCTCCAAGTAGCTCATCTATTGAGCCTTTCATCCGGTATCCTGTAAATCCTAACAAGCCAAATAGCATCTGCCGTATTAAATCATTTAAAAACATAGACTTAAAGCGCCCCCCTATCCACAAACTCCAATACTTAGCGCCCCCCTCTCTTTTATCAAGACGGCTATCCCATAAGCCTTTCGCTTATGTTAAAAATTTTTTCTAAGAATGATAAATTTAAGCTAAATTCTTTCACTGATTCATAAAAAAGATCTTCTATGCTCCATATCACCTTTAGCAATCAGTTTGAAACTTTAAATGAATCGCTTAGGCAACGCTTGGCGGCAGAAAATCTCCCGCCTTTGTGTGCCCAGCAGGTCATCATCCCCAGTACGGCGATAAAGCGTGCCTTGAATCTGAGCTTTACCGATCATCAAGGCATCTGCACCCAGATCCAATTCTCTTTTCTAGGCCATTGGCTATGGCAACAAATGGGTCACCTATTGGCCTTACAAAAAGAGTCTCCTTTCGCTCCGGAAGTCATGAAATGGCGCATTTTTGTGATCCTTCAGGATAAGGCGTTTATCGAAAATTATCCTCGATTAAGCCGTTATCTCTCTGCGGCAGACCCATTGATGAGCTTGGAATTGGCTAAACGCATAGCCCAATTGATTGAAAATTACATTACCTACCGCCCGCGCTTTCTGAGCGCTTGGACAAAAAATAAAAAAGCCTCCATCCCCTTGGACACTCCCCACGCCATCGAGGACGAGGCCTGGCAGGCACAACTTTGGCGCCGACTGTCATTAGAGATTGGCACTTCGAGCGAACATCCTTCGGTGGAGTTTTTTCGACGCATGGGCAGCTTAGACAGAAAGGACCCTTTACTCTCAAAACTAGCCGCCTCAGCCCATGTTTTTTGCCTGCCCTCTATGCCACCGCTCTACCTTAACCTGCTACGCGAGCTATCAAACTTTATACCCATCTATCTCTACGTATTAAATCCGTCTAGCGAATACTGGTTTGAAGTGGTGGATACCAAACGATTAACGTATCTTAAAACACAATCTCAGGCTGAGCACCACGAAGTCGGAAACGAACTACTAGCCAGCTGGGGTCATCAAACCCAAGACTTTCTTGAAATGCTGATTAGTTCGCAAGCCAACGACGAAATCACGGAAAGCCTCTTCGCAAGCTCTAAAAATGATCATCTATTAGGACAATTACAAAATAGCCTGCTAGAACTCTCCGAGCTGAAATCAGGTTCCCTCTGCTTCAAAGACGGGGATCACAGCCTTCAAATTCACGTCTGCCATAGCATGACTCGTGAACTCGAAGTCCTACAAGACCAAGTGTTGGCCATGTTGGCTCGTGACCCGAGCCTTAAACCTCAAGACATACTCGTTGTCACACCCAACCTTGCACAAGCCGCCCCGTTGATCAGAGCCGTTTTTGGTTCTGCTCCTGCCCCTCGCCAGATTGGATTTAATATTACAGGCCAATCAGAAGTGGACGTTAATATCGTTGCGCGTATTTTAGAAACGCTCATTCGATTAACCCTAGGACGCCATCCCGTCAATATGGTTTTTGATTTTCTTAGTCTAGAGCCCGTACGACTGCAATTTGACCTCGATGAAGAAGATCTCGATTTAATTCGACATTGGATCACTGAGTCTGGAATACGATGGGGTCTAGATCAAGAGGAGAGAGAAAATCTTGACCTCCCGAGCTCAGACCGGCACAGTTTTTCAGATGGAATAAACCGTCTTTTTATTGCCTTTGCCACAGGTCATTCGGGTGCTCTGGTCAATGATCGGGTAGGTAGTGCTAATCCTGAGGGTCAAAATACTCTCACTCTGGGAAAATTCTGGCACTTCATCGATCAAATTCGTCATGTTCAGAAAATTTGGAAAAATGCGCATCAACCCGATGAATGGCATCAGATGCTAAACAAAGCATTGGACACTTTTATCAAGCCTTTGCCAGAATGGTCTGACCAAATTCGCGAAGTTCGAATGGGGGTCACGCAACTTTATGATCAGATGAATCAAGCAGCACTGAATCAACCCCTGGGGCTCGAACTCATTCATAGTAGCTTAATGGAATTATTGAATGAGAAAAATCACGGTGGGATACCGACTGGAAAATTAACCTTTGCCTCTATCAGCAGCTTAAGAAACTTACCCTACCGTGTTATCTGCGCCCTAGGGCTTAACGACGGGGTTTATCCCAGCCCTACCAGTGATCTAGAGTTCGACCTCATGACACTCCAACACGAGCGCGGCGATCGACTGCGCCGGTATGATGAGCGAAATCAATTTCTAGACCTCTTACTAGCCGCGCGTGAAACATTGTATTTAAGTTACAGCGGTCGTAGCGCTCGAGACAATAGCAGTTGCCCTCCCTCCATCTTAGTCAGCGAATTAACAGATCACGTGGTGCGCGCCTGTAGCCTTGAGCCCCTTGAAAAAACTCGCGTGCTACACCAACTCATTCTCGAACACCCGTTACAAGCCTTTTCGATCGACTATTTTAAACAGGGCAAAGATCCTCGTAAATTCAGTTACAACGAGAGCTATTTCAAAGCACTGCAGGCTAGCCTATTAAAGGCAGAAAAAAATGTAACGGATATAGCGCTTGGAGTACCTGCGCCATTGGCCCCCTCAGCGCTCGAAGCCCGTCGCTTAGCCTTCGATTCTTACGAAGAAGAGGAGGCAGAAGAAGCTCATGAAGCTCATGAAGCTCAAGATTCCCCCTACCTTGATCGGAAGCCCTTCTTTAAAACTCCATTAATTGCACCGGGCGAAGAATGGCGTGACGTCACGCTAGACTCACTCATTCATTTTTTTAGCAACCCTTGTCGTTATTTACTACGTCACCGCTTAAAAATTGTATTACCAGAAACCGAAACACGATTCGAGGACGAAGAACCTTTTCTATTGGAATGGATGGCGCGAAATAAAACATTAGATAGACTGCTCCCCTTGGCGCTAGAAGGTGAAAATAGTGAGTCACTACGTCGCCTCGCATTAGCTGGCAATGAACTACCTAGTGGTCCATTAGGAGCGTTGGAGCTTGACGAAGAACTACATAAACTCAATCTTTTTTGCCTCACACTCAAGCAGGCGTTGAATCAACCGGTAGTCCCTCACACAACCCATTGCCTACCCCTTGAGATTGACAACGAAGTGTGGCGTCTTAGCGGG
This sequence comes from uncultured beta proteobacterium, assembly GCA_903893565.1. Classification (GTDB taxonomy): domain Bacteria; phylum Pseudomonadota; class Gammaproteobacteria; order Burkholderiales; family SG8-41; genus UBA5216. The sequence continues at coordinate 6,584 of CAITMU010000031.1, read as the reverse complement.
CATTTGAGCGATCTAAAAACATCAGGACTCGTTCGTTGGCGCTACAGCGACGTCAGGGCTCATGACTACCTTACTGGATGGATCCATCACCTTTACCTTTGTGCTACTTTAGAAGAACCCCACTTAAGACAAACCCAATGGCACTCCCGAGACGGTCTCTACCAGCTCAAGGCATTGGGTCAGACGCAGGCAATCACGCAATTGACCCAACTCATGACACTTTACCGGGAAGGATTGTCATCGCCTCTACACTTTTATCCTAAAAGCGCTTGGGAATATGTGACATCGGGTGGCGATCTTAAAAAAGCAAAGAAGAAATGGACGAACACTCGCCAAATCCAATATGGAGAAGATGCAGACGCTAGCTACCGATTAGCGCTACGAGGGGTCATCAATCCTATTGATGCGGCATTTTGCAATCATGCAAAAACAGTATTCGAACCCCTGAGAAATAATCTGATTGATCCGCGTTTACAGGAATTAAAAAATTGAACGCTCCGCTTCTAGCATCCCCCCAACCCATCCGGTTAAATGTCTTCGATTGCCCGTTACAAGACCTAAGCCTCATAGAGGCCTCAGCAGGCACGGGAAAAACCTGGAATATCTGTGTACTTTATTTGCGTCTATTGTTAGAAAAAAACCTCACGGTCCAACAAATACTTGTTGTCACTTTCACTAATGCTGCGACGGCAGAATTGCGTGAAAGGATCCGCTCCCGTATTGTTCAGACGCTCGATTACATCCAAAATACGGAACTCCCCGAGGACCCTTTTGTCACCGAATTGATTAATTCGGTGACCCATCATACACAAAAGTCACAACCAGCAATCGCGCTACAACTGGAACTCTCACTACAGTATTTTGATGAGGCGGCCATCTATACCATTCATGGTTTTTGCCAACGTGCGCTCTCAGATACCCCTCTAGCCACGGGCTCACCCTATGAGCTCGAACTCATCACCGATGACACCGAATTAAGGCAAGAGGCTGTGGCTGACTTTTGGCGTCGCCATGTCGCGGCACCCGGATTTAACCCTTTGCTGGCATCTTTTCTTTTAGAAAAAAAAGACTCCCCTGAGGTTTGGGCGCAGTTACTTCAGAAACGACAGGAAAAACCCCTGTCCACTTGCCTTTGGCCAGACCCGCTGCATAAGGAAGACTTAAGTCATCTTGCCTCTTTAAAAGATCAATTTCATCCCATTTTTGATAAAGCCAAAACAGTATGGATAGAGCAAAAAAAACTTATTCTTGATTTACTGATTGAGAAATCAAAGGATCTGAAAGCCAACATCATTAAAGTTGAGAAAATCCATCAAAGCGCCGAAATGTGGGATGAACTATTCCTCCATAACGCTGATATTCAAAAAAATCAGGATCAATGGAATAAAGCTTTTTTAATGAGTCGAACAAAGCTGACTCAAGCAACCAAAGTCAATAAAATCACACCGGAACACACCTTTTTTGCACTGGCCGATGCGCTACAGTTATTACAAATTGATCTAAAAACAAAAATCGAATCGTTACGATTGGAACTCCTTCGCGATATGCTAAGGCAAGCCGAGCTTTCTTTACAAGACAAGAAACGCTCTGCCCGAGTGCTCGCCTTTAACGATATATTGCTCAATGCTCACCAAGCTTTAACCGGCGGTCAACATCCACAACTAGCCCTTGAACTGCGGGAGCGCTTTCCCGTAGCCCTCATCGATGAATTTCAGGATACAGACCCCTTGCAGTGCGAAATATTTATGTCGATTTATGCCAACGACCATCAAGACAAACCACCCGGCCCCCTTTTCTTAGTCAGTGATCCTAAACAGTCCATCTATAGTTTTCGTAATGCGGATGTTTACGCTTACCTAAAGGCCAAGCAACAATGCAAGGATATTTACTATTTAAATGAAAACCAACGGTCCGATGAAGGGTTGATCAACGCCTGCAATACCCTATTCCAAACCAATCCAAAAGCTTTCATCTTGCCGGGCATTGAGTATTTCAAAGTTGATTTTGGTCAAAAATCCAGAACGACATTCATTGATCAGAGCACCCCCAGCGCCCCCTCCATCTCAGTGGCGCCCATGCAGCTGTGGTGGTTAAAAAACAGCAACGATGATTCTTTTTTCACAGGCAATGAAGCAAAAGAGGCTGCAGCACAAGCCACCGCGTGCGAAATCTCCCGACTACTCCATGAAGGGGCTGCCAATCATATTCAAATAGGCGGCAACCCCCTTAGCGCTGGTGATATTGCCGTACTCGTTCGAAGCCATAGTCAAGGCGCCATCATTAAAAAAGCACTACGCCAACTCAATATCAACAGTGTAGAACTTTCACATCATAGTATTTACTCAACCTCTGAGGCCGAGGAGCTCGAGTGGATTTTGAATGCCATTCTTAACCCAAAAATGAATAGCCACACTCATACCCCGTTACTAGCCGCTCTATCGAGTCAGCTCATGGGTTTGACTGCAAAAGAGATCACTGAGTTAAGTCATAATGAGATTTTATTAACGCATTACACAGAAAGTTTTGAAAAATTACGCGCTGATTGGCTTCAAAATGATTTTGGTTTTATGTTTCGGCGGTGGATAGAAACCCAAAATGTCAGTCAACGGTTACTCCAAGCTGACGAAGGCGAACGAAGCCTCACCAACCTTATGCATCTAGGCGAGTTGCTGCAACGGGCAAGCCTTGATCACCCAGGAGCCGAGGCACTGGTGCGTTGGTTTGCGCAACAAAGAAGAGAATCGGTAGAAAATGAACAAACGCAACTACGACTCGAATCGGATCGGAACTTAGTTCAAATCGTTACTATCCATAAATCCAAAGGGTTAGAGTATCCCATTGTCTTTTGTCCTTTCTTGTGGCTAGGGCGCTCCAGTGGTCAGTCCCATTCACACTTTTTGGATTATCACCTAGACGATGGGACTGGAGTGATTGATTTCAGGCCCCAATCCAAAGACGACAAAGCACTAAAAGCTCAAAAAAAGGCTGAAAACGCTGCCGAACAGATTCGCCTCATTTATGTTGCCTTGACCCGAGCAGTACATCGCTGTTACTTAGTAGCCGGTTGTTATCAAACAACTACCGGATCTAACACAAGCTTAACCGAGAGCGCTCACAGTCTATTAAACTGGTTGGCCTATCAAGGCCCTGCAAAACCATATGCGCAGTGGGCTACTGAAAAAAACACACCCGAAACCATAGAAAACGATTGGCTAAAACTCAGTGATCGAGCAGAAGGCAATATTTCGCTCTCCCCGATTCCACTGGATTATGGAGCCCGTTTAACCGCTTCTTTACCTAAAGCTGCTTCTCTACAACTGCCCCTACTACCGAAAGCGATTGATCCGGGTTGGCACATCAGTAGTTTTAGCTCATTGATTCATAACACCCAAAGAGAATCTGCCGCCAGTGACCACGATAATCGGGTGAGTCCAGGATCCCAAACCGCACCAGAAGACGTCCCCTTCGATGATATTTTGCGCTTCTCCCGGGGTCCCACTGCTGGCGAATGCCTACATGCACTCTTTGAAACCATCGATTTCAATGATCCCTCCCACTGGGATCCCATGATTGATAGAGCACTCCATTTATACCCACTATCACTACCCACACCGAGTCTTGATATGAAGGAATCGCTTCAAAGACTGCCCAACATGTTAAAAGGACTTTTAAACAACGTCATTCATACCCCCTTAGCGCAAGGGGTACGATTAGACCAAATTAAATCCCACCAACGAGTCAGTGAACTAGAATTTAATCTTAGAAGCGGTAATCTACCGGCTAAAACACTCAACCAGTGGTTAGAACAACATCACTACCAAGTGCCGTCCATCAGCTACACATTACCCCCTCGGTATTTGAAAGGGTTTATTGACCTAGTCATTGAACAAAATGAGCGTTTTTATCTCATTGACTGGAAATCCAATCATTTAGGCTTTCGCCAAGAAAATTACTTTCAACAGTCGATGCAAGAAGCGATGACCGAACATGGCTATGAACTTCAAGGACTACTCTATGCCCTGGCCTTACACCGTTTTTTAAGAAATCGAAAAAAAGATTACGATTACGAGAAACATTTTGGTGGAGCTTTGTACTTATTCATAAGAGGCATACGAATTGATTGGCAAGAGGCTAAAGATACACCAGCAGGTTGCTTTATGTTACGGCCCACATGGGAAGAGATGCAATCGCTAGACGCCCTTTTTAACGCACTACCCACGAATGAAGGACTCTCATGATCATGCAAGTGGATGAGTCTATTAAACACTTAGCACTGGGATTTAGTCGACAGGTGGCTCAATGGGCCGCATCCCAGGGATGTGGCCCCGAAGACACCCAAGTAGTCTCTTCATTAGCCTATCGATTAAGTCTTGCCGTCAGTGAAGGCCATACTTGCCTTGTTTTAAGCTTGGCGTTGATAGAGGAGTTTTGCCCGAATCAAAGCTTGGAATCCATCCGAATCCTCTTGCAAAGCACTGGCCTTGTTGGTGAACCAGGTCAAAAAAAAATCTGCCCCTTAGTCCTAGACCAACAGAATAGACTATATCTTTATCGCTACTTTCACTACGAGGAGCGTTTGGCTAAAGCTCTAAAAAATCTAGCCCAGCAGTCACAAACCCTCAGTCCCGAATCGATCGTATCCTTTGGCCAAAGTATGGCAAAAATGTTTGGGCAAGAACCCTACATTAAAACCCTATTACCAGACTGGCAAAAAATAGCGGTAGCCATGGCGCTAAGACAACGACTCACTATCGTCAGTGGTGGGCCTGGCAGTGGAAAAACCTCTACGGTCATGAAAATTCTAGCCTGCCTTATCGAGACCGAACCTCATCTTCGTATTGGCATCACAGCACCCACGGGAAAAGCGGCACAACGCTTACTTGATACACTTCGAGGCGAACGCACGGAACAACTCCCTCAAAATATTCGCGATGCCTTTCCAAAAGAAGCTCACACCCTGCATCGCCTACTTGGCATTCATCCCACTCATCATAAAAGTCGTTTTAATGAAGACAATCCACTCCCATTCGATGTTTTAGTGGTCGATGAAGCCTCTATGATGGATTTAGCACTCGCCACCCAATTGCTGGAGGCCTTACCTCACACAGCACGCCTCATTTTGCTAGGGGACAAAGATCAGCTCACCGCCATTGAGGTAGGCTCGGTATTCGCAGAAATTTCTAACAACCCTACATTATCAGTATCAGCAATCGAAGAATTATCGGCTATCAGCGCTATCCCAAAAGACGCAATCCTCCCTCCTTCACAAGACCCCAGCTCGGCCTTAGCCGACTGCGTTGTGTGGCTTCAACACAATTACCGAACTCGCAGCGACTCTCGAATTGCAAGCCTGTCTCAATACATTAATCAAGGACGAGTCAATGAGACTTTAGCGCTTTTGAATCAACCAGGAAGCGCGACTCTTTCATGGATTAATAACGATTCTGCCACGTTAGGCACTGAAACCTTAGCGCGTGCCCTCGCTGGATATCAAGATTATATTGAAGCCATAAAAAATACACCTCAAGACAAAGGGCGTATTTTTTCAGCCTTCGGCCGATTTCGAATCCTCTGTGCAATTCGCGAAACAAGCCTTGGGATTCATGAGATCAATCAGTATTTAAATCGTCACCTTCACCAATGCTTTGCACGCCCGGGTCGGAGTCGGCTCACTTCAACTTGGTATCTAGGTCGTGCGGTTATTATTTCTAAAAACCACTACAACCTAAAATTATTTAACGGGGATATCGGACTTTGCCTCCCAGATGAACTAGGCACACTACAAGTCTGGTTTGCCGATGCCTCTCATGAATTTCGTTTCATACCCTGCCATCAAGTACCAGACCATGAGGAGGCTTACGCCACCACGGTACATAAAGCTCAGGGATCAGAATTTGAGAGCCTACTTTTAATACTGCCCTACCAAAGCACTAAAATTTTAAGTCGCCAATGGCTTTATACCGGTGTGACACGCGCGAGGGAAAAAGTAACGCTCTGTGCAAGTGAACCGATGTTACGACTGGCCCTGACGCAAAGTACTCAGCGGGCCAGTGGGCTTGAGGATCGACTGATGAGTCGCTAATAAAAAAACACCAAAATGATTAAGGTTTGTATTTTTAAAGATACAAAAAATTCTTTACAGGCTCTCTTTACAGGCTCTCTTTACAGGCTCTACCAAGCTCTTAACGGGTTAACGCAACCCGATCACTCCGTTCGAAAGAAGTATTTTCTCCTTTCTGGATACACCTCCAATTGACATAAGCAGGTTTCTTCGCCGATAAGATCGTCCTGGGTTTCACCCTTAGCTACGCCTACCCGCCCGAATATCACCGGCATCTGCTGCATGAGCTTTGACATACCCATGTCTTTTTGCACTCCTTCTCGTTTATTCCTTCATACTTTTGGTTGTACCTAAACGGCCCCGACTCGAACTAATACGACCTTTGCTGACTCCTCACTCCGATGCAACTTCGTCGCCCTTTCAGGCATAAGGTGAGATCTCCCTCAGGTAAGAGCGCACTCGTTGGCTGCACAACCCCCGGATCTACACCCCCTCGCTTTGATCACCAGAGCTTCGTGGTTTC
>CAITMU010000030.1 GCA_903893565.1 uncultured beta proteobacterium | reverse complement strand
GGGGCCAACCATGCTTGGGCGAATCGCTCCAATCATATGGCTACACTAGCGATCGCCGCGCACGACGGGCAGTAAATAAACGCTTCTCCTAGGACTTAAACGAAAAGAAAAAAAGTTGCCCCCTCATGCCCAAAGAACCCAAAAATAAACGTTTCTTTCTCATCAAACCGATATATGCGAAATGGATTATCGGATTGTGGAGTCTTTTTTTGGTGATACTGAGCCCATCAACTGAGGGGGCTACCCAGGCATGGGTACCTGAAAAAAATGTAGAACTCGTCGTCGGCCTGGCGCCCGGTAGCTTTCAAGATCATACCGCTCGCATGATTCAGAAAATTTTTCAAGATGAAAAATTCATTCCCGCTACCACCAGTGTCGTGAATCGTTCAGGTGGGGGTGGCCTCATCGCTTGGTCTTATTTATCCCAACATGCGCGCGATCCACACTTTCTACTAATTACCTCCCCCACACTACTGACCTCCCAGATCATGGGATTTTCTCCACTAGGCTATAAAGATATGACACCGGTGGCGACCTTGAGCGGTCAATATGTCGGGATGGCGGTCAACGCACACTCGAGCTTGAAAAATGCGGCTCAGTTAATGGAACGCCTTAAAAAGGATGAGAGCTCTATCAGTTTCGCTAGTAGCAGTCGCGGTAGCAATCTTCATATTCTGATTGCCATGGTGGGCAAAAGTGCAGGCGTTAATGTCAAAAAACTAAAAATAGCCATATTTCAAGGGGGCGGAGAGTTAACAACGGCGGCTCTCGGAGATCACGTCGATGTCATTGCCACCGCGACCTCCAATATCTTGCCCCACTATCAATCAGGAAAACTTCGCCTATTAGGCATTGCCGCCCCTCACCGATTGAGCGGGGCGTTGAAAGATGTTCCGACTTGGAAAGAACAAGGCGTTGATGCTATTGCCCTAAACTGGTCGGGAATCTGCGCCCCCCGATCCATCTCCCCCTCCGCTTTAGCGGCTTGGGAATCGCAATTTGATCGACTCCAAAAAAATGCCACTTGGAAATCAGACCTTGAAAAAAATTTCCAAGAACCTCATTTCCTTAATAGCCAACAAACCCTAGACTCACTCAAAGAAGAAGAAAAAATATTACGCGCCGCCTTAACCGATCTAGGACTGGCTAAATAAACGAGACCTCTTTTTTTATATCAGGCTCTTGCCTCTAGTGGCTCACTTCTTTTAGGCCATGGCAAGTCAATCGTTGTCACACGCCTGAGTTCACGATGATGGTGCACATCATCAAAGGGAGTCGCACGGTGCATCGTCGCCAAATTATCCCAAATCACCAAATCCTGATCTTTCCATTCATGACTGTAGACGAATTGGCGTTGCGTGGCATGGTTGACCAAATCCAGCAACAATAAACGTCCCTCCGCCACTGGCATTTGAACCACACGAGTCGCATGGGAAGCCAAATAAAGGGACTTTCTCAAGCTACGCGGATTGACCCGAATCAAGGGATGCACCGCACCGGGTAGGGCATTGATTTCTTTAGTCGAAAAATCAAACCCCAGTAACTGCCGAGAGTGGACGATCGAGTGATGCACCTGCAAGCCTTCCAATGAACGCTGCATCGATTCGTCTAATGCATCGTAGGCGGCTCGCATATCGGCGAACTCCGTATTTGACTTCAAGGCAGGAATGACCCTTGCCGACAAAGTCGAATAGCGCCCCGCCGGATCCTGAAAAGACGCATCGGTATGCCACAACCGATTGGCCAAAGAATACTGTCGCTTGCGGTCATCAGGGCTTAAGAGTTTGCCCTCATTATCAACATTCGAAATATCAGCGATTGCATCATTATTAAAACGATTTTTCTTTAAGGCCGTCGCACCCTGCTTAGCATGTAACACTCCATCGAAACGCGTGGCAAAATCCAGTTGATCGGTATCATTTAACGATTGATTACGAAAAACCAATACCCCGAATTGATCCATCCCAGCTCTTAATTGTTCAAGGCTTTCTGGATCTTTCACCGCCCTTAAATCCAAAGCACTCACTTCAGCGCCGACATAAGGGTGTAATTTTTTAAACGTGATAGTCATACCCGAATCCTCTAAAATACTCGACTGATTTTTATAGTGTAATCGGTATTAGCTCAGCGGCCAACTCTCGATGGTTTTTGCAACAAGGCTTAGTCAGATGAACTTCCTACCAATATAGTCTACAATCTTTCTCCATCATCCTGTCAATCATTCGAAACAGGCCAGAAGGATCGTTTTTCTAGGAATTCTTTCATGCCCCAATATAAAATTCACGTCAATGGCGCTTTTCATGACGTGCAAACAGAATCGGACACACCGATTCTTTACGTCTTACGCAATGACCTAGCCCTTAACGGCCCCAAATACGGATGTGGGGTTGCGCAGTGCGGCGCCTGTACAATTCTCGTAGATGGGCGTGCCACACGTTCCTGCGTGACGCCGATTTCAGCTATTGGCAAAAAAAAGATGACGACCCTGGAAGGATTAGGCAATCCTGATCATCTCGATCCTTTGCAAAAAGCTTTTCTGGATGAGCAAGCCGCTCAATGTGGTTATTGCAGTAATGGCATGATCATCACGGCCAAAGCGTTGCTCAATAAAAATCCCCATCCGAGCGAGACTGAAATCCGCCAAGCTTTAAATGCCCACCTTTGTCGATGTGGCACCCACAATCGAGTGATTCGAGCCGTTCAACGCGCCGCAGGTCGTCTGAACGAAGGGTTAGTCAAATGAAAAAAGAGCAACGCCAACCCCCTCGCCGTACGTTTTTAAAACAAAGCGGTATATTGCTCGCCACGTTTAATCTTTTCAACGCAGGCGCTACGGCACAAGTAACCCCATCGACCCTACCGGGAAGCCTGAGCAACAATCCTTCCCTTGATGGCTGGATACGCATTCAATCCAATGAACGCATTTTGATTTTCACGGGCAAATGCGAATTGGGCCAAGGTATTTTGACCGCCATCGCACAAATGGCAGCAGATGAATTGGATGTGGCCTACGAACGAATCGATATCGTTTCAGCCGATACCTCACTTACTCCGGATGAGGGGATGACCGCCGGCAGTCAGTCCGTTGAATATGGCGGTATCGCCGTTCGCTACGCCTGCGCTGAAGCGCGCAGTTTATTGCTCGCGGCGGCTGCGCAAAAACTAAATACGACCACTGACTTACTTAAAGTAACCAATGGCGTCATCACCAACGGACAAAGCCAGGTAACGTATTGGGAATTAAGCCCTCAAATTAATCTCAAACGCAAAGCCAACGCCAGCGCTAAGCCTAAGCCCGCCAGCGAGCACCGCATCATGGGGCAGAGTATCGCCAGGCGAGATCTTCCTGCTAAGCTCACGGGCCAAGCCATTTATATCCAAGATCTGCGTTTACCAGAAATGGTGTTTGGACGCGTCATACGTCCTCCCTCTTATCGGGCCAAACTCGAGTCATTGGATGAGTCAAGTGTTAAAAACATGCCGGGTGTGCTCGCTGTCGTGCGCGATGGGAATTTTTTAGCGGTGGCCGCCAAACGAGAAGAACAAGCCATCAAGGCTGCCAAAGCCCTTCGCGCATTAGCCACATGGAGCCAATCTCCAGACCTCCCCCCCAGTGGGGACGCATTATTTGCGCATATGAAGTCTCAGCCTTCAGAAGACTCTGTGATCAAAACTGTCCAATCACCGAATACCCCAAAAAACACAAAACAGTTTCAAGCCGAATACACCCGTCCCTTTCAGGCTCACGCCTCCATTGGCCCCTCCTGTGCAGTAGCTCAATATAAGGCAGGACAATATACCGTCTGGACTCATACTCAGGGGGTCTTTCCGCTACGAAACGACTTGGCTAAAGTGCTTCGCACGCCGATTGAAAACATCACTTGCGTGCATACCCAAGGGCCAGGTTGTTATGGTCATAACGGCATGGATGATGTGGCCTGTGATGCCGCCTTACTGTCTCGCGCGACCCAGGGTCGGCCTGTCCAAATTCAATGGATGCGAGAAGATGAGTTTGCCTGGGAGCCTTATGGCTCAGCCATGGCCATTCAAATGAAAGCCCAAATCGATGACAATAACACCATCGTGGCTTGGCACCACGAAACGTGGAGCCATCCGCATTCAACCCGCCCCATGACGGATCCGAGTGGGAGTTTTCTTCTCGCCGGTTGGCATCTAGACAATCCAGTACCGATTGGCAAAACTAAAAATAGTCCGCAACCGGCAGGGTCGGCTGATCGCAATGCGGTTCCGCTCTACGATTTTGCCAACCAAAAAATCTTATTACACTATTTACCGAAAATGCCACTTCGCACGTCAGCACTTCGCACGCTCGGTGCCTATGCTAACGTCTTTGCCTTAGAATCTTTCATCGATGAATTAGCGATCGCCACGAACGAAGACCCAATCGCCTTTCGACTCAAACATTTAAAAAATCCTCGCGCCCGCGCCCTCATTGAATGGGTGGCAGACAAAGCAAAATGGCAACCCAACAAAAATCCCAAACTGAAAAACCATGGTCGTGGATTTGCGTTTGCGCAGTACAAAAATCTTGCCTGCTATTGCGCCATTGTGGCTGACGTAGAAGTCTTCCCCCAAACGGGCCAAGTCAAAGTCCACGAGGTCATCTGTGGCGTGGATGCAGGACTGGTAATCAATCCTGATGGACTCATCAATCAAATTGAAGGGGGTATTATTCAATCGTCTAGCTGGACATTGAAAGAGCAAGTGCGTTTTGACGCGCAAAAAATCACCACGCACACTTGGGCCGACTACCCCATTCTCACCTTTAAAGAAGTGCCTAAAATCCAAGTCCACCTTCTACATCGGCCAGAAGAAAAATCCCTAGGCGTCGGTGAAGGCTCTCAAGGCCCGACGGTTGCTGCTATTGCCAATGCCCTGGCCCATGCAACCGGAAAACGGTTTAGAAATCTGCCCTTTAGTCCAGAAAAAATTAAAATGGTACTGGCCTCATAACCACTGAACTATCTCTTAAAAAAATCCTCGCGCCCAAAGGGCGGGAGGTGATGCCCCTGCGCTTACAACACCCCACTCATACCCCCATCCACATTGATACAGGTACCGGTAATATAACTGGCCGCATCGGAGGCCAAAAACACAATCACATCAGCCACTTCTTCCGCCTCTCCCATTCGTCCCATGGGGATAGAGCGGCTGTTACGAGCATAGTGATCCTCTACGCTTAATTGGTTACGTTTAGCCCCCCTTTCTTGTCCCTCCGATTTAATCTTACCCACAGCCACTGCATTCACCAAAATATTATCCCCTGCTAATTCCTTGGATAGCCCCTTGGTTAAAGCAAGACCCGCCGCACGACTCACGCTCGTCGGAAACATGGCGGCTCCCGGTTGTTTAGCCCCCACCATATTTAGATTAATGATGCGTCCCCCGCCTTGTTTTTTCATGTAGGGTACAGCGATACGGCTGGTGCGAATTTGTGCAAATACTTTGATATTAATATCGTTTTGCCAAGATTCGTCTAATACACTGGCAAAAGGCGCCTGACCGGATCCCCCCGCATTATTGACTACCACATCAATGCGGCCAAAGTGTTTCACAGTAGCCTCGATAAAAGCCTCAATCTGCCCTGGCTGACTCGCATCAGCCACCATACCCATGATCTCAACTCCCTTGGCTTTTTGCTCTGCCAAGAGCTGATCAATGGGTTGCTGACGCCTTGCACAAAAAGACACACGCGCCCCTTCTTCGGCGAGTCGACGCACAGCCGCCCGCCCAATACCTTCACTGCCACCCGTCACAGCCACTACTTTACCTTTTAATCCCAGTTCCATATCAAGACTCCCATAAAATGTTTGTCATCCCAAGAACGACCGTTTAGCTATTGTTTTAATGAATATTCAATAGACAGTGTAGAGCTTTTACAAAGTGCGTGCTTTGAAAAACAGTTTCTAACAATGAAAATGTAAGCCAAGAGGGTGCTTCGTGCGAAAAACACCGCGCAGAGCATAGACTCAAGGATAAAATACGGGTATCGACTCTCCATTGATCCCCTCTCTTCTTTTAGGCTCTGACCATGAAAATCTTCATCCCAGACGACTACCATGGCGTCGTCTCACAATTAAAGTGTTTAAAAAAATTAGCGCAGCATGAGGTGCACATCTTAAAAGAGGTCGCCCCGGCAGAAAGCCGACTAGCAAGCCTTTTAAAAGAAGCCGAGGTCATTGTTCCCATTCGAGAGCGAACCGAGTTTAGCCGCTCACTTCTTTCTTTGTTACCGCATTTAAAATTCATGGCTCAAACCGGCCGAAGCGCTCACTCTATCGATCTACAGGCCTGCGATGCGTTGGGTATCGCCGTTTGTTCAGGCTCTCATGCCTCTCCTTACACTGTCGCTGAACATACCTGGGCGTTAATTTTTGCGTTTGCTCGTCAAGTGGCAGAAGATGCACAAGGTATGAAACAAGGTCGTTGGAAACCCACCTTTAGTACGAGTCTTCGTGGCAAAACCCTCGGCATACTCGGTTTAGGCACAATCGGCGAACCGGTGGCTGCCACGGGGGCTAGTTTAGGTATGCGTGTAATCACCTACGGACGCCAGCGTACGGCCGATCGAACGCGCACTTTGGGTTACGAAATGGCGGCTTCGCGAGAAGCCTTATTTGCTGAATCAGATGTACTGAGTATCAACCTTCGCTTAAATGAATCCACCCGTGGTTGCATCACCACCAAAGAACTATCCCTAATGAAACCAAGCGCACTCATTGTCAACACCGCACGCGCAGAACTCATCGCCGAGGGTGCTTTAGTGGAAGCGCTTCGTCAAGGACGCCCCGGTTTTGCGGCGACCGACGTATACGAAAATGAACCCGTTCAGCACGGCAATCACCCTTTACTGAGCCTACCCAACGCCCTTTGCACCCCTCACAGCGCTTGGCTGGAAGCCTCGACGTATGAATTATATTTCGGGGAAGCTTTTGACCAGGTGCTCGATTTTGCTGCCGGAAAACCCTTAAAATTACTGAACCATCCTGCTAAGAGACCTGAATAGAAGCGGCCTTCTTGGGTAGACCAACCCCAGCCTTTGTGAGTCATGCTACACTGCTAGTGTAATGATTTTTTTAATGCATTAATTGACTCATTGCTTTATTTTTGTTGGTGCATTACATCCCCTTTACCGAAGCCTCCAACAGCCTAAAATACCCAAATGAAAGACGTGGACACAAAAACCACCGAACCTACGACGGTGCCCATTTCGGCTCAAATTCGTCAACGTTTGCAAAAGGCGAAGCAGCGCTTTCACGCCAATGACAACATTGCCCAATACCTCAAACCTGGCGAGATCGATCTATTGCTCAATGAGGTCGAGGGCAAAATGAAGGCGGTATTGGAAAGCTTGGTGATCGACACCGAAAGCGACCACAACACGCAAGGCACCGCTCGGCGAATTGCCAAAATGTATTTGAAAGAAGTCTTCAACGGCCGTTATAACTTCGCCCCTCCCATCACCGAGTTTCCTAATGCAGAACATCTAGACGAACTCATGATCGTAGGGCCCATCATCGTACGTAGTGCTTGCAGCCACCACTTTTGCCCCATTATGGGCAGACTATGGATCGGATTGATGCCCAACGAACACTCCAATCTCATTGGTCTATCCAAATATTCCCGTCTAGCCGAATGGATCATGAGTCGCCCCCAAATTCAAGAGGAGGCCATTTCACAGTTAGCTGAGTTGTTAATGAATAAAGTCAGCCCTGATGGGCTAGCGGTCATTATGCAAGCAGATCACTTTTGCATGCACTGGCGAGGGGTAAAAGATACGAATACTAAAATGGTCAATAGTGTGATGCGTGGCTCCTTTCTAAAAGATTCAGCTCTACGTCGGGAATTTCTATCCCTTATCAATATCAATCAGTGAGTACCCCCTATGCTTGTCCGCCTCCTTTACGCTAGCCGCGCCGCTAACAACCTCAATTCCCCGATTATCGACTCCATTCTAGAGGCTTCACGTAACCACAACCCAAAGAATGGCATTACGGGAATGCTCTGCTACAGTGAAAATATTTTTCTACAAGTGCTTGAGGGAGGCAGAACCGAGGTCTGCGATCTTTATAACAATATTGTTAAAGACGAGCGTCATCAGCAAGTGCAAATTTTGTTGTTTGAAGAAATTTCCGAACGTCGCTTCAGTGGTTGGACTATGGGACACGTTAACATCAACAAAATTAATCCCTCTTTGCTACTGAAGTATGCTGAAAAACCCTTTTTGGATCCCTTTAATTGTTCAGGCCACGCCTCGATGGCTTTACTGAACGAGTTAATTGCTACCGCCTCAGTTGGTAGTCGATAAACCCTGACATAGCCCTATAAAAAACGCGCAAAGATTCATTATTTTAATCAATGAATTCCTTGTATTGGCACTTTGATAACACACACGCTCCCACTTACTATAGTAAGGATACGTTGAGCCTAACGGGTGACACAATTAAGTCTTCGGGACTTAAAACGTCAGTGGAACTAACCGCTATACCAATGGGGTATAAACCAAAGCCTCGGTGACGCATCTACGGTGCCTATCGCCCCCCACTCTTGTCAACGACCTGTGACTCGCCTTGAGAAGAAAAAAATCTCAACCCTTACCTTCATATATCCACCCTATTTCATTCTAAAGTCTATCCAATGAATTTACCTTTACCCCGGCGCCAATTCCTACAACAAAGTTCAGCCCTCGCAGTCGGTTTAGTGCTAGGGTTTTTTTTACCTGGGGGCAGTCGCATGGCTCGCGCACAAAACGCGGCGACACCGACCTTTGAACCCAACGCCTTTTTAAAAATCACCCCTGACAATCAGATTAGCGTCATGATTAACCGGCTGGAATTGGGTCAAGGCGTTCATACCAGTCTGACGATGATATTGGCTGACGAATTAGACGCTGACTGGGGACAAATGCAAGCGGAGTTGGCCCCTGCTGGTAACGCCTACAAAGATCCCATCTTTGGCATGCAGATGACAGGGGGTTCAGGTTCGATTAAGCATTCGTTCACACAGTATCGCGAAGTCGGCGCAAGAGCTCGAATGATGTTAATCAGCGCTGCCGCAAAACAATGGAATGTCACAGAAGAACAATGTAAGACCCGGGATGGGAAGGTTTTGGGGCCCACTGGTCAGATAGCCACTTATGGCGAATTATCCGTTTTAGCCATGAGCCTACCCGTGCCTTCCAAAGTAAACCTTAAGCCTGCCCAAGATTTCAAATTCATCGGCAAACCGATGCCAAGACTGGATACTGTAAAAAAATCAACGGGGCAAGAATCCTACGGTATTGACTTTAAGCGACCCGGCATGAAAACCGTATTGGTGGCACGTCCACCCGTGTTTGGCGGCAAGATCGCCCGTAGTGACTTTGTTCGCGCGCGTGCAGTGCCGGGGGTGATTGAGGTCTTTGAAATAAATACAGATCGAGGCGGTCGGGGTGTAGCCGTTGTGGCGCAATCATTCTGGCAAGCCAAGCGGGGGCGTGACGCGTTAACTATTCAATGGGATAGCCGTGGCTTGGAAAAAGTGAGCTCTCATGAGCAGTTAAAGCAATACAAGGAACTGGCTAAAAAAACGGGGCTCATCGCTCGCAAAGATGATATGTCCGCGCTTAATAAATCCAGTCAAAAAATGATTGCTGAATACAGCTTCCCTTATCTCGCCCATGCGCCCATGGAGCCATTAAACTGTACTGTTGAGCTAAAGGATACTGAGTGCCATGTTTGGACGGGCTCGCAAATGCAAACCATTGACCAAGCCGCCATAGCGCGCACCACAGGACTTAAAACAGAACAAGTGAGCCTAAACACCTTGATGTCAGGGGGAGGATTTGGTCGCCGCGCCTCCATCACCTCTGACTACATCCTTGAGGCTGTCGAAGTAGCAAAAACGTTCAAACAAAAAGGACACACTGAAGCGCTAAAAGTCATCTGGACCCGCGAAGACGATATCAAAGGCGGTTACTACCGGCCTAGCATGGTTCATCGTGCAGAAATCGGGCTCAATGCAAAAGGGGATATTCTGGCTTGGAAACATACGGTGGTTGGTCAATCGATTGCGGCAGGAAGTCCTTTTGAAGCATTCTTAGTCAAGGATGGGATCGATTCCACCTTGATTGAAGGTTTACGTGAGCCCTATGACATTGCTTTTGAAATATCGGCCCATCCTGTCAAAGCCAATGTACCGGTCTTGTGGTGGCGCTCAGTCGGCTCC
Organism: uncultured beta proteobacterium; assembly: GCA_903893565.1. Lineage (GTDB taxonomy): Bacteria > Pseudomonadota > Gammaproteobacteria > Burkholderiales > SG8-41 > UBA5216. Next base: position 13,691 of record CAITMU010000030.1, on the reverse strand, counting down.
ACTCATACCGCTTACGTGATGGAAACGCTCATCGACGAGGTGGCCAGTCTTGCCAAAATAGATCCCGTCACCTACCGAAAAAAACTCTTAGGCGATCGCCATCCAAGGCATGTTGCTGCGCTAGATATCGCTGTAAAAAAATCAGGCTATGGACAAAAAAAACTACCCTATGGCCACGCCTTCGGTGTGGCTTTACACGAGTCTTTTCAATCCGTGGTGGCCTATGTCGTACAAGCCTCGATCGAAAATGGCAAACCTCGATTGCATCAGGTTACCGCTGGCGTACATTGCAATCGTGCCATTAACCCCTTGACCATTGAAGCCCAAGTCGAAGGGGCTATTGTCATGGCCCTCAGCACGACCATGCCAGGTTCAGCCATTACCTTAAAAGAAGGGGTGGTTGAACAGAGCAATTTTGACCGCTATACCGTTGCCCGTATGAAAGATATGCCCAAAGTCGAAGTGCATATCGTTGAATCACAAGACCCACCCACGGGCATGGGAGAACCAGGCCTTCCTCCGTTAGCGCCTGCATTGGCTAATGCCATCGCTAAGCTCAGTGGTAAGCGAATCAGGCAATTGCCTTTTCCTACCCTAGTCTAGAAGACAAAATTACCATTGAACTCAAAGTGTGCCCTCTGCTTTCTACCTTCCATCTAAAAAGACATGCTTTTAAATCAAACAAAAAAGCGTTCTCCCCCTTCTTACCGCGGTGTCGCGCGTTTTGTTATTTTATTGTTCTGTGTTTTTTTCTCAATATTTGAAACCCCCTTGGGGCTTGCCTTGGATAGGGCCGCTGGCCATGAGCATTTGAACACATCGCTTTATGTTCGCCTTAACGGCTTTAACCAAGAGCGTCTAGGCTTCATAAAAAAACAAAAAACCATCACCCCCACCCAAATGCACTGGTCCGTTCAATTCTCAACCCTCAATGGCGATAAGAGAATTGACTCCACCGAAATTCAAACCCTCGATGGTCAATGGGTCACTCACCCCTTGGATACTCATGGCTTGAGTGTGCCTTATGCATTCAGCCCTTACCTTCGCGTGCATCCGTCTCTCGCAGAAAAAGAGTCCCGATGGTCTGAAAAAATAAAAGCCCATCGGGCTGGAGATGAGCATTATCGTATCGTTCGTGTTGACGGCCAAACGATGGGCGAAGAGCGCATCACGGTACCCGCGGGAAGCTTTCTGACACAAAAAATACAACTCATTATTTACCCAGGCGATTCAGGCGATTTTAAATCTGAGACTCGTATTCAAGTAAGGCTTTGGTATGAGCTTCACACACAGGAATTAATCCGCAGTGAAACGCGCTCCAACTGGCGGCTATTGGCTGGATGCCGCAGGGGGCCTTGTAACTTTGATGGTGACTGGTTGATTGAGGAGTTGATGAGCGTAAGCTCCACTGCCCAAAATCCAATGTAAAAAATCTCTCTTACAGTGCCTTAATAATACTTTTTCCAGTGCCGCTGATAGGCGCTGGGCAACAAAAGCCCACTCGGCGCCTCTCCCCCTTCCAAACCACTCCCCCTCAGTGCCCTCTTCAATACATCGCTTTTGATCAGAACAAAAGCGAAGTAAAATACCGGTTAGCGGGTTTAATCGTTTAATCCTCCCTACAAAAATACAAGGAAAACTAACTATGCTACGAATGACCACTGTCCTTCGCAAGCTTGTCAAAAGTGGTAAATTTCTCGAACTACCCACGGCCTACGATGCGGTAACGGGGCGACTGATTCAAAGTCTTGGTTTTAAAAGTCTTTATGTCGGTGGATTTGTCACAGGCGGCAGCACTGCGATCAGTGAGCCACAACTGACCATGACCGAACAAATCCGGGTCGCCAGTGATGTAGCCAATGGATTAAACATTCCCTTGGTGATGGATGCTGGCGCGGGTTGGGGAGAGCCCTTACACACCATGCGCACCATACGGGAATGTATTCGTGCAGGGATTGCTGGCGTTCACATCGAAGACCAACTCTTTCCAAAGCGCGCCCACTATCACACCTATGTAGCCCATAACATCCCCATTACCGAGTATCGGGACAAGATTAAATTGGCCTGCGTTCAACGCGACGAAACGGACCCAGACTTTGTCATCATCGCGCGTTCCGATGCCTGCCGCGAACAAGGTTTTAAAGAAGCAGTAAAAAGAATGCTCCTGGCCAAAGATCTTGGTGCTGACATGGGATTAATCTTTCCTAGAAGCCATTCAGAAACCGTTAAAACACCCACCCTTTGCAAAATGCCCATGATCTACGTGCAAAGCCGAGGCAATCGTGACAAACGTCCCCTCTATTCCTATGGGCAACTCAAAGACATGGGCTATGCTGGGTGTATCGATGCCACATTAGCCATTGGCGTGCAATTTCACTTTATGCGCAAAGCCTTACTAGAAGTCAAAAAAACGGGTGACTACACCGGTATGACCCAAGACGAATGGATCACTGCGCGTAAGGATATCGAAACGATGATCGGTTTAGAAGAGCATTACCGTATCGAACGCGAAACAGTGGAAAAAGCCTTTTACAGTAAAAATAAAAGTAAAAAATAACAACCCTTATCTAGGAAACACCGAATGAGCGAATCCCTCGAACATTTACGCCAATGGGTCGGACGCCAACAAACCCATCACGATCTAGCCACCGCATGGCCTATTGCAGCGCTTAATGCCACACTCAACCGTCAAGAGCCCGAACCCAAACTCGGGCAAGCAATTCCCCTAGGCTGGCATTGGCTATATTTTTTAGAAACTGCAACAGCCGATGAACTCGCTCATGATGGACACCCTAAACGGGGCGGTTTTTTACCCCCCGTTTCTCTACCGCGCCGTATGTGGGCGGGTGGACGCATCGAGTTTTTGCAACCCATCCTTATTGGAGAAAACCTCACGCGGGTGTCAGAAATTCTCAACGTTGAGCCCAAGTCGGGGAAAAGTGGTGACTTGGTATTCGTGACCGTTCGCCATACCATCAGTGGAAATAACCAAGCTCGGGTGGTCGAAGAGCATGACATCGTCTACCGTGAAGCAGCCAAACCGGGCGCGCCCTCTGCTCCAGCCAAACCCGCTCCCACTCAGCCCACGTGGCAACAGTCTATGACTCCGAATGAGGCGATGTTGTTTCGTTATTCAGCACTGACCTTTAACTCTCACCGCATTCACTACGATCTTGACTACTGTCGTTCTGAAGAGGGTTATCCAGGCTTAGTGGTGCATGGTCCTTTGCAAACCACGCTATTATTAGAATTGCATCGCAATCATGGCACTCAGCATGTCAAAAAACTCGAGTACCGTGCTGTCAGTCCGATTTTTCATAACCAAACCCTCACGGTTGGAGGCATTCCTTCAGCAGATGGCAAAACGGTTCAAGTCTGGACGGCTGGCGCACAAGGTCAAATAGCGATGAGTGGCACAATTCACTATTAAAAAAACGCAGGGGTCTCACAGCCCCCTGCGCGCTTTACCTTTATTGCTGGCTTCTCGTTTTACTGAGTTTACTGAGATTTACCAGCCGTTATGGTCTGAGGAAGCACTAATTTTATGAATGCTCAGATCTGAGCCATCAAATTCTTCCTCTTCTGTTAACCGAATACCCCATAAAATCTTGATCAATCCATAAATCAAGAACCCACCGATGAGTGCGATGGCGACCCCAAGGGCGGTGCCAAATAGTTGCGCATTCAAGCTCACGCCACCCAACCCACCTAAACTTTTTAAGCCAAAAATACCGCAAGCAATCCCCCCCCAAGCCCCGCACAAACCATGTAAAGGCCATACTCCCAGCACGTCATCGATCTTCCATTTATTTTGGGTTAAGGTAAACATAAAAACAAAAAGTGCGCCTGCTATCAAACCGGTCACTAAAGCGCCCAATGGATGCATCACATCCGAGCCAGCACAAACGGCGACAAGACCGGCTAGAGGACCATTATGGACAAACCCCGGATCATTGCGACCCAGCCATAAAGCGGCTACCGTACCTCCGGACATAGCCATTAAGGAATTAACCGCAACGAGACCTGAAATTTTATCTAACGTTTGCGCCGACATCACATTAAAACCAAACCAACCCACAGACAATATCCATGCCCCCAGGGCTAGAAAGGGAATGCTCGAGGGGGCATGCGCACAAACACCGCCTGACTTGGGATAACGACCGTGGCGAGAACCCAACAACAACACCGCGACCAAGGCTATCCATCCACCAAAGGCATGTACGACTACCGAGCCTGCGAAATCATGAAATTTTGCCCCCATGGAGGTTTCAATCCAGGCCTGTATGCCGTAGCGATCATTCCAAGCGATCCCTTCAAAAAAGGGATAAAGCCCACCCACAATCAATGCCGTCGCTAAGAGCTGCGTATTGAATTTTGATCGCTCAGCAATACCGCCCGAAATAATAGCAGGCACGGCAGCAGCAAAAGTGAGTAAAAAGAAAAAACGGGTGAGCTCAAAACCACTTTTAGCAACCAACTGCTCGGCCCCCACCATAAAATTCACGCCATAGGCCACCGAGTAACCCACCACAAAATAAGCCAATGTGGAGACGGCAAAATCACAAAGAATTTTAACTAAGGCGTTCACTTGGTTTTTAGCTCGCACCGTACCGAGCTCAAGAAAAGCAAAACCAGAGTGCATCGCCAAAACCATGATCGCGCCCAACAAAATAAACAATGTATTACTACTGAACTCAAAAGCCCCCATTTTACGCACCCTTTTTGATTTAATTTGCACCAAAATAAAGCAAAAATCATTCCAGAAAACCAATAAAAATAAGTTGTTGTTTTAAATGAAAATTTAAAACGTAGCCTAATGAAAATAGCACCGTTTAGGTGCGGCTGATAAATTTTTTGTTTATTTTGGTGCGAAAAATGAGTTTGCGTCACCATCCGCAAAAAAAGAGTTCTATCGATATCACAGCAATACACCGTAACATTCTTTATGAGAATGGTTACAATAGTTAATTTTTATTAACTATAATGCCGTGAAAACCAACCCCACCCTAGACCACCCACTCAGTCTTATTCCGATCACCGAATCCTTGATCGAGGAGGGCCGGCTGGAGGCAGACACAGTCAAACATTGGCTAAAAAAGTTACCAGCAAAATCAACCCACCAACACCCCTTAGTCGCCCTTGCAGAGCAAAAATGGCCGGATCTTAAACATCCTCACCAAATTTTAGATATTGAAACCTTGACCCAGTGGCTAGCCCAACACAGCGGACTGGATTACCACCACATCGATCCTTTTAAAATCGATATACCGGCCATCAATAAAGTCATGTCGGCCGCCTTTGCCGAACGCTACAAAATCCTCCCCCTGCAAATCAAACCCAGTGAAGTCATCATTGCTACAGCCCAACCGTTCATCCGCGAATGGGAAATTCAGCTCAAACAATTCCTACGTCAGGATATCCATAGAGTCGTTGCCAACCCCACCGATATCGACCTCTACATAGCCGAGTTTTATAGCCTAGCCCAATCCGTTAAAAGTGCTAGCGAAAACAACAAAACCAGTCCAAACGGTATTGCCAATTTTGAGCAACTCATGCAATTAGGCCGTAACGGGCCCTCTGAGGCCAACGACCAGCATATTGCGCGAATTTGCGACTGGCTTTTCACCTACGCCTTCGACCAACGCGCCAGCGACATTCACCTAGAACCTCGTCGGGAAACGGGTCATATACGATTTCGTATCGATGGCCTCTTACACGAGGTCTATCACATTCCCATCTCGGTTATGACCGCTATGACTTCGCGAATCAAAATCATGGGCCGTATGGATATGGTAGAAAAACGCCGCCCACAAGATGGTCGAATTAAAACCGTATCCGCCGATGGCCGAGAGGTGGAACTCCGTCTATCGACCATGCCCACGGCTTTTGGCGAAAAAATGGTAATGCGCGTCTTTGACCCCAAGAAACTCATTAAAAGCTACAGCGATCTAGGCTTTGAAAACCACGATAAAACCCTTTGGCAGCAAATGGTGAGTGAACCCAATGGCCTTATTCTCGTCACAGGCCCCACCGGTTCTGGCAAAACAACCACCCTGTACTCAACCCTCAAGGACTTAGCGACCCCACAAATCAATGTTTGCACCCTAGAGGACCCCATCGAGATGATTGAACCCCGCTTCAATCAAATGCAAGTGAACCCCTTAGTGAATGTGAATTTTGCCAATGGCATCAGAACCCTCATGCGTCAAGATCCCGACATCCTCATGGTGGGAGAAATTCGCGATCAAGAGACCGCCGAGATGGCCCTGCAAGCGGCTTTAACAGGCCACCTTGTGCTCTCTACCCTTCATACCAACGATGCGCCCTCTGCCATTGCACGACTCATCGATTTAGGCATCCCTGCCTACTTACTTCAATCAACCCTTTTAGGCGTCATGGCGCAGCGACTCATCCGCACGCTTTGCCCTCATTGCAAAATCGCTTGTGATCCGGACCCCTCCGACTGGCAAAAACTAACCCAAGGCTGGCCCATGACACTGGCCCAAGGTCAGCCCTTTGCACCCACAGGGTGTTTAAAATGTCGTATGAGCGGATATCTGGGTCGCATCGGAATTTACGAGACATTATTACTAACCCCTGCTTTAAAAAAATTAATTAAAACCGAGATGGATATCGAATCGTTTCGACAAAGCGCTTTTAAGGAAGGCCTACAACCCCTAAGAATCGCCGGCGCCATGAAAATTAACGCCGGTATAAGCAACATGGAAGAAGCACTGCGAGTTTGCCCACCCGCCCTCAAAAGCTAAAACGCAAGATAAAATCATCCCGGCAGAAAGACGACCCTCAAGCGCTTGGCGTTAATCGGCATTAAGCGCCCGTTGACTGTGTTTTACTTAATAAGCGCATTCCTCGGTCTAATCCGTCCAAGGTCAAGGGGAACATTCGCTCAGACATCAAATCACGCACCATGCGTATCGACTCATGATAATCCCATAACGATGGCGCTTGAGGGTTAATCCAAATCGCATTGGAATATACATTCAGTACCCGTTGCAACCATAGAGCACCGGGCTCCTCATTGGTATGCTCAACACTACCTCCGGGAAAAGTGATCTCATAAGGACTCATCGTCGCATCACCAACAAAAATCACCTTATAGTCATGCGCATATTTATGCAAAATATCCCACATCATCACCTTCTCAGTATGGCGGCGTCGATTATCTTTCCAGACGCGCTCATAAAGAAAATTGTGAAAGTAAAAATACTCCAAATGCTTAAACTCTGTGCGTGTCGCAGAAAACAACTGCTCACACACCCGAATATGGTCGTCCATCGAACCACCAATATCAAAAAAGAGTAAAACCTTCACCGCATTATGCCGCTCGGGCACCATTTTTAAATCCAACCAGCCGGCATTCTTAGCGGTCGATCGAATGGTGTCTTCCATATCAAGCTCCGTGGGCGAGCCCGTACGAGCAAATTTACGTAATTTACGTAGGGCCACCTTCACATTGCGAGTACCCAACTCCACCCCATCATCCAGATTTTTATATTCTCGCTGATCCCATACCTTCACCGCGCGCCGGTGACGTGATTCCTGCTGACCGATGCGCACCCCTTCAGGGTTATATCCATAAGCACCAAAAGGACTCGTGCCCGCCGTACCGATCCACTTGCTACCGCCTTGATGGCGCTCCTTTTGCTCAGCCAATCGATCTTTAAGGGTTTGCATCAACTTCTCCCAACCCCCTAACGATTCGATGAGTTTTTTTTCCTCTTCGCTTAGATGACGTTCAGCCAATTTACGCAACCACTCTTCCGGTATCTGCGCTTGAATCGCATCCGCATCCACAATGCCCTTAAAGTAGGCGGAAAATACTCTATCGTAACGATCAAAGTACTTCTCATCCTTTACCAGACAAGTTCTTGCCAGATGGTAAAAATCCTCCACACTGCCGAAAATCAATTGCTTTTCAAGTCCTTGTAAAAGAACCAAAAACTCCTTAATGGAGACTGGCACGCCCCCTTGCTTTAATTTTAAAAAAAATTCAATCAACATAGATTCAAGCTCGAAAAAGTCAGAAACATTAAGTTACAAATTTTACGTCTTCTAATACAAGATTAATGCGTTATTGGTATTGTAAGGATTTTTTAAAAAAAGGAATTTAGATTTTACAAAGACCATCGATTGTTACATCTACTTTACAGCAAAAAAGGAAAAAATCATGCGTCCAACCTCTAGCCTTATCAAAATCACTACCCGAAGCGCTTTGGTCAGCGTCACATTGATGGCAAGTCTAAGCGCGTATTGCCATCCCATATGGACTCCGAGCGCAGGGCCAAGCGCAACTGCGTTTCATCACGCGCCTCACCACCTAACCGTAGCGCCGAGGCCCATCTTCATCGATCCGACGAGAAGGTCGATAAGCACAGTAAGCACAGTAAGCACCTATCTTGCTCCCCCACCTGCAGCCTATTTAGCCCCTTCTCCAACAGTCCTAGCCTATCCTCCAACCGTTTTTACTTACCCAACGCCTGTCTATATCACGCCTGAAAATGCCTATTGGAACTCACGCTATTACAACCCTGCAATAAGCGTAAACCCGAATCGGTTAGGCTATTATGACAGAAGAGAAATTGAATTTCGCCATCCGCATAAGCCCTTTCATCGACATTTTTAAAACTAAGGGGGGAAAGCTTAAAAAGTGAGCAACGCTCTGCACTCTTCCCCTCAATGAACCCCGCCTGAACCCTTCCAGGCAGCCCCCCCACACACACATTTCCCCTTAGACCGTACAATCAAGGGCTTTGAAGTGGGCGGGGCACTTTTTTTCTGAGATGAGGATCTGTCTAAAAGTTAGTCTGCCCCAGTTCATAAAAACACCTTAAATTTATGTTATCTTCTGCTCCTCTTTGTGTGATTTTTTAGTCGCTTTTAAGACGTGGGCTATCCGTTACCATTAACCCTGCTCTTCCATACTTTTAGCCCGTAATGCTGTGACACAATCCATGCTAACCTCTGATTTTAATACCGGTGCGAGCAACACGATTTTGATACGGGATAATCTCAATCATTTCCCTGGTCTCAATCCCTCCTCTACCAGCCTGTTTTTTGCATTTACTCTTTTAGGGTTTACCCCATGATTCGTGGATCACATTCCCCACTATCCATTATGTCCTTACAAAAATTAGCTCTGCTTTTTGCATTGCTCATTCTGAATGCTTGCTCATTAGAACCGACTTACAAAAAACCTGAAATCGAAGTCCCAGCCCGCTTTAGTACCGATTTATGGCAGGTCGCTCAACCCCAAGCGGTGGACGTGACCGATGCGTGGTGGCAACTATTTAAAGATCCCGTATTAGATGAGCTAGAACCTCAAATTGATGTCAACAACCAGACACTTAAAGTGGCCATCGCCAAGCTTCTCACCGCCAAAGGAGTACTGGATACCAATTCAGCCTCCCTTTTCCCCTCCTTTGGCATGAGTGTGGGCGACACCCGCGCCCACAACGCTCAGACCACCAATAGCAACGGCATTAACTCGGTCAACGCGGGAACCGTTAACACCTATACCCTGTCCTCAAGTATTAGTTGGGATGCTGACTTGTGGGGCCGCCTCTCGAGCACGGTCAACCAGTCGCGGGCCCAGCTTCAAGTGAATCGGGATGATCTTTTTGCGGCTCGCCTGTCACTACAAATTAGTTTAGCGCAAACCTATTTCGCTCTTCGTAGCGCCGAACTCACTGGCAAGGCACTCCAAAGGGCTGTCGAAGAAAACAGCAAATTTTTACAGCTCACCGAAAGTCGCTACGCTGCCGGAGTCTCCGTCTCCAGCGATGTTTCTGCCGCCAAAAGTCAGTTAAAAACCAGTCAAGCCCAATTACTGGACCAGGAGATTTTGCGCTCCCAATATGAACACGCAATCGCTGTATTGTTAGGCAAAATACCGGGAGACTTTCATTTGGCAAAGGCCTATTCATTGCCCAATGCACCCGATGTACCCTTAATAATCCCCTCCTCCATTTTACAAAGGCGTCCCGATATTGCCTCAGCAGAGCGCTCAGTAGCGGCTGCTAACGCGGCCATCGGTGTTGCAACTGCCGCCTTCTTCCCCAACATCACACTCACCGGTACCGGAGGCTGGCGAGGCAATTTCTTTTCTACTATCGTTAACTCAGCCCACCAATTTTGGTCCTACGGCCCCGCCTTTGCTATCACCGGATTAAATCCACTCGCCTACCAAGGGGTAAAGGCCCAGGCCATGGGTAATTTAGCTCAAGTCACCGCCACTTACCGACAAACCGTATTGAACGCTTTTCAGGAAATCGAAGACAATCTAATGGCCTTATCCCACTTACGTGAGGCAGTCAAAATCCAAAGCGAGTCCCTAGAGGCTGCAAGAAAAACACTACAAGTCACGACCGACCAATACAAAGCCGGTACGGTTAGCTATCTGAATGTAGTGAGCGCTCAAACCACCGCCTTGAGTGCCGAAAATACGCTCATCTCGGTTCGTAACCGTCAATTAATCGCCACCGGTGTCTTGCTAAAAAATGCTGCCGGTCGCTGGGATATGGCAGACGTCACATCGATGAAAAACCCTTTAATTGGTGCGACTCAAATAAAATAAATCATCTGGCACGCCCTGGTCGCTCTGGTCGCCCTGGTCGCCCTGGCATGAGCCTTAGCACTGAACCAAAGTCCCCGTAGAGGGCATTACTTCCCTCCGCCTCCGTGCAGAGCGCTCTTGCCTTCGTGACGTTATTTTTTGCGCGTCATGAAGACCAATCGCTCAAACAAATGCACGTCCTGTTCGTTTTTCAGTAATGCCCCATGCAACGGAGGGATAATTTTATGTTGGTCCTGGCTATGTAAGGTCTCCGCAGGGATATCTTCTGCCACCAACAGTTTTAACCAATCCAGCAACTCGGAGGTCGATGGTTTTTTCTTTAAACCGGGCACGTCCCGGATCTCAAAAAAAGCATTCAAAGCCTGGCTTAATAAGTTTTTCTTCAAATCAGGAAAGTGCACCTTCACAATCTCGGTCATCGTCTCGTGATCAGGAAAACGAATATAGTGAAAAAAACATCGCCGTAAAAAAGCATCGGGCAACTCTTTTTCATTATTACTGGTGATAATGACCAGAGGACGCTGAGTGGCCTTAATGAGTTGCTGAGTTTCATACACATAAAACTCCATCCGATCAATCTCCCGGAGCAAGTCATTAGGAAACTCAATATCGGCCTTATCCACTTCATCAATCAACAACACGGCAGGCTCAGCCGACTCAAAAGCTTTCCACAACATACCCTGCACAATGTAATTGGAAATATCCTTAACTCGAGGGTCTCCGAGCTGAGAGTCGCGTAGTCGAGACACAGCATCGTATTCGTAAAGTCCGTGCTGTGCTTTGGTGGTCGATTTAATATGCCACTCATAAAGAGGGCGCTTTAAGGCTTTCGCCACTTCCAAGGCGAGCATAGTTTTTCCCGTACCGGGCTCGCCTTTAATCAACAAGGGGCGCTCCAATGTAATGGCCGCATTCACGGCCATCATCAAGTCATCCGTGGCAACATAATTTTCAGTACCTTCAAAGCGCATTTTAATTTTCCCATTCAATCAACAAAAACGATGGGCTATTATAGCCCCCCTAAGCCACTACAAGCGCGCTCCAATGGGTAAAGAAAGTCCCCTTTAAAAAATCTTTCCGGGATACCTAACCGTAGCCCCAGGTTTCATTCCTTTACCTTTAACCCTGGATTTTGAAGATCAGCAGGCACATCAATATCGGCCATTACCCCAGCATCCTGCGTTTGAATCCACTGAGCCTTATCCCGATAGCGCTGTATCACCGAACGCGCCCCTTCATCACCCTTCAACGCAATCAACTCGTCGTATAAACTACCACCAAAACCCACGGGATGCGCTCGCTTGCCCTCAAACACTGGCGCTGCAATCAAAGCGCCTAACTCCACCGCTTCGCGTACTTTAACAATCGTTTGCCAATGAATATAGGGCATATCGGCTAAACATACCACCCAACCCTGGGCCTGCCCACACTGCGCTACCCCATGCGCAAGACTATAGCCCATCCCCTCATCCGCTTTAGGACAAAAACTCACTTGCACACCCTCTGCAGCAAACCACTCGTTTAAAGGGCCCTGTGGCACCCTCACCACCGCCGTCACCGATAGACCCGCCGCCAGCATCGCGCGAGCCGCTTTGACTGCAATCGGAATTCCATCAATACAATGAAGTAATTTGCCACCACCAAAACGCCGCGCTTGTCCGGCTGCGAGCAATATACCTCTCACGGTTTTTTGGTTTCTGTCATTCATCATCCTACTATTATACCCATGACCGAATCTGTTCTGAGTTCTGGAGAAGACACCCCGCGCATTCCAGCGGTTAAAACGTATCGGGCCTAACGAGCATTTTTAGATTAACCGTCCTTTTTTTAACTTCTATCGAGATTCAAAAAGCAGGATAATCCCTATTCTGACATTTCGTGCGATGCAGGCCTTTACTTCTTCTTCGGATCCCTTTCTTGAAAAATTCTCCCTTTTTTTCTCCCCTACTACTTGTCCTTGGCGCTGTTTTTGTAACCTCAACGCAAGCGGAAAATTATCCCAATCGACCCATCCGCTTAATCATGCCCTTTTCTCCTGGATCCAGTACTAATGACATTATTGGCAGGGGGGTAGCACAAAGACTCACCCAAGCGCTAGGTCAACAAGTGGTGGTCGATAATCGACCCGGTGCTGCCGGCACCACCGGCTCTGAGTTAGTCGCCAAAGCGCCACCCGATGGCTATACCCTCCTCGTTGCCATTGCAGGACCGTTAACGGTTTCAACCCATGTGTACAAAAAAATAGGCTATGACGCGATTCGTGATTTTACGCCCGTGGCTCGCATCGCCAATGTGCCCTACATCATGGTGGTCAACAATGGTTTAGGCGTTACCAACGTCAAAGAACTCATTGCCTTAGCTAAAGCGAAACCCGGCGGTATCAATTTCGCCTCTTCAGGCATCGGGAGTTCACCTCATCTATGCGGGGAATTACTCAACACCATGGCCGATATCCACATGGTTCATGTCCCCTACAAAGGTGCGGGTGTGGCCACCACTGATGTTCTATCCGGTCAAATGCAGATGTTTTGTACAGGACTAACCGCGGTGGCATCCCTGGTCAAGTCAGGTCGGCTTCGCCCCATCGCCATGGCGTCCCTGAAACGCTCAACACAGATGCCTGAAATACCCACCGTCAATGAACAAGGACTCAAAGGCTTTGAAGTCAATTCCTGGTCTGGCATTGCGGCTCCAGCCAAAACCCCGCGCCCCATTATCGAGAAACTTTATAAAGTCATCACCCAAATCAGTAAAACAGAAGACCTTCAAAACTTTCTTCAATCTCATGGTGCAGAATTAAGTGTGTTAGGTCCTGAAGCCTTTGCGGCATTAATTAAATCCGACTCCGCCAAATGGGCCCAGGTGGTGGCAGCCGCTAATATTTTGCCCGAGTAAAACTTGCGAGTGTGCTGGGACGCATCATTTTATTCATCCACGCCTTACTCTAAACATTTTTTTCTGGAGCTTATGCATGCCTCGTTTTTGTGCCAACCTGACGCTACTTTACAACGAAGCGCCTTTCCCAGAACGCTTTCAAAAAGCTGCCAGCGCGGGCTTCAAAGGCGTGGAATATCTTTTCCCCTACGACTATCCTGCC